>NZ_BPQP01000090.1 GCF_022179305.1 Methylobacterium iners
CCCACAACCGCGATCACGCCGTACGGGCGAGGAGCAGATCCGTCGCGGCGGAGACGACGCGGTTGCGCCCGCCGCTCTTGGCCTCGTAGAGCGCGATGTCGGCCCGCTTGATCAGGCCCTCGATCGTGTCGCCCTCAGACCATTCGCTGACGCCGAAGCTGCAGGTCAGCCGGATCGGCGTCTTGGCGCCGCGGATGCGCAGGGCCTGCATGACGAGGCGCAGGCGCCCGGCGAAGGCCTCGGCCTCGACCAGCGGGCGATAGGGCAGGACGATCCCGAATTCCTCGCCGCCGAGCCGGCCGACGATGCCCTCCGGCGCCAGCTCGCGGGCCACCGCCTGGATCGCGGCGTCGCCGACATCGTGGCCGTACTCGTCGTTGATCCGCTTGAAATGATCGATGTCGACGAGGATCGCCGACATCCGGCCGTGGTTGCCGGCCCGGTCGCCCGCCTCCCGGCTGCGCTGGAGAAAGGCCCGGCGGTTGAGCAGGCCGGTGAGCGGGTCCGTCTCGGCGAGGCGGATCAGCTCGCTCTGCATGGTCGTGAGCCGGTCGGCGGCGCGCAGGCGGGCATGCAGCTCCTCGCCGCCCGGCGGCTTCTCGATGAAGTCGTCGGCGCCGCTGTCCAGCGCCTCCGCGAGGTTGCGGGCATTGCGGGCCGAGGACATCGTGATGACGTAGAGCGGGCGGTTCGCCTCCGCGAGCAGGCGGGCGGACCAGCACAATTCGAGACCGCTGATCGGCCGGACCTCGAGGCTGGTGATGAGCACCCGCACCGAGGGCGTGTTCGTCACGTAATCGAGGGCTTCGGCGGAATCGGTGAAGACGTGGACGGTGTGGCCGCGCGGCTCGAGCAGGCCGGAGACGATCTTGAGGACGACGCGGCTGGTATCAACGATGACGATGTGCATGGCGATCCGCCGTCCACCCAAGAGGAGGTTCCTGCGCGGAGCTTCGGGGAAACACCTTAATTTGTTGCGAAGGATTGCAGGAACATGATGCGCCGCAGGGCCTCGGAAGAGGCGGGTGCTCCCCTGCCGGACCGGTATCTGGTCACGCCCGACGGGCGCTATTTCGTGGTTCGCGGCCGGCTGTGGCGCCGCACCAACCCGGCCCTTCCCGAGGACAGCCGGCGGACATGGGTCAAGGCCCTGATGGCGGCGCGGCGGGCGGTCGGCGTCGCCAAGCGCGCGGGCGACGATAACGCCCTGACTGATGCGCGCGCCGCCGTCGAGAGGGCGAAGGTCGCGCTCGGCGAGCGGGGGCCGGTCTGGTGGGAGGACGGCGCGCCCGACGAGAACCGGCGGATGGCCGCGCGCAGCTCCTACGCGGCTTGGTTCGCCGCGCTCGTGCCCGATGCGCCGAGCTGATGAGGCCCACGCGTCCGGGCTGGCGCCAGCCTCAGCGGCTCGGCGTTCTCACCGGGATGATCTGGGCACCGGCAGTGCGGCCGACGCCGCGCTCGGCCTGCGCGTCCGACCAATGTCCATCCCTGCCGCGCGACAGGACGCGGGCCGGGCCCGCGGCCCGGCGGCGCGCCGTCGGCTCCGGGCGATCGATGATGTAGACGGTCGGCACTCCAACCGGAGCGCTTCGGATGCCCGACACGGTCGGAATGCCGTAGGTGCCGTAGCCCCAGGCGGCGGGAACCAGCTCGCTCGGCCGCGGGAAACGGGTCAGCGGCGCGCCGACGTAATCGCCGCGGACCAGGGGCTCCGCGTATCCATAGCCGTAGCCGGTGTAGCCGTATGGGGTGCCTTGGGCCGTCGCCGCGCCGGACGCGGCGACGCAGAGGGCGAGGGCAAGGGCAAGGGCAGCGGACGATGGGAAGCGGTTCGGGGTCGACATCGGGCACTCCTACGCGGATCAGACCGTTGAATCGCGCCGCCGTCATGGTCGTTCCGGGGCCGAGGGTTCCGCCATCGCCGAAGACTGCGTAAGCGGGGCTTGTCCCAAGCTCCTTCCGCCCGAGTCGCTCGGGCCTGAGCCGTCTCAGCGGCAGGTCGTGACCCGGCGCACGATCCAGCCCTCGCCGTCGACCCAGAGCCGCTTGCGGGAGCGGGTGCAGTTGGAGCCGTCGTCCTCGTTGTCGATGGCGGGCGTCGCGGCCACGGCTTGGCCCGCATCCGCGACCTTCGTGGCCCGCACCGCCGGTGCGGCTGAAGCGGCGGCGATCCAGGCAAACGTCATGAGAGCTGCCCCCGCCAAGGCAGGCACATGGGATTTCGTCGCATTCATCGTGGGGTCCTGCACGCGACCCGGCGGGCGCGTCCTCAGTATGGCTTCATGGGCAACGCAGCGCGTTGCGTTTGTTGGACACGTAATCCCCGAGGGGCCGGAACGGTTGCAGCCGAACTTGAGTGCGGCGCAAAAAACCGAGGACCCTCCAAGTGTCAGCCTGAACGTCAGCGCGCGTCGGCGGGGCGGACCACGCCGCGTCGGTCGCCGGCCCGAGTTCGGCGCTCAATCCGCGAAGACGTGGCCCCCGACGATCTGCAGGCCGACCGGCCGGCCGGCGGCGAGCCGGGCGGAATTGGCGGCCTCGACGACCACGGTCTTACCCTCGGCCCTGTCGACCTCGATGCGCTGACGCCCTTGCGTCCGGTAGGAGGTGCGCACGACGCCCTCGACATGGGCGTGCTCGGGCTCGGCGAAGCGGAGCTGCCAGGGCCGGGCGTAGAGCTTGACCGGGCCGACGAGGCCGGGCGGCGCGGCCACCGGCGTCGGACGCCCGTTGACGAAAACCCGGCCGCCCTCGGCGATGGCCTCGACCTCAATGGTGTCACCGAGGAACTTCAGCACCGTGGCCGAGGCCGGGGCCTCCTGGACCTCGTCGGGCGTGCCGACCTGGGCGAGGCGGCCCTTGTCGAGCACGGCGACCCGGTCGGAGAGCTCCAGCGCCTCGTCCTGGTCGTGGGTCACGAAGATCGTGGTCTGGCCGGTGCGGTCGTGGATCTCGCGCAGCCAGCGGCGCAGGTCCTTTCGGACCTGGGCGTCGAGGGCGCCGAAGGGCTCGTCGAGGAGGAGCACGCGGGGCTCGACGGCCAGCGCCCGCGCCAGCGCCACGCGCTGGCGCTGGCCGCCGGAGAGCTGCGAGGGATAGCGGTCGGCGAAGCCGGAGAGCTTGATGAGGTCGAGGAGGTCGCCGACCCGGCGCTTGATCTCGGCCTTGTCCGGGCGGCCCGGGCGCTTCCGGGCGTTGAGCCCGTAGGCGATGTTCTCGGCCACGCTCATATGCTTGAAGAGCGCGTAGTGCTGGAACACGAAGCCGACCGCCCGCTCCTGCACGGGGAGCCGGGTGGCATCGTCCCCGCCGAAGATGATGCGGCCGCGATCGGGCAGTTCGAGTCCGGCGATGACGCGCAAGAGCGTCGTCTTGCCCGAGCCCGAGGGGCCGAGCAGCGCGAGCAGTTCGCCGGCCCGCACGTCGAGGGAGAGGTCGTGCAGGACGGCCGCCGTGTCGAAGGTCTTCGACAGGTCCTCGACCCGGATGGCGGTCGAGGCGCCGATCCGGTCAGTGACGCCGTGCGCCCGCCGCGAGCTCGTCGCTGTAGCGCCATTCGAGCCCGGATTTGATGACGAGGGTGACAAGAGCGAGGCTGGCAAGGACGGAGGCGACGGCGAAAGAGGCAACGAAGTTATACTCATTGTAGAGAATCTCCACGTGGAGCGGGATGGTGTTCGTGAGGCCGCGGATATGGCCCGACACCACCGCCACGGCGCCGAACTCGCCCATCGCCCGGGCGTTGCAGAGGAGCACGCTGTAGAGGAGCGCCCAGCGGATGTTGGGCAGGGTCACCGTCCGGAACACGTGCCAGCCCGAGGCCCCGAGTGTCAGGGCGGCCTCCTCCTCCGCGTTGCCCTGCTCCTGCATGAGGGGGATGAGCTGGCGGGCGACGAAGGGGAAGGTGACGAAGATCGTGGCCAGAACGATCCCCGGTAGCGCGAAGATGATCTGGATGTCGTTCGCAAGGAGCCAGGGGCCGAGCAGCCCCTGCGCCCCGAAGAGCAGGACGTAGATGAGGCCCGAGACCACCGGCGAGACCGAGAAGGGCAGGTCGATCAGGGTGACGAGCAGGTTCTTGCCTACGAACTCGAACTTAGCGATCGCCCAGGAGGCGGCCACGCCGAACACGAGGTTGAAGGGCACGGCGATTGCCGCGACGGTGAGGGTCAGCCGGATCGCCGAGCGCGCATCCGGCTCGTCGAAGGCGGCGCGATAGGCATCCCAGCCCTTGGCGAAGGCCTGGGCGAAGACGGTGATCAGGGGCAGCACCAGGAACAGGGCGAGGAAGCCGATCGCGAGCGCCGTGAGGACCCAGCGGACGGGGCGTCCCTCCGTCGCCACGGCGGGCTGCGGGCTGACCCGGGGAAGGGCGGCGGCCTCAGACATAGCCGAATCTCCGGCGGCTCCAGGCCTGGATCAGGTTGATCGCGAGCAGCGTCGCGAAGGAGATGGCGAGCATGATCACCGCGATCGCGCAGGCGCCCTTGTAGTCGAACTCGGAGAGCTTGATGACGATGAGGAGCGGCGCGATCTCCGACACGTAGGGCAGGTTGCCGGCGATGAAGATGATCGAGCCGTACTCGCCGACGCCTCGGGCGAAGGCGAGAGCGAAGCCCGTGAGCACGGCCGGAATCAGCGGCGGCAGGATGACCCGCGTCAGCGTGTGGAGGCGGTCCGCCCCGAGGGTGGCCGAGGCCTCCTCGATCTCCCGGTCGATCTCCACGATGAGCGGCTGCACGGTCCGCACCGCGAAGGGCAGGCCGATGAAGACCATGGCGATGTAGATGCCGAGCGGCGTGTAGGCCGCCTGGATCCCGAGCTTGGCGAGCTGCGCGCCGACGAGGCCGTTGGGGGCATAGAGCGAGGCGAGCGCGATGCCGGCCACGGCGGTGGGCAGCGCGAAGGGCAGGTCGACCACCGCATCGACGACGCGTCGGCCGGGAAAATCGTAGCGGGTCAGCACCCAGGCGACGAGGAAGCCGAAGGTCGAGGCCGTGAGCGCGGCGAGGATCGAGATGCCGAAGCTCACCTTGAGCGCGGCCGCCACGCGCGGATCGGTGGCGACCTCCCAGATGCCTGACAGGCCGAGACCGGAGGCCCTGGCGACGAGCGCGGCCAGCGGCAGGAGCACGATGAGCCCGAGGCAGGTCAGCATGTAGCCGAAGGCGAGCCCGAAGCCGGGAATCACGCTGGGCTGCATGAGGCGCCGTCGGGGGCGGAGGGGTTCGGGCATGAAGGTTTCCAAGTGAAGCTCTAATCCCTCCCCTCTGCGGGAGGGTATCGCGCTACCGCCCCGGCGCCTTGCTCAACTGGTCGAACAGGCCGCCGCTGTCGAAGTTGCGCTTCTGGATGTCGTCCCAGCTGCCCTGGAGATCCTCGATCTTGAAGAGCTTCACCTCGGGTAAGAAGGCGAGATCCTCCTTGCGGGCCGCCTCGGGGCGGCTCGGGCGGTAGCGGTGCTTGGCGAACAGCGCCTGCGCCCTGTCCGAGTAGAGGAACTGCAGATAGGCCTCGGCCGCCTTCCGGGTGCCTTTCTTGTCGACATTGGCGTCGACGAGGGCCACCGGCGGCTCGGCGTAGATCGAGGTCGGGGGCACGACGACATCGAACTTGTCGCGGCCGAACTCCTCGAAGACGAGGTAGGCCTCGTTCTCCCAGGTGGGCAGCACGTCGCCGAGGCCGCGCTGGGCGAAGGTCACGGTCGAGCCGCGGGCACCGGTGTCGAGGACGGGCACCTGCTTGTAGAGCTGCCCAACGAAGGCGTTGGCCTTCTCAGCGCTCTTGCCGTCGCGTTCGTAGGCGTAGCCCCAGGCGGCCAGGAAGTTCCAGCGTCCGCCCGCCGAGGTCTTGGGGTTCGGGGTGATCACGGCGACGTCGGGCTTCACGAGGTCGCCCCAATCCTTGATGCCCTTCGGATTGCCCTTGCGGACGAGGAACACCACGGTCGAGACGTAGGGAAGCCCGGCATTGGGCAGCTTGGCGCGCCAATCCTCGGGAATCTTCTTCGAGATCCGCGCGATCGCATCGATGTCCGAGGGGATGCCGAGCGTCACCACGTCGGCGGGCACGCCGTCGATGACGGTGCGGGCCTGCGAGCCGGAGCCGCCGTGGGACACGCGGACCGTGATCGTCTCCCCGGTCTTCGCCTTCCAATCCTCCACGAAGGCGGCGTTCAGCTCCTTATAGAGCTCCCGCGTCGGATCGTAGGAGACGTTGAGCAGCTCCGTCTGCGCACGCGCCTGGCCCGCGCCGAGCGTGGCCGCGAGAAGGCAGGTCGCGAGGACGGCGCGGGCCCGGCGTCCGGTGCGATCGTTGAAAGGGATCACGTCTGCCTCCGAAATCCATCGCTGCCCAAGCATCGGTCAAGGCACCACGCGCCGGCAGCACGTCGCGTGGTCCGGCCTTTTCGTTCTTTTAAACGAACGTTGTCAAGCGGGGCAGTTCGGGCCGTCCTCGTGCAGGGCAGGTGAACCGCCTTCTCACTTCGGGCACGCGAAGCTGGCAAGCGGGTGGGGAGAAGGATTTCGTCGTGCGCGGGCGATTCAGGGGAACGGCGTTACCGCGGCGGCCCCGTTCTTTAGAAAGAACGTTCGCGGGTCAGCAGGCCACGGCCTGCGCCGTCGGCGCGTCCCCTGCCCCTGCGGGCCTGAGAGGTCAGGAATCGAGGTAGCCGGCGTCCTTGAGCGCCGCCTCGACGGCATCGAAACAGGGCGCTCCCCGGGAGAAGGCGTCGGCGGGCTGCTGGGCGGTCTCATCGGTCTCCGCCCACTCGCGCTCGTCCTGCATCCGGGGAGACGAGGCTTGGCGGGTCGGGCTACGTCCGAAGAAGCCCGTGGCGGATACGAGTGCCTGGCCGATCGACAGCATCGCCCTTCTCCGTCGCCGCATCGCCGCGGCATGGACACCGCGACGCGTTCATCTCGCGTTCACCATACTGACGCGCGGGACAGGCCGAGACAAGGTCTCGGCGGAACCGCCGCGTCGAGCGACGAAAATGCGAGGGGGAGCAGCAGGACGAGAGGGTATTTAGTCGGCTGCAAACGCGATGAGCGAGAACAGCCCGGCAAGGAGGACGTTGCCGAGGACGACGAGGGCGATGACGGTCATTGGAATATCTTCGAGTCGGAGCCAGTAAAGCTCTGTGCCGCGCGCTTCTAGAGCAAATGATCAAAAGATGTGGTGCGCAATTGCACCGCTCGTCCTGAAGCGTGCCTGAACGCTGTGGATGGCCGTCCGGCGCGGGGCCTTCAGCGGCGTGTCTTGTCGAGCCGGCCGAGGAGCGCCTCGATGCGTTCGCCCAGCGGCTCTCCGATCGCGTCGGCGTAGAAGGCCCGCAGGTTGCGTCCGAGGTGCCGGCGGAGGTTCGGGCTGAGGGGCGGTGGGTCCGCAGCGGGCGATCGGGTCTCGCCGGCGCAGTCCGTCTGGGCTTTCGACATCGGCGCCTGCTGCGAGCGAACCTCGGGCGAGGCGTCCGGTCCGAGAGGACCGGTGCCGCGTCCGCCGGGGTAGAATGGCAGCCGCGGGTTAAGAACAATTTTATCGATCCGCTCGCGAGGGCCGCGTCCGAAGGAGAACCGCATGAACCTGTTCGTCCTCACCGGAGCCGGGATCTCGGCCGAGAGCGGCCTCGGCACCTTCCGCGATCGCGAGGGTCTCTGGCGGCGCTTCGATCCGATGCGCCTGGCCACGCCCGAGGCCTTCGCCGCCGATCCGGACGAGGTGCACGCCTTCTACAACCTGCGCCGCCAAGGCGTCGTCGCGGCCCAGCTCAACGCGGCCCACGCAGCCCTTGCACGGCTCGAAACGGTGCTCGCCGAACGGGGCGGCGCGCTGTTCCTGTGCACCCAGAACGTCGACGATCTCCACGAGCGCGCCGGCTCCGGCTCCGTGACCCACATGCACGGCGAGATCCTCAAGGCCCGCTGCACCGCGTGCCGCGACGTCCGCGGGAACCGCGGCGATCTGGGCACCGACCAGCCCTGCCCTAGCTGCGGAGCGGCGGGCAGCCTGCGCCTGGATATCGGCTGGTTCGGCGAGATGCCGATGCACCTCGGCCGCATCGAGGCGGCGCTGGACCGGGCCGACCTCTTCGCGGCCATCGGCACGTCCGGCGCGGTCTATCCCGCGGCCGGTTTCGCGGCGCGGGCGCGCCGGAACGGCATCCGCACCCTCGAGATGAACCTAGAACCATCGGACAACGCGGGGTCGTTCGACGAGGCGCGATACGGGCCCGCGGGGGCGATCGTACCCGCCTTTGTCAACGACATTTGCGGCCGTGAGGCGCAGAAATAAATCTGCGGCGCGGGGCGCCAAACGGAAGTGCCGAACCGCCAACGACTTGGGGCGGATCGATCCGCTCACCGTCCGGGCCGCACACTGTTTCGTGGGCGCAGGGGTGGTGGACGCCTCCGCGAACGCACGTCTACAAAAGCCAAGCTCGGTGAGTCGTTGCGTTGCCTCCCGAGATTTTGCCACGAAACGAGGGATTTTCTCGAGCAATGCAGAATATTACCGTGACGCCCCGCGAACGAGATACGATTTTAGCGGCATTGAGGTATTATCAATACTATCGGTTGCAGGGACACCCTTTCGATCCCCGGCACGATCACTTGATCGATGCCATCGCCAGTCAATCGGGCGAGACGCTCGACCTTGCCGCCGTGGATGATCTCTGCGCCGGCCTCAATGGGAACATGCACGCGCTCGGCGCGGCGGCCTGAGCCCGGCCGGGGCGGCGTTCGGCGCCCCGGCTCGCACTCAGGGGGCAGTCGATTCACGCTGCCCAAGAGCACCGCCCCGGGGTTTTCTTCCCGGCGGGAGCCTGAGCCTGAAACTTTCTCCTACCGCCGCGCGTAAGCCACCGCTCCTCGCTCGCAATGCGAGGACGATGCACGCGGATGCCGGCATCTCTCGCCGGCGCCGCCACGAGACCACCTGCGACGGACGGGCCTCGCGCTCATCCCGTCCCTGTACGGCGTTCGCAGGACGCGGTCGGAGTCGCCTCACGGGAGAAACACCATGACGAAGATGAAACTGGCCCTCGCCGCCGCAGCCCTGGTCGGCGGCCTCTCGCTGGCTGCCGGGCCTGCCTCCGCCGTTCCGGCCGGCCCGACCGCCGTTCAGGCCGATGCCTCGGGGATCACGCAGGTCGGCATGATGGAGCGCCGCATGATGAAGCGGCGGATGATGGAACGTCGGATGATGAAGCGGCGCATGATGAAGCGCCGGATGATGCGCAACATGTGATCGGTTCTGGCCGCGCGAACGCGTCGGTCGAACCCTAGGGCGGAGTTCCCCTTGCGGGCGCTCCGCCCTTTTCACATACGGTCCGCCTCGATCAGGGAGCGCCGTCGAGCTGCTTCCGGGCGCGGTCGAGGGCCTCCGTGCAGGCCTTCGCGTCACCCTTGCCGTCGGCGGTGCGGGCCTCGTCGAGGGCGACCTTGGCCTGCATCGCCCGCTCGCCGCCCTCCCCGGCCTGAGCCGATTTCTCCGGTGGTGCCACGGGCGCGGCGCCGGTCTCGCCCGCGGTGCCCTGACCTTCCAGCGCGCCGGCCGCGGCCTTGCCGCTGGTCGAGGCCGAGATCGCGCCGGTCGCCTGCGACTTCACCCGACCCTCCAGCGCCGCGATGCCGTCCGAGCACGGAGAGGCCAGCGCGGGTCCTGCGGCGAGGAGGCCGGCTACAGCCCAAATCATACGCGTCATCGAGAAACATCCTTGCTCAGCCGCACCGGCGTCCTGCGCCCGCACGGGTTCAACCCGCGCGGCCGGCAGCGGGTCCTTGACCAGGCCTTCGATCGTCCTCGCCCGATCGGGTCGGAGTGGGGGCCGCGGATCCCGGGCGAACCCGAAATCCGCGCCCGAGCGGCGGGCCTCAGGCGCTCGTCTGATCGCGGATCGGCAATTGCCGGATGCGCCGGCCCGTGGCCGCGAAGATCGCGTTCGCGATGGCCGGCGCCACCGGCGGGACGCCGGGCTCGCCGACACCGCCGAGCGGCTGAGCGTAGTCGGTGCTGGGCAGCAGGTGGACATGGACGGCCTTCGGGGCCGCGTCGATCCGGGTGATCTCGTAGCCGTCGAAATTGTCCTGCTGCACCCGCCCGTTCTTGAAGGTGATCTCGGAGGAGAGGGCCAAGCCCATCCCCATCACCACCGCGCCCTCCATCTGCGAGCGCACCCGCTCCGGATTGACCTGCGGCCCGCAATCGACGGCGATGTCGATGCGGTTGATCGTGACCCCGCCCTTGGCATCCACCGCGACCTCGGCCGCCACCGCCGTGTAGGTGACGAAGCTGTAGTGACCCGCGATGCCGAGGCCCTGCCCGCTCGGCAGCTTGCGGCCCCAGCGGGCGGCGCCCGCCGCCGTCTCGATGACGCGGCGCAGCCGCCCCGTATCGATCGGATAACGGGCCGGGTCCTCGCCGTAGTTCCAGACGTCGCCGATCGCGGTCGGATCGATGATCCGGGCCGGGCCGATCAGGTCGAGAAGGTAATCCTTCGGGTCGCGCCCCGCCGCGTGGGCGAGTTCGGACACGAAGGACTGGATGGCGAAAGCGTGCGGGATGTTCGAAACCGAGCGGAACCAGCCGATCCGCACATGCGCCGCGGCCTCCGGGTTCTCCAGGCGGACGTTGGGCACCGCGAAGGGGTTGTTGACCATGCCCATGCCGAGCTCGAACGGCAGCGCGTTCTTGGCGCCCGCCGCGAAGATCGAGCCGATGGTCGGCGCCGCCGAGCGGTGGAGCCAGGCCACGGGCATGCCCTTGGCGTCGAGGCCCGCCTCGAGCCGCTCGACCGAGATGGTGTGGAAGTAGCCGTTGTGCAGGTCGTCGTCGCGGGTCCAGACGAGCTTCACCGGGGCGCCGCCGACCGCCTGGCTGCAGAGCGCAGCCTCGATCACGTAATCCGGCTTCGACTTGCGGCCGAAGCCGCCGCCGAGCAGCGTGACGTTGACCCGGACCTTGTCGGGGGCGAGCCCGAGCTTCTTGGCGAGGCGATCGTGGGTCGCCTGCGGGGCCTGCGTGCAAGTCCAGGCCTCGCAGAACCCGTCCTTGATTTGCACGAGCGCGGCGGGCGGCTCCATCGGCGCCTGCGCCAGGTGAGGCACGAAGTACTCCGCCTCGAGCCGCGTCTTGGCGCCCTTCATCGCGGCGTCCACGTCGCCCTGGTTGCGCACGACCTTGCCCGGCGCCCGCACCGCCTTCTCGAGCTCCGCCCGGAAGGCGGTCGAGTCGTAATTGGCGTTCGGGCCGTCGTCCCAGGTGATCTTGAGGGCCTCGCGGCCCTTCATCGCGGCCCAGGTGTTCTTGGCGATCACGGCGACGCCGCCCAGCGGCTGGAACTCGGAGGGGAGCTCCGGCGGGCCGATGGTGAAGACCTTGACGACGCCGGGCACCTTCAGCGCCGTGCTGTCGTCGACGCTGACGACCTTGCCGCCGAAGACGGGCGGCCGCGCGACGAGCGCGTAGAGCATGCCCTCGACGCGGACGTCGAAGCCGTAGATCGCCCGGCCCGTCGTGATGTCGCGGTTGTCGATGAGGCCGATCTCGCCCTTGCCGATGTAGCGGAAGGCCTTGGGGTCCTTCAGCGTCACGCTCTCGCGGGCGGGGACCGGCAGTTCGGCCGCGGCGGCCGCGACCTCGCCGTAGGGGATCGAGCGCTTCGACTTGGCATGGGTGAGAACGTGGTTCTCGGCCCTGACCTCGTCAGCCGGCACGCCCCATTGCTTGGCCGCGGCCTGGACCAGCATCGCGCGCGCGGCGGCGCCGGCATGGCGCATGTGGGGCAGGAAGTGGCGCAGCGAGCGCGAGCCGTCGGTGTCCTGGTTGCCGAAGCGCGTCTCGTCGCCCCAGGCCTGGGTCACCCGGACCTTCGCCCAATCGGCCTCGAGCTCGTCGGCGACGACGAGCGCGATCGAGGTGCGCACGCCCTGGCCCATCTCGGCCCGGTGACAGGTCACGGTGACGGTGCCGTCGGGCGCGATCGCCACGAAGACCTTCGGGTTGTCCTGCCAGCCGTTCGGCATGGCGTCGCCGCCGAACTTCTTCGGCTCCGCCTTGTCCTCGGCGAAGGCCGGCTCGCGCCAGGACAGGGCGAGGACCAGCCCGCCCAACCCGCCGAGGATCGCGCGGCGGCTGACATTGGCGAGCGCCGTGGGCGGCGCTTCGGCCGCGAACGCGTTCTGCATCATCTTGGCGTCGTGGATCACAGGCGCTCTCCCGAATTCGCAGTGTTGCCGGCAGCCTTGTGGATCGCGGCGCGGATGCGCGGATAGGTGCCGCAGCGGCAGAGATTGCCGCTCATGGCGCCGTCGATCTCCGCGTCGGTGGGTTTCGGGGTCTCGTTCAGGAGCGAGGCCGCCTGCATGATCTGCCCCGTCTGGCAGTAGCCGCATTGCGAGACGTTGAGCTCCCGCCAGGCCGCCTGGACCGGATGGTTGCCGTCCGGCGACAGCCCTTCGATCGTCACAACGCTCTGGCCCTGGGCGGCCGAGATGGGCGTGACGCAGGCGCGGGTGGCCGCTCCGCCGAGATGGACGGTACAGACCCCGCACAGGGCCGCGCCGCAGCCGAACTTGGAGCCGGTCAGCCCGAGCTCGTCGCGCAAGTACCAGAGCAGCGGCATGTCGGGATCGCCGTCGAAGCTGCGCTCCGCGCCGTTCACGGTGAGTTTGATCATCGCTCTCGTCCTGTCTTCAGCCGCCCCGCGGGCCGATGGCGGGGGGCGCTCGCACCGGCATCGCTCCGACAACCCCCAGTCGGGCCGTCGGGTTCGCGCCCGTTCGCGACGGGCGGACGATAGCGGTGCCGGCTCTTCGGAAGGGATCTAGACAGGAGAGGACGTGCCGCAACCGTGGGGCGGCAGGCGCGTGGACAAGGTATGTGCCGTTGCGCACATGCCGTGGGTGGTTGGGACCATGCTCGTGGGTCCGGTAGGCACGATGCCGGGCCCATCGCGCGATCTGCGCACCTGCGGGACCGGGATACGGGCGAGCATAGGCGCGCGAGAGGTCTCGGCGCGACGGGTCAGGGCGTTCAGCCGGCAGGATCGCGATCCGGCCGGCTGCCGCGAGGAGGCCTGCTCCGAGGACCGCGCTGGGCTGCGGCCTCAGCCCTTCTTCTTGTAGGCCTGGATGGCGCCCTGGCAGCCCGGCGAGAGCTTGGACATGTTCTTCGTGAAGCAGGCCTGCGTCTCAGGCCCGTCGACGGGCGGCAGGCCGGCGCAGAAGGTCGTGAAGTCGCCCGCGCATTGCTGTTGCAGGATGGCTTTGTCCTCGTCCGTCATGGGAGCGGCCGAGGTAGCGCTTGCCGCAACCGCGGTGAGCACGAAGCCCAGTGCGAAACGTACCGACATGATCTCTTCCCCCAACTCAGCTGCTCTGAGTGCGCGGCGGGAACGCGGTCGAGGGCCGGATCGTTGCACGCGGCCGGTCCGGCCGGCCGATCAGGTCTCGACGAGACCGGCGCTGGAGCCCGAGGCCTCGTCGCCCCGGCCGTGCGGCAGGGCGAGGTACTCGGAGGAGCGCATCTCGATCAGCCGCGAGACCGTGCGGTCGAACTCGAAGGCTTCGCGGCCCTCCGTCATCGTGTAGAGCCCCTGCGGCTCGGCCGCCGCCGAGGCGATGAGCTTCACGCGGAAATCGTAGAGGGTGTCGATGAGCGTGATGAAGCGCTTGGCCTCGTTGCGGTTCGCCTCGCCCATGATCGGGATGTCCTCGACGATCATGGTCTTGAACGTGCGAGCCAGCGCCATGTAGTCGGAGGCGCCCAGCGGCTGGGCGCAGAGGTCGGCGAAGGCGAAGCGGGCCACGCCGGCGGCTTCCTCGGGCACCGGCACGTCGCGCCCCTGCACCCGGAGCGTGGCGGGCCGGCCCCGCGCCCGGCCGGTGAGGCCCTTGAAGGCCTCGTCGAGCGCCCGGGCCGCGGCCTCGTCCGCTGGCAAGTGGTAGACCGAGGCGCCGCCGATCTTCTCCAGGCGGAAATCCGCGCGGGCGTCGAGGCGCAGGACTTCGACGCGGTCCTTCAGGGCCTCGACGAAGGGCAGGAACAGGGCGCGGTTGAGGCCGCCCTCGTAGAGCCGGTCCGGCTCGACGTTCGAGGTCGCCACCACCACGACCCCGTGCCGGAACAGCGCCGTGAAGAGGCGGCCCAGGATCATCGCGTCGGCGATGTCGGTGACCGTGAACTCATCGAAGCACAGCAGCGTCGCCTCCGCGGCCAGCGCCTCGGCCACCACGGGGATCGGGTCGTCGCCCTTGGCCTCGCCGCCTTTCAGGGCCTGCCGGTGGGCGTGGATGCGCTCGTGGGCGTCGGCGAGGAAGCCGTGGAAATGCACCCGGCGCTTCGGCCCCGGCGCCGCCTCGTGGAAGAGGTCCATCAGCATCGTCTTGCCGCGCCCGACCGAGCCCCAGATGTAGAGGCCCTTAGGCGGACCCGGCGCATCGTCGCGCCGGCCGAACAGCCAACCGAGCGCGCTGCCCTTGCGGGCGCGCTTGCGCCGTTCGAGGTCCTGGACCAAGCGGTCGAGTGCATGAACCAGCCGCACCTGCGCCCGGTCGCGCCCGATCGCGCCCGAGGCGACCAGCGCGCCGTAGCGTGCTGCCACGGGGCCCGGCGGCGGCGCGCCGGCATGATGGGACGGGGCCGTTGATCCGCTCACGATGATGAAGCCCTCGCGCGAGGAAGCGCCGCCCGGCGCCGTCGGGGCCGAGCCTCTGTCCCGTCTGCCGCGCCGGTCGCGGCGGATCAACCCCGGCCCTGCGGCGCGACGGCCGTTGCGCGGGGCGGGGACAGGCCTCACTCTGGAGGGCATCCGTCGGAATCAGTGCAAGCCGCAGGATCGATCGCGATGAAACCCGCTCTCCCCGGCCTCGCCGCCGCCGCCGCCCTCCTGGTGGGATCGGGCGCGATCGCCCAGGTGCGTCCCGCGACGCCGGCCCTGACCTGCGCCGCCGCGGCCGACCTCGTGGCGCGCAGCGGCGCCATCGTCCTGACGACGGGGCCCCACACCTACGACTTCATCGTGCGCGACGGCGGCTTCTGCCCGCTGGCCACCACGCCGAAGGCGACCTTCGAGACCACCCTCGACAACCCGAAATGCTTCGTCGGGTATGTCTGCCGCGACAGGTTCGGCGAGGGCAGCAACCGCGATTGACCAGCCGCGTTCGCCGGAACGGCCAAGCTGCCACGTTCCGGCCAAGCGGGAGCCCGATGCTCAGTCCCATCGCCCCGCCAGAGGGCGAAGGTCACGACGACCGCAAGGGGCATTGAGCAGATGGACCGCACCGACTCCGCGAGGCCCGTTCGCACGGGCGCCGACACCCGCCTCGAGCGCACCGTCGCCGACGCGCTCCGCATCATCGCCGCGGCCTGCGCCGAGCGCGAGGCGCCGCCCGTCCGGGCCGCCCGCGAGCGCCTCGCCAAGGTTTACGGGACCACGCGCCTGCGCCGGCACCTGGAGCGGCAGCACCTCCCCGCCTGACGGGTGCGAGGTCGCGCCTGTGGCGCGCGGACCACGCGGCGGAGCAAAGCGTGGCGGTATCTTGACCGGGGCCCGCATCGGTCCGAGCATGCACGCGACGGTTCCCCTCGGGGATCAAAAGGGAACGCGGTGAGGGTGCAGGTCCGCAAGGATTGCCCGAGGCCGCGGCTGCCCCCGCAACTGTAAGCGGCGAGCCCCTCATCACCATGTCACTGGAGGCTTCGGCCTCTGGGAAGACGATGGGGGGCGATGACCCGCGAGCCAGGAGACCTGCCGTCAGTCGTGGTCACGCGCGAGCCGCGTCGGGCGGGGTGTCCTGATGGGTGTCGAACGGGTCGCGTCATGCGGCCCGGTCGGCTTCGTTCGCGGTGACGTGCCACTCTCGCCCCGCGAGCCCGTCCGCATGTCGCTCCTCATCCCGCCGCTGCGCCCCGCAGCGTTCGTCCTCCTCGTCTCCTCTCCATGTCCCGCCCTCGCCGAATCTCAGGCCAGCGCGGATCTCGCCGAACTCAGCGTCTCGGCCGCGCCGTTCGTCACGAATGCCAGCGCCGGCTATCCCGGGGGCGCCGGCGGGATCGGCGGCGCCGAGGCCTTCGGGGCTCTCACCGCGCCGATCCAGGCTTCAAGCGCCGGCGTCGTCACCGGGGCGGCGATCAACAACCGCCCGGTGACGCGGCCCGGCGAGGTGCTGGAGGCGGTGCCCGGCCTCATCGTCACCCAGCATTCCGGCGAGGGCAAAGCCAACCAGTACTTCCTGCGCGGCTTCAACCTCGATCACGGCACCGACATCGCCATCCAGGTCGACGGCATGCCGGTCAACATGCGCACCCACGGCCACGGCCAGGGCTACGCCGACCTCAGCTTCCTCATCCCCGAGCTCGTCGGGGCGGTCGAGTTCCACAAGGGCCCCTACTTCGTCCGCGACGGCGACTTCGCCTCCGCCGGCTCCGTGCGGATCGATTACCTCGACCAGGTCGAGCGCAACCTGGCGCTCACCTCCATCGGCAGCTTCGGCTACAGACGGGCGCTCGCCATCGCCTCGGCGCCGCTCGGCCATGGCACCCTGCTCGTGGCCGGCGAGGCGCAGGCCTACGACGGCCCCTGGGACGTCCCCGACCGCCTGCGCAAGATCAACGGCGTCGTGCGCTACAGCCAGGGCACGACGCTGGACGGCTTCTCCGCCACCGGCATGGCCTATGCCGGACGCTGGAACGCGACGAACCAGATCCCGGCCCGCGCCGTCGCGGAGGGGATCATCGGCCGGTTCGGCACCGTCGACCCCACCGACGGGGGCGACGCGAGCCGCCTCTCCCTCTCCGGGCGCTGGAGCGCGTCCGATTCCGGCGGGGTGACGCGGGCCAATGCCTACGTCATCCGCTCGACGCTCAACCTCTTCAACAACTTCACTTACTTTCTCGACAATCCGGTCGACGGCGACCAATTCCACCAGCGAGACCGGCGCATTGTCACGGGCGGCGAGCTCGCCCGGATCTTCAAGGGCGAGCTGTTCGGGCTGCCCATGGAGAACGAGGTCGGAATCCAGGCGCGCTTCGACGACATCCGCGTCGGGCTGTTCAACACGGCGTCCCGCGCCCGGATCGGCACCGTGCGCGACGACCGCGTGCAGGAGGGCAGCGCCGCGCTCTACCTCGACAACCGCGTGCGCTGGACCGAGTGGCTGCGCACCAGCATCGGCGTGCGGGCGGACGGCTACGACGCGAGGGTCGTCTCCGACAACCCGCTGAATTCAGGGACCGCGCGCGACGGACTCGTCAGCCCCAAGCTCGGCCTCGTGCTCGGGCCCTGGGCCGACACCGAAGTCTTCGTGAATTACGGCGAGGGTTTCCACTCGAACGACGCGCGCGGCGCCACCATCACGGTCGATCCGGGCAACCCGCTCTTCCCCCTCGACCGGGTGGCGCTCCTCGTGCGCTCGGTCGGGTCGGAGGTCGGCGTCAGGACGCGGGCGATCGAGGGCCTGCTCTCGACCGTGACGCTGTTCCAGCTCGATTTCGACTCCGAAAACCTGTTCGTGGGCGATGCCGGCACCACGGAGCCGAGCCGCCCGAGCCGGCGCTTCGGCGTCGAGTGGACGAACCACTACGCGCTGACGCCCTGGCTCTCGCTGGACGCCGACCTCACCCTGACCAATGCCCGCTTCTCCGACGTCGACCCGGCCGGCAACCGCATCCCTTCGGCGCCGACCTTCATCGCGGCGGCGGGCCTCACGCTCGGCGAAGGCACGGGCTGGTTCGGCTCCCTGCGCCTGCGCCATTTCGGGCCGCGGCCGCTGATCGAGGACAATTCCGCCCGGTCGCGCGCCACGACGCTGGTGAATGCCCGCCTCGGCTACAATTTCGACAACGGCATCAGCGTGCAGCTCGACGCGCTCAACCTGCTGGGCGCACGGGCGAGCCAGATCGATTACTTCTACCCCTCGCGCCTGCGCGGCGAGCCGGCCGAGGGCATCGCCGACCGCCACTTCCACCCGGTCGAGCCGCGGGCGGTGCGTCTCACGATCGCCGGACGGTTTTGAGTGTGGGTCCTGGGTCGCCCGGAACGCTCGTGCGCACCCCCTCTCCCCGCGGGCGGGGAGAGGGCTTTGCCGACCTCGTCGTCGGCAAAGCGAGGCGGCAGCCGAGGGTGAGGGGGCGTCTCCGAAGGTGCCTCATCCGGAGACCCCCTCACCCTGGCTGCGGCTGCGCCTACGCTTCCCGCATGCACGGCAAGGTGCATGCGGGCCTCTCCCCGCCCGGCGGGGAGAGGGAAACGCGCGCCAAACCGGAGGTGAGGGGCCGGAAACCGGATGTACCCCGGACGCGGACACGTTCCTGCCGCAGGACAATCGTAAAGCTTGGGCGCTACACCGGTGACGCGCGACCCTCGATCGCCGTAAAGAGCGTGGTCAGGGGTGTTGAGGACGAACGCGGACATGACGCTTCCGACAGGCCAAAGAGGGGGAAGGCGCGGGCTCAAGACCGGCTTGCGCATCGCGCTCGTCTGCGCCGCGACGCTCGGCCTCTCGGCCTGCTTCCGGCCCCTCTACGGGCCGACCGCGTCCGGCGAGTCGATGGTGGCGCTGCTCGCCTCCGTCCAGGTCGACGACATCGCCATGGCGCAGGGCCAGGAGCGGATCGGGCATTACCTGCGCAGCGAGCTCATCTTCGACCTCGACGGCTCCGGCCAGCCCTCGCCCAAGCGCTTCCGCCTCAGGATGCAGGGCAGCGAGGCCGTGCAGACCCCGATCGTGTCCTCGCAGACGGGCCGCGCCGAGGCCGGCACCATCGTCGCCACCGTCAAGTACTCGCTCGAGAACCTCGAGGGCACGAAGATCATCAGCGAGGGCGTGGCGACCTCCACCGCCACCTACGACCGCTCGGTGCAGCGCTTCGCCTCGCTGCGCGCCGCCCGCGACGCCGAGATCCGGCTGGCCAAGGTGCTTTCCGAGCAGATCAAGACCCGGATCGCCTCCGTCCTGGTGACCAAGCCCTGACCCGCCGATGAGTGCCGTCAAGGCCGGCGACGTCGAGGCGCTGATTCGGCGCGGTCCCGATCCCCGCGTCAGCGTGGTCCTCGTCTACGGGCCGGATACGGGCCTCGTCTTCGACCGCGCCCGGCGTCTCGTCGCCCGGTTCGGCGCGAACCCGGACGATCCCTTCGCCCTGGTGAAGATCGACGGCGACACCCTGGCGGCCGATCCCGGGCGCCTCGTCGACGAGGCCGGCACGATCGGCCTGTTCGGCGACGCGCGCACGATCTGGGTGAGACCCGGGACGCGCAACTACGCGCCGGCCGTCGAGGCGGTCCTCGCGGCGGAGACGGGGACGACCCGCATCGTGGTCGAGGCCGGAGACCTCGCGAAATCGGCGCCGCTGCGCACCCTCTGCGAGCGCGCCACGAACGCGCTCGCCCTGCCCTGCTACGCCGACGACGAGCGGGCGCTGGCCGAGCTCATCGACCGCACGCTCGGCGAGCACGGCCTGCGCATCGACCGCGAGGCCCGCGAGGTCCTGACCGGCAGCCTCGGGGGCGACCGCGGCGCCAGCCTCTCCGAGATCGAGAAGCTCGCGCTCTTCGCCCACGGCCGGGGCAGCGTCGGTCTCGACGACGTCGAGGCGGTGGTGAGCGACGTCGCCGGCAGCGTGCTCAACACCCTGATCGACGCCGCCTTCGCCGGCCAGACGGGGCAGGTCGAGCAGGAGGGCCGCCGCTTCCGGCACGAGGGCCTCGATCCTTCCGCGATGCTCGGCGCCGCCCTGCGTCATGCCCTCACCCTGCTCAGCGTGCGGCTCGCCGGCGAGGGGCAGAGCCCGGGCGCGATGGCCGCGAACTGGCGCGGCCTGCATTTCCGGCGCAAAGCGCTCGTCGAGACGCAGCTCGCGCGCTGGTCGCCGGGCGCGCTCCGCCAAGCCGTGCAGCTGCTGCAGGAGGCCGTCCTGGCCTGCCGGCGCGCCGACCCGGAGCTGGCGCACGCCCATGCCTCGAGCGCCCTCCTGCGCATCGCCGCGGAAGCCGCGCGACGCCGTTGAGGGATCAACCTGATGATTGACGCTCCCGCCTGCCGCCTCGCGATCCAGCCCATGACGCCCGAGGCCTTCGCGCCGTTCGGGACGCTGCTCGAAGCCCCGGTCGGGGGCCTGCGCCAGGACGGGGCCGCACGCCTCGAGAATACCCGTCCCGGCGTGCCGGCGAACCTGGCGCTCGTGCGAAGCCTGCCCTTCGCGGAGACGATGCCGCTGCGCGCGCTGGAGCGGCACCCGCATTCGAGCCAGACCTTCCTGCCCCTGGGCGGCGGCGACTACCTCGTGGTGGTGGCGCCGGACCGGGACGGGCGGCCGGACCCGGATGCGCTGCTCGCGCTCAGGGTGCCCGGCCATCTCGGCGTCCATTATCGCGCCGGCGCCTGGCACGCGCACATGACGACGATCGCAGCGCCGAAAGCCTTCGCCATGTTGGTCCACGAGGACGGCTCGGCGGAGGATTGCATCGTCGTGCCGATCGATCCGGTCGTGCTCGTTCTGCCGGATTGAGGGCCTCAGCTGGCTGAGCCCAAAACCGGTCAGGGCTTCGAACTTGTCCACCGCGGCGAAGTTTGATCCTCCGATGTCATTCCGGG
>NZ_BPQP01000091.1 GCF_022179305.1 Methylobacterium iners
CGGAGCCGATGACGCGTGCCCGGCACCGACACGCCGCCGCCATGCAGCGCCGCGATGGCCTCCCGCTTCGCGGACAGCTTGACGCGACGCGGTCACCGGTGCTCTTGGCCGCTCGCCCTGGTTCGGCCGGCTGGACCGGAAGGGCGTTCCGAATCGCCAGGGAGGCCGGGTTGAAGCGCTCACGCCGCACGAAGATCATCGCGACCCTCGGGCCCGCCTCCGACAGCCCGGAGATGATCGCGAAGCTGTTCCACGCCGGCGCCGACGTCTTTCGCCTCAACATGAGCCACCTGCCGCGGGAGAAGCTGCCGGAGAAGATCGAGGTCATCCGCACCATCGAGCGCGAGGCCAAGCGCCCCATCGCGATCCTCGTCGACCTGCAGGGGCCGAAGCTGCGGCTGGGGGCCTTCGCCGAGGGCGCGGCGCAGATCGGGAACGGCGCGACCTTCGTCCTCGACAGCGACCCGACGCCCGGCGACGCGGCGCGGGTCTTCCTGCCTCACCCCGAGATCCTCCAGGCGCTGGAGCCCGGCCACACCATCATCATCGACGACGGCAAGCTGCGCCTCACCGTGACCGAGGTCGGCGAGGGCCGGGCCGTGACGCGGGTCGAGGTCGGCGGCCGCATCTCCAACCGCAAGGGCGTCTCGCTGCCCAACACCGTCATCCCCGTCGCGGCGATGACGGAGAAGGACCGCGGCGACCTCGAGGCCGGCCTCAATGCCGGCGCCGACTGGATCGCCGTCTCCTTCGTGCAGCGGCCCGAGGACATGGCCGAGGTCAAGAAGATCTGCGCCGGGCGCGCGCTCGTGATGGCCAAGATCGAGAAGCCGCAGGCGCTGAGCCGGCTCGACGAGATCATCGAGATCTCGGACGGGATCATGGTCGCCCGCGGCGACCTCGGCGTCGAGATGCCCCTCGAGCAGGTGCCCGGCGTCCAGAAGCGGATCACCCGCGGCGCCCGCCGCCAGGGCAAGCCCGTCGTCGTCGCGACGCAGATGCTCGAATCGATGATCACCGCCCCCGTCCCGACCCGGGCCGAGGTCTCCGACGTCGCCACCGCCGTCTACGAGGGCGCCGACGCGGTGATGCTCTCGGCCGAGAGCGCGTCGGGCGGCTTCCCGATCGAGGCCATCTCCATGATGAGCCGCATCGCCGAGCAGGTGGAGAAGGACGCCCTCTACTGGACGATCCTCACCGCGCAGCGCTCGGAGCCGGACGCCACCGCCTCCGACGCCATCGCGGCCGCCGCCCACCAGATGGTCGACGCGCTCGGCCTCACCTGCATCATGGCCTGGACGAGCTCCGGCTCGACGGCCCTGCGCCTGGCGCGCTCGCGGCCCAACGCCACCGTCATCGCGCTGACCCCCCGCCGCGAGACCGCGCGGCGCCTGGCGATGGTCTGGGGCACCCACCCCATCGTCACGAACGACGCCAGCGACGTCGACGACATGGCCTTCCGCGCCGGCAAGTTCGCGGTGCGCGAGCGCTTCGCCGAGGTTGGCGACCGGATCATCGTGGTGGCGGGCGTGCCCTTCGGGACGCCGGGCGCGACGAACCTCGTGCGCATCGCCTTCGTGACGCGCGAGCACGCGGCCAAGGCCTGACGCGAAGGCCCGGCTCAGCGGCCGTTCGTGGCGGGGGCCGCGATCCGGTCGGCCAGCGCGCCGACCTCCGCGGCCACCGCCTCGGCGGCCACGTACTGCACCATGTGGCCGATGCCGGGCAGGACCACCAGCCGGGCGCCGGGGATCATCGCGGCGAGCGGCGCGGCCTGGGAGGCCGTGCGAACGATCGGGTCGGCCTCGCCCGCGACGACGGTCGTGGGCACGCGCAGGCCCGGATAGCGCGGGGCCTGCTCCTTCAGCGCGGGGCCGAGGCCGACGAGGTCCTGGATGTTGGCCAGCGCCGTGCCCGGCCGCAGCACCAGGGCGGCGCGGCTGCGCTCGACGTAGTCGGGCACCGGCTCCTGGGGCGCGAACACCGCCCGTCCCGCCCGGGGCAGGTAGTAGAGGCCGATCACCGGCGCCACCGTCCGGGTCAGCAGCCAGGTCACGGGGGGCGAGACGGCGAGGCGCCAGTACCAGGGCAGCACCCGCTCGGCCGGGAAGGGCAGGGCGGCCGGCGAGACGAGGACGAGGCCGGAGACGCGCTGCGGATGGTCGAGCGCGATGCGGGCCGCCAGCGCCCCGGCCCAGGAATGCCCGAGTACGATCGCCGGCCCGACCCCGAGCCGCTCCAGCGCCTCTGCGATCGCCTCGCCCTGCGGCCCCGGCGAGGCCATCGCGGCGCCGGTCAGGCGGTCGCTCCAGCCGAAGCCCGGCCGGTCGAAGGCGAGGACCCGGAACCCTTGCGCGGCGAGGCGCCGGCCGACGCCTTCCATCGGGTCGGCGGAATTGGCCGAGGCCCCGTGCAGGAGCACCACCGTCCCGCGCGGCGCTTCCCGCGGGCCCGCCTCGAGATAGGCCAGCCGCCCGCCGCCGACGGCGACGAAGGGGCCCTCGGCCGGAAAGCGCGCAGCGACGCGCAGGCTGATCACCAGGGTCGCCAATGCGGCCGCACCCAGGAGGATGGCCACCAGGCCGAAGAGGCCCGCCGCGACGAGGCCGAGCCAGCGCAGGATCAGCATGCGCTAGAGGTCGCGGCCGTCGACGTCCGGCGCGATCCGGTTGATCGCGGATTGGAGGTTGTCCATGCGCGGGTAGAGCGCCGCGGCGCGGCGGAAGGCCTCGAGCGCCCGGGGCTTGTCATCCATCGATTGGTAGATCCGGCCCAGGGCGGCCCAGGCCTCGAAGTGGCGCGGTTCGAGGACGAGGGTGCGCTTGAGGTCGGCGATGGCGCTGGCATGGTCCTGCAGCCGCCAGAACACGGAGGCCCGCCGGTTCCAGCCCTCCGACCAGTCGGGCTCCAGGGTCGTCGCGCGGTCCATGAGCTCGATGGCGAGGGGCAGGTCGCCGCCGCTCATCGCCTGGCGGGCACGCTCGGTGAGGAGGTCGACGGTCGCGCTGCCGGATCGGTCCTGACGGCGCTCGATCAGCTTGGCGATACCCTTGGCTTCAGCATCGTCCTCCGCCGCCTTGAGGCGCGCGTAGAGTTCGTCCAGCGTGACGGGCGCCTGCGCCTTCTGCGGCGCAGCGGCCCCCGGCGCGGGCCGCGCCTGCGCCGTCGTCGACAGGAGCGCGGCGAGGGCCGCGAGGGCGAGGGACCGGAGCGGACGCGGAGCAGCCATGGGCGGGAGCTTCCCCGCCCCGCCGGCCGTCGTCAACGTGCCCGCTTGCCGCGTCTTGAGCGCAGGCTCAGCCCTGGCGGGCCTTGAAGCGCTTCTGGGTCTTGTTGATCACGTAGACCCGGCCCTTGCGGCGGACGATCTGGTTGTCGCGGTGGCGGCCGCGCAGGGACTTGAGGGAGTTGCGAATCTTCATCGGTCTCACGTCGGCCCGGTTAAGGCCGCCTGTCGAAAAGGGGTCACGGATACGGGACGCCGCGGGAGCACCCCGGCGATGGCGGACGACGCAATCGCGGAAAGGCGGTCGCCATATCAGCATTCGGGGTCTTGAGGCAAGGCTTCGAGGCAGGGCTTGCCCTCGCCTCGGAACCGTCGCTCCGCCTCAGCGCTCCCGCCAGGCCTTCGCGATCTGGTCCGTCAATGGCTTCGTCAGGTAGGAGAGAACACTTCGA
>NZ_BPQP01000092.1 GCF_022179305.1 Methylobacterium iners
CTGCTGACCAGGGTCAGCAGGGGGTTCCGTTTGCACTTAATCCGGCCCTTTTGCTGGCATCAACCACAACCCGGCGGGTCACTGGTTCTCTGGACGGCAGACGCGAAGAGATCTGACGATCAGCGCAGGTGCGCGCCGAAAGGTTCCCCCCGCCGTCACAGGAGCCGAATTCGCCGAAGATCAAGGGGTCTATGGATACGGCCGGTCAACATGTCCTGATCGTTGAGGACGACGACGACATACGGACGCTGATCACGAAGCTTCTGCGTGAGAACGGCTTTCGCGTGACCGGCTGCCGGAATGGTCACGAGATGCGCCAATTGGCCAGCGACGTGGCCTACGACCTCGTGATCCTTGATGTCATGCTGCCAGGTGGCTCGGGACTCGATCTCTGCCGGACACTCCGTGAGACAAGCGCGGTCCCCATCATCATGGTTACGGCGCGCACGGAAGAGATTGATCGGGTTGTGGGCTTGGAGATCGGGGCCGACGACTACATCACGAAGCCTTTCGGGCGGGCGGAATTGCTGGCACGAATCAGGGCGGTGCTCCGGCGGGGCACCCATCCGGTTCGCGGGCCGACCGCAAGGCCCGACTGCCTGGCCTTCTCAGGTTGGCGCCTCGACCTGCGCGCCCGCATCTTGACCGATCCGGAGGGCGCCGCGATCGACCTTTCGGGCGCGGAGTATGATCTGCTCCTTGTTTTCCTGGAGCATCCTGGGCGGGTGCTCGGCCGCGAACAGATCCTGGAGATGAGCCGCGGCCGCCTCGCCTCTCCGTCCGACCGCAGCGTCGACACCCTCGTCAGTCGCCTTCGGCGCAAGCTCGAACCGCCCGAGGGCCTGCCACCCGTCATCAAGACCGTGCGTGGGGCCGGCTACATGCTGGCATCGAAGGTCGAGCGCGCGTGAGACGCCTTGCGCACTTGGCAAGGAGTCTTGAGGCGCGCACGGTTGCGGTGCTGCTCATGGCGATCCTCGCTGTCCATGGCGGGGCGTTGCTGCTCTATCGCCGATCCGCCGCGGCCGCGGCGGACGATGCCTTCGCCAGGCAAGTCGCCAATCAACTCACGCTGGCCCGCGAGGCGGTCCTGCGTCGGCCCCCGGCCGAGCGCGACGCAGAGGCGAAGGCTCTGTCGTCGCCGCATTTTGAATTAAGTTGGTCCGCGACCTCGCCCTTGAGCCAGGACGAGACGGCCGATCCCGGACTTTGGTCGCTGCGGACCCGGATGATTTCCCTGGACCCGGATCTCGGGAAGGGGCTCGCACTTGCAATGGATGTCGGCGACGAGGTCGCCCATCAGGAAGACCTGACCGGCGCACTGGCATTGGCCGACGGCAGCTTCCTGACCTTTCGCTCCGCGCATGCGCCGAGCCTCGCCCGGATCGGACCCTGGGCCTACCTGTCCACGGCGATGGCCATCCTGGTCGGCGTCGCCGCCGTCATCCTGATGCACCGGATCGCGGGTCCGCTTCGCGATCTCACCCGTGCAACAGGAGAAATCGGACACGGAAAGGTCGTTCCGATTCGGGAGGCCGGCCCCGACGAGACCCGCGAGATCGCCCGGGCACTCAACGCGATGCAGGCGCGTATCCATCGGCTGGTCACGGAACGGACCCAGGCTTTGGCGGCCGTCTCTCACGACCTGCGCACCCCTATCGCGCGACTTCGCCTGCGCCTCGACGGCATAGCCGACCCGGCCGAAAGCCGAGCGATGGGCTCGGACCTCGACGACATGCTGGCCATGGTCGATTCGACGCTGGCCTATCTGCGCGGCGACGCCGATCCCGAGCCCCGCCAGGTCGTCAACATCGCAAGCCTGCTGATGAGCATCGCTGATGCGTCCTGCGACGCCGGCCGAGACGTCGTCTACGAGGGCCCAGGACGAGCCCTCGCGACCGTGCGCCCGGTCGCGATGCGGCGCGCGCTCGACAACGTCGTCGATAACGCCGTGCGCTACGGGACCCGCGCCCGTCTCTCGCTCGTGGTTGATGAGGACGAACTCCTGGTGACCGTCGAGGACGACGGCCCCGGTATCGCGTCCAATGACGTGGCCAAGGTCTTCGAACCATTCACCCGGCTTGAGGCGTCTCGGAACCGCAATACCGGGGGCACGGGGCTTGGCCTCACGATTGCGCGTCGGATCTTCGAGGACGAGCAGGGCATCATCACCCTGGCAAATCGCCCCGAAGGCGGCCTGCGGGCACAGGTGTCGCTGCCGCGCACGAAGCGCTGACACACTTTGTCACGAACGCGGCACGCGGGTGTCAACCAAGATTGCTATCTCCACTCTCGCAGGCGGCCAGAGAGGACGCCGGAACCTTGGAGACGAACGTCATGACGCGGACCTTTGCGGCTCTTCTCGCCATTGGCCTGGTAACGGGTATCGCGGCCCCGGCCCTCGCCGCCGATGGTCACGGCAACGCGGACAGGCCTGAGCTCCGGGTCCCCAATACGGGCAGCGTTTCCGGCGGTCCGTCCCATCGGGACGATCCGCGCGTGAGCGAGGCCCGCGAGGTCGGCAGGGACGGAAAGCCCGTCCACTCCGCCAACGATGGCCACGCCCACGGTCATTCTCACGACAAGAAGTAACCAGGGGCGGGAACCCCACGTGACCGTGAGGACGCACCGATGCGGATGCTTCCCCTCGTGGTCGTGTTCGTGCTGCTGACCGGCGGCATCGGTTACGCCCTGGCCGCGGAGGGCCGGCCAGCTCCTGTCCAAAGCCTTCGCGGTGCGGTTGTGCCCCCTCTCGTGCCGTGAACCGCCCGCCCCGGACCCAGAGCCGGGGCGGCCCCCCATTCCTCCCGGTCGTCGTCATCGTGTTGCAAGGGCTGTTGGAAGGGCAGCGTTCCTACCCGTCCCTGCCGCGACGGCCATTTTGTCGGCTGACGACGAGATACCGGTGGTCACCGTGATCTTGGCGCCCTGCGCGGTCATGCCTGAGCGGGCGGTGTCCGGCCTCGTGATATCGGGCGAACCTCACCGCCGGCGTCGGCAGGAATACGAGAGGTCTCAGGCCGAGGAGGGGATGCCTCATGTCGCGGCCCACTGATCAATAAGGAAACCTGCCGCGGCCACCCATGCCGGTGATGTGCAATTTCGCCCTCGACGCAGGGTTCGAGAAGGGTCGGGCCTGTCGTGAACCGGCATGACAGATCCGGCGATATCGGGTTCGATGCAGGGAGCCTGAACGCGGGCGTCAGGTCCGATTCGACGACAAGACTTGCAAGGGAGACTTCAAGGATGACACGCATGCCATTGATACAGTGGGTGTTCCGTACGACCCTCGCGGCGGTCGCGCTGCTTTCGACCTCCGCAATAGTCCATGCGCAGGGCCATTCCCACGCTGCGGCGAACGGCGGTCAGATCAAGGACATCGGTCCCTACGAGGCGGAACTCGTCGTGAAGGGCTCCGACCTCATGCTGTACATCGTCGATGGGCAGGAAAAGAAGGTCGACACGTCGAAGTTCTCGGCCACAGCCGTGGTGCTGGCTAAGGGCAACGAGCAGAAGACCGTCGAATTGACACCTTCCGGGGACAACCGCCTTTCTGGTAAGATGGATTTCAGCGTCGACGGCAAAGTTCGTGCGACGGTCACGCTGAAATCGCCATCCGGCGATGCCGGCAAAGGACGGTATAGCGTCGACGCGAAATAGCGGAACAAGGGCAAGCAGTGGGACTCGCATCGGCCATGCAGCAGAAGGGGAGTGCTTGCGCTGCGGCCAGCACCCGCCTGCTGCTGGCCGCCCGGCTCCTTGCCTTCGTCGTTCTGTTGCTCCTGGCGCTGCCAGTCACAGAGGCTTTCGCAGGCCATCCGCACGACCATGCAGTGGGCGCCCACCATTCCTTGCAGGGGCCATCATCCGAAGCGCCGTCTTCGTCTGACGAAAGTGTTGCGCATCACTGCGCGCAATGTGCCGGTCACCAGCTAGTGGCGGCCGACTACTATGCGCTCCGGGAGAAGGCGGAGGTGTCACGGGTCGCCTTCCCGAGACTTCAACGTCCGGCCTGCGCGTGCGCCTTGACGCCGCCGCACAAGCCGCCTCGCGCCTGAGCCGCAGCGGCGGCGCCTGGCCGTCCTCGTATGCCTCCGGTCCCGGCGACGGCCGGGGCGTCACGTCTCGATGCGCGCGCCGGCCCTCGCTGCGCGACATGTCCCGATCAAAGCCTGTCGTGGCAATGTGGGAACGTACCATGTTTCGATTTCTGTTGATCCCAGCGACCCTCGGTGCGGGCTTGGCGCTCGGCGCTTTCGTGCCCGAGCTGCCGCAGACAGTAAGGTCCTGGGCCGCCTCCACCGGAATCATGGCCCTCGCAGCTGGTCCGGCGGAAAGCGAGAAGCCGGCGGAGAAGTCAGGGGGGCACGCGGGACACTCGCATGGTCCGGCCAAGAAGCCGTCCGGCCATGCCGGACACGCGCATGGTCCGGGCGACAAGGAGGAGGCGCCCGAAGGCGCTATCCTGATGACGCCGGAGCAGATCACGAGCGCGAAGGTCGAGGTCGCGCCGATCGAAAAGGGCATCCTCTCGCGCAGGCTCACCGTCCCGGGAGTCGTCACTCCAGACGCAGATCGAGTGGCCCGGGTGGCGGCGCGCGTCGTCGGAACCGTCGCGGAGCTTCACAAGCGTCTTGGCGATCCGGTCAGGAAGGACGAGGTCGTCGCGGTGCTCGATAGCCGCGAGGTGGCGGAGGCGAAGAACGAATTCATCGCGGCCTTCGTCGGTAAGGAACTGCAGGAAAACCTGTTCGAGCGCGACCATGCGCTCCGGGACAAGGGCATCTCGGCCGAGCAGGTCTTCCTCAAGGCGCGAACCACGTTGATCGAGGCGCGGCTCAAGGTGGATCTGGCTCGCCAGAAGCTCTCCGCCCTCGGGGTGCCCGACAAGGAGGTCGCGGCCCTGTCTGCGCCGCCGCCCGCGTCGACGAAGGTGGCCTCGGGCCACGAGGACCACCTCCTGGGCCTCGATCGGGCGCCGAAGCTCGGGTTGCAGCGCTACGAGATCCGTGCGCCGATTTCCGGGCAGGTCGTGGAGCGCCAAGTCGACGTCGGGGCGCCCGTCAACGGCGAGGGACAGATCAAGGAGATCTACACCATCGCAGACCTCTCCCAGGTCTGGGTCGAGCTCGCGGTGCCGACCTCAGACCTTGGCGCGATCCGCCAGGGACAACCCGTCACCCTGACAGCCGGCAACGGGGGACCGACGACCCAAGGCAAGATCGTGTTCGTGAGCCCCATGCTGAACGCCGAGACCCGCTCGGCCAAGGTCATCGCGTCCGTGGTCAACGAGGGCATGGTCTGGCGGCCCGGCTCCTACGCGACCGTCAAGGTCGCGGTCGAGGAGATGCCCGTCGACATGCGGCTGCCCCGTGGCGCCTTGCAGACCATCGAGGGCGAGCAGGTTGTGTTCGTTCGAACCAAGATCGGTTTCGAGAAGCGCGAGGTTGTGCTGGGCAAGGGCGACGACGAGGCCGTCGAGGTCGTGTTCGGACTGGATCCCGGCGACGAAGTCGCCGTCGCCAATTCCTTCATCCTGAAGGCGGAGCTCGGCAAGTCCGAAGCCGAGCACGTCCACTAGGAAGTCCGGATCATGATCAACCGCATCCTGGGCTTCTCGGTCCGCCAGCGCTGGCTCGTCGTGCTGCTCTCTCTCGCGGCCGCGGCCTTCGGTATCTTTTCGCTGACTCGGCTTCCCATCGACGCCGTCCCGGACATCACCAACAATCAAGTCCAGGTGAACGCGGTGGTGCCGCAGCTCTCGCCCTTCGACGTCGAGAAACAGGTCACCTATCCCATCGAGACGGCCCTCGCCGGCATCCGCGGACTGGAATACACGCGCTCGCTCTCACGCAACGGCTTCGCACAGGTCACGGCGGTCTTCTCGGAGGGCACCGACCTCTACTTCGCGCGCCAGCAGGTCAACGAGCGCCTCGGGGAGGCCAAGGCCACGTTGCCGCCCGGCGCGGAAGTCCACATGGGTCCGATCTCGACGGGCCTCGGCGAGATCTACATGTGGACGGTCCACTTCGGCAGGCCGGAGGATCGCAAGCCCGCCAAGCCGGGCCAGCCCGGATGGCAGGCGGACGGCAGCTATCTCACTCCCGAGGGACAGCGCCTGGCCCAGCCGTTCGAGCGTGCCTCCTACCTGCGAACGGTACAGGACTGGGTGATCGGCCCACAGCTGAAGACGGTGCCAGGCGTTGCCGGCGTCGACGTGATCGGTGGCTACAAGAAGCAGTACCATATCCAGCCGGACCCGGCGAAGCTGATCGGCCTGAACCTCTCCTTCAAGGACGTTGCGGAAGCCGTCGAGCAGAACAACCAGAACCGCGGCGCGGGGTACCTGGAGCGGAACGGAGAGGGCTACGTCGTCCGTTCCGGCGGCCGCATCGAGAGCATGGACGAGATCGGCCAGATCGTCGTCGCGACCCGCGGCGGCGTGCCCGTCAGGGTCGCCGACGTGGCCGAGGTCCGGATCGGCCGCGAGCTGCGAACGGGCTCGGCGAGCGAGAACGGGGAGGAAGCCGTGGTCGGCACCGCCCTGATGCTGATCGGCAGCAACAGCCGTACGGTCTCCGCCGCGGTCGATGCCCGACTCAAGGAGATCGCCCGTACCCTGCCTCCGGGCGTCGAGGTCAGGACCGTCCTCAACCGCACTCTCTTGGTCGACGCCACCGTCAAGACGGTCGCCAAGAACCTCGCGGAGGGCGCGCTGCTCGTCATTGCGGTCCTCTTCCTGCTGCTGGGTAACTTCCGCGCGGCCGTGATCACGGCGCTGGTCATTCCCGTGGCGATGCTGATGACGATGACGGGCATGGTGCAGGGGAGGATCAGCGCCAACCTGATGAGCCTCGGGGCGCTCGACTTCGGGCTCATCGTGGATGGCGCCGTCATCATCGCCGAGAACTCGCTCCGGCACCTCGCCGAGAAGCAGCACGAGCTCGGGCGCAAGCTCGGTCTTGAGGAGCGTCTCGCCACCGTTCAACGGTCGGCCGAGGAGATGATCAAGCCCTCGGTCTACGGGCAGGCGATCATCATGCTCGTCTACGTGCCGCTCCTGACCTTCACGGGGGTCGAGGGCAAGATGTTCGCCCCGATGGCGCTGACCGTCATCATCGCGCTGGCCTGCGCCTTCGTCCTCTCCCTCACCTTCGTGCCGGCCCTCATCGCCATTGTCATCACGGGGAAGGTCCAGGAGAAGGAGAATATCCTTATCCGAGGCCTCAAGGCGGCTTACCGCCCGGCGCTCGGCGGCGCCGTTCGTCATCCCCTGCCGGTCATCGGCGGCGCGGTGCTGCTCTTCCTGGCGAGCGGTCTCCTGTTCGGGAAGCTCGGGCAGGAATTCATCCCCCAACTCGACGAGAAGAACATCGCCATGCACGCGATGCGCATCCCTTCGACTTCGCTGACGCAGTCGCAGGATATGCAGCTCGCGGTCGAGGGCGTCGTTCGCTCGTTCCCGCAGGTGGCCTTTGTGTTCTCGAAGACGGGTACCGCCGAGGTCGCTTCCGACCCCATGCCGCCCAACGTGTCGGACAACTTCATCATCCTGAAGCCGCAGGGCGAATGGCCCGACCCAAACCTTTCCAAGGATCAACTCATCGAGGACATCCAGAAGGCCGTCGGCAAGGTCACCGGCAACAACTACGAGTTCACGCAACCCATCCAGATGCGCTTCAACGAGCTCCTCGCTGGAACGCGCGGCGACCTCGCGGTCAAGGTGTTCGGCGAGAGCTTCGACACGATGCTGCCGGCGGCCAACCAGGTCGCCACCGTCCTTCGCGGTGTCGAGGGCGCGCAGGACGTCCGGGTCGAGCAGGTCACCGGCCTGCCATCCCTGGAAATCAAGGTCGACAAGGCCGAGATCGCCCGCCTCGGCCTGAGTCATTTCGCGGTTCAGGATGTCGTGGGCGCCGCCATCGGCGGCCGCGAGGCGGGGGTTGTGTTCGAGGGCGACCGCCGGTTCGATATCGTGGTCAGGCTGCCGGAGACTGTCCGGAGCGATATCGAGGCCCTGAAGAACCTGCCGGTCTCCCTGCCAGCGGGCAAGGACGGCCGTGCCGCCTCGGTGCCCTTGAAGCAGGTGGCCTCCTTTATCTTCTCGGAAGGCCCGAACCAGATCTCCCGCGAAAACGGCAAGCGTCGGATCGTCGTCACCGCCAACGTCCGTGGTCGCGACATCGGCGCCGTCGTGGCCGAGGCACAGACCAAGGTGGCGGCGGAGGTCAACCTGCCGGCCGGTTCCTGGATCACATGGGGTGGGCAGTTCGAGAACCTCGCCGCGGCGCGTCAGCGCTTGATGGTGGTGGTGCCCGCCTGCTTCTTCCTGATCTTCCTCCTGCTCTACTCGGCCTTGGGCTCGCCCCGGGATGCGCTGCTTGTCTTCAGCGCGGTGCCTCTCGCGCTGACGGGGGGTATTATTGCCCTCTGGCTCAGGGACATGCCGTTCTCCGTGCCCGCGGCGGTCGGCTTCATCGCCCTTTCCGGGGTCGCCGTGCTCAACGGCCTCGTCATGCTCGTCTTCATCAAGCAGCTGATGCAGGAGGGCCGACCCTTGCGCGAGGCGATCCTGGAGGGGGCGATGACCCGCCTCCGCCCCGTGGCGATGACGGCGCTGGTGGCCTCCCTCGGCTTCGTCCCGATGGCGCTCGCGACCGGCACCGGCGCCGAGGTTCAGAGGCCGCTTGCGACCGTGGTCATCGGCGGCCTCATCAGCGCGACGCTCCTGACCCTTGTCGTGCTGCCGGCCCTCTACGCTCGCTTTGCGAAGCCGGCCCTCGGGTCGAAGGGAACGGTTTCGGCGCCCACGACGGCGCCGGGGGCACCGTTCAAGGTGGCAGCGGAATGACGGAGGCTACAACCCTCGGCGTCGCGGCCCTCGTCTTGGCGACGTCAGTGTCATCGGCCGCGGATTCCGGCACGATCAGGCCCCGATGCATCACCCACGACCATCAGCCGCTGCAGATCAGACGGATGCCGTTCGCGTCCGCGACGACGTCCAAACCGCGCAATCCCCTCCAGGACGAGGCCGTCCACTGCGAGGATCTCCGACAGGTCGGCGAGCCGGACGCGTGATCCATGGTCCGACGCCGGTAAGGGAACAGAATGGGACACGGGCATTCGCATGGCGGCAGCCTTCCCGCCGGGACGCCGGCGGGTCGTCACAAGACACGGCTTGCCTGGGCGCTCGCCCTGACGCTGGCGTACATGGTGGCGGAGGTGGTGGGAGGCCTGCTGACGGGTAGCCTCGCCCTGCTTGCGGACGCCGCGCACATGGTGACCGACGCGGGCGGCCTCGCACTCTCGCTGATCGCCATCCATTTTGCCGCCAAGCCGCCGACGCCGGGCAAGACCTTCGGTTACCTGCGCTTCGAGATCCTTGCCGCGCTCGCCAACGCGGTCGTCCTCCTCCTCGTCACGGCCTACATTCTCTACGAGGCCTACCGGAGGTTCGTAGATCCGCCCGAGATCCTCGGATGGCCGATGATGCTCGTCGCGGTGATCGGCCTCGGCGTGAATCTCGCGAGCATGCGCATCCTGTCGGGCGGCACCTCGGACAGCCTGAACCTCAGAAGCGCCTACTACGAGGTGTTCGCCGACATGCTGGGCTCGCTCGGCGTGATCCTGGCCGCAATCATCGTGATGACGACGGGCTGGCGCGTGGCCGACCCCATCGTCGGCGCCGCCATCGGCCTCTTCATCGTGCCGAGGACCTGGAACCTCCTCAACGAGGCAGTCCACATCCTGCTGCAGGGCACGCCGGCCCACATCGACCTCGGCAGGGTCCGGTCCGGGATCGAGGCCATCCCCGGCGTGCGCCGGGTCTACGACCTGCATGTCTGGACGCTCACCTCCGGGTTCGACGCGATGAGCGCGCATGTGGTGGTGCACGACCTTGCCGAGGCGCCGTCCGTGGTGCGCGCGGTCCGCAAGATTATGAAGGGCGACCACGCGGTCGAGCACGTCACGATCCAGGTCGAGGACGAGGCGCTGGCCCGGGAGGCACCGCAACTCGCCGTCTGAACGCGCGACCCGCGATCGGGCGCCTCCGCGCCCGGCAAACATGTCGACAAGCCGAGCCTTTGACGCCCGTTCCGTCAAGCTACCGGCGCGCCGAACGAAAGGATCCCGAATGCATCGTCAGGTGACGCTGGCGGCGGCCGCCCTGCTATCGGCAAGCTGTGCCCAGGCGCAGTCGGTCAAGATCGTCGGCATCGGGGCCTCGACATGCACCCGCTTCAACGCCGAGATCGCCGCGGCGCCGTCGGCCGAGCGGGATTATCTCGCCTGGGCGCAAGGGTTCATGAGCGGCGCCCTTGTCCGGGCTCCGCCAGGGGTCGACGAGGGCCTGGACCTGGCGCCGGCCGACTTCCCCCTCGGGCTGCAAGCCGAATTCCTACGCGACTTCTGCCTGAAACATGAGGCCGGCGACTTCAGCGACGCCGTCCATGCTCTTTACCGCCGCCTCCGTGGCGGTGGGACGTAAGTCTCGGACCACGAGCCGCCGGAAGTCGAAAACAAGCCGCGAGGCTCAACGGAGGCCAAAGCCTGTCGGCAATGCTCTTAAGAGATTACGGGCGGCCCGGAGTAAACCAGCTTGCCCTCGCGTGCCCGGCCTTGCTCGGTCGGAGCGTTGTCCGCTTTGGCGGCTCGCCGGCTGTCGCAGGCAGGGGAGAAGTGACCTCAGCCGCTCCTGCCACGGCGGGATACCAGAGGGCTGGGCCGTTTGGGCTTGGCTCGCCCGGCCGTATGTGCATTGCCCTTGCCCGAGGTCGGATCGAACAGCGCCTCGATGAGCGGGCATTCGGGCGTAGAGCCATTCGCGCAGCGGGCCACCATGTCGGCGAGGACCCGCTCCATCGTCCGTAGGTCCGAAATCTTGGCGCGCACGTCGGAGAGGTGGCCTGCCGCCACCTCGCGCGCCTCGGCGCATGGCCGGTCGCGCTTCTCGGCAAGTTCCAGAAGCGCCTTGATCTCGTCGAGCGTGAAGCCGAGCTCACGCGAGCGCCGGACGAAGTTCAGGCGCATCAGGTGCCCCCGACCGTAGAGGCGGTGCCCGCCTTCGCTGCGCGCGGGCGAGGGCAGAAGCCCGATCCGCTCGTAGTAACGCACTGTCTCGATGTTGACGCCGGTGCGCCGGGACAGGGCGCCGATGGCCAGCCGCGGCGCCCTGTCCCGGCGCAC
>NZ_BPQP01000093.1 GCF_022179305.1 Methylobacterium iners
CACCAAATGGGGGCTGGTCAAAGCGGCAATCTGGAAAAGCTTCCCGATTGAACCTGCCTCAGCCACGTTAGGTGTGCCTCCGAGGCGCATCCAAATACCGTCGACAGCGGCAATTCGAATTAGCTCGGCATCGAATTAGCGCTTGCGACTCAAAGGGCAGGATCTTGCTGATTAGCGCGCACCTGATTTAGCGCCTGCAATCCCTATCCTGGGCGTCACCCAGATATCGAGCGACCAAATTAATTCCCGCTGATCTAATAGGTGATCGTCAACGGTGGCCTCGGTTGGCCTGTCAGGGGTACGGCCGTCACGAAGCGGAGTACCTGGCCCTCCACCTGCCAGACGGATCGCACGTTCGGTGTCCTGCCATCAGGCGCCGGTACAGGACCCTCGAAGATCAGCTTGAGATCGCCCATCGGGGATATGGCTTCATTGACTAGGAGCTCCGGCCGAGCATGCTCCAGGAGCGCGATGGAGAAGGTTTCCGGATCGGCCGCGGTCCAACCAAAACCCAAAAAGAATTGCGCCTTGCCGCCATTCTTTTGGTGATTGGGATTTAGGAGATACCCGCTCACCTTCTCCGCATGAAGGGAGCGGTGACTCGGCCAATTAAGTCGCCAGGAACACACGGCCTCTATGGCCGACGGAGCTGATCCGCTGGGACCGTAGCAAGCGCACCCATAGGCTCGGGGAATTCGACCTCGTAGGCGGCGCCATCACGCCAGATACCGACCACAGTGCCTTCGGTGCCGGCCTTCATGACATCGCCGTCGTCCGTGCGCACGTCAGCCGTCAACACCACGGCATCGAGATCCCGAAGGTTCGACCGCGGCTCTTCCCGGCGCAGGAGGTAATGCGTCTCGACGTTCATGCCCCAGAGAATTACGCCGCCTGGAAACTTCTGCAAGAGCGGGAAGCGATATGGGCATTTATCTCGGTGCCTGCTCACGCCCGGCACCCTGTTCGTGCGCAGGCAGCGCGAGCGCAAATTCCAATTCGAATTATCTCGTGGGCCGAGTCACCGCCTAATCAACGAGGCAGCGAATTGCCCGATCGCGAATTTAATTCGAGAGCAAAAATCGAATTTGCATTCGGCCGATGAATTTGGCCAGGGTTTCGAAATGGCGCCGCTGGAATTGATTTGAGGACCTCGGCCCACCTCCTTGTAGCGGGGGATAAGCAGCCCAGCAGAACATCAACCCCGTCGATTTAACCTCGCCTATGTATCACCCTGCTCAGTCTGTGTGATGCGTAGGAGGATAATATGAAGCGCCCGCGCCTTCGTCAGATCAAGCCGCTGTTGACCCCCATCGACACGCGAACCGTCAAACCATTCAACACCCGCAGCTATAAGGCTCGCCTGCAGGCGGATCCCTCACTGAAGTTCTACAGCACGGCGGCCTGGCAGCAATTCCGAAGCGCCGTCATTGCAGAGAGAGGACGACGCTGTGAGACCTGCAGCGCCACCCCCGATACCGTGTACCTGGATCACATCGAAGAACTGCGAGATGGCGGAGCCCCACTGGATAGGAGCAACGTGCAGGTGCTCTGCGGAAGCTGCCACCAGAAAAAGAGCATCCGAGCAAGGATGGTCCGGTTCGGCCTGGTCTGAGGGGTACCCGGGGGCAAAAAGGCTGAGTGCTCTTAAGGACCCCATCACAGAGGCTCTCTTTTGCGGAGAAAAAATTTGGCCGGCCCAGAATCTCAGTCCTTCCCCGGAATTTAATTTCCCGGGCATTCCGGAATTCGAATGCCTAAAGAGCCATCGCGAGATTGCTGATCAACGGCTGAACCTCAGGCTGGGGTCGCAACGTGGCCTTTTGGAAGGTTCAGGTCAGTGCCTTAGGGTGCGGCGAGGGTGTGCCGGAATAGGTCTCGCGGTTCAGCGAGCAGCCGGCATGCTTTCGATAATGCGCGAGAATTGGGCGGGCGCTGGGTGTGTAGGCACCGTAGACAACCACCAGCCCGTGACACATGGGGCAGCGCTTCCTGTCCATTCGATACCGGGTCAGCACCTCATCAAGCGTGACAAGGCGCCAGCTGCCCTCAACCTTGACCTCACATACCTGCCGACCGTCCGTCTTCATGCTGCTGCCATGTCACGGTTGCCCCAGCGTTCCAAGGCCAGATCACCCCTTCACCGGTCGTGCCAGCAGAATCGCCTTGCGTACGGCGGCACGCTTCAGCCCCTCGCTGGCTTCGGGATCGTTGATCAGCTTCTTCGCCGACGGCTGCGCGCGCACGGCCGCCATGAGGTTGATGCTGTACCCGCCCGCGAAGACGAACGTTGTTGTCCTGGGATTGTCCATGTAGGCGTCGACGGCCGCAGCCACCTCCGCCTCAAGGATGAGCTCCGCCTTGTAGAGATCGCCGATAGTCTGTGGGCCTGCCATGCTTGGTAGGTAGGACAGCGTAGGCAGCGCCGACAAGCGGCCCCGCCGCCCGATCTGATCACAGGCTGGCGGGGCGTGTCGTGGATCGCACGACGGAGCCGATACGCAACATGGCTCGCGGGTAGAATGCACAGGGCTGGTTACGCGAGGATCAACGACGTCGCGACCGCCGACCATGGCTCCTGCGATTTGATGAGCGAGTGCGCCGGCCGTCAGGCCCCGATCGAATTGGCTGGTCACGGCGGGGATCCAACAGGCGGGCGAGTTTCGCACGTGCAGCTCGAAGGGATCCATCGCACCAGGAGGCGCGCACTCCTCGAGCGATGAACTTCGCGGCATAGACGCCTGAAACTCCCAGCGCGCCGTTGGCGATCTCGACCAGCATGGATGTCAGTTCGATTGTCATTGAGGTTCCTCGGGCACGAAAAAACCCGCACCTCTGGGAGGAGCGGGTTTCGGGTGCTGATGATGACCAGCGCCGAGCGCGCCAGCCTGTGATTGGAATAGGCGCAAGTGCTCGCCCCGCAGGTTATGCAGGTCGCGCCAATCTTGGTTTTTGAGGAGTGTTCCGGCCGGCAGGTAATCCTGCTCGCGCGTCTCGGGACGGCGACCTAATTGGGCAATTGGCCCGTCGGGTCAAGCATTGAGCCATCCGGTCCGGTCGCGTCTTGAGCCCAACAGCAGGATTTGAACTTTTCCTCAACTCAAGGCATAATTATCAAATTAAATTGTAATGCGTACCTGAGGCTCCGTCTGTGGCGTTCGAAATCTTCTCGAAGGGCACTCTCCTCGGCTCCATCGTCCGTTCCGAAGGCGGCAACGCCTACGCCTTCCGCCCCAACGGCTCGGCCATCGGCCAATATGCGGATTTCGATGCGGCAGCCCGGGCGCTGATGCGTCTCCAGCAGGTACCCACGTGAGAGTGCCCGGCGCCATCGAGGTGCTGCGAATGCCGCCGGGCGATCGTGCTCCTCGCCTCCGCTCTCTCGCTCGATTTCATCAGGGCGAGCTCGCTGCCCTCAACCACGTTGGTCCCTCAACTCGAGGTGCGGAGAAGAAACAGACCCGGCATCGCCGTGCACTCGGCAGCCTAACCTGGGTCGCCGGCCGCGTGGGTGTGGACCTGTCCGATGCTGCCCCTTGATCGGATCGTTGCCGAGATCCCGCGGGCAGCCAGGGAAAACATCCGTGTGAGCCTGCGTGAGAAGCGCGGGAGCGTCGGAGTCGAGTTGCGCATCGCGGCCGCTAACGGTCGCGGCACGATGGCAGAGACTGCGAAAGGCCTCCGCATTCCATTGAGCCGGATCCCGGATGTGATTGCTGCACTTCAGAACGCTCAGCGTGTCGCCCAAGGTCTTAGTCTCGTTGCTGTCGACCGGGAGTGATCCAGCGAAACGTCCGAGCTGTCGGACGCAGCGCAAACTTATCGGGTAGTGACGCCAGACCGCAGGATGGGCGCGGCGCCCACGGCGTTGGCCATCGTTCGCATGGTGAAGCTGAGCAAATAAAAGGGGGCACATTGGACATGGCCCGCTGGGTCCTAGCGGATGGGAGCTACGGTGCGCTACACCGAGCACCTGAAGGCGAAGGGTTACCGGAAATGAGTGTAGCCGCAGAGCCGCGATGCCAAGCTCTGGCTGAGGTGCATCGTCTGACGAGTGCGCTCACCGATCGCGTGCTCCATGCGCACATGATGGGCGCGGACATCACCCAGCAGCAGATCCAAGCCCTGGCGAAGGCCGCAGCACTCCTTCAAGAGTATGGGGAGCCCTGGCCTCCAATGCTCACGCAAGCCCTGCACGAGCTGATTGATGCCGATCGGGAGGGCGACGCCGCGCCTGCGACAGACCAACCCGCGGACGAAGGTGGCATCAAGGGCTTTCTCGCTCGAGCGCGCCGACGGATGGGCTGAGGCCGCCGGCGTCGAGTTCATCCCAGAGAACGGTAGCGGGCTTGGAGTACGGGTGAGGAAGTGAAAAGGCGCACTTAATACCTGCCGAGCACTTGTATGCGCAGCGAGTGTTCAGAATTCAGGGAAAGCCCAACGTGCCAGACCATCAGAGTAAAGAGCGTAAGCAGGCAGAAGCGGCTTTTACCAAAACGCAGAACCCTCATGGGTGGGCTGCGAGAGCCGAGCCATCTAAAAACGCCGCAGATGAAAAGATAGCGCGCCTGAAGGCTGCTCGGTTGGCGAGGGATGTCGTCACGGCGAACAAGCAATAGGTGGAGCGCCTGCTTTATCGAGTGGACGGCGCCGGGCCGGGCGAGTGGCCGAGGCAGACAGCAGGATGAGGAGTCCTTGATTTGCGGAGCTGCCAGAGCGTGATTTGCTGCAGCTGCGCATGTTCTCACGGCCACACGGCAGGCCGTTCATGGCCAACACAGACAAGCTGCCACACTCCGTCCCAAGATCTCGCGCACACCCTGACTATCGAGGCCTGGACAGGATATGACCGTGAGCAAATATGGGCCACCAAATAGCGCCACCGTCATCCCGTTTTCTCCCCGGGTGGCACCCGCTAGTCCAGATGCGGACATCGCATCAGTGATTAAGGTGCTGCAGGACCAGCTCGCCCTGGCACGGGAGGGCAAGTTGCGCTCAGTAGCCGTCGTGTCCGTGTCTGCAGATGGTGAGGCAGTTGGCACGCAGTGGTCGTGCAAAGGCGCCGACATCACCGGCTTGATTGGTAAGCTAACGGTCCTGACGCACGACATGATGGCGGCTCGGAGATAGCCTTTTCGCTCCGTTGTCGGTCTAGCCCTGCCGGCACCCGCCGCGCGGGGTCTTTGTCGCCTTGTGCTGCCCGGGCACCTGCCTCATGGACGGCGGTGGAAGTTCACTGACACTTCCACAATCTTGATCCCGCCCGACACACGCCGCGACGAGTTTTTTGTTTCAACGTCGGAAGCATGCTGTCTTGGACTAAAGTCCAATTCTTGATGTTGTCGCAATGGGTGCACGTTGTTCACTGTGAGCAGAGGTTTACCGATGGCATAGATTGCTATGCTGCTGCTCGGGGGAGGCCGCCACGACGCGATTTCAGAAACTCCGTCTGAAACGCTGGATCATGCGCGAGATTGATCAAGCCCTGTCAGAGGTTCGCCTTGGCGCAAAGCAGGCTGCGCCAACAACCGCCGTCAGTCATTGACGATCGGCTTTTTCGGACATGCGAGCCCAGCCGCGCGTACCGGCTGATCTACCCGCTCAGACGCACGTACAGCCACCAGGTCGAAGCCAGGATCATTCCGCACCAGGCTACGGTGAAGGCGACGCCGAGGAATAGGCCACTGATCACGAGCCAGTAGCGCCACTCGCGCCTGTCCCGCACCTGAACAGCATCTGCCTCGAAACGCATCACCCCGGCCCCTCAAGCTTGTCCTGAGGCTTCTCAGCGCAAGTTGCTCGCCGCCTCCTCCTGCCCCATCCGGAGCTTCGCCATGACCTCATCTCCCGACGCGGGCGCGTTCGCGCGCCTGCAAGCGGTCACTGTGTTACACACTCCAGAACGTCGTGAAGGTAGGCCGCCTGCAGCACGGTGGCAGCATTAACCCTCAGGCCGTCGGTCAGTCGGGCATGACGGGCCCGAGTGTCCGCGGCAGCTGCGACCCGGTTGATGTGGCGGATGAACGGCTTGCTGCTCCGGTCCATCTGTCCGAAGTGAGCCTCGGCTTCGAAGCGATGAGCGTCAGAGGCCGTTGGCACGTCAGTTCCTCAACGGCCTGCCAGCAGGATCATGGTGCCGATCGGCCAGCCCCTGAGTGACGCGTATTCGGGATCGGACACAGCTTTGCT
>NZ_BPQP01000094.1 GCF_022179305.1 Methylobacterium iners
GTCGCCGCCATCAACGATTAAGACCATCACGTCTTGCTGGGCGGGGCCGGTTTCGCGACCGACCCCGTTCGCATGTTCAAGCCTCGATACCGCCACTTGCATCCGCGCGCGCCTTGAGGCAATGACGGCCCGCGCAAGGCGCCTAGGAGTGTAGCTCAACTGGTCAGAGCGCCGGTCTCCAAAACCGGAGGTTGCGGGTTCGAGTCCCTCCACTCCTGCCAAGCGGGCCGCTGCTGATCGAGACGCCTGGCGCTTTCGGCGCGCAGTCGACAATCCGACAGACTTGCGCTAGAGCGGTCGCCTTCCGGGATCGATGGCTGCTATCGGTGAGGGCTTGAGCAAAGCCTTGACACCGCGCCCTTCAATTCCCGGGCGCTTTTTCCCTGTTGATGGCATCATGGCATCGAACGAACCGACCAAGAAACTGGACGTCGCGCGCGGCACTCCGCGCGGTGCGTCGATGCCGACGCCGCCGCGGGCCACCCCGCCCGCACGCCCGGCGCCGAAGCGCGTCGGTCCATTCGAGTTCCTGGCGCAGGTGCGGGACGAGGGCCGCAAGGTCACCTGGCCGACCCGGAAGGAGACGGTGGTGACCACCGTGATGGTCTTCATCATGGTCGTCGTCGCCAGCATCTTCTTCACGCTGGTCGATCAGGTGCTGCGCTACCTCGTGACCCTGATCCTCGGGGTTGGGGCCTAGAATCATCCGTTGCCGCGCTCCCAAGCGCGAAACGCCGTCAGGATTTGGTGAGAACCGTGTCGAAGCGCTGGTACATCGTCCACGCCTACTCGAATTTCGAGAACAAGGTCGCCCAGTCCATCAAGGATCAGGCGGCGCAGCGCGGGCTGATGGAGCTGTTCGACGAGGTCATGGTCCCGATCGAGAAGGTCGTGGAGGTGCGCCGCGGCCGCAAGGTCGATGCCGAGCGCAAGTTCTTCCCCGGCTACGTCCTCGTGAAATGCGACCTCACCGACGAGGTCTACCACCTCATCAAAAACACCCCGAAGGTCACGGGCTTCCTCGGCGCCGACAAGTCGAAGCCGGTGCCGATCCCGGATGCCGAGGCCGAGCGCATCAAGGGCCAGGTCGCCGAGGGCGTCGACCGTCCGAAGCCCTCGATCTCCTTCGAGATCGGCGAGACCGTCCGCGTTGCCGATGGGCCCTTCGCGACCTTCAACGGCACCGTCGAGGAGATCGACGAGGCACGCTCGCGCGTGAAGGTCGCCGTCTCGATCTTCGGCCGCGCGACGCCGGTCGAATTGGAATACGCCCAGGTCGAGAAGGCCTGATCGTAACGCCCGCCGCCGGTCGGCGGGCATCATCCGCGGGAGGCCCGCCCGGTTCGCCGCCGGGGTCCACGGTCCGCACCGCGACCTGCAACCGTCCGAACCGACCGCGCTGAGGCAGCCGGGCGGCGGACATCTCTTTGGGAGCAGTCCCTATGGCGAAGAAGATCACGGGCTACGTGAAGCTTCAGGTCCCGGCCGGCGCCGCCAATCCGTCGCCGCCGATCGGCCCCGCGCTCGGTCAGCGCGGCCTCAACATCATGGAATTCTGCAAGGCCTTCAATGCGAAGACCGCGCAGATCGAGAAGGGCACCCCGATCCCGGTGGTGATCACGGCCTACCAGGACCGGTCCTTCACCTTCGAGATGAAGCAGCCCCCGGTCACCTTCTTCCTGAAGAAGGCCGCCGGCCTGAAGATCGGCAAGAAGCCGGCTTCCGGCTCGAAGACGCCCGGCAAGGGCCCGACGGTCGGCAAGGTGACCGAAGCGCAGCTGCGCGAGATCGCCGAGAAGAAGATGCCCGACCTGAACTGCGATTCGGTGGATGCCGCCGTCGCGATGATCCGTGGCTCCGCGCGGGCCATGGGCCTCGACGTCGTCGCTTGAGGGGGAGGCAGCAATGGCACATGAAGGCAAGCGCATCCGCGCCGCCCGCGAGGGCATCGAAGCCACGAAGCTCTATCCGATCGCCGAGGCGATCAAGCTCGTGAAGGACAAGGCCAGCGCCAAGTTCGACGAGACCGTCGAGATCTCGATGAATCTCGGCGTCGACCCGCGTCACGCCGACCAGATGGTCCGCGGCGTCTGCAACCTGCCCAACGGCTCCGGCCGCACGGTGCGGGTGGCGGTCTTCGCCCGCGGCGCCAAGGCGGACGACGCCAAGGCGGCCGGCGCCGACATCGTCGGCGCGGAGGATCTCCTCGAGATCGTCCAGAGCGGCAAGATCGACTTCGACCGCTGCATCGCGACGCCGGACATGATGCCCCTCGTCGGGCGTCTCGGTAAGGTGCTCGGGCCCCGTGGCCTGATGCCGAACCCGAAGGTCGGCACCGTCACCATGGACGTGAAGGGTGCGGTCGCGGGCGCCAAGGGCGGCTCGGTGGAGTTCCGCGTCGAGAAGGCGGGCATCGTGCACGCCGGCATCGGCAAGGTCTCGTTCGACGCCGACAAGCTCGTCGAGAACATCAAGGCCTTCGCCGACGCGGTCTCCAAGGCCAAGCCCGCGGGCGCCAAGGGCACCTACATCCAGCGGATCGCCGTGACCTCCTCGATGGGTCCGGGCGTGAAGGTGGAGCCGGCCAGCGTGCTGACGGCCTGATCTGTCGGACGTCGTGAGTCTCGGAAGCGCCCGGCCCTCGTGGCCGGGCGTTTTCGTTTCAGACGGCGACCCCGCCGAGTCGCGCCTTCGCGGCCTGGGCAAGGAAACCCGATCGGCTCTCGCCGGTCATCGCTGCCGCCCGATCGATCCGCTTGAGCAGGTTTTCCTCGAGCGAAATGTTCACGCGGACGGCCTTTCCCGGCAGATCCACGTCGACCACGCCGATCAGCGCATCGACGTTGTCCTCACGGAAGGCCGGATCGTCTTTCAGCAATTCGAGCGACCGCACGGCGGGAATGTTCTCACCATCCTCTCACGCAGCGGAGGGCAGCAGCCCGAGCCGTCGTCCCGCCAGCAGCGTGACGGTGATCCCCGCGAACATCGCGATCGCGAAGACCCAGCCCGACACCGCGCCGGCCATGATCCCCGAGAGCAGCGTTCCGACGCTGCAGCCCAGCCCGGTCATGGCGCCCCAGCCGAGCAGGAGACCGCCGAGGAGGCCCCGCGAGGCCTGCCCGCCGGTCGGGATCGCCGGGCGGAACTGACCCGCCGCCAGGGCGGCGGCGAAGGCGGCGAGGACCAAGGCCAGGACGAAGGCGCCGTTCTGGGTCAGCAGCGCGTCGCGGACGAGGGTGGCGCAGCCGCGGAAGGCGTCGAGACCTTCGAGCCGCTCCGGCAGCAGGCCGAAGCTGCCAGCTGCCTGCCGGGTGCGCCCGCCGATCTCGGCCGTGACGCCGAGCGGTCCGACCCGGAGGTAGGCGAGGGTTCCGATCGCGCCGACGGCCAGCCCGCCGAGCCAGGTCGGCCAGCGCTCGACGAAGATCGCGTGCAGCGGGTCCACGGGCCGGGACCGCGGAGCGTCGGCCGGCCGCAGCCGGTAGAGGAGCGGCAGGGCGATCGCGGCGAGCAGCGCCAGGGTAAGCCCGAGGTTGCCCACATAGCCGAGATGGCGCGGCAGCCAGAGCACCGGCGCCTCCGAGACGCTGGCGAGGTAGAGCGGGTTCCAGGTGGCGAAGCCGAGCCCGAAGCCGAGGGCGGTGCCCAGGAGCGCGAAGGGCGCTGTCGGGGAGCCCTCGCCGAGGCGGTAGAGATGGGCGCTGATGCAGGAGCCGGAGATCGCCATGCCGGCGCCGAAAGCGGCGCCCGCCAGGGCGAGGATCGGCCCGACGGGTCCGATATGTGCGTCCGGCGGCAGGCGCGTCCCCGACGGATCGGGAAGCCAGGCGCCGAGCACGACGCTGTAGCCGGCCGCCCCGGCCGCCAGGGCCGCGAGGATGCCGAGCGCGCCGCGAGGGTCGCCACGGTCCATCAGGTCGCGCCACAGGCAGAAGAAGCAGAAGCGCGAGCGCTGCAGCACGAAGCCGAACAGGGCGCCGAAGGTCAGCGACAGCGCGAGGCGGGTGCTGCCGGGCTCGGCGGAGAGCCGCCACGCCCCAAGGCCGAGACCGAGGGCAATCAGGCTCGCTACGCCGGCCCTGACAGAAATGGCGAAGCGCCCGACCTCTCGGCCGGGCGCTTGCGTTGCTCCACCGGTGGCTGAGGTCACTTCCCGCCCCACACCGTGCCGGCCAGGTTGGTCACCGGAACCCCGACGGTGTTGCCATACTCGGTCCAGGACCCATCATAGTTGCGCACCGGATATCCGAGGATGCGGCTCAGCACGAACCAGGTGTGGCTTGAGCGCTCGCCGATCCGGCAGGAGGTGATCACCGGCTTCGATCCATCGATGCCGACCTCGGCATAGAGCGCCTTCAGCTCGGAGGGAGACTTGATCGTCCCGTCCGGATTGACCGCCTTGGCCCAGGGCACGTTCACCGAGCCGGGGATGTGGCCGGCCCGGACCGCGAGTTCCTGGAAGCCGGCCGGTGCGATGATCTTGCCCGAGAACTCGTCCGGCGAGCGAATGTCGACGATCTTCTCGTCGCGCTCCTTCCTGGCCACCGCGAGCACGTCGGCGAGGCGGGCGCGCTGAGCGTTGGAGACCGGCGTTACGGGGAAGCTGGAGGCCGCGACCTCGGCAGGCCTCGTGTCGAGTCCGCGCTTCTCGGCTTCCCACTTCTTACGGCCGCCGTCGAGCAGCTTCACGTTGTCGACGAGCCCGTACTGCGCGAAGACCCAGGCACCCCAGGCCGCAAACCAGTTGTTGTTGTCGCCGTAGAGGACGACGGTCGAATCGCGCTCGATGCCGAGGCGCCGCACCAGGGCGGCGAACTTCTCCGGGCCGGCGATATCGCGGCTGACCGTCTCGACGAGGTCGGTGTGCCAGACCACGTTCTGGGCGCCGGGTATGTGGCCGCGCTCATAGATGCCGGGCTCGACGCTGACCTCGACGATGCGAAGGTTCTTCGCGCCGAGGTTCTTCTCGAGCCACTCCGTGGAGACGAGGGGACCTTCGGCCGTCTGCGTCTGGGCGACGGCGTGGACGGGAGCTGCGGCAAGAGGAGCGGCGAGGGCTGCCAGGGCAAGCCGCAGGGCGAAGAGAGTTCTGGATGGCACGGCGATCTCCGGGACGGGCATACGAACGCGGGAGGACGCGTCGGCGCCGGGCTCACGCCTCGCCGACCCCATCCTCCACGCTCCTCGGTGGCCCTCGCCACCGAAAGTGAAAGGGTTTGCCAATCCCGCCCAAGCGGGACCGGTCCACATTGTGTCTTCGTGGAACCGCTCCGGTCAACGAAATCGGTTTTCAAAGATTCGCGTCGGCGGAGGAGGTCGTTCTCGGATTTATCCTTAAGACGCAGGTGATTATCCTGGCCCTCTGTCCGTCTAAGGAATTCGGATTGCGAGCGCCGCGCGGCTCTCGCGCGGGGACGCCACCGCAACGGGGGAGCGGCAAAAAACGTCGCTGCGAAAGCTGAGGCGGGGGTGATGTTTCCGGCCCAACCTGTGCTAGGTGAAGCGCCATGCGATGCACCCTCCCGGTCTCATCCCGCCGACGCATTCTCTGCGTTTTCCCCGCCTACACTCCCTCCTTCGGCACATTCTCCCACGCCTATCCGCTCATGGGCGGCGTCAAGGCGTTCATGCCGCCTCAGGGGCTCCTCCTGATCGCGGCCTACATGCCGGAGGCTTGGGAGTGCCGCTTCATCGACGAGAACATCAAGCGCGCCGGGCCCGCGGATTTCGCCTGGGCCGACGCCGTGTTCGTCTCGGGGATGCACATCCAGGCGCCGCAGATCCGGGACATCTACGCCCGGGCGCACGCAGCGGGGAAGCCGACGGTCCTCGGCGGGCCCTCGGTCTCGGGCTCGCCCGAGCAGTATCCCGAATTCGACTACCTGCATCTCGGCGAGATCGGCGACGCCACAGACCGGCTCGTGGAGATCCTCGACCGCGACGTCGCGATCCCCCCGGCGCAGGTCCGGCTGGAAACCAAGGAGCGTCTGCCGCTCTCGGACTTCCCCTCTCCGGCCTATGAGGCCGCACCGCTGAAGCGCTACCTGATCGGTTCGCTGCAATTCTCGTCAGGCTGCCCCTATCGCTGCGAGTTCTGCGACATCCCGCAGCTCTACGGCCGCCAGCCGCGCCTCAAGAGCCCCGAGCAGATGCTCGGCGAGCTCGACGCCATCATCTCACAGCCCGGCCACCCGGCGGTGGTCTACTTCGTCGACGACAACTTCATCGGCAACCGCAAGGCGACGAAGGACATGCTGCCCCACCTCGTGGAGTGGCAGAAGCGGAACGATTACCCGCTGCAATTCGCCTGCGAGGCGACGCTCAACATGGCCAAGCAGCCCGACATCCTCGAGCTGATGCGCCAGGCGAACTTCATGACCGTCTTCGTCGGCATCGAGACGCCGGAGGAGGACGCGCTCGCGGGCATCGACAAGAAGCACAACGCCGCGGTGCCGATGTACGAGGCGATCGAGACCCTCAACCGCTACGGGTTGGAGGTGACCTCCGGCATCATCCTGGGCCTGGACACCGACACGGACGGCTCCGAGCAGAAGCTCATCGACTTCATCGACAAGTCGGCGGTGCCGGTCCTGACGATGAACCTCCTCCAGGCGCTGCCCAAGACCCCGCTCTGGGACCGGCTGACCCGGGAGGGGCGCCTCGTCCACGACGCCGCGCTCGAATCGAACGTCCTGTTCAAGCGCCCGCACGACGATGTGGTGGCGAGCTGGCGCCGGGCCATCGCCCATGCCTACGAGGCCGAAAACATCTTCGCGCGCTTCAAGCACCAGGTCGAGGTCACCTATCCGAACCGGATCCGGACCCCGATCAAGGGGAAGCTGACCCGAACCAACCTGCGGCGCGGCTTGGTCCTCGGCTTCAACATCGCCCTGCAGGTCGGGCTGCTCTCCGATTACCGGCGCACCTTCTGGCGGGCGGCCGGCCATGCGCTCCGGCGCGGTCAGATCGAGGCGGTGTTCAACATGGGCTTCGTCGCCCATCACCTCATCCGTTTCACCCGCGAGGCGCTCCGGGGCGAGCACAACGCCTCGTTCTACGCCGCCAAGGCCGACCGCGAGCGAGAGAAGCGCCAGCCCTGGTGGCAGGCCGCACGGCGGTTCTTGCCGACGTAGCGGCGGACATCGCCAGCACTGCGAGATCGTCGGCGCTTCCTCGCGCCGCGATGCTGGGCGTCAGGTTCTCGTCGCGCGTTCGGGCTCGCCATTCGCATCGGGATCCCAGTCCATGGAAGTTGCTGTGTTCAACGCCTTTGATTTTTGTTGAGCATGAGGCATGTTCAACAAAGTTGACCCGCGTTGAGCATGCCCTTCCGACGCCACTCCCCCATCGCCCACGCGGCTTGGCACGACCTGCTGCGTTCGTTGCAGGACGATGCCGCGAGCGATCTGCGCGGCACGCCCACCCGCGTGGAGCGCAACGGCCGATGCTACTGGTACGACAGCTATCGAGTCGGGACGTCCGTCCGGAAGGCCTATATCGGCGAGGACAGCGCGGACCTGCGTCGTCGCTTAGCGCGGGCGGCGGACCTTCGCAGCCAACGGGATGAGAGGCGCCGCGAGCGGGCGCGGCTGATCCGGATCCTGCGAGCCGAAGGATTCATGGGCGTCGATGCCGCCACAGGCAGTCTGCTCGCGGCCCTGGCGAGCGCCGGCGTCTTTCGGCTGGGGGGCACCCTCGTCGGTACGCACGCCTTCCGGCTTTACGAAGGGGTGCTGGGTGTGCGCTACGCCTTCGATCAGGCGGCGCAGACGAACGACGTCGATATCGCGAGTTTCGAGCGACTCTCTCTCGCCCTGGGCGATACCGTCTCCGAGCCGCTGCAATCCGTCCTGCGGGACTTCGCCTTCGAGCCCGTGCCGACATTGGACCCAGGTTTGGCCTGGCGCTGGCGGCAGACCCGTGCCGACCTTCTGGTCGAGTTCCTGACACCCTCGTTCGAGGCCGAAGAAGGCTTGCGGCCGCTCGCGGCGCTCGGCGTGCACGCCCAGGCTCTTCACTTCCTCAACTTCGTGCTGGCCGAGCCGATCTCGGTGCCCGTCACCTACCGCAGCGGCGTCGTGGTCCAGGTTCCCCGTCCGGAGCGCTTCGCCATCCATAAGCTCATCGTTGCCGACCGCCGCAGGGAAGGCGCGGATAGCCTCAAATCGGTCAAGGACCGCCTACAGGCGGCCTTTCTCATCGAGATCCTGGCCGAGGACCGTCCCGACGACCTGCTTGAAGCCTGGGAAACGGCCCGCGCCGCCGGCCCGCGATGGCGCGAGCGCCTTGATGCCTCGCTGGCACGCTTGCCGGATACACGCCGCCGGCTGCAGCAGCTCTCCGTCACGGGAGAAGGCGCAGCATGAACGCTCGATGAAACGCTTGCCTGCGACGCATTTATCGCGCGCTGCCTCTTGGCATGGGCCGTGCGACTCTCTATAGACCGCGCTCCACGTATTCATCCACGAGAAAGGAATCGGCCGATCGGTCGAATTCCGTTTGAGATGCCGTCTGGGCGACCAGGCGGTTTTGGCCGGCAGGTCTTGAGGGGCGACAAGCCTCCCAGGGCTTCGTCCGGCCATGTCCTGTCCGAGACTGCAGGCGCCGGGCGACCGGCTTAATCCGCAAAGCCTGCACAGACGGGGAAGACCGAATTTCACACCCGAGCTGCCTCGCGATCCGCGCGGCGTCGAGGATGTCGGTTTGAACCATCTCGCCCGTGCCGCCCGCCCGCGAGGGAGGCCGGTAGGGGACAGGGCCGTGAAGCGTCGTTCGAGGGCGTTCCGGCTGTCGTTTCAGTCGCGTTTCGTCCCGGGCGGCAAGTGCAACCGGCGGACCCGCTCCAGGGTTCCGCCAACCGGAGAGAGCCCCAGTGGACCGGACAGCTAAAGCTGATCTCGTCTCGACGCTCAACGGCGTGTTCGCGAACACGGCCGTCGTCGTCGTGGCCCACTACAAGGGCCTCACGGTCGCCGACATGCAGAAGCTGCGCTCGCAGATGAAGCAGGCCGGCGCCACCGTGAAGGTCACCAAGAACCGCCTCGCCAACATCGCTCTCGATGGCACGGACGTCGCCTCCATCAAGCCCCTCCTGAAGGGCCCGACCCTGCTCGCTTATTCGAGCGATCCGGTCGCGGCCGCCAAGGTGGCGGTGGATTTCGCCAAGGCCAACGAGAAGCTCGTGATCCTCGGCGGCGCGATGGGAACGACTGCCCTGAACCCGGACGGTGTGAAGGCTCTGGCCCAGCTCCCGTCCCTCGACGAACTGCGCGCCAAGATCGTGGGCCTCATCCAGGCTCCCGCGACCAAGATCGCCCAGGTCGTCAACGCACCGGCGGCCAAGCTCGCCCGCGTGTTCGGGGCCTATGCCACCAAGGACGAAGCGGCCTGAGGCCGTTCACCCCTTCAAAAACCATCCGTTCAAACCGATATCTGAAGGAACATTTCCATGGCTGATCTTGCCAAGCTCGTCGACGACCTGTCGTCGCTCACCGTCCTCGAAGCCGCCGACCTCGCCAAGCTCCTCGAAGAGAAGTGGGGCGTCTCGGCCGCCGCGGCCGTCGCCGTCTCCGCCGGCCCGGCCGCCGGTGGTGGCGCTGCCGCCGCCGTCGAGGAGCAGACCGAGTTCACGGTCATGCTCGCTGCCGCCGGCGACAAGAAGATCGAGGTCATCAAGGAGGTCCGCGCGATCACCGGCCTCGGCCTCAAGGAAGCCAAGGACCTCGTCGAGGCGGCCCCCAAGGCCGTCAAGGAGTCCGTCACCAAGGACGAGGCCGAGAAGATCAAGGCTCAGCTCGAGAAGGCCGGCGCCAAGGTCGAGCTCAAGTAAGGGCACGATGGACCTGTCCGGGTCCATCAAGGTCCGGCGGTCCCGTCAGGGGCCGTCAGCAATCCAGGCCCGCGGGTTTCGACCCGTGGGCCAAGGTCGCTTCTAAGCAAGCCCGCTTCGAGATGGCCTGACTGGCCCGGCAACGGGCCTCAAGATTGGATTTCGGGTGGGACTGGTCCGGCGGGGCTGGCTCATCGCCTGGTCGCGGGAGGCGTGTCGCCTTCCCCGGGCACCCGGTACGCAGGAATGGTGGAGCGAGGTCACACATGGCCAACACGCTGGTCGGTCGCAAGCGCATTCGCAAGTTCTTCGGCAAGATCAAGGAAGTGGCCGAGATGCCGAACCTCATCGAGGTTCAGAAGGCGTCCTACGACCAGTTCCTGATGATGGACGAGCCGGAGGGCGGCCGGGGCGACGAGGGCCTGCAGACCGTGTTCAAGTCGGTCTTCCCGATCTCCGACTTCTCGGCCACCGCGCTCCTCGAATTCGTCAAGTATACCTTCGAGCAGCCGAAATACGATGTCGACGAGTGCCGCCAGCGCGGCATCACCTTCGCGGCGCCCCTCAAGGTGACGCTGCGCCTCATCGTGTTCGACGTCGATCCGGACACGGGTGCGAAGTCCGTCAAGGACATCAAGGAGCAGGACGTCTACATGGGCGACATGCCCCTGATGACGGAGAACGGCACCTTCATCGTCAACGGCACCGAGCGCGTCATCGTCAGTCAGATGCACCGCTCGCCGGGCGTGTTCTTCGACCACGACAAGGGCAAGACCCACTCGTCGGGCAAGCTGCTGTTTGCCGCGCGCATCATCCCGTATCGCGGCTCCTGGCTCGACGTCGAGTTCGACGCCAAGGACATCGTGCATGTCCGCATCGACCGGAAGCGCAAGCTCCCTGTCACCTCGCTGCTGTTCGCGCTCGGCCTCGACGGCGAGGAGATCCTGTCGACCTTCTACAACCGCGTGGTCTACGACCGCGACGGCGCCGACTGGCGCGTGCCGTTCGATGCCGAGCGCCTGAAAGGCTTCAAGGCCTCCGTCGACCTCGTCGACGCGGAATCCGGCGAGGTCGTGCTCGAGGCCGGCAAGAAGCTGAACGCCCGCAATGCCCGCCAGATCAGCGAGCGCGGCGTCAAGTTCCTGCGCGCCACGGACGAGGACCTCTACGGCCAGTACATCGCCGAGGACCTCGTCAACCCGAAGACCGGCGAGATCTGGGCAGAGGCCGGCGACGAGATTTCCGACAAGCTCCTGAAGGCGCTCGAGGATGTCGGCGTCGCCGAACTGCCCGTGCTCGACATCGATCACGTCAATGTCGGTCCCTACATCCGCAACACGCTCGCCGTCGACAAGAACTCGTCCCGCGAGGGCGCGCTGTTCGACATCTACCGCGTGATGCGCCCGGGCGAGCCGCCGACCCTCGACACGGCGGAGGCGATGTTCCACTCGCTGTTCTTCGATCCCGAGCGCTACGACCTCTCGGCGGTCGGCCGCGTGAAGATGAACATGCGCCTCGACCTCGACGCCGAGGACACCGTGCGTACGCTGCGCCGCGAGGACATGCTCGCCGTGGTCAAGGCGCTGGTGGACCTGCGCGACGGCAAGGGCGAGATCGACGACATCGACCATCTCGGCAACCGCCGGGTGCGCTCGGTCGGCGAGCTCATGGAGAACCAGTATCGCCTGGGTCTCCTGCGCATGGAGCGCGCCATCAAGGAGCGCATGTCGTCCGTCGACATCGACACCGTGATGCCGCAGGACCTCATCAACGCGAAGCCCGCGGCCGCGGCCGTGCGCGAGTTCTTCGGCTCGTCGCAGCTGTCGCAGTTCATGGACCAGACCAACCCGCTGTCGGAAGTGACGCACAAGCGCCGCCTCTCGGCGCTCGGCCCGGGCGGTCTGACCCGCGAGCGCGCCGGCTTCGAGGTGCGCGACGTGCACCCGACCCATTACGGCCGCATCTGCCCGATCGAGACGCCGGAAGGCCCGAATATCGGCCTGATCAACTCGCTCGCAACCTTCGCGCGGGTGAACAAGTACGGCTTCATCGAGACGCCCTTCCGTCGCGTGAAGGACGGCGTTGTGACGGACGAGGTCGCCTACCTCTCCGCGATGGAGGAGGCGAAGTACTTCGTCGCCCAGGCCAACGCCCAGATGGACGAGAACCGCAAGCTGACGGAGGACCTCGTGGTCTGCCGTCGGGCCGGCGACGTCATCGTCGTGGCGCCCGACCGCGTCGACCTGATGGACGTGAGCCCGAAGCAGCTCGTCTCCGTGGCGGCCGCGCTGATCCCGTTCCTCGAGAACGACGACGCGAACCGCGCGCTGATGGGCTCGAACATGCAGCGCCAGGCGGTGCCGCTGGTCCGCGCCGACGCGCCCTTCGTCGGCACCGGCATGGAGGCGGTCGTCGCGCGCGATTCCGGCGCGGCCATCGCGGCCCGGCGCACGGGCATCGTCGACCAGGTCGACGCCACCCGTATCGTCATCCGGGCCACCGAGGAGGCCGACGCCAACAAGCCCGGCGTCGACATCTACCGCCTGCAGAAGTTCCAGCGCTCGAACCAGTCGACCTGCATCACGCAGAAGCCGCTGGTGCGCGTCGGCGAGGCCGTGCGGAAGGGCGAGATCATCGCCGACGGTCCCTCGACGGAGTTCGGCGAGCTGGCGCTCGGCCGGAACGTGCTCGTCGCGTTCATGCCGTGGAACGGCTACAACTTCGAGGACTCGATCCTGCTCTCCGAGCGGATCGTGAAGGATGACGTGTTCACCTCGATCCACATCGAGGAATTCGAGGTGATGGCCCGCGACACCAAGCTCGGGCCGGAGGAGATCACCCGCGACATCCCGAACGTCTCGGAGGAGGCGCTCAAGAACCTCGACGAGGCCGGCATCGTCTATATCGGCGCCGAGGTCCACGCCGGCGACATCCTGTGCGGCAAGATCACCCCGAAGGGCGAGAGCCCGATGACGCCGGAGGAGAAGCTCCTGCGCGCCATCTTCGGCGAGAAGGCCTCGGACGTGCGCGATACCTCGCTGCGGGTGCCGCCCGGCGTCACGGGCACGATCGTCGAGGTTCGGGTGTTCAACCGCCACGGCGTCGACAAGGACGAGCGCGCCCAGGCGATCGAGCGCGAGGAGATCGAGCGCCTCGCCAAGGATCGCGACGACGAGCAGGCGATCCTCGACCGCAACACCTATGCCCGCCTGTCGGGCGTGCTGATCGGTCAGGCGCCGATCGCCGGCCCGAAGGGCTTCAAGAAGGACACCACGCTGACGCGGGAGCTCATCAACGAGTACCCGCGCTCGCAATGGTGGCAGTTCGCCGTGATCGACGACCGTCTCATGACCGAGATGGAAGCGATGCAGAAGCAGTACGACGAGTCGAAGAAGCGTCTCGAGCAGCGCTTCCTCGACAAGGTCGAGAAGCTGCAGCGCGGCGACGAGCTGCCCCCCGGCGTCATGAAGATGGTCAAGGTCTTCGTGGCGGTGAAGCGCAAGATCCAGCCCGGCGACAAGATGGCGGGCCGCCACGGCAACAAGGGCGTCGTCTCGCGGATCGTGCCGATCGAGGACATGCCGTTCCTGGAGGACGGGACGCATGCCGACATCGTGCTCAACCCGCTTGGCGTGCCGAGCCGCATGAACGTGGGCCAGATCCTGGAGACTCACCTGGGCTGGGCGGCGGCCGGCCTCGGCCGCAAGGTCGGCCAGGCGGTCGACGCCTACCTACGCAATCAGGACATCGAGCCCCTGCGGACGGAGATGAAGGCCATCTACTCCCCGTCCGAGCTCGAAGGGCTCTCCGACGAGGATCTGGCGGAGGCCGGCAACAACGTCCGCCGCGGCGTGCCGATGGCGACGCCGGTCTTCAACGGCGCCAAGGAGGCCGACATCGAGGCGATGCTGGAGATGGCTGGTCTCGACCGGTCGGCCCAGTCGACCCTCTATGACGGCCGCACCGGCGAGCCCTTCGACCGCAAGGTGACGATGGGCTACATCTACATGCTGAAGCTGCACCACCTCGTGGACGACAAGATCCACGCCCGGTCGATCGGCCCGTACTCGCTCGTCACCCAGCAGCCGCTGGGCGGCAAGGCGCAGTTCGGCGGTCAGCGCTTCGGCGAGATGGAGGTCTGGGCATTGGAGGCCTACGGCGCGGCCTACACGCTGCAGGAGATGCTGACGGTGAAGTCGGACGACGTCGCCGGCCGCACCAAGGTCTACGAGGCGATCGTCCGCGGCGACGACACCTTCGAGGCCGGCATCCCCGAGTCGTTCAACGTGCTCGTCAAGGAGATGCGTTCGCTCGGCCTCAACGTCGAGCTGACCTCGGCCAAGAAGACCGCCAACGACCAGATCGAGCCACCTGCCGAGGCGGCCGAGTAGGACCAGGCTCCCGTGCCGGCCTCAGCGGCCGGCACGGTTCGAGCGGGAAGGGGCAGTTCCTTCCGAAGACGGCCAGCGGCGACCCGGCCGGTCGCGGCGCCGATAAGGTTTGATACGTGGTCGGCCCCTCGTTCGAGGGCGCGCCGCGTCAGCAGGAGCGGATCATGAACCAAGAGGTCATGAATCTTTTCAACCAGCAGGCTCAGCCCCAGAGCTTCGACCAGATCAAGATTTCGATCTCCAGCCCTGAGAAGATCCTCTCGTGGTCCTTCGGCGAGATCAAGAAGCCCGAGACGATCAACTACCGGACGTTCAAGCCCGAGCGCGACGGCCTGTTCTGCGCGCGGATCTTCGGACCGATCAAGGACTACGAGTGCTTGTGCGGCAAGTACAAGCGCATGAAGTACAAGGGCGTCATCTGCGAGAAGTGCGGCGTCGAGGTCACCCTTGCGCGCGTGCGGCGCGACCGCATGGGCCATATCGAGCTCGCCGCGCCCGTCGCCCATATCTGGTTCCTGAAGTCGCTGCCGAGCCGCATCGGCCTCCTGCTCGACATGGCGCTCAAGGATCTCGAGCGGATCCTCTACTTCGAGTCCTACGTCACCATCGAGCCGGGCCTCACCCCCCTCAAGGAGCGTCAGCTCCTGTCGGAGGAGGAATACCTGCGCGCGCAGGAGGAGTATGGCGAGGATTCGTTCACGGCGATGATCGGCGCGGAAGCCATTCGCCGCATCCTTCAGGAGCTCGACCTCGACGGGATCGCGAACTCCCTGCGCGAGGAGATCGCCACGACGACCTCCGAGCTGAAGCCCAAGAAGCTTCTCAAGCGCCTGAAGATCATCGAGGCCTTCCAGATGTCGGGCAACAAGCCCGAATGGATGATCCTCACCGTGGTGCCGGTGATCCCGCCGGACCTGCGCCCGCTCGTCCCTCTCGACGGCGGCCGCTTCGCCACGTCCGATCTCAACGACCTCTACCGCCGCGTGATCAACCGCAACAACCGCCTCAAGCGGCTGATCGAGCTGCGCGCGCCCGACATCATCATCCGCAACGAGAAGCGGATGCTGCAGGAGGCGGTCGACGCGCTGTTCGACAACGGCCGCCGCGGCCGCGTCATCACGGGCGCCAACAAGCGTCCGCTGAAGTCGCTCGCCGACATGCTGAAGGGCAAGCAGGGCCGGTTCCGTCAGAACCTGCTCGGCAAGCGCGTCGACTACTCGGGTCGTTCCGTTATCGTCGTCGGCCCGGAGCTGAAGCTGCACCAGTGCGGCCTGCCCAAGAAGATGGCGCTGGAGCTGTTCAAGCCCTTCATCTACGCGCGCCTCGACGCCAAGGGATTCTCCGCCACCGTCAAGCAGGCGAAGAAGCTCGTCGAGAAGGAGAAGCCCGAGGTCTGGGACATCCTGGACGAGGTCATCCGCGAGCACCCGGTGATGCTCAACCGCGCGCCCACGCTCCACCGCCTCGGCATCCAGGCCTTCGAGCCCAAGCTGATCGAGGGCAAGGCGATCCAGCTGCACCCGCTCGTCTGCGCGGCCTTCAACGCCGACTTCGACGGCGACCAGATGGCCGTGCACGTTCCGCTGAGCCTCGAGGCTCAGCTGGAGGCGCGCGTGCTGATGATGTCGACCAACAACATCCTGCACCCGGCCAACGGCCAGCCGATCATCGTTCCCTCGCAGGATATCGTGCTCGGCCTCTACTACCTCTCGATCGTGGCCGAGGGCGCCGTCGGCGCCTTCGACGGGACCAGCAAGACGAACCCGATGCAGGGCGTCTACGGCAACATCGGCGAGCTCGAGCACGCTCTCGCCGCCGGCGCGGTCAAGCTGCATTCGAAGATCAAGTGGCGCTGGAAGGGCATCGGCCCGGACGGCGAGCCGCTGACGAAGACCTACGACACCACGCCGGGCCGCGTGATCCTCTCGGGTGCCCTGCCGCTGCACAAGAACGTGCCCTTCGACGTCGTCAACAAGCTGATGACCAAGAAGGAGATCTCGGCGATGATCGACACCGTCTACCGCCATTGCGGTCAGAAGGAATCGGTCATCTTCTGCGACCGGATCATGGGGCTGGGCTTCAACCACGCGTTCAAGGCCGGCATCTCGTTCGGCAAGGACGACATGGTCGTGCCCGACAACAAGTGGCCGATCGTCGACGACACCCGCGCGCTCGTGAAGGATTACGAGCAGCAGTACAATGACGGCCTGATCACCCAGGGCGAGAAGTACAACAAGGTCGTCGATGCCTGGGCGAAGTGCTCGGACAGGCTCGCCGCCGAGATGATGAACCGCATCTCGACCGTGCAGAAGGACGAGAACGGCGCCGACAAGCAGGTCAACTCGATCTACATGATGAGCCATTCGGGTGCGCGCGGTTCGCCGGCGCAGATGAAGCAACTCGCCGCGATGCGCGGCCTGATGGCCAAGCCCTCGGGCGAGATCATCGAGACGCCAATCATCTCGAACTTCAAGGAAGGCCTCGACGTGCTCGAGTACTTCAACTCCACCCACGGCGCCCGCAAGGGCCTCGCGGACACGGCGTTGAAGACTGCGAACTCAGGGTATCTCACCCGCCGCCTCGTCGACGTGGCGCAGGATGCGGTCATCCGCGAGGTCGATTGCGGCACGACGAACGGCATCCGCATGCGCGCCATCGTCGATGCGGGTCAGGTCGTGGCACCGCTCGCGATCCGCATCCTCGGCCGCGCCACGGCCGAGGACCTCGTCGCGCAGGACGGCACGGTGATCGTGAAGACCGGCGAGACGATCGAGGAGAAGCACCTGCCCGCCATCGCGGCGGCCGGAATCCAGGAGGTGAAGATCCGCTCGGTGCTCGTCTGCGCCACCAAGAGCGGCGTCTGCGCCACCTGCTACGGGCGCGACCTCGCCCGCGGCACGCCCGTCAACATGGGCGAGGCCGTCGGCGTCATCGCGGCGCAGTCGATCGGCGAGCCGGGCACCCAGCTCACCATGCGCACCTTCCACATCGGCGGCGCCGCCCAGATCGCCGACTCGTCTTTCATCGAGTCGAGCTTCGAGGGCACGATCAAGATCCGCAACCGGGCTCTTGCCCGGAACACGGACGGCGATCTCGTCGCCACCGGCCGCAACGTGGCCGTCGTGATCGTGGGCTCGGACGGCGCCGAGCGCGCCGTCCACCGCCTGCAATACGGCGCCAAGCTGCGGGTCGACGAGGGCGACAAGGTCAAGCGCGGCCAGCGCATCGCCGAGTGGGACCCCTACACCCGTCCGATCATCACCGAGACGGACGGCGTGGTGGCCTACGAGGACCTGATCGACGGCCAGTCGATCACGGAGACCACCGACGAATCGACCGGCATCGCCAAGCGCGTCGTCATCGACTGGCGCGGCACGGCGCGGACCGCCGACCTCAAGCCTGCGATGATCGTGCAGGACAAGGACGGCAAGCCGATGAAGCTGCCGCGCGGCTCGGACGCCCGCTACTTCCTGCCCGTCGACGCCATCATCGGCTACGATCCGGGTGCGAAGGTGAAGGCCGGCGACATCTTGGCCCGCGTCTCCACCGACTCGGCCAAGACCCGCGACATCACCGGCGGTCTGCCGCGGGTGGCGGAGCTGTTCGAGGCGCGTCGTCCGAAGGACGCGGCGATCATCGCCGAGAAGTCGGGCACGATCCAGTTCGGGCGCGACTACAAGAACAAGCGTCGCCTGACGCTGACGCCGCATGACGGTTCGGAGGCTGTCGAGTACCTGATCCCCAAGGGCAAGCACATCCACTTGCAGGATGGGGACGTGGTGGAGCTCGGCGACTACATCGTCGACGGCAACCCGGCGCCGCACGACATCCTGGCGATCAAGGGCGTGGAGGAGCTTGCCGCCTACCTCGTCAACGAGATCCAGGAGGTCTACCGGCTTCAGGGCGTGTCCATCAACGACAAGCACATCGAGGTCATCGTCCGGCAGATGCTGCAGAAGGTGGAGATCACCGACGGCGGCGATTCCGACATCCTGACAGGCGACCAGATCGACCGGACGGAGCTGACCGAGGTCAACGAGAAGCTGCTCGCCGAGGGCAAGAAGCCGGTCCAGGGCGTCCCCGTCCTGCTCGGTATCACCAAGGCCTCGCTGCAGACGAAGTCCTTCATCTCGGCGGCCTCGTTCCAGGAGACCACGCGCGTCCTCACGGAGGCGGCGGTCAACGGCAAGGTCGACCAGCTCGAAGGCTTGAAGGAGAACGTGATCGTCGGCTCGCTCATCCCCGCCGGTACCGGCTCGATGGCGGCCGACATCCGGGCCATCGCCCGGCGCCGCGACGCCATGATCCTTCAGCAGAAGGCGGCCGAGAGCGGCGCGCAGCAGCTCAGCGAGCTGCCGCCCGCGGCGGAGTAGGGTCGATCACCGGAAGCGTCGAGAAAGGGGTCGCCCAAAGCGGCCCCTTTCCTATTGAGCGGTACGGTTCGGGGCAGGGGCAATGGATCAGGGACAGAGATACGCGGCGTTCCGGGCCCTGCACGAGCGCCCGGGCGCCTTCGTCGTTCCCAATCCCTGGGACGCCGGCACGACTCGGATCCTGACAGCTCTCGGCTTCGAGGCCCTCGCGACGACTAGCGCGGGCTACGCCTTCTCGGTCGGGCGCCGCACCTCCGCGGGCGCCCTTTCGCGCGAGGAGGTGCTGGAGAACGCACGCGCCATCGCGGCGGCGACCCATCTCCCCGTCTCGGCTGACCTCGAGGACGGGTTCGGGCGCGATCCTGAGACCTGCGCCGAGACGATCCGGCTGGCGGCCGAGGCCGGGCTCGTCGGCGGCTCCATCGAGGATGCCACGGGCAATCCCGACGATCCGATCTTTCCCTTCGATCTCGCCGTGGAGCGCATCGCCGCGGCGGCGGAAGCCGCCCGCGACCGCCTCGTGCTCACGGCCCGGGCGGAGAACTTCCTGCATGGCCGCGCCGACCTCGACGACACGATCCGCCGCCTGCAGGCCTTCGTCGCGGCGGGGGCCGACGTCGTCTACGCGCCGGGACTGCCGAGCCTCGATGCGATCCGAGAGGTCTGCGCGGCCGTCGCGAGGCCCGTCAACGTCGTCATGGGCCTGAACCGGGTCCTCTTCAGCGTTGCCGAGCTGGAAGCCGTCGGCGTGAAGCGGATCAGCGTCGGCGGTGCCTTCGCGCGCGCCGCGCTCGGCGCCTTCGTCGAAGCGGCGCGCGAGGTGAGGGAGAAGGGGACCTTCCGCTTCGCCGAGGCCGCGATCACGAACGCCGAGGCGAGCGCCTACATGACGTGAAGGGTACGACCGTCCCTCTTCACTCGCCGAAAAGCGCCGGCTACTGGATTGACGGCAAAAAATTATCGTGCGACATTGATTTCATCATCTTTGATGAGGTCATGTCGCCATCCCCACGCTCCTTGCCACCGCATCGTCGTCCGTCCTGGCGCTCACCCGGATCCGGCGCATCGGACAGGTCGGACGCGTTCTCGCCCTTCTCGCCATCGTTGTGGCCGTCGGCGGCTTCGTCTGGGCTTGGTCGGACCCGGCGCTGATCGAGCGGGCGGCGCGGGCGCATCTCGGCCTCACCGAGCAGACCGTCACGCTGACGCCCCGCGTATTCGCCCTCATGCTCCTCTTGAGCCTCATTCCCTTGGCTCTGTTCGTGTACGGCATGGCGAATGTCGCGCGGCTGTTCCACGCCTTCGCCCGTGGACGGGTCTTCGCGCTCGAGAATGCCGAGGCGGTCGCGCGCATCGGCTGGACCTTTGTCGTCTCGGGGCTTGCCGCTTCGCCGCTCCGGACGCTGCTCGGCCTCGTCCTTGCCCTCGACAACCTCCCGGGCCACCGCTCGCTTACCGTCGCCTTCAGCCTGGAGACCCTCGCCAACGTCGTGACGGGCGTCGGCCTCGTCGCCATCGCCGTCGTGATCCGCGAGGCGGTGCGGCTTCACGACGAGAACCGGCAGTTCGTCTGAACCCGCGCCATGCCGATCATCGTCAATCTCGACGTGATGCTCGCGCGCCGGAAGATGCGCTCGAAGGAGCTCGCGGCGCGCATCGGGCTGACCGAGCAGAACGTCTCGCTCCTCAAATCCGGAAAGGTGAAGGGCATCCGCTTCGAGACCTTGGAGCGCATCTGCACCGTCCTGCAATGCCAGCCGGGCGACATCCTCGAATACGAGGGCGAGCACGCGCCGGCTCGGCTCGACGAGCCCGCAGCCTGACGGCAGCACGCGTCCCACCGGATCAGAGCCATCCTCGGCGTGCCCCAGTGAAGGAGTTCCAGTGATGAGAATGTGGGTCGACGCCTCCCTCGTCCTCGTGACGGCCGGATGCCAGTCCATCGACTGGGAAGCCGGGCTTCACCGGGGCCTTCTGTCGAGCTGCCGCGCCTCCGAAGACCGGCAGCACTTCCGATCGCCGGGCGAGCCCAATCCTTGCCGAACGGAGGCGTCGAGCCGGAACCCGCTCGACCGACCGCCGCGATGACGATGGGCGGCCCCGCCGCGGCGCCAGGGAGCGAGGTCTCACAGCCTCGCTTCCCTCTACGAAGAGAAGCCGCCTTCAGGGTTGACGCGCATCGAATCTCCCCCTATCAGGCCCTCATTGAACGGCTGGCCGTAGGCGGTAGCCGATCGCATTGCTTCCTCGAAGCCGCGATCCAGACCGCCTAGACGCGACCGATATTCAAACTGACGAACACGTGTCAGCCCGGCACGACCGCTGGTAACACCGGTGGTCCTCTGCTCGCAACGACGCGCCAAAGGCTGTTCTCAGCCTGGGGCGCGGTTTTGCGTTTCGGCGCATCGCTCACGCGATGCCGGGCAGCGTTCGACACGCACACTTGGAATTCGACCGCCGCCCGAGGGCAGCGTGTTGCGAGAGGATTGGCATGCCGACGATCAACCAGCTGATCGCCCAGCCGCGTAAGGCTCAGAAGGCCCGCAACAAGGTGCCGGCGCTCGACGCCTGCCCGCAGAAGCGCGGCGTCTGCACCCGCGTCTACACGACGACCCCGAAGAAGCCGAACTCGGCGCTCCGCAAGGTCGCCAAGGTCCGCCTCACCAACGGCTTCGAGGTCATCGGCTACATCCCCGGCGAGGGCCACAACCTTCAGGAACACTCCGTGGTGATGATCCGCGGCGGCCGCGTGAAGGATCTGCCGGGCGTGCGCTACCACATCCTGCGCGGCGTGCTCGACACCCAGGGCGTCAAGGGCCGCAAGCAGCGCCGTTCGAAGTACGGCGCCAAGCGGCCGAAGTAAGGCATTCGCGCACCCAGCAAGGATGTCGCCGGCCTCGTGCTCAAGGCGGCCTGCGCTGGGTGGTTCAGACTAGACCAAGACCGATACGGAGCGAGCGATGTCCCGCCGCCATTCTGCTGAGAAGCGTGAGATCATTCCGGACGCCAAGTACGGCGACGTCGTCCTGACCAAGTTCATGAACTCCATCATGTACGAGGGCAAGAAGTCGACGGCCGAGCGGATCGTCTACGGCGCGTTCGACATCGTCGAGAACCGTGCCCGCGCGAACCCGATCGAGGTGTTCCGCGCCGCGCTCGACAACGTCGCTCCGGCGATCGAGGTGCGCTCTCGCCGCGTCGGCGGCGCGACCTACCAAGTTCCCGTCGAGGTCCGCACGGAGCGCCGCCAGGCGCTGGCAATCCGCTGGCTCATCCAGGCAGCCCGCTCGCGCAACGACCGCACCATGATCGAGCGCCTCTCCGCAGAGCTCCTCGACGCGGCCAACAACCGCGGCAACGCCGTCAAGAAGCGGGAAGACACGCACCGGATGGCGGAAGCCAACCGCGCCTTCTCGCACTACCGCTGGTAAGCGGCCTCAGGACTCTTCAGGAGCAATCCGATGCCCCGTACGCACGCGATCGAGGACTACCGCAACTTCGGTATCATGGCGCATATCGACGCCGGCAAGACCACGACCACCGAGCGGATCCTCTACTACACCGGCAAGTCCCATAAGATCGGCGAAGTCCACGACGGCGCCGCGACCATGGACTGGATGGAGCAGGAGCAGGAGCGCGGCATCACAATCACGTCGGCCGCGACGACGTGCTTCTGGCGCGACAAGCGCCTCAACATCATCGACACCCCCGGCCACGTCGACTTCACCATCGAGGTGGAGCGCTCGCTCCGCGTGCTCGACGGCGCCGTGTGCGTGCTCGACGGCAACCAGGGCGTCGAGCCGCAGACCGAGACCGTGTGGCGTCAGGCCGACAAGTACGACGTGCCGCGCGTCGTGTTCGTCAACAAGATGGACAAGATCGGCGCCGACTTCTTCAAGTGCGTGGCCGACATCATCGACCGTGTCGCCGGCAAGCCCGTCTGCCTTCAGCTGCCGATCGGGGCCGAGAACAGCTTCACCGGCGTCATCGATCTCATCAAGATGAAGGCCGTCGTCTGGACCAGCGAGCAGCTCGGGGCCGACTTCTCCGAGAAGGAAATCCCGGCCGATCTGCTCGATCAGGCCGTCGAGTACCGGCTCAAGCTCGTCGAGGCCTGCGTCGAGATGGATGACGATGCCATGACGGCCTACCTCGACGGCGTCGAGCCGGACGAGGAGACGATGCGCCGCCTCGTGCGCACCGCCGTGCAGCGCCGCGCCTTCCATCCCGTGCTCTGCGGCTCGGCCTTCAAGAACAAGGGCGTGCAGCCGCTCCTGGATGCCGTCGTCGACTACCTGCCGTCTCCCAAGGATCGCGGCGAGATCAAGGGCATCGACTTCAAGACCGAGGAGCCGGTGATCCGTCGTCCGCTGGACGAGGAGCCCTTCTCCATGCTCGGCTTCAAGATCATGGATGACCCCCACGTCGGCACGATCACCTTCTGCCGCGTTTACTCGGGCAAGATCGAGTCGGGGGCCAACGTCATTAACTCGACGCGCGACAAGAAGGAGCGCGTCGGCCGCATGCTCCTGATGCACGCCAACAACCGCGAGGACGTCAAGGAAGCCTTTGCCGGCGACATCGTCGCGCTCGCTGGCCTCAAGGACACCCGCACCGGCGACACGCTCTGCGACCCGCAGAAAGCCGTGATCCTGGAGAAGATGGAGTTCCCCGAGCCCGTCATCGAGATCGCCGTCGAGCCGAAGTCGAAGGCCGACCAGGAGAAGCTCGGCATCGCGCTCGCCAAGCTGGCTGCCGAGGATCCGTCCTTCCGCGTCTCCACGGACCAGGAATCAGGCCAGACCATCCTCAAGGGCATGGGCGAGCTCCACCTCGACATCAAGGTCGACATCCTGCGTCGTACCTACAAGGTGGACGCCAATATCGGCGCGCCGCAGGTGGCCTATCGCGAGAAGCTCACGAAGCGGACCGAGATCGACTACACCCACAAGAAGCAGACCGGCGGCACCGGCCAGTTCGCGCGGGTGAAGTTCGTGGTCGAGCCGAACGAGCCGGGCAAGGGCTTCGAGTTCAACTCGAAGATCATCGGCGGCTCGGTGCCCAAGGAGTACATCCCGGGCGTCGAGAAGGGCCTGAACTCCGTGTTGGGCGCCGGCATCCTCGCCGGCTTCCCGGTGGTCGACATCAAGGTCGAGCTGATCGACGGCGCCTATCATGACGTCGATTCCTCGGCGCTCGCCTTCGAGATCGCGTCCCGCGCGGCGCTCCGCGAGGCCCTTCAGAAGGGCGGATCGGTGCTGCTCGAGCCGGTGATGAAGGTCGAGGTCGTCTCGCCGGAGGAGTACACCGGCTCGGTCATCGGCGACCTGAACTCCCGTCGCGGGCAGATCCAGGGCCAGGACATGCGCGGCAACGCCAACGTCATCAACGCGATGGTGCCGCTCGCCAACATGTTCGGCTACGTGAACCAGCTGCGCTCCTTCAGCCAGGGCCGCGCGAACTTCACGATGCAGTTCGACCATTACGAAGAGGTGCCGCGCGGCGAGGCCGAGAAGGTCGTCGCCAAGTACGCCTAACGGCGTATCGCAGCAGCATCTCACCCCATCATTCGATTAGACGGAGGCTACGATGGCCAAAGAGAAGTTT
>NZ_BPQP01000095.1 GCF_022179305.1 Methylobacterium iners
CACCTCGAAGCATGTCATTGCCGTCTAGGCCAGAGAAGACGTTACCCCCGCCGTCGCCAGTTAGATGATCAGCTTGAACTGAACCAGTCAAATTCTCAATACTCTGAAATGTGTCTCGATCGCTCCCGTACCCAGTGCTATTAAGCCGGAATTGTTCCCGTAGCGCTTCCTCAAAATGTGCGGCGATCAGCTCATATCCGGCCAAGTTAGGGTGCAGTCCGTTATCTGACGGCGGCGAGGAGATGTCGACTACTGCTAAATCGCGCATGTCTACGAAGACAACTTTGCGACCTGCTGCAGCTAGCTCCGCCACAACCGAGGGCATTGCATCGTTATACGAATCAACGCGATCTGCACGAGCTTGGCTCTGTTCGCCCACTCGAATAGGAGGAACTGACGCCACGAAGACCGTCATGTCTGATTTACTGTCTGATAAGCTGACTAAAAGATTCCGTAGATCATTCAACATTTGATTGACAGTGTCAGCACCACTATCGTTTGTGCCACTAATTAGTAGAACTGCATCCGGTCTCTCACGAGCCACAACCTCGGAGTCAATCGCGTTCAATTGGTTTAAGGTCCAACCCGGATGGCCCTCGTGATCGCGATCACTCAGGAGTGCAGGTCCATCCTGCATGGTACCCACGAGGTCGATCCGGATCCCAGCAGCTTCCAGATTACCCACCAGTGGTGTTCGGTAGCCGCCACTCTCAATCCTAGTGGCACTCTCGACCACACCGAAAGTAATGGAGTCTCCGAAGGGTAAAACTCTTAGTAACTTATAGGCGCTACCACTAGCAAGATTAGCGGCAATACCATATTGTGCATTTACATAACTGACGGTATCGCGCCCCTCGCCACCCGTGAACCGTTCAGCTATTGCCGTATCATAGAATGTATCGTTGTTGGCGGAGCCCAGGATTTCATTCATTATTGCCTCCTATCATGGATGAAGCTGAAATTTTAAATCAACGAAGCGCTTATCATCGGCTAAGTAGGAGGTTTTGCTACTCCGGTATGAGATTGAAGGTTGGTGCTTCGCAAGTTCCTCATCTTGCGCCGCAGCTTTCCAAGTGTTCTCAAGAAAGGTCTCTCTACGAAGCGCTCAAATAGATAAGATAGAACGAGCAATGAAGAAAAGAATGTGATTAATAATAGTATTATCGACATCGGTTCAGAGTAGAATAACACAAAGGCGCTAGCAAGAAACGTGTATATAACTGGAACATGTATCAGGTACAAGGGAAATGAAATTGCACCAAGAAATCTTCCTATCCTCCCAGACAAAGCCCGTGTAAGTAGATCCGAGCGCATGCAGCCATAAACAACAAGCGCAGCTGCCATCGGGTACAGCAGACCATTCTTGTTGCCTGGCCTAAAAACTTTCGGCAACCACTCCAAGTTAAGCCGTGTAGCTGCATCACCGCTCTGCGAGCCGACAACAAGACCAAGCATCAAAGCGAGGATGGGAAAAGCAGACGGCAGGCGGCCAGCGGCCCAAGCTTCTCGTAAAAAGATCCCGAGAACGAAACATTCGTACTGGAACTGCTTAGTTAGTAGAGCAGCAATGGCGAACACTGCAGTCGCGCAAAGCCTTGCTTGAGGATTTCGAAAAAGACATATTGCAAAACAAGCGAAAGAACCAATCAGCTCTGGCCGCATTGTCCAAAGAACATTGTTGAAAGATGAGCCTCCTGTTAAGAAGATACCGATCATCCCTTCGTAAATGGCAAATTCGGGTCCTGGGATTGCTCCCTGATGCGTCCATTGAAGCCAGCGACTGCTGACAACGGATCCTAATTCTGTTGTAGCGTTGGGAATTATACTTAGAATAGTCCATGCGAACAAAGTGCTGAAAGTAGCAGGAATTGCAATTCGAAGATAGCGGATTGGAACGTCGATCCAAAGGGGGTCCGACTTACGTAGCGTCGCATGTGTGACGACAAAACCGCTCAAAACGAAGAATACCGACACTGCAAATGATCCATTCCAAAGCACGGCGATGGGAGTGTAAGCAACCCACTCGGCGCCATTTTGTTGGTCGGGCACAAGCCAGGGCGAAAGAGCAGACATGACGTGAAATACAACTACAATAACTGCCGCAACTCCTCGCAGACCGTCTAGATTGTCTAATCGGTTATTCATGCTTTCGAGTCCGCCGATAATTAGAGTTCAGGGAGTTTAGTCTATTTGGAAAATTCTTAGACTTCAAAGGAGCTTTCAGAATTGCTTTGGTATGAGACCTTCTTCCGTAATGCCGTGGAAGCTTACTTTCCTAATATTGAGTGCGCGATCATACCTCAGTATGCTGCAGAAGGCGGGTACCTTTCCAACCACCTCTCAACTCACTCCGGCGGACCAATGGTTCCATATCTCCCCAGGGTGTAGGCTCAATCAGAACCAGATGGCGATGACGGCGGCCAGTGCGACGGCTGAGGCGTAATTGCAGGCGAGCTTGTCATAACGGGTTGCGACGGAAGACTTTCAGGCGGCAGAAGGTGGCCTCATTCTGCCAGCGCTCGCGGTAGCTGCGTTGATCGTGGCGGATCTTGCGCTTGCGGCCGCGCTTGCTCGGGATGATGGGTGTGATGCTCCTCTCCCAAAGGTCGGCGCGCAGCCAGTTGGCGTCGTAGCCTTTGTCGGCGGTCAGGCGCAGGATGCGGCCGGGGGCCTCGGCCAGAACCTCCAGGGCTGTGCGCACATCGCTGAGATTGCCGAGCGTCTGCAGGAGAACGCCAGGGCGGCCGAGCACATTGGTGAGGGCGTCGATCTTGGTCGTCTGGCCACCGCGCGACGGGCCGACAGCTATCGCTTTCGCCCCCTTTGCCGCCGTGTGCCTTGAGGTAAGTGCTTGTCGGCGGCCCCCACGTCGCCCGGCCATTCGGCTTTGGCCAAGGCACATTGAGCGCGCTATCGCCGCG
>NZ_BPQP01000096.1 GCF_022179305.1 Methylobacterium iners
CCACTTCACCAACTTCGGCGCGCGGGAAGGCCGGGACGCCAACGCGATCTTCGACACCGACGCCTACCTGGCCCGCTACACCGACGTCGCCGCGGCCGGCGTGAACCCGCTGACGCACTACACCCAGTTCGGCTTCCGCGAGGGTCGCGACCCCTCCGCCGGCTTCGACAGCTCGGCCTACCTCGCCGCCTACTCGGACGTGCGGGCGGCGGGCATCGATCCCATGACCCACTACCTGCAATTCGGCCTCTACGAGGGCCGCTCCGCCCAAGCCGACACCACCTTCGGCGCCGGCAACGTCGGCTAAACTCGACACTGAGGATAAGGCCGGCGGCGGCGCGATCTAGATGAACGGGCGTGCGTCGGAGCAAGGATCTCCGAACCTTCCAGCTACCTCATCGGGTCAAACGCCGACGTCATGCTGGCAGACTTCATACGACGCTCCGCAAGGACATCTGAAGGTCCGATCGACAACGATCACGGCCGGGTAGGATCACTAAACGGGTACGCTGCGGCAATCGATGCGGATCAAGGCTGGTTGTAGGAGAAGCGGGCACCGGGAAAGGCTTAACAGGGGCAGCTTTGTGTTGTCGAAATCAATACTCGGAGGCGCTGACGACACCGGTTCGACGGTTGCGAGGCTCAGGATGCAAATGCTGCGGTATTGGGTAATCGCAAGCGAGGCCGATCGCGCTTCCGCATGACCAGCCCCATCGTTAGTGATGTCGTGCAGGCCGCTCGTCGCGCGTTCGACGCTCCGCGCGGTCATCGCCTTTGCTCTTCTTGCCCTTGAGCTTTTTCACCTCCTTGCGTGGCAACACCTGCTCCACGACGTCCAGAGCCAAGTGCCCCAGAGCTCCAGCGGCCGACTTGGCCAGTTCTGAAGTGACGGATGGGGAGGGATTCCCGGCGGTCGGCGGCGATCCGCCAGCGTGCAAGGCATGCGTGCCGGTCGGCTGATGCCTGTTCAGAGCCGTTGCAGCAGCGCCAGCGGCCGCAACGAGGATTTCGGCCAAGATGGTTCGCGCCTGCGGGTGACCGAGGATCGCGCTAACAATACCTGACTTGCGCAAGCGCCTGGGCACAGGCCACCCAGCGAGTGTCTTGGGAATCTTAGCTTTCTTCTTCGCCATTGGCCTTCACCTGCCTGCTCGTAGACTTTGCAAGAGCTACCTTGTTGAACCGCTGGATAGATAGCCGGTTCCAGATCTGCAGGTTCTCAGGACCTTCGCTCTCTGCGGATCACCCGAGCGTGAATGATGACCATGCTACCGGCGGACCGCGCTTCGACCTCGGCCATCACACCACGAGTTGGCTGGCGAATACGACGCTCGAGGCCCCGACACCGTGCTTCACGCCGATCTCGGGGATGATCGCCCTCGGGCTTGGCCTCAACCGGCTGAACGGAGAGGTTCAGCAAACGACACAACGCAACCGCTCCAGCCGTCCCGCCATCCGCTCGTGAGCGGATGGCGGGTTCGGTTCTGACGGGCTTGAAGGTGAGGAGGCGTTCGCGCCAGGGCGGTGAAGGAGACCCGAGACCTTGGGAGCGCTCGTGCCGCGAATGACAACCTCGGGTCCGCGCCCGAGCCCGGCAGAGCGAACAACAGCGGTGGTCGCCGCGCATGTCAGCCTGCCCGGATCGAACGATGTGCCCGTGGGTAGGATCGGCAGCCCTCGCGCGACGGATGTCCGCTTCAGACAATGCATTCACGCACCTCCAATGGCACAGTCGGGTCGGAAATGGTCCCTTGAGCACCACGGCGGACACGAGGCATGACCGGCAATTCAGGCGCTGCCAGAACTTCACCGGCCGTCTCGACCCTGACGGCGACGGCCATCGTCGTGGCCGACATGATCGGTGTCGGCGTCTTCACCAGCCTTGGCTTCCAGGTGAAGGACATCTCGACCGGCTTCGCGCTGCTGCTGCTGTGGTTCGTCGGCGGCGTGGTCGCGCTCTGCGGGGCCTTCTGCTACGCCGAGCTGGCTACGATGTTTCCCCGCTCGAGCGGCGAGTACAACTTTCTCACCCGCATGTACGGCCCGGCGGTCGGCTTCATGGCGGGCTGGCTCTCGGCTACCGTCGGCTTTGCCGCACCGGTGGCGCTCGCGGCCATGGCCTTCGGACAATACGCCAAGGCGATCCTGCCGGGCGCGCCACCCCTCCTGCTCGGTCTCGCAGTGATCTGGATCGTCTCGATCGTTCACCTGCGCGGAACGCGCCAGGGCAGCACGTTCCAGGTCGGGTTCACGCTTCTCAAGCTCGCGCTGATCGCAGCCTTCATCGGGGTGGGCTTTGCCAGGGGCGGAGGACAGCCGATCAGTTTCACCCCCACCACGTTCGACCCGGCGCAGATCTTCAGCGCCAGTTTCGCGCTCAGCCTCGTATTCGTGATGTACGCCTACTCGGGATGGAACGCCGCGACCTACATCGTGGGCGAGCTCGCCGATCCGCGGTATAGCCTGCCGCGTGCGCTCTTCGTCGGGACAGGCCTTGTGCTCGTACTCTACGTCGCGCTGAACGCGGTGTTCCTCTACACCACGCCGCTTCCGGAGCTCGCCGGCCAGGTCGATGTCGCCTTGATCAGTGGGCAGCATATCTTCGGCGAGCAGGGCGGCCGCATTGTCGGCGGCCTGATCTGCATCGGTTTGATCCCGACGATCAGTGCGATGATGTGGATCGGCCCGCGCGTGACGGTGACGATGGGCGAGGACGTGGAGCTGCTGCGCCTGTTCGCGCGCCGCTCACACAGCGGCGTGCCCACAGCCGCAATCCTGCTCCAATGCGTCATCGCCAGCCTTCTGCTGCTCACGCAAAGCTTCGAGGCGGTGCTCGACTTCGTGCAGTTCAGCCTGACCTTCTGCTCGTTCCTGGCCGTGCTGGGGCTGGTCAAGCTGCGGATCACGCAACCCGATCTGCCGCGGCCCTGTCGGGCTTGGGGCTATCCCGTCACACCGATGATCTTCCTCTCCGTCACGCTGTTCATGATGGTCCACCTCGTCGCCGTACGACCATTCCAGTCGCTCGCAGGCTTTGTCATGATGCTGGCGGGCCTCCTGCTGTACGGCGTCGCGACGAACCAAGCGCGACGCAAGGCTCGGAAGGCCAGACAGCCGTGAGACGCCTCGTTCTCCCAGGTTGACCTTGTACGACATCGCCGATCGCGGTGCCTACCGGGCGCCGATCGTCATCACTGGGCCGAGCGTGCGTCGGACTTGGTTGCGCGCAATACGTCGAGCCGGTACTCGGCGGTTCGCGACTGCTTCAGGACTCGCGCAAAGCCCCGCGCACCCGCGATGAAGCCTTCGGCCGCATCGTCGCCGGAAAGCGGATAATGGGTGACGCCGAGCCAGTGAACCAGAACGATGTCGGCATCCGGCAGCAGCGCCCCCTCGACGCGCGCGACGAGGCGAGCGAGATCGGCGCGGTCGAGATAATAGGCCACCTCCGAGATCATGATCAGGTCGAAATGCCCGTCCGGCCAATCGCCGGGGACGGCGGCGAGCCTGAAGCTCACGTTCGGACAATCTGCGCAGCGCGCACGAGCCGCTTCGAGAACGGAGGACACCACATCGAGCCCGATCAGTGCATCGCAGCGAGGACACAGTTGGTGCGTGAAGACGCCGATGGAGCAACCCACCTCGAGACCGGACACGTAGCGGGGCCGCGGCAGGGCCGCGAGCGTGGCCGCGTACTTGTCGCGTTCGTAGGCGCTCGTGGCGAAGCGCCAGGGGTCGGGGTCGGTGGCGTACATGCCTTTGAAGTAGTCCGGATCGAGGGAAGCCGGTCGACGACCCGTTGGGGCATCGGTCGGCGCGCCGGGACCCGCCTCCTCGCCAAGGGCTCCGTTCATCTGGAGCATCGCGCCCGTGGCAACGGCTCCCCCGGCTTGCAGCAAGAGGCGGCGTGAGGGTCGCTTGTCGGTGCGCACAATAAGCCTCGCTGCGTCCGCGGGCGGGAGAGAATCCAACCTCGCTCGGTCAGTACCGTTCCGACGCACGCCAAGGAGGACGGTCCTTCGATTGCCTTGCGGGGCGATGCATTGCCCTGCACGGGTGATGGCGGCGATCGGCACAGGGTGGCCGGTAGAGCGACGAGACGACGTTCGCTCCCGAGGTCGGCGCGGTCCCGCAGCCCTTCCCACGTTCGACGATGCATCCTACTGGCGTCGGCTCCGTTCTCCGACGGAGGCCCTGCCACGAGGGAGGGCCCGAGTGAGCGTGACCGTCGCACCTGGATCGGCGCGGCGCGACGTTCACATCGATCCTCCGCCGCTGCGCCATTCGCCCCGACTCAGGAACCGGCGGTCGCGCTCAGACCGATCGAGCCGCGCGCCTCGGATTGCCTCTCGGACGATGGCTGGTACGGTTCCCATGTCCTCAGGTCATCAACGTGTTGCATGCGGTTTGAAATCGAGCGGAAGTTCCTCGTCACCCACGACGGCTGGCGCAACGCCGCGACGCGTGTGCGGCACCTCAAGGACGGATTGATCGGCCAGTTCGGACGCGGCAAGGTGCGGGTGCGCCTGGACCAGGATGGGGCCTGGCTCACCGTGAAGGGGGCACGCGCCGACGGCATCGCGCGGCCCGAATTCGAGTACGAGATCCCGCGGGACGACGCGGCGGACATGCTGCAGACCGTCTGCACGGGGTGCCTCATCGAGAAGGACCGGTTCTGCGTGCCGCATGCCGGGCTCGTCTGGGAGGTGGATGTCTTCCGAGGCTCGCTGGCCGGGATCGTCCTGGCGGAGCTCGAGTTGGAGGACGAGGATCAGCCCTTCGCCAAGCCGGACTGGGTGGGCGAGGAGGTCACGGGCGATCTGCGCTTCCGGCAGTCCACCCTGCTGCACCTGTGCAACAAGGCGACCAAGCCCATCACCATGGCCGACGTATTGGCGGTCCCGCCCGCGCGTTGACCGCCAGCCGGAAGCGTGAAGAGCAGCGCCAGGAGGCTGGGGCGGTAGCGGACGATCCGGCTGATGTCCTCAAGGCGGCTTGCAGGCCGGCAGCGTGGTTCAGCCCCTATCCGGCCGCGCCTGCAGGATCGCGGCGCGCACAAAGGGGCGCACCAGCGCGGGGCCGACCTTGCCCCTGCTCACGACATCGTCGGCGCCGGGATGTCTCCGCACCGCCTTGGCGAGATTGAGCCGGTAGCCCTCCCGGAAGACGAAGGTGGGCGCCAGGGGATCGGCCATGTAGGCGTCGACGGCGGCGTCGACCTCGTGCTCGGCAATGAGCTCGAGTTGGCAGAGCGCGGCGGTCGTGAGTTTCTCGGTCATCCGCACAAGTAGGACCAAGCGACCGCCGCGAGCAACGTGATCCGGATACGTGAGCCGCCGGTCGTCGTGTTAGGCGCCCGCGGCTCACGATGCGTCGTCAGTCGTAGGGGTCGAAATCGGGTCCGTAGCCGTAGCCGACCGGGCGCGGCCCGAACCGACGCGGTCCGTAGAAGCCGTCGCGCTCGACCACGACCTCCCGGACCACCGGCCGTGGCCGGTACGGTACGGGACGCTCCACGACGACCTCACGGACGATGCGGGTCGGGCGTACCACGGGACGCTCGACGATGACCTCGCGCACGACCTCGCGCGGCGGGTCAACGACGCGCCGTTCCACGACCGTCCGCCGCGTCACCACGGTCCGAGGAGCATCGTAGGCATCGTACTCGTAATCGGCAGCCTGCACGGATGCGGCGCCGAGGAACCCCCCGGCGCTCAGGCCCGCCGCAGCAAGGGCGGCTCGTGCGATCTTTCTCGTCATCTCGTTCACCTCACGCATGAACACGGCCGCGCCGTGCGGCCTCGCGAAGGAAACGCGCGGAGAGGACGTTTGGATGATGGGGCAGCAGCATCCGGGCCGGATTTCGAAGCGTCGGCCGAGGGAACGGCCGCGCTCGCCTGCGGTGGCAGGAACATGGCGGGACGGCGACGGTTGAGGGCGAAGCGTCGAGCAACCCCGCCGAGGTCGCAACGGATCGCCGATGCCCTCGCCTCCGGCGGCGGCGCAGTGAACCCCGCGAGACCAGGCACATCGAGGCTCTGAAGAATGATGGAATCGCCCGACGACAATCTCGACCACTTCGCCCTTGGCTACTACGCGCCGGGCAAAGGGCTGGCCCGGGACGCATCGCCCTACGCCGAGGGTACGGACGCCCACGCGCGATGGCTCGCAGGCTACGATGCCGCCCTTCGCGGCGAGCCCGAGCCGAGCCGATCGGATCGTGCCTCGACGGGTTGAACGCAGAACGGCCGGGGGTCACGCATCCTTCGGGATCGGGTTGACCGACCCAGCGCGATAGGCGCTCCAATCCGGTCCGAGATCTCGCACCCTGATGCAGAGGGCCAGCATGTCGAGTTTCAGCTTCAACACGACGCGCTCCATCGTCGTCGAGGCGGGCGCGAGCGCACGGCTTTCCGGCATCGTGAAGCCGCTTCTCGGCGATCGCATCCTGCTCGTCACCGATGCGGGGCTGCTTCGGCTCGGCCTCCTCGCCCCGGCCCTTGCAAGCTTGGCAGGCGCCGGCGTCGAGGTCGCCATCTTCGACGGTGTCGAGGCCGATCCGCCGGAAGCAAACATCGCCGATGGCGTCGCACGCGCCAAGGCGCACGAAGCCACGGGCGTGCTCGCGATCGGCGGCGGCTCACCCATGGACGTCGCCAAGCTCGTCGCCCTGGTGACCGGCAGCGGCGAGCGGCCCCAGGACATTTACGGGGTCGGTCTGGCCAAGGGTCCGCGCCTGCCGCTGGCGCTCGTGCCGACCACGGCCGGAACAGGCTCGGAGGTGACGCCGATCGCCATCGTCACCACGGGCAGCGCCGAGAAGAAGGGCGTGGTCTCGCCCCTCCTGCTGCCGGACCTCGCCGTGCTCGACGCCGATCTCACCCTCGGCCTGCCGCCCGCCGTGACCGCGGCCACGGGCATCGACGCCATGGTCCACGCCATCGAGGCCTTCACCTCGGCATCGCCCAACAACAATCCGGTCTCCCGGGCTCTCGCCCGCGAGGCCTTGCGCCTCCTCGGCGCCCACATCCGCGCGGCAACCCATGAAGGCGGAAACCGCGAGGCCAGGCAGAAGATGCTGCTCGGATCGCTGCTGGCAGGCCAGGCTTTCGCCAACTCTCCGGTCGCCGCCGTCCACGCATTGGCCTATCCGATCGGCGGCCATTTCCACGTTCCGCACGGGCTCTCGAACGCACTCGTGCTGCCGCAGGTGCTGCACTTCAATCGCGAGGTTGTCGGGGAGGCTTACGCCGAGATCGCTCCGGACCTGTTCCCTGGGCTTGCCGAGAGACCTGTCAAGGAGCGGACCGACGGCTTGATCGAGGGGCTGAGGCGGCTCAGCCGTGAGCTCGGGCTGCCCCAGGGCCTGGGGGCCGTGGGGATCGGCCCTGAGGTGCTGCCGATGCTGGCGCAGGATGCGATGAAGCAGACGCGCCTACTGGCGAACAATCCGCGCCCGCTCACCGAAGCAGACGCCTTGGCGATCTATGAGGCAGCCTTCTGAGGCACGAAGCCTCAGGGTTGCTCGTTCTCACCAGTCCCGGCTCCTTCGACGCGGTATTGGGCGCCGGGACAGGTTTGCTTTGCGGCCCGCCGCCTCGACGGAGGATGGCCGCTCCGGGCTATGCCGTCGGCGTGAGATCGTCCGCGGCCCAGGTCTCGCGCACTTCGCCAACGTCCACATCGTAGGCTTCGCCGAGATTCCAGACGCCGACGACGGAACCGACGCGCCCGTCGGGCAGGCGGACGAGATCGAGCGTCTTGAAGGGGGAGGGGGTCATGGTATGGCTCCTTTCCCCATCAACCGTTGCATTGCCCTGTTCGATCCATTTGGGCGCCGGCCCTCGCTCCTAAGAAGCGATGTCGTCCCGCCGGCGGGCTTCCGTGAAGACACGCCCGTCCGAAAAACGGTAGCGGGTGCTCTGGGTCAGCCTTCCGCCGTTCTCGACCAGGATCGCCTCGGGCCGGATCAGGTCGTCCTGCTGCGCCAAGGCCGCGGCGACGGTCATCGGCGCATCGCGGCCGCCCCCGAGATGGCGCCACCATTGCACGGCCTTCTCGCGCAGGTACCCCGAGTGCTCGAGATGAACCTCGACCCGGTGGTGCTGGCCGCATTGGCCCAGGAACACGACTTCCAGGCTGTCGGGACCGCCCCGCCGCGCTCGCGACAGCAGCTGCCAATTCGAGACCGCGAGCCAGCCCGTCGTCTCTCGCGAGAGGATCGGATACGCATCGTCGGCCTCCGCCTCGTGGACGAGCGCCTCCGCGTCGCCCTCCGGCTCGACCCAGCAGGGCTCGCAGGTGCTGGCATTCAGAGGGATGAGGGCGCCGCAGCCGGGACATGGCTTGGCTCGGGGCAGGCCGTCGCGGCCCTCGACCGCGGCGGCGCTGCGGGCGGTCACGATGTCAACCGGTCCGTGCATGCGCACGAGGCCCGCATAGTCCAAGATCAGCGCATTGGTCTTGTCCGGCGCGAGCCGTAGGGCGCGGCCGACCTGCTGAACGTAGAGCCCCGTGCTCTGGGTGGGGCGCAGCAGGGCGATCAGATCGACCCGCGGCACATTGAAGCCGGTCGACAACACGCCGACGGATGTGAGGCAGCGCAGCCGGCCCCCGCGAAACGCCGCGATGATGCGGTCCCGGTCGCGCTTCCCCGTCTCTCCCGAGATGGTTTCGCAGGAATATCCCTCCGCCCGGACCGCATCGCGCACGGCCGCCGCGTGGGCAAGGCCCGCGCAGAACGCGAGCCAGGCGCGCCGCTCGCGCCCGTAGCTCACCAGTTCCTCCACCGCAGCGCGAGTGATCCAGTCCTGGTTGACCGCGGCTTCGAGCGCGCTCGGGATGTAGTCGCCGCCGCGCTTGGGTACCCCGCTGACGTCCAGCGTGGTTGCCGTCGCCTTGGAGATCAGGGAGGTCAGGTAGCCCTGCTGGATCAGGTCGCCGACATTGGCCTCGTAGACGATGCGCTCGAAGACGCGTCCCGGCCCCTCATCGAGGCGGCCGCTGTCGAGCCGATAGGGCGTGGCCGTCAGGCCGACGACGCGAAGACCGGCGTTTCGGGCTCGAAGCGCCGCGAGGAAGCGGCCGTAGCTCGTCTCGGCCGAGCGCGGGATCAGGTGAGCCTCGTCGACGATGACGAGGTCGAAGGCGCCGATCGCCTCGGGCTTGTTCCAGACCGACTGAATTCCGCAGAACAGAACCTGCGCATCTCCATCGCGCCGACCGATGCCGGCCGAGTAGATGCCAGCCCGTGCCTCGGGCCAGTAGCCGAGAAGCTCGCGATGGTTCTGCGCGATCAGCTCGCGGGTATGGGTCACGACCACGATCCTGCGACCCGGATCCCGGGCCAGCACCTCCTGGATCAGGGCTGCGATGACCAGCGCCTTGCCGGCCCCGGTCGGCAGCACGATCAGCCCGGCACCGCCGCCGGCGTGCCAGAAGGCGTAGAGCGCATCGAGGCTCGCGCGCTGATAGGGTCGAAGATTCATGCGCGGCCCTTAGCCCAGCACGACGCCTTCCGCCGTGGCCAAACGACCGCAGTGCGGTCCTCGCGGGAGCCCCGGGGCCCGCGGCAGGCGCTTGGGCGGGAATTGCAGCCGCCCTGTGACCTTTCCGGCATTCGGCCGTTGACTCGGCATCGACCCGGCCCGTCGGCACTGCCGCGGGCCGCCCTGCCAAACATCACCGGAGAGTTTTCATGAAGTCCTTATGGATCGCAGCCGCCCTCATCGCTCCCCTGGCCCTGAGCGCGTCGGCTCAGGCGCAGGGCACCCTGCGTGGCGCCGAGCAAGGCGCGGAAGACGGTAACCGTGCGGCCGGACCGGTCGGCGGCGTCGTCGGCGGCGCGGTAGGCGCGGCGACCGGCACCGTGGGTGGCGTGGTCGGCGTCGATCCCGATCGCCGCGAGGAGCGCATGGAGCGGCGCGACGAGCGGATGGAGCGCCGCGAGCGTCGCGACCGCTAAGACGAACCGGAGCTCCTGGTACCCATTGTACCAGGAGCTCCGACGGCGCGTGGCCTTGATTTCAGATGATGGATGGCGCCCTCCCCAAGGAGAGTAGCGTCCCGCTCCGCGGGCCCGAGACCCGTTGCGGCTCTTACGCCAATCCACCCGCCCCCATCTCCGCACGATAAGCCAGGCCTAGGTCCTGGCACATGCCTTGCTAAGCCTCTTGCATACAACCTGATGGGCTTGTGATGCATGGAGGTCGCAGAGGGCGTATCGATGGACGAGACGATCCTCTCGGCGATCATCGCCCGACGGATCGGACCCGGCACGCGCCTCGGCGAGGTCAAGCTCGCGGAGCTGTTCGGCGTCTCCCGCACCCGAATCCGCGAAACCATGATGCGGCTCGCTGCCCGCGGCATCGTCCAGGTGAGCGCGCGGCGCGGCTGGTACGTGGTCGAGCCCTCGGTGGAGGAAGCGCGCGAGGCCTTCCAGGCGCGCCGGATCATCGAGGTCGGGATCGTCCAGGCCCTTCATCCCCTGTCCGGAACGGAGATCGCTCTCCTGCGGGCCCATCTTGCGGCAGAGGGAGAGGCTGTGCGGACGGGCGACGTCTGCGCGGGCACCTGCCTGCTCGGCGATTTCCACACGCGACTTGCCGAAATCCTGGGCAACCGGTCGCTCATCGAGATGCTGCGGGACCTCACCGCCCGCACCGTGCTGATCTCGATGCTCTACCAGCCCAACGAGCGCGCCATCGAGTCGAACGCCGACCATCATGCGATCGTCGCGGCGCTCGAACGCGCCGACATGGACGCGGCCGCGCGATTGATGGCTGAGCACATCGACAAGGTCGAGGCCGGCCTCGACCTTGCGGCCAAACCCGACCCCCTCGACAGCCTGCGCGAGAGCCTGAATGCGCAGACCGACCCGCGACACCCTCTGCCGAAAGGATTTGCCGCATGATCCGCCGCCGTTTCCTTGCCCTGGCCGCCATCGTCGGCCTGGTGCCCGGCCTCGCCTCGCCGCTGCCCGTGCGCGCCGATGCGCTGTCCGACATCACCGCTCGGAAGACCCTGCGCATCGCCGTGCCCCAGGACTTCCCGCCCTTCGGCAGCGTCGGCTCGGACATGACGCCTCAGGGCTACGACATCGACGTGGCCAACCTCATCGCCAAGGGCCTCGGGGTGAAGGCCGAGCTCGTGCCGGTCACCAGCGCCAACCGCATCGCCTATCTCCAGACCAACAAGGTCGATCTCGTGATCTCGAGCCTCGGCAAGAACCCGGACCGGGAGAAGGTGATCGACTTCTCGGTGGCCTACGCGCCGTTCTTCAACGGCATCTTCGCGCCGGCGGGCGTCGCGGTCACCAAGGCCGAGGAATTGGCCGGCAAGAGCGTCGGCGTGACCCGCGGCTCGGTGGAGGACCTGGAGCTCACGAAGATCGCGCCGGAATCGGCCGCCATCAAGCGCTACGAGGACAACAACGGGACCATCTCGGCCTTCCTCTCCGGCCAAGTGAACGTGGTGGCGACCGGCAACGTCGTCGCCGCCGCGATCCTCGCGCGCAATCCGCCGAAGCGGCCCGAGCTGAAGTTCCTGATCAAGAATTCGCCCTGCTACATCGGACTGCTGAAGGATCAGCCCGCAGTCCTGACCAAGGTCAACGCGATCATCGAGGGCGCCAAGAAGGAGGGCAGCCTGGAGGCGATCTCCCAGAAATGGCTGAAGACCAGCCTGCCGGCCGACCTTTGAGGCCCGCTCCGCGGAGGCACCTCGACCATGCGCCTCGATTTTGGCTGGCTTGCCGAATACGCGCCCGTCCTCCTCAAGGGCGTCGGCATCACGCTCCAGCTCATTGCGGTCGGCGCGCTCATCGGCATCGCGCTCGGGACCGCCTGCGCCTGGGCCCGGGCGCTCGGGCCGCGCTGGCTCGGGAGGATCGTGGCGGTCTATGTCGAGCTGATCCGCAACACGCCGTTCCTGATCCAGCTCTTCTTCGTGTTCTTCGGGCTGCCCTCCCTCGGGCTCCAGCTCTCCGAGCTGCAGGCGGCCAACCTCGCGATGATCATCAACCTCGGCGCCTATAGCTGCGAGATCATCCGTGCCGGCATCCAGGCGACGCCCAGGGGGCAGTTCGAGGCCGGCGCGAGCCTCGCGATGAAACCCCTCCAGGTGTTCCGGCACGTGGTGCTGATCCCGGCGCTGCAGAAGATCTGGCCGGCCCTGTCCTCGCAGGTGGTGATCGTGCTGCTCGGCTCGGCGGTGGTCTCGCAGATCGCGGCCGAGGACCTCACCTTCGCGGCGAACTTCATCCAGTCGCGCAACTTCCGCGCCTTTGAGACCTACATCGTCACGACGCTGATCTACCTCGCCCTGGCGCTGGCCCTGCGCCAGGCGCTGCGAGGCGTCGGCTGGTGGCTCTTCCCCATAAGGGCCTTGCGATGAGGCCCGCGCGATGACCGAGTTCACGACCTGGGACATCCTGCGCAACCTTCTGCTCGCCGCGCGCTGGACGATCCTGCTCTCGCTGGTCTCCTTCATCGGCGGCGGGCTCGTCGGCGTCGCGATCCTGTTCATGCGCACGGCGAGGGCGAAGGGCCTCAGGCGATTCGCATGGGCCTATATCGAGCTGTTCCAGGGCACGCCGCTCCTGATGCAGCTCTTCCTCGCCTTCTTCGGCCTCGGGCTGCTCGGGCTCGACGTGCCGGCCTGGCTCGCGGCCGGCGTGGCGCTGATTCTCTGGACGGCGGCCTTCCTCTCCGAGATCTGGCGCGGCTGCGTCGAGGCGATCCACAAGGGCCAGTGGGAGGCCTCGTCGAGCCTCGGCATGGGCTACTTCCAGCAGATGCGGCACGTGATTCTGCCGCAGGCCCTCAAGATCGCGGTACCGCCCACCGTCGGCTTCTCGGTACAGGTGGTGAAGGCGACCTCGCTCACCTCGATCATCGGCTTCGTCGAACTGTCGAAGGCCGGCACGGTGGTGACCAACGCCACCTTCCTGCCCTTCACCGTCTACGGCCTCGTGGCGCTCATCTACTTCGCCCTGTGCTGGCCGCTCTCGAAGTCGAGCCAGATCCTCGAGAGGAGGCTCAATGTCGCTCATCGAAATCACTGAGGTGAAGAAGCGCTTCGGCGACAACGAGGTCCTGAAGGGCATCAACATCGACATCGCGGCCGGCGAGGTCATCGCGATCATCGGCAAGAGCGGCTCGGGCAAGTCGACGCTGCTGCGCTGCATCAACGGCTTGGAGACGATCGACGACGGCTCGATCCAGGTGGCCGGCGCGCAACTCTTGCCCGACGACCTCCACCTCAAGGCCCTGCGCCTCAATGTCGGCATGATCTTCCAGGGCTTCAACCTGTTCCCGCACCTAACGGCGGGGCGCAACGTGATGCTGTCCCAGACCATGGTGAAGAAGACCCCGAAGGCGGAGGCGGAGGTCATCGCGAGAAAAATGCTCGACCGGGTGGGCCTCGCCCACAAGTTCGACGCCTATCCCGACCAGCTTTCCGGCGGTCAGCAGCAGCGCGTCGCGATCGCTCGGGCGCTTGCCATGCAGCCGATGGCGCTCCTGTGCGACGAGATCACCTCCGCCCTCGATCCCGAACTCGTCCAGGAGGTGCTGGCCGTGGTGCGCGAGCTCGCCGCCGAGGGCATGACGCTCCTGATGGTGACCCACGAGATGCGATTTGCCCGCGAGGTCTGCAGCCGCGTCGTCTTCATGCATCAGGGCCGGGTGCACGAGATCGGGCCGCCGGAGACCGTCTTCGCGAACCCGCAGACGCCGGAGCTGCGCCAGTTCCTCGGCATGCACTGAGGGCCGCGAAGGACCCCGGGCTTCCGACGTGCACGTTCAGCGGGAAGGCCGTCGATCTGCGTCAGCTCTGATTGCACTTCGAACCAGCCCAGCGGGCATAGCCTGGAATTCCACGAAACTCCGCAGAACGTTAGCCGCCTCCCGTTTTTTGCAGGGCCGCAACATTGGCCGACAACCGCTGCGCGCCTTCACGCGTC
>NZ_BPQP01000097.1 GCF_022179305.1 Methylobacterium iners
GGATCGACGGGATCGATTCTGCCAGCCAAGCAGGCGGGCAGCGGACGTGCATCCCAGATTGCTGTTCCGGCTAGAGCAAGGGTGACCAGCACCAGGGGCGCCGCCATCAGAAGGCCGATGCGGTGCGGGGACATCACGATGCGGATCATCGCTCCAACCTTCCCGGCTTCGTTAAACCGACCGGCGGCATGTCAATGCCGCATAGCTTTGGACCGATCCGCTACCCGCCAGGATTCTCATAAGCCGCTTGTCTCAGAAGAGCGAGCAGCAGGTGCCGTGCTCGCAATGATGCAGAGATTCAAATACATTCGAGACTTTAAAGTGAGGACAGCCGCTAAGTGGACCTATAGAAATTTCACGATGAGTGCAAAGCGGATTTAGACTGCTAGTCCCGAAGCAGACGTTCAGCTTTCGGCTCAACTCGGCATTGCGAGTCTACTTGCGCTGCCCTCGCAGTCGGACGTTCGCTGTTTTGCCATTCGGGAGTTTGTTGCGCCAGCTCTGCGCTGGGGCGTCGGCGAGTTGCTGCGTGATCCAGGCTTGCGCCTCGTCGAGGTCCGCGAAGGTGGGCGGCTTCAGGAGGGTGATCGCCGCGTCCGGCCGCACTCGTCACTGGGCTACCACCCACCTGCGCCCGTCACCTACCCGGATCGGCCTTTCCGGCTGCCCATGGCAGCGGCCATGCAGTAGCCTCTCAATCGGCTCAGTCCAAAATACCGGTCATGTCAAACCTGGCCGCCAAATCACCTAATTGATCTCAGATCGACCATACCTCTGCCTAACAAACGCCGGCGAAATTGTTCGTCATACGCCCGCCCAATCGGGTTCGGTGATGCTTTTCTCGCAGTTCAATCACACTCTTATGCGGATCGTGATCGCGGGCGGGCATCGTTTGTGAACGAGCAGCGCCCACATGATCCAGGCTAACCGGTCATCAAACGCTTCAACAGCGCTTACTCGCCGCACTGCCTGGCACAACGCCGGTTTGCTCGCAGCTACGCTCGTTACGATGTTGGGAATTGTTATTCCTGGCGATGTCCTAACATCGAACACGGCATCCCCCTCTGATGCTCTGCAAAGGGTATCGACAGCCTCGCCGGCGGCCTTCGGCGGACAAAATGGAATCGCCGCTGCTCCAAGGCTCGCCAGAGATGGCGTAACTCCAGCGCCTAAATCGCCCATTATTCCTGAAGTACTTAAACCGTTGCAAAGCGAGCTCCTTGCGACGGAAGAGATGCCAGTGGTGAGCGTCGAAAGGCACACTTCCCTCGCGCAGAATGAGGCGGTTCAACCACCCGCTCCGCGAGCTACTCTGCAGGTGCAGACCGTACCGCTGCCCGTGCCAAGGCCGCCGGAGTTCCGGGATTCAACCGCTTCAGTGCCGTCACGCAGGTCAGGGCGAAGTGATTCGCGTCGCGCCTTTGCTGCGACACCGCCAGCTACGACCGAGGACAATCGGTCCTTTCTAGAAAAGCTATTTGGAATTGAGCAGTCCCCAAAGCCGGCTCTGGCCTACGCTGCCCTGCAAAGTAATACCCTCGACATGCCGCGTGCGCGTCTCAGCACCCTGCCCAATCCCTCCGTGGGTGCCGGAACCGCCGTCTACGACATCACCGCACGCGTTGTTACCTTGCCTAACGGCGAGAGACTGGAGGCCCACTCCGGTCTCGGCGACAGCATGGACAACCCGCGTTACGTCAACTTGCGAATGCGCGGCTCGACTCCGCCAGGCACATACGAGTTGACTGAACGCGAGCAGCCCTTCCACGGGGTGCGCGCTCTGCGTCTAAATCCTATTGGCGGAAGCGCTGCCATTCACGGCCGGACGGGCCTGCTTGCTCATACCTATCTGCTCGGGCCAAGCGGCGCTTCGAATGGCTGCGTATCCTTCAAGAACTACGACAGGTTCCTTGAGGCCTATCTGCGAGGTGAGGTTCAACGTCTTGTCGTGGTGCCCGGGCAAGGGCTCGACGTCCTTCCTGTTATCGCTGAGAACCGGGTTCGACCAATTGAGCGTTCATCCCGCCGCAGCAGTAATGTGAAAATTGCGACGCTACCCTGAGTTCATCCTTGGAATGCGCTATTCAGTAATCTTCACATGGCTTGCACTGAGATTGGGCCGGCCCAATCGTATCTGCTGCGTAAGCCTGCCACGATCCTAAAGGCTTTGACTCGCCCGTTGTGCTGTCTTGAGCTCGCGTTGAAGCAGCAAAGTCGCAACGTTATCGTGAACACATTCCTAGATTGGTTTCGGCCATAACACATTTCGCGCTTGTTGGATCGACGGAAGGGTTAAGTCGATGTCCCCGAGACAAGGCTTGTGATGTCTGGCCGCCTCTGGAGAAGCTTCTGCCAATGATCGGGACTTTCCGCGCGAAGCAGTTCGGCACTCCTGAGAGCACGCGGCCGGTCATTACTATTCAGGCGATCTTCGATGTTCTCCACGACACAATCGAGGAAGATTTCAGTCAATCGCTGGAGTCCGCAATGGTACGCCGCTTCGGATGCGGGATCTCCGGCGACCAGCGACCATTGACGGGAGTAGACGGCGCGAATGCTGTGCAGCATGCGCTCCCCATCCCGCGATGAGCTCGTGCTGTATCGTCGATAACGCGTTACCGCAGGAGCTTGGTAGCAGCAGGCTGCGTAGCGATATGCGGCTCGCAGGTAGAAGTCGAGATCGTCAGCACCCCAGGGATTGCGGAACCCTCCCACGGCCTCAACAACCTCGCGGCGGAACATGACTGCGGAGGGTGGGATGATGTACCAGTCGAATCGCAGCAGCGGCAGATAGATCTGCATTTCCCGTGGGGGAGGCGGCACCTGCCACGTCACGGGCTCGCCCTCGTAGGTCATCTCCTCGCGGGGCCCCACGGCAAAGCCGGCATCAGGGCAATTCTCAAGCGCATTGATTCCCGTCGCTAATGCGCAGGGAAGCAGTTGATCGTCCGCATCAAGAAAGATCAGGTACTGCCCACGGCTGCGAGCAATACCAGTATTGCGGGCAATAGCTGGTCCTGCGTTTTCCCGCTGTAGGTATGTAACATGTCGATGCGCATGTGCAATTTGCGCAACAGGCAACGATGATCCGTCATCGACCAGGATGACTTCATAGTCTCTGTAAGACTGCGCTGAAACTGATGCCAGAGTTTCTTCGAGCAAATCTGCCTGGCTCGGCGTAGAGAGATGGCAGGGGATGATAATGGAAACGACAGGAGGGTGAGTCAAAGCATCTGCTCGCACCGGAGTACCGAAAGCACAATTTCCTGGCGCCGCGTCAGACGCAGCCAAAGCAGGCCTCCGAAGCGCAAATTGCTTCAGGTCTCGTCTGGCAAGCCGTCATCCTCGAACGGCTCACGGACAAGCTCGACTGCCTCTTCATCCGCATCCTCAAACGCCAGGGCAGCCGAATCGGCGGGTATGGACGGCTCACTGGAGGGCGCCTCATTCGGTTCCTCCGTCAACCTTTCATTCCCTGCAGGGGCCTTCGCTGATTGGGCGTGACGGGCATGACCTGCCAGCCCACGCAGAATCGCTCCCTGCGAGCGCTGATCCGAGGACGCACGAGCAATCATCAGGTAGTCCACTGGCAGACCCCACTTGAGCCGGTACGCCTCAGGCGTCAGTCCTCGTGCCGTGAGATGCCGTTTAAGTGCCTTGTACCGTCTGCCATCCTCAAAACTGACAAGGTACTCTGGCGTAATCGAGCGCTTGATGTCCTGGGCCGTCGCCTTGATCTGTGGCAGCAGGGCGACCTCGGAGCCTTGAACTGTCTTCAGATCAACCAGCGTGCGGTGCACCGAGCCGATCAAGTCACCCAGAGTATCTGCACGAACATGATTGTTGCGAAGATAGGCCGAGACGACCTCGACAGTGAGACCCATGAACTGACCGCGTTCCGTCTCGTCCGACATCCGTGCCCCGCACTGTGGTGACTTACCACCCTGGGCATAGCGGGCTGCATACGCAGCGCAAGCCTACCAGCACACGCTTGGCAAACGCCGCTTCCAAAACTCGCCACGACGAAGCTTCTGGATAGGTTGTTCCCGCCCTCGGCGAACCTCTCTCATTGCAGATATGATTTTCAGCGGCCCTTGTTCACGCGAGAGATCGAGAGGAGGGGAAACGACTTCGACCTGCGTTTCTTGATCGTCTTGATCCAGCGTCTTCATCCTACCCACAGCAGCCACTGGGCGGTCGGAAAGGGCTGTAACCGACTGCACCTTCTTGGCTGTCATTGTCCGGCGGGTACGTGGTGTGTTGCGTTCCTCCTGCTGCTCATCCTGCTGCGGCGAGCTTGGAACGTACATAGGGATTAGGCTTGGCAGTACGCGCCTCGTCGGCAGCGGAGTCGAAGCGGACGCTTTGGCATCAAGCGCATACGGCTTGTTGGGTTCGCAAGTGACCACAGCCGGGGCCTCAACAAGCGCCGTGCCTCGCCACAACACGTTGCTGGTATGCGATGGTCTGGCGTTGTTGATTGAAGATGAGACAGGTGTACGGGTGCGTTTGATCTCGACCACGACGGGTCGCGCGCTCTGACGGCGCTTCATGCTGTAATCCTGAATGACGGGCTGAAATGGCGTGCACCAACTGTGCAGGCTTCATGTGGGACAACTTAGCCGGCTTGTCCAGTCTGCCTGCATGTAAGTTAAAGAAATGTCATCTGCCAACCTCGCGTGGGGTGGCCAAGGCTAAGCGTTCAATCGAAAGCGCGTATAACCCTCAACCGAATCGGAGCTTATGAGGCGCACGCTTCCTTCGCAGCCGCACACCATAGTGTTGAGGCGGCTTCCTTCTTGCCGTTCACCTTTCCGGGGCAAGCCTCGAAGGCTCGGCGTAACGACGAGACGTGGCATCAGTCCTAATCTGACTCTAGATGAATTCGTCGGACAGGACCGCATCCTCTCCACGCCTGCCTTGGCTCACTCTAACCTGATTGAGGATCGTGTGCCGCGGTTTTGGATAGTTACAGCTCGGATGCGTCAAATCGCGCCCTCCTTAGTCTCGCCCGCTTTTGAGAGCTGGTGATGGAAAGTTCCTTTGAAGTGATTTAGCAGCGACCCATCGAAAAGGTCTGTATACACACATGATCAAAGTCATTATTGCTATTTTCTCAGTATTTTTTGTGCTTAAATTGACATTTATTACGAAAATGCTACTATTTACTGTTCGGCGTGTTAGTAGATATGCGCTCATGATGAAGAATAAGATATAGTCAAGCTTATGCTGTTGTGAACAACAACTGATGTAAAAAGCGTATATGTTCTTTTTAGGAAAGTATTGAAGGTGAATGAAATCAAGTTTATTGCTGGAACTTGTGGTAAGGGTGCAGGTACCTACGAGTCCGGCCTCTTCAAAATGCCAGAGGGCGGGCAGCGTGCTGTCGAGACTCTGTCCGACCTCGAGATTCACGGCGATGTCGCCCCGGAAGCCCACTGGGTTGGTCAGATCGCGAGCGGCCTCAAAGGCGTGCTCACCTCCTCTGTGAAGATCGCCGGACCGCTCAGTCTAGCTGCAAGTGCTGTAGGCGCTGGTCTGAACTCGCTGAACGAGGGAGCTCGCCCCCGTGCCGTCATCAACGCGGTCTTCGAGGATGGCTCAATGATGATCGCGCTGGTCGATCTTGGCTTGGCAAATTTGATCCAAAACGATCGCGAAGTCATTCGACGTGCGCTCCTCCGCGCAGGGCACTTACCGCAGAGAACGCATGACGTCTCAGAAGGCGCAGACACAGCTCCAAGCCTCACTGCTCAGGCTGCAGAGGTCATTCACGAGGCGAGCGATGCGGCAAGTGCTGCCCTGTCCTCAGCGATCGGTATGTTCAAGCGGCCAAGCTCAAGCTCTTAGTGAGATTTTTTAAATCCCAATTCTCCTCTCTAGCTGGAGCTTGGCTTCATCCAGCGTCGCTTCTGCGTCTCGCCGCGCATGCCGTCACATCGCGCTTTTTCGTCTGGAACAGCAGCGCCTCATGCGGCGTTGCAGCCCCAATCCGAACAGCCAAGGTGGATGACATGAACAGCAATGAGGAAGCAAAGACGTTGATCAGCGGCCCGAATTTGGGTCAGGCAAGCGTCGGGTTCGCTCTGTCGCTGGTCACGCTGGTGAGCTGTGTCGTTGCACTCGGAATGGCTGCATGAACGACCTGCTTTGAGCCCAGCACAGGCTTGTCACGCTGAGCGAGTATTTGCCTACTAGCCGTGCAAAGCGATGTCGCTGCGACCAGGCGCGTGCCTGAAAGTGAATGAACCCGCTTCGCCTAAGCTGCTAGTAGCGGCAGACATCTGCGCTCAACGTGACAGGCATCCCAGCAAGCAATCAGTCCCAGCAACGTGACAAGCCTCCCAGAGAAGCCGTTGCGGGTAATCTGAGGCAAGACGCTGAGCAGGTACACTAATCTTATTTCTGATTGCGTTCGCTTACGTTCCCGGCGTTTCACCGAGCGAGATCGTCCGCTCAATGACATGCTCCAGTGACGCGTTCTCTGCCGTCAGCGTCATGCGCAGCCTAAGCTCGCCGCCCTGCACCAAACCCTCGCGTGCAACGCGCTCAATCTCGCGCTGCGAGGTGACCCCAACCTCTTTCAGGAACTTGCGCAGGTCGATGTTGAAGCGGTCCTCATCCATGATGCCTCCTCCGTCCCGTTTTTCAGCTTCTCAATTCGTGAGCCATGGAAGGTGGTGCTCGCCAGACCGTTTCATAGGTCATCCGTGAATTTAGGGGCCAGGCACATATCTCGATCACCCCGCCGCCAACTCTTGGGGACCACGTGGCGGAAGCAAAAGCGGCACGCCTGCAGGGGCACGCTCATCGGAACTTGCTCACCGCGCCGGTCCAGCTAATCTGCCGCGACCCGCCGCGTCGAAGATCCCTATGCGCCCACTCTCACTCGTTCTGATGTCGAGCATGTGGCTGTGGATCGCGCCGCCGATGTCCGCTTGGGCTGACGTCGTAATCCGCATCGACAAGGTGGGTCAGCGGATGTCGGTCTCTGTGAACGGTCAGCAACTCCACGCTTGGCCGATCTCAAGCGGTACCGCAGGCTACGACACGCCGAGCGGTTCGTTTCGGCCGCTTCGCACAGAACGGACGCACTTCTCACGGGAGTGGGACAATGCTCCGATGCCTTACTCAATCTTCTTCACGCCCGGTGGCCACGCGATCCACGGGACAAACCAAGTGCGCCAGCTTGGTCTTCCTGCCTCGCACGGCTGTGTGCGCTTAGCACCGCGACATGCAGCAACACTCTTTGCCCTTGTTCGAGCGGAAGGGCTGGCGAGCACGCAGGTGGTCGTGGAGGGCGACGACGTAGGATTAGGCAATCAAGTCGGTGCGAGCATCGGTGTCGACCCGTTCGCAGCACTCCAGCGATCCGCACGAGCCCGATCCAAGTGGCAGGCGGAGCAACTCACTGCTCTGGGTGCCACCCCTGCTGTTTCAGCGGCAAGCACCAAGGAAAGCGGTTCTACACCGGTCCCGTCAGCGCCCGCTTCCGTAGCGCCATCCTTAGCGCCAGCTGGATCACCTGCTTCGACAACGCCCCAGGAGATCGACCGAGACGCGGTCATAACGCGTCTTCTGAGTGGTGGGACGCAAGCAGCAAAAGCGATCTGTACCCAGTGCTGAGCATTGCCGGCTTTAAGCGCCAGTGTTTCCCCGAGATGCCGTTCGTTGAGCCTCTGATTAGATGAGGGACGCTCCGACCTGACGCTGCCAGTCAGGAGGTCATTATGAGTATTTCGATCAATGCGCTCTCGCGACAAACCCAGATCAAGGTTCCCACGATCCGGTATTACGAGCGAAGTGGCATTCTACCGGTTCCAGCACGCACCAAAGCGGGATGTCGAACCTATACTACTGACGATGTTGCACGCTTGCGCTTTGTCCATTTCGGGCGATCAGTGGGAATGAGAATTGGCGAGGTTGGCGCTGTCCTTGAGATGGTTGCCGAGGGCAATTGCGAGCAACTCGACGTGATGGTCGCGTTCACGCGCGAGCGCATGGTGGCTCTCGGCGCCTTGTGTGAGCGGCTTAACGAACTCTCTTCCTCGATCCGTGCGGGCGAGCTCAACGAGTCAGACGTTCTGAGCCGTCTCGCTGCTTTAGCTGTTTCTCGAGGTGCGCCGGTGGAAGTTGCCGAAGCAGCACCACTGATTGGTCGGGAGGACGAGGAGCTGCAGACTGGGTCAAAAATGCCAGTCACAAAAAGGAAGCGCGCAAAGTCTCTACGGTAAAGATGGCGGGATCCCCGAATACAGGCCTTGTAGAATGAGGCGTCGTGGTTGCTGCTTATGGTTGGCTTATGCTGCCACGGATGTGAACGCAATACTCACATCGTCCAAAAAGGCGATCGTTATAGCAATCGCGGTTGCGGCAGGAATGCGCCATGAGCGGAAGTCGGGCCGACGCCCGGGAGCCGACATTCGGATCCGTGAGGCTGACCGTCCGGTGTCGACCCGTAGCCGACATCATCGTTCACGGATCGGAAGGCGCCGTGAGTTACATCATCATCCCTGCGAGGCGAGGGACCCAAAGTGGTTGAAGCGATCTTTGGCTTCCTCGCCCGCCTCATTTGGTGGGTGCTAATTGAATGGATCGGCTACTGGACCGGACGAGCGGCGATAACGGCCCTCTCGCTCGGTCGCTTAGATGTCGCTGACTTTGAGCACTACAACCATAAATCCTTCAAACCGATTTATTACTATGGGATGCAACGGGTCGTTTCCTCTTGGGCAGCAATCATTTTTGGACAGTTACTGTGGTTTGGGGCTTTCGTCGGTTTCGCAGTCTATCTTAAACTACGCTAGGTGCTACGTCCGCTTCCCACCCTACTCGGACTCTGAAAGTGTCCGCTTCCTGGCATCCTGATGAGCCAGATACCTATGACCGAAACGGGTGAATTACGGCGGCCTGCTTTGAGGTAGACGCGCTGCAATGGTACTCTGACTTGAGAAAAAGACTTAATCTCAATCGATTTACATCGATGATTAGATCTGTTTGTTAATATTTAGATCGCTCGCAGATCTAGCTGTTTAGTTATCAGGCATCATGCAAATTTTCTGGGCTGTAAGGACATCCTAATAATTTTGCCCTGACATTCAGCAGTTATGTGAGAAAACTGAATGTCCTGGTCTATCGTCAAACAATCCATGCGTGCAGCGCGCCGTGTCGTGCTTCTTGCATTCACGGGCGCCTCCCTCATTGTTGGGACGCTCGTCGTCGAACGCCTCGTGTTCCAGCATCTCTACGCCGCTGCGGCTCAGAAAGTCGTACGAGCCGAGGAGCTCACCGGCCAGATCCTGCTGCTCGACGAGCGTCTGACAATGTCCGCCAATATGGCTGCCGGGACCGGTGAAGAACGCTGGATCACGCGCTACGAGGCTAACATCTCGCCTATGGATGAGGCCATCAACGCCGCCACCGAACTCGCGCCGAGTGACGTCGCGGCACGCTTTGACGCCGAGACACGTGTGGCAAACGATCTCCTTGTCGAGCTGGAGCGTCAGTCCTTCGCTCTGGTCCGGGAGGGAACGCTGTCGCAGGCCCGAGCGCTCCTCGATGGTCAGGCCTACGCCGAGCAGAAGTCGATCCTGGCCGCGGGCACCGCTCGGTTCACGGCAAGCCTCGTCACGGCGATGGAGGCGAATCTCGCCTCCGTTCGCATGCACGCGATCGTGCTCGTTGGTTTGCTCACGATCGGGGGCTTCGGGCTTCTCTGGTTCCTGCTCACCCGAAGCCTGACACGCTCGGAGGCAGCCTTTGTCCAAGCCGAGCGGCATATCCACGATCTCGCCATGCACGATGCCCTCACGGATCTCGCCAATCGGCGCGGCTTCACCGGCGCGCTGGATACGGCTGTCGCCGAGGCGAGGACGTCAGGAAGAACACTGACGCTTCTGACCCTCGATCTCGACCGCTTCAAGCCCATCAATGATCTCTACGGACATGGTGCAGGCGATGCAGTCCTGCGCGAAGTCGCCGCGCGGTTGACTCGGCTCGTTCCGGCAGGCGGCACTGCAGCTCGGCTCGGGGGCGACGAGTTCGCGGTGCTGCTCACGCAAACGGCGATCGAAGATGTGTCAGGGGTATCCCGGCGGATCGCCGATGCGCTGCACGAACCCATCCGGAGCGCCACGCTGCCCAATCCCGTTCAGATCGGCGTCAGCATCGGCATTGCGAGCCACCCATCCGACGCAGCTGACGCGACAACTTTGCTGACGCATGCGGATCTAGCGCTATACCGGGCCAAGAACGAAGGGCGCGGGAGCATCCGCGAGTTCGAGCCGGGCATGGTCCTGGAAACACGCGAGCGAGGCGCTATCGAGATCGAGGTCGGCCGTGCGATCGCCGATGGTCAGATCGTTCCCCACTTCCAGCCCCTCGTCGACTTACGGACCCAGCAGGTCATCGGCTTCGAAGTCTTGGCTCGCTGGCCTCATCCCGAGCGCGGAATGATTGGCCCAGATGTCTTCATCCCAATCGCGCAGCGAGCAGGTCTGATCACGGACCTGACCCTCTCCATTCTGCGTCAAGCTTGCCAGGTGGCCGCGCGGTGGTCGGTTCCCCTGCCAATCGCGCTCAACATCGCTCCCGAGCAGCTCCAGGATCGCTGGCTTCCCGAAAAGCTGCTGGGCGTGCTCGCCGAGCAAGGCTTCCCGGCGGGGCGATTGGAGATCGAGATCACCGAAAATGCCCTTGTTGCCGATTTCGAAACCGCGCGGCGCGTGATTGCCTCACTCAAGAATCAGGGTGTGCGCATTGCGCTCGATGACTTTGGCTCAGGCTGCTCCAGCCTCTCGCACCTGTCACAACTGCCCATCGACAAGATCAAGATCGACCGCTCGTTTGTGAAAAGCATCACGACGCACCCGCAGAGCGCGACGATCGTGAGCGCCATCATTGGGCTGAGTCGCTCCCTGTCGATGACGACGATCGCGGAAGGCATCGAGGAGCCTGCCCTCGTCGACCATCTTCTCACTCTCGGCTGTGATCTGGGCCAAGGCTTCCTCTTCTCCCGACCACTCTGCGCCCAGGACACAGGTATCCTTGTGCAGAACTTGGCCGACGTATGTGGCGAGCCCGACGGCAGGGCAACCGACAACGATCGGGGTCTCCGGCTTTATGCATAATCGGACAGTGTCGCGGCCCCGCCATCACCGTAGTGGCTTCAGGCGGAGTCGCATGTCGACTCATGCGTCCGACCCATTGTGGAAGTCCGGCTCGTGACGACTTTGCGCCATGAGAGGAAGTCGGGTCGACGCCCGGAAGCTGACATTCAGATTCGTAAGGCCGACCGTCCGATGTCGACCCTTTTCGGACCCTACAAGCGTCCGCTTCCAGGCAGCCAGATAGAACGGATGCGTATGACCAGAACGGGTGGAAAACTGTCGGTCCATTCCGGAATGTAGGCCCGAAAGCGGGCGCTTCTTCCGAGGGAACGATACCTCGCTTTCCGCCACGAGAAGATTCTGTCTCGCTACTTAGCCGTAGTTTGCTGCCGAGACAGTAGTACGTGGATCCTGAGTCGAGCATTGGCAGGAGTGCCCATCAAGCCCTCCGAACATACCTTCAAAAATTCATCTGACTCATGGGAACTGAGTCATCGTTGAGACGTTACGCGCGTGCGAGGCCGATGATGCTCGCATGCACCGACGCCGACGAGGGTTCGGCGTCGCTTGTAGTCACGTTGCTCAACGGAGGATGTGGTTATGAGAACTTACGACGTTTCTCCTCTTTATCGCTCCTCGGTCGGCTTCGACCGATTGTTCGACCTGCTGACGCAGGCTGAGCGACTTGAACCAACCAACGCCTGGCCGCCCTACAACATCGAGAAGGCGGGGGATGATCAGTATCGCATCACCATGGCCGTGGCAGGCTTCACCGCTGACGAGATCGAACTCACACAGCACGACACCACCCTCTGGGTCGCTGGCCAGAAGAAGGGTCAGGAGGGCGAGCGCCAGTACCTGCACCGTGGCATTGCGGCGCGTACGTTCCGTCAGAGCTTCAATCTCGCCGAGCACGTGAAGGTGACGGGCGCCGCGCTGGAGAACGGACTACTGACCGTCGAGCTCAAGCGTGAGGTGCCGGAGGCGCTGAAGCCCCGTCGCATCGCGATCGGCGCGGCGAGCGAGCCGGCAGCTCTGGGGCAGGACAACGCACCTGCTCAGATCGAGCAGGCGGCCAAGGCCGCTTAAGCGTTGGTCGCCTCGGGCGACCAAATCTCTCGCAAGCACAACCGCTTGCGAGGGAGGTCGCACGACTTCAAGCATGCTGATGGAGATGAGCCATGAGTGTGAGAGATCTGATCCCGTGGGGCCGCAGCACGAACACACCGGTGCCGAGCGCAGTGCGCACCGAGCCCGTGAGCCCCTTCCTGACGCTTCACCGCGAGATGAACCGGCTGTTCGACGATGTCTTCAGCGGCTTTGGCGGCATACCCACCGCCGCAGGCCGCAGCCTTGCCTGGCCGAGCGTCGAGATGGTCGAGGCCGAGGGTGGCCTGCGCGTCTCGGCCGAGCTTCCGGGTATGGACGAGAAGGACGTCGAACTCCTGATCGATGACGATGTCCTGACGCTTCGTGGTGAGAAGCGCGCGGAGGCGACGGACAAGGAGCGCGGCTACTCGGAGCGCAGCTACGGCCGCTTCGAGCGTGTCATCGCCCTCCCGTTCGCGGTGGAGTCGGACAAGGTCGAGGCCTCGTTCAAGAACGGCGTGCTCAGCGTGACGCTGCCACGCTCGGCCAAGGCGCCTGAGCGGGGGCGGCGCATTCCGATCAATGGAGCGAAGCCGCACTGAGCGGGGCACTAACGGCAAGATCGATGAACTGAACGCATGACATCGCGGCCGGCGCTGACCGAAGGGTAGCGGCGGCCGCCCGTCCTTTGCTCATCATGAGGAGGGTCACATGCAGCAGATTGAGACAACTCTCGAACACCTCGGTCCGACTGCCGCGGCCACGCTTCAGCCGTGCGCGGTGAGCCCCTTCGAGGCGTTGATCGCGCCCGGAGATGTCTTCCGGCGTCCGCACGAGGTGCTGACGCATCCGGGCCTGTCCGTACCTGAGAAGCGCGCCATCCTAGCGTCCTGGGCGTCCGATGCACGATCTGTGGAGTCCGATCCGGCCCTGCGCTGCCTGTCAGGATCTAAGGCCGAGCCAGTACCCGTCGACGAAGTACTGGACGCGTTGTTGGCACTGGACGACGAGAAGCTGCTTTGGACGAGAACAGAAGCGCCGAAGCAGCACTCGCGGGCAGCATTCGGGGTGCGCTGGCCACGCAGTCCAGCCTCCAAGAAACATAGCATCAACTGAGGTAAGGAGGTGCGCGATGGCGACGTTCCACCTCAAGGATAGGTATGGCGCACTGTTTCATCTGCGGCGAAAGCGGATCAGGCTGCTGGCCCTAGGCACAAGCACGGCAGTGCTGGTGGATTGGCTGCTGTCCGCAGGCCTGTGCGTTGGCCTTGCTGCGCTGATGCCGGCGCCAGTCACGATCGTGGCCCTTGCGACCCTGCTCTCCCTGGTTGGCTACATCTGGCTTGCTCTTGCGATCACGCAGGCGGGTCCGCCCGCCAGCAGTCCGCACCTGACCGCCTGGGACGCAGCGCTGCTGTCCTTCGTGGCCAGCTTCAGCGTTCAGACTGGGGCACAACTTGGAGCGTTCAGCACCTGATCAGGTTGATGGCGTGAGAGGTAAACAGGACCGAGTGCGTGATCGGTATCGGACGCAACAACCCGGCTGTCGTGGTCAATCCTGCGCCTTGGCTCAGGTAATCACAAGCGCTCGTCCAACAGCGCAAGCGTCCAGGCAGCTGCCATCCCGCTCCTGCAGCAAGACTTGGAGCTTGCCGCAGCCTGATCATGGGAGTGGTGATCCACCTTTTTGCTTTCGATTGAATTTCTCTGATCTGATTACAACGAGATTGACGATGATGACAGTGGTCGTACTCACAAGTGTTGCCACAGGCGGTCTCGTAACGATGGCTACTCCAGCCCTCCTTCTTGCCCTTATCAATCTACGTTTTCCGCCCAGACATTGGCTTCGCGCGCCGGATCCCGCTTGAACTGCTTTCCTTGAATTGAAGTCCAAGTGTCAGGATGCTGCCTCGTTGTACCATTCTAGCAATGTTTGCCGTCATGCTCTCGGCCTGTCGTCCGGAGCAGCAGGCCGGCACACCAGTGTCCGTACCACCGCCCGAGGTCAGCGTCGTCACGGTCGAGGCTCAGCCGATCCCGTATATCAGGACACTGCCCGGCCGCGTGGCACCGCTTCGGATCGCAGAGGTGCGCTCCCGTGTGTCGGGGCTCATCGTCAAGCGCTTGTTCGAGCAGGGTGCTCAGGTCAAAGAGGGTGACATCCTCTACAAGATTGACCCAGCTCCCTATGAGGTCGAGGTCGCCCGAAGCGAGGCGGAAGTCACCCGAGCCGAAGCAAGCTTCACCCTGGCAACCCAGCAGGCGGAACGGGTGGAGGCGCTCCTCTCGCGCCAGACCGCGAGCCAGGCACAGTACGACGCGGCCTACGCCGCGCAGAAGCAGGCGGAGGCTGAAGTGGCCGCCGCCCGAGCGGCGCGCGATCGGGCCAAGCTCAACCTCGGCTACACGGACGTGCGAGCCCCGATTTCCGGGCGGATCGGCCGAGCGCTGCTGACGGAAGGCAATCTCATTGAGCAAGGTAGCGGGCAGGTGTTCGCCACGATCCAACAGCTTGATCCGATCTACGTCGACATCACGCAATCGGTCGGCGAAGTGCAGAGGCTCCGTCGGGATCTGGCCAGGGGTGAACTCGCAGGGCCTGCGAATGACGTTGCCGACGTGCAGCTCATCATGGATGACGGTGCGGTGTATGGCTCGCCCGGTAAGCTCCTGTTCTCCGAGGTGACCGCCGATCCAAGCACCGGCCAGGTCACCCTGCGTGTTCTGTTCCCCAACCCTCAAGACGAGCTCTTTCCCGGCATGTATGTCCGAGCTCGTCTCAAGCAGGGCGTCGATGTGGATGCCATCGCGGTGCCACAACAGGCCATTCACCGGACCAACGAGGGCAAGGCCGAGGTCTGGGTCGTGCGCGAGGGGGACAGGGTCATGCTCCAGCCCGTGGAGGTCGGCCCTGTCGTGGACCACAACTGGATTGTCCGCGAAGGTCTCAAGTCCGGTGATCGCGTCATCGTGGAGGGCTTTCAGAAGATCAGTCCGGGTTCCATCGTCAGACCCGCGGAATGGAGGCCGGAGCATGCGCGGGATCTCAAGCTGAATCAGCGTGAGCGCCTCGATTCCGACGAACGTGACCGGCGCTTCAGGATGGTTGATGCGAACACGGCGGATCGCGCCCAGCGCCCCTAGGACTTCGCTTGAGGGGTGACTGGAGCGCGCACGAGGCTCCCTCTCCATCACCCTCCATGCAGCAGTGGTTCCGGCCCGGATCGCAAAGGCGGGTTCTGATGCGCGTCTTGGGTGCGAGCTTTGGGAAACCAGGGTTTCCAAAGGGAGAGGACCATCGTTCTCGCTGATCAAAGCCAGGCAAGGAGTCTGCAGCGTGGATCAATCGACGAGTGAGGCTGCAGGCAACCTGCCTCCTACCAAGAGCCGCTTCTCCTTCTCACGGCCTGTCTCAGCGGCGGCAGACACGTTGCGGGACACGCGCAAGGCCTGGCCGGGCCTGAGCTTCTACGAGCGCTTCGAGGAGGTGGTCGTGGTGGTTCTGACCGGGCTCATCGGGCTCGTGATCATCGCGGCCATGATCAACCTCTGCTTTCGCGTCGTGCTTCTGGTCATCTTCGGCCTGCTCGACCCGGCCGAGCACAGCGTCTTCCAAGCTGTCTTCGGCATGATCTTCACGGTTCTCATCGCGCTGGAGTTCAACCACTCGATCCTGAGCGTGCTGCACCGTCAGGAGAGCATCATCCAGCTGCGCACCGTCATCCTGATCGCGATGCTCGCGCTAGCCCGCAAGTTCATCATCCTAGATGCCAGCAAAACCGAGCCGCTGATCATCATCGGGCTGGCTGCCGCCGTCCTGGCACTTGGGGCCGTGCACTGGCTGGTGCGCGATCAAGATCGCAAGGACACGCAGCAGAGGAGCGACAGCTGACGTTGGGCACTGCTGGACTGAACAGGTTTGGGTGGTGTCACAGTTTGAGAACGGCGAGAAGGTTGCTTTCGCGTTTCGCACGGACAAGCTTGGGCATTGCCGTCATGCTGCCGAGGCGGGGCGCACTCTCCGTCTCCATGATATGTCACCGCCGGGTGCGCTTCCGCGAGATGGGACTTGCCGACCGTCCATGATCGACCCCAACGCGATGCCAAGTTCTGGTTCGACGCCGCGAGGTTGGTACTGGACGCCGCTACGTGCCACCGCCCGGCTGCGCGCGCATCCCTGGCTGGGTGAGGTCATCGCCGTCAGCGCGGCCGGGGCAGCGCTGGCGCTGCGCTTCTCGCTGAATCACGTCCTACCCGCGGGCTTTCCCTACCTGACCTTCTTCCCCGCCGTGATCCTGACGACCTTCTTCCTCGGCCTGCGGCCGGGCATTACCTGCGCGGTCCTGGGCGGGATCGCCTCGTGGTACTTTTTCCTGACGCCGGTCGACAGCTTCGGCATCGACGGCCAGGCCGCCCTGGCGCTGGTCTTCTACGCCTTCATCGTGAGCGCCGACATCGCCCTGATCCACATCATGCACGAGGCCGGTGAGCGCCTCTCCCGGGAACGAGAAGTGTCGGCCGACCTGTACGAGCAGCAGCGCACCATGTTCCAGGAACTCCAGCACCGCGTCGCCAACAACATGCAGTTCGTGGCGGCCCTGCTGCACCTCCAAAAGCGCAAGGTCGGCAACGACCCCGCCGCGGCGCTCGCCGCCCTCGATGATGCCCGAGTGCGGCTGGAGACCATCTCGCGCATCCATCGCCGCCTCTACGACCCAACCAACATCGAGCGTCCGGTCGGCCGGTACCTCCAGGAACTCTGCGCCGACCTTCTCGACGCGACGGGGGCGCAGAACATCGTCTGCCTCGTGGACGTCCCGGCTATCCGCTTCGACCTCACGCGGCTGACCACCCTGTCGCTGCTGGTCGTCGAGGTCGTCACCAACGCCCTGAAGCATGCCTTTGCGCCGGGCGAACGCGGGACGGTGACGGTTCGGCTTGAGCAGCTCGATCCCAGCCGTCTCAGGTTGACCATCGCGGACGATGGGCGTAGCATTCTGGCGGACTTCGACCCATCGACGAGCAAGAGCCTGGGATTCCGGATCTCGCAAGGTCTGGCGGCCCAACTCGGCGGGGCGATGAGCTACGCGGGAGGAGTCGGGACGACCGTGACCGTCGACTTCGCTGTCGGATGAACCCATATTGGCAGGGCCACGAAGCCTTCAATCCGGGCAAGTCCCGTGAGGTGTCCCCATTTTCCAAAAAGGCGAGCGCCGCCATAGCCGTGTGGCAGGAGGGCTGGGAGGCCGGCGACCTTGTCCAGCGGCGGGCTGAGGAGCGCAAAGCCCAGGTCGCTGAGCGGAGCCAACCAAACAACTGATTGGCGGCAGAACCCACCACTACCGGGCGCAGGTTTCCGTTCCACCAAGGCAACGACCCGAGTGAAAGGCTGAGCCCTGACGCAGCATCGTGGTGCGACAGCCAAATGATCGCCGATCAAGAAGGGGTGATCTGCTACCCGATCGCCCTACCTCATGACCTCGTGTACGCCAGCGCGCAGACCGCGCCCGACCAACTTGCCTCGGGCTGCCGACCGAAACAGACATGACATAGCAGGCAATATGGGACCCATCGAAGGGGATGCGGCATCGATCCCGACCGGAGTAGAGGGCCTCGATCACCTCATCGCAGGAGGTTACGCCTCCAATCGCGCTCACCTCGTCGAAGGGCGGCCCGGCTCAGGCAAGACAACGCTGGCCATGCAGTTCTTGCTAGCGGGTGTCGAGCGCGGTGAGCGCTGCCTATACATCACGCTGTCCGAGAGTAAGCGTGAGCTACTCAACGTGGCATCGCGCCATGGCTGGTCACTCGACGGGATCGAAATCGTCGAGGTGGTACCTCCTGAACTGAATTTCGACCCCAAGCAGCAGCAGAGTCTCGTCCACACCTCCGACCTTGAACTCGGCGAGGCCATCCGGATGTCGATGGCCGAGATCGAGCGTTTCAAGCCTAACCTCGTCGTCTTCGACAGCTTGTCCGAGATACGCCTCCTCTCGCAGGGTTCGCTTCGTTACCGTCGTCAGGTTCACGCCCTTCGCAGCTTCCTCCTCGTGCAGGACACTACGGCCATCCTGCTCGATGATCTGACCGCAGAGGCGGACGACCTCAACCTGCACAGTCTCAGCCATGCTGTGATCCGGCTGGAGCAACTGGCACCACTCTATGGTGGCGAGCGCCGCCGCCTTCGGGTCATCAAGATGCGCGGCACCGACTTCCGTGGCGGCTACCACGACTACGTGATCAAGCGCGGCGGCCTCATCGTCTATCCCCGTCTGGTTGCAGCCGACCATCCGCATGAGTTCAAGGAGCTTCGCAACAGCAGCAGCAGCGCCGAACTCAATGCGCTCGTTGGCGGCGGGCTGGATGCTGGCACCAGCACGATGCTGATTGGCCCGTCAGGCGTCGGCAAGTCGAGCGTCGCTCTGACCTTTCTGACAGCAGCAATTGCTCGCGGCGAGAAGGCGCTCATCCTCAGCTTCGATGAAACGATAAGCGTCCTCCTCAGGCGGGCCAGCGGGCTCGGCATGCCGCTGGAGGCTCACGTCGAGGCAGGCAGCCTCCGCGTCGAGCAAATCGATCCAGCTGAGGTATCCCCCGGCGAGCTTGCTGCGATGGTGCAGGAGGCGGTCGAAGGCGAGGAGCGGCGATTGGTCGTGATCGACTCACTGACCGGCTACCACAACGCCATGCCCGAGGAGAACCATTTGCTCCTCCAGATGCATGAGTTGCTGACCTACCTGAACAATCAGGGTGTGACGACCCTGCTGATCCTGGCGCAGCACGGCATGATCGGGCAGATGGGCTCGACCGTCGATCTCACGTACCTCAGCGACACCATCCTGCTGTTCCGAACCTTTGAGGCTGAGGGTCGGCTGCGGCGCGCGATTTCTGTCGTGAAGAAGCGCACGGGTGGTCACGAGGATTCCATTCGGGAGCTTCGGATCGATTCGACGGGTATCCGCGTTGGTGAGCCACTGCGAAGCTTCCGCGGTGTAATGACGGGGGTCCCGACGTTTGAGGGTGAGCCCGCGACGCTGCTCCCAAGCCACGGCGATGATGATTGAAGCTGACGCGACGGTTCTCGTACTTGCGCCGGTCGGGCGCGATGCAGAGGTAGCCTCTGCCATCCTCGCCGAAGAGCAAATTGCCTCGCGGCCCTGCGGTTCACTCCTGGAATTGGTGGGGTCGCTCGACTCGGCCTGTGGTGCCGTGATTACCGAGGAAGCGTTGCTCGCCTCAAACCGGCAGGTGCTGGCGGATTGGATCGCGCGTCAGCCGCCCTGGTCAGACTTCCCCTTCATCCTGCTCACGATGCGTGGCGCGGTGCCAGACCAGCGTCTGACCGACATGCTCGGGAACGTGAGCTTGTTGGAGCGGCCGTTCCATCCGGCGACGTTGATCATGGCGGTTCGCTTCGCGTTGCGTGCACGTCGGCGTCAGCGCGAGGCAGAAACCTTTCTCGCTGAGCGGGAGCGCACGACGGAGCGACAGACCCTGCTCATTCGAGAGCTTCACCACCGGGTGAAGAACACCCTGGCGACCGTTCAAGCGCTACTGGGGGCGTCTGCGCGCACAGCGACGAGCGTCGATGCCTTCTATGCCTCGTTCTCGGCGAGGGTGATCTCGCTTGCCAAGACGCACAATCTGCTCACCGAGGATTATTGGCAGCAAGCTCCGCTGCGCGAGATGCTGGTCAACGAGCTAGGCCCCTACAATGACGTTCAGGGCACTCGCATTCAGCTAGAGGGACCGAAGGTCGAACTGTTGGGTGATCTTGCGGTCCCGACGGGCATGGCCATCCATGAACTGACGACCAATGCCGCGAAGCATGGAGCCTTGTCAGTCCCGGAGGGACGCATCGAGGTCGAGTGGGATGTGAAGCGCTTGCAGGACAAGCGCTACCTGCAATTGGATTGGCGCGAACATGGTGGCCCGCCAACCCAGCCGCCCAAACGGAAGGGTTTTGGGTCAACGCTGCTTCATCGGGTGCTGAAGGTACAGTGCGACGCGGAGATCGCCTTCGACTTCCGCCCATCCGGCCTACATTTTCGAATGGAAGCGCCGATACCAGACACTCGCTCAGTTCCTGCGTACTGACCGACTGCAACAGGTGGGTATTGAGCGTCTGATAGCCAGCAGCACCGCACCCGCATCGCGGCCGCAGAGGACTGCTGGTTGGGAAACAGGCCCCACCGTTAAGTCATTTGCCCACGCCTCAATGTGACGCGACTGACATTGCACGAGGCTAAGGCAAAAACCGCCAATTTGGCTGTATGGAATCATACACTCAGGCGCGTGGCCAGGGTCGGGCATGCAGGAAGTGTTGATTGATGGTAGTCCACTCGGCACCGCCAGCCGCCGTCATAGTGGTGGAGGACGACATCCTCGTGCGCATGGTCGCGGCTGACATCCTCGTGGATGCCGGCTTTCGGGTTGTCGAGGCGCGCAACGCACAGGAGGCGAGTCGCGGCACCAGAGCGTCGCGGGTCCGGTTCGTTCCTGATCGAGCATGGGCTCGCTGGCGCGGTTGGAGGGGAAGTGGAACTTATGTTTCTTCCGAGCGGGGTGCACTGCACCCTTGTCGCACCGCTGGCCGAGTTCATGGCGGAGGAATGACGGCATTCGTTCGAACTTCGGTCACCCTGTTCCGATCTACTCGTGGGTAATCGTTCACAGCAGCCGTACCGTCTTGATGTGCTTTATCGGGACGAGCATTTGGTGCGGCGCAGGGCCCGCCTGAAAATCCTTACGTATTCAACTGCTTGAGGCGGATAAGGCTAGCGCGTCAATCCTGACTGGGGGCTTCCTGCCCACGTCGTTGTCAGGCGGGAGCGAGTGCAAGCGTCCACACGCCCCATCGCACCCAGAGCCCATCGCTGATACACCTTGCGTTGGGCGACTTGGCGCGCCGTGGC
>NZ_BPQP01000098.1 GCF_022179305.1 Methylobacterium iners
CTAGTACACGAGGCCGCCGACCGTTTTCCCTTCTTGTCCGCTTTGACCAGCACCGATTGCCACAGCGAAGTCGATCTCAGAGTTTCCAGTGAAGTGAACCTTTGAGGCAACGAGAGAGCCGTAGCGAGCGGGGTTCGTCGTCGTGCCGCTGCCCGTAAAGGTCACAACGGTAGCCGGAGCGTAGATGGCGCCAGTGATGTTGAAGTCAGAGTTCCCGCTGATGGTCAGCGATGCTCCAACAGCCTTGCGAGACTGGAAGAGGGATATGCCGGCAAGCGACCCACTCGTGGGAGCAGAGAACTTGATCAGCGGATTGCCGGTAATCTTTAGAGACGATGATCCATCCAAGAACAGCGTAACGCCGCTGCCGGTGATCTTCGCATTGCTGTTAATGTTCACCTCAGAACCGCTGAAGTAGTAGGTGCCCGCGCTCAGGGTCACAGTGCCGGAGAAGTTCACAGGTCCGCTGAAACAGCCGGCCAGCACCGTACCCGTCAGCGTACCACCAGGCTTGCAGCCCGATGGTGTCGGCTCTTCAACCGCAGCAAAGGGATCCGTGACTGCTGAGAAGCATCGCGTCACAGTCGGATTGAACCCAGATGGGTTGAACCCTGGAGCATTGGCTTGGCAGACCGAAGTGGCCGTCATCCGCGCCTTGTTGCCGTTGGATGAAATTGCCGTTGCTGAAGCGGATTTCACCCGCACGCCACAGCCCAGGCTGACGGTGGTGCTGCCCGCTATCGTCAGGGCATCCGGATCCGTCGCATTCAGAGCGTAGACGCAGGCAGGATCGTCCGTGCCGCGCACGACGGCGATTGCACTGGCAGAGACGCTATAGGTGTCTGAGCCGCCGATCAGTTGCGCGAAGATGCCCTTGATGGCGTTGCCATGCGCCTCGTCACGCGAGGCCGTCACACGCACGCCAGTCGGTGGTGTCGCCGCATCGCTTGGCTTGTAGGTCTTGGTGCCGGGATCGTAGACGATGAGCTGGACGTCCGTTGGTGCGGTGACGTTACCTGCATTGCTCGGCACGTTCAGGTTCGCGATCGTCACCGCAGCCTGGACCGCATCCGCCTCATTCGACAGCTTCCTGATAGCTGCGAGCGCCCCGGCATCCGCGCCCATTTGGAGGCGCGCCTTGCTGTAGCGCAGATGGGCCAGATCGACCGCGAGCGCGGCAGCGCCGAGGACCACGGGCAGAGCCAGTGCAGCAAGGATAGTGATGCTGCCTCGCTCATCGTGACGGAAGTTGCGCATCACTGCGTCTCCTGCATCAAAGTTGCCGAGGCGGTCATGACATTCCCGCCGAAGGCAGCTGCAAGGAAATTGGTCGGTGTCGCAGCCGCGATAGGAATGGACGCCCGAACCAAGTAGCGTGTGCTGTCAGCAGGATCCTTGTCGGCAACGATCGTCGCTTGAGTGCCCACCCACTGAGGCAAGGCGTTCTTTATGGCGTCTTGCGCGGCAGCTGGTGTCGTTCGTCCCACCGCAAGCTGGCGCGCCGCATCCCACACGGCGTGTTGGGCTGTGTTCAGGGTGAAGAAGACGAATGAGAACTCGCAGACCGCCATGAGGATGGCGATGAAGACAGGGGCGATGAGCGCGAACTCGACAGCCGATGCCCCGGATTGATCTGAGCGGAATTTCTGCGGCAAGCGCATCGCGCAACACTCAAGACGTCTATGGCGTCAGGGATTACCCCTGAGAGATCGCCATAGTATCGAGCCGGCTATCTTGAGCATACGGCTAGGATTAAGTTTCCGCCGTCATCGTTAATCAATCAATT
>NZ_BPQP01000099.1 GCF_022179305.1 Methylobacterium iners
GCGGCCCAAGTCTAGGGAGGAAACGCCCATAAGGGCAGCCGGACCGCGACGCCATCGCGATCCCGCACTGCAATAATGGTGTGTCTGGCATGCCAGCGCAACCGCACATGATTGCTAAGCCCGTCCGGCTCAAACCGTGGCGGGCTTTTCTTTGCGCGTCACACGGTGCATCGGATTGTGCGGCCCTGCTGCTGCCTATTCCCCGACAGGCTACAGCGGCGGGACCGTCCCAACCTTCAGCCCGCCCGGTTCGCACCGCGGCGGGCCTTTTCCTGGCCGGTTGCTGTACGTGCATGCGCCGTAAGGATTGAGGATAGAAGCAAGCTGGTGGCGGCGATGGTGCGAAACATGCGGCGGCTCCGAAGCGTTTGGGTGGGCTTTGGGCAGGCAACCTGAGTCGAAAGAACGCTGTTCCTGCTCTGCAACGACGCAGGATCGCCTCCGCATTTGGTCCGGCATTGGAGTGCCGAAATCAGTGCTTGGCTGTGCGGGTATTCTGGGCCGTCCTGCAGGCATGACGCCCCGCTAGTCCCACGAACACGAGGATCGAAAGCCCAACCCGCGCGTGCCGGCTGCCGGCGGGGGAAAGGGGGAATGCGCCCCTAAGGGCAACAGAGCCTCGTAGTCTGGTGTGCCAGCGTCAAGGTAACTCCCTCCGCCGCATTCCAGCCTTACCGCTGCCCTCCAGTATGATCTCACGCTAGCGCCAGCGAACGATGGATCGGGCGGCGGGCGGCTTCGCCGGCTAGCGCCGCCGTCTTCCACTTCAAGGATGTCGCGCACGGTCACGCTTTGCTAGCCTCGGCGCAGGTGATTTGCCCGAGGAGCCATGATGACCCAACAGCCCTTAGGAAAGGCCGCTCGGCTGCGTCGCCTTTGGCGAAGGCGGTCTTTGACGATCCGCACGACCGGTTTGGCCAATGGGCGTCCGATCCTCAGCGCGACCTATGAGGAAACATCCCACCTACCGGCCTATAAGCTCACCGCAGGCGAACTCATTCGGATGGCAAGGGTCGCTCGGAGCCAGAATACACAAGGCTCATGACGGCTCTGGATGGAGCGGCGTGGCGCTAGCATCCCGCGTGCCTAAGGTATCAGCCATGCCAAGCGATCCGACAATCGGCGAATCATTCAAGGTCACGGCGACCGCTGACATCCATCTTGATGCTGTCGCTTCCTTTTTTGCAGACCCAACAACCTCACTGTTCCTGATGGGCCAAGGGTATGGCGTCAATCTCGCAGCGGCCGTAGCTGCCAGCCACTTTGCGACCGAGATGGCGGCCGATCAGGAGGAGAAGCTTACCTCACGGCGCGCTGCGGTGCGTTCAGCAATCCTGCTCGCTCGACCGATGAGGAGCTAGTCTGACCCTAAGGCGACACGCGGCCCCACCTTAGATCAGGTTCTTCTCCGCCTCCAGGCTGCACAAACATGAGCGATCCAGGGCCCTGAGGGACGCGCCTAGTAAGGAGATAAGTAAACGAGAAATTTAGGATTTTTGAGCCATTCGAGCTTTGCTCGCTAAAAACGGATGGCTCTGTCGATGTCCCTTAACCTGCGCCTCACGACCAAAGTTATGGTCGGCTACGTAGTCATGGTCACTATGATGATCGCCCTGACTGCGTTCAGCATCTCGCAAGTTCGGTCAATCGACAATAGCTTGACAACAATCAACGATTTCAATTCGGTCAAGCAGCGCTATGCCATCAACTTCCGCGGCAGCGTTCATGATCGCGCGATCAGCCTGCGCGATTTCACCCTGGTCACCGATCAGGCAGGCCGCAGTGAGGTCCTGACTGACATCGCGCGGCTCACCGAGGCCTATGCACGCTCAGCGACGAACATGGACCGCATGTTCGCCGAGCAGGCCGGCGTGACGTCCGAGGAGCGCATGATCCTCGACAGCATCAAGCAGACGGAAGCCAGAACCCTGCCGCTGATGAAGAGCGTGATCGAGAACCAGCAGGCCGGCAACACCGACAAAGCCCGTGCGCTGTTGATACAGGAAGCGCGTCCAGCCTTCGTGGAATGGCTGGCCCGCATCAACCGCTTCATCGACCTTCAAGAAGCGCGCAACCAGGCGACCGGCAGCGACGTGCGCAGCGTCTCCCAGACCTTCACGCTCCTGATGCTTGCCTTGTGCGGCTTGGCCTCTCTCATTGCGGCTGGCTTTGCATTGTGGGCTTTTCGAGCGATCCGGCCTCTTCGTCCGCTAACTGCGGTCATGCTCAAGCTTGCTCAAGGTGACCTTACAGTTGCGGTTACGGCTACAACCCAACAGGATGAGGTTGGGGACATCACCCGCGCCGTGCAGACGTTCAAGGATAACGCTGTGCTGGCACGCAACTCGGCCGAAGAGCGCCAAGCGGAGCAAATCCAGAAGGTGCGGCAGGCTGAGCGCATCGATGCCACCACGCGCGTCTTCGAGGCGGCTGTGAACGGGATCGTCGGGCACGTGGCTGCAGCAGCCGACGCGATGCAGAGCACCGCACAATCCATGGCCGGCACCGCGATCCAAACCGCCAAGCAGTCGAACTCAGTTGCTGCGTCTGCTCATGAGGCTGGACTGAACGTCACCACGGTTGCTGCGGCGGCCGAGGAGCTGGGTTTGTCGGTGCAGGAAATCGGACGACAGATTGAGGAGGCTGCAGGCCTTGCCCGTTCAGCCGTTGTTGAGGCGCAAGAGACTGCTACCCTCGTGCAGGAGCTGAGCAAAGGCACGTCTGAGATTGGGGATGTGGTGGCGATGATCTCATCCATCGCCGGCCAGACCAACCTGCTCGCGCTCAACGCCACGATCGAGGCTGCCAGGGCCGGTGAGGCTGGTCGCGGCTTTGCGGTCGTTGCGACCGAGGTCAAGGAACTGGCTGGGCAGACAGCCCGGGCTACCAGCAGCATCAACGATCAGATCGTCACGATCCAGAACTCGACACAGCGGGTTGTGGAGGCCATTGCGGCAATTGCAGCTCGCATCACGCAGCTTGATGGCGTCACGGCATCTGTTGCTTCTGCGGTCGAGGAGCAGGGGGCAGCGACCCAAGAGATCGTGCGCAACGTCTCACAAGCGGCGGTGGGCACCACTCAAGTCACAACGGAGATCGGAGGCGTGGCGAGCGCTGCGGAGGTGACGGGCGCGGCGGCCAGCCAGGTGCTGTCCTCAGCATCAGAGCTGTCACGTCAGTCCGAGCACCTAAGCAGCGAGGTGGCCCGCTTCCTTGCGACCGTTCGCGCTGCGTGAGGGTGTGATGGCCGACATCCACGTCCTCCCTTCTCGCCCCAGCGGCAGCAATGTCGAACACCTCACAGAGCTGCTGACTTCAGCGTGGGCGGAGGGGGTCGATCTTGGTCCACGTAGACATCACATGTACGCTCTCGCTCTTACGCTGGAGAACAACTTAGCGACGCTGTGTGAGATCGCGGCTGAACTCCGGCAGGAGCCCAGTTCGCCATCGGCAGCGTTTGGACACGATTGAAGATCAAATTGTCGAGCTTGACGAGTGCGTGACCAAATTGATCGCGATGATCGAGGCCTACAGCAGCTGAGACCCCCTAACCGCCCTTGAGAGAACCTTTAGGGCGCTTTCACGTTCAGTCACTCATCTAAGATCTTTCAGCGAAGGGCAGCCCTGCGTAGACGGTCGCTGTCGATGTTTCTTGTCATCTCAGCCCTTCTGCGGCGTGGCATGACCTTATGGCCCACCCTCGCGCTTGGGTGCGTCGTGACGGTTGCCCTCTACGTCATGATGATGTGGCTCGGCCCAAAATTCGGGCTCAAGATGTAACCGTCTTCCATGTGCGAACGGCATAATCGCCATACCTTTGACCTCGCCGCTGCGGTTGCTGCCAGCACGTTCGCTGTCGACATGCTGGCCGATTCGAAGATCAAGGACGCCTCCAAGCGCAGCGCGGTGCGCACGGCGATCCTGCTAGCGCGGCCGGGGAAGGAGTGAGTGACGACACAACGGCACCTGTCCGCGGCCGCCAACTCGAAGCCCTGCGTTCCTGCGCCCTCAATCCGGATGACCGCGTCGCGGTGCCTACCCGTCCGTCACGCCGGCGCTGGCCGCGCATCGGCTTGCCAAGGAAAGTTCCGCACGCTGGCAAGCTCGCCGCAGGAGCGAGACGGCCTGGTTCCTGACGGATGCTGGGCAGGCCCTAATGCGAGAGCAGGACTACCGAAACGAAAAAGATCTTGGCGCGACTATGACGCGATCTGGCTGAGATGCCGACGTGAACGCAGATCTTCAACGACTTTTAGTTGAATAACCAAGCGGAAACAATCTAAAAGTGCTCTTTGCGCAGCAATCTAGGCACTGCGTCGGCAGCCCTTGCCTATTTCTCCCGCATTTGCCTGTTTTCTGCGCGTCATTAACTTGCGCGCAAGCTTCATGACACGAGGATGACAGCACACGGGTTCGTGATCGATCGCCGCGGGGGCACGTAGTCACGCCGTGGGAGCCAAGTCCTCACTATGCGTCTGTCAATCAAATCCACCCTGATGGGGCTGTTTGCCCTGCTGGCCATCGTCGCGCTTGGGCAAGGCATCTCAGGCTTACGATCGCTGAGTGCCATCGACGAGAAGGTCAAGGACATCACCACGAGCTGGATGCCGTCGGTCGATGTCGTCAGACAGATGCAGGCCACGCTCCTTGACTCGCGTATTCGCAGCTACCGCTACCTGACCGCCGAGACGGACGCGGATCGCGCCGCCGCCCTGAAGCAGTTTGGCGATGTCGAGGTGCGCATGCAGAAGCACCTCACCCGCTACGAGCCGCTGATCACCTCGCCTGAGGAGCGCAAGCTCGCCGACAGCTTCCGCGAGAGGTGGGCGGCCAACGGTCAGCTCTGGAGCAAGATCGTCGCGGTCGTCGAGAAGGGCCGTTCGGCGGACGGCATTCAGCTGCTGCAGGGTGAGTCGCGCACGAACTACCAGGCTGCCGTTGCCGTGCTGAATGAGGCGGCTGAGCTGAACCAGAAGGGCTCGGAGGCCGCGGCGCTCGCTGTTGCCGCAGCCGAGGCCAGTGCCACCACTTCGACCTGGATCGCGCTCGGCTTGGCCGCCTTTATTGCGGCGGGTGCCATGGCGTTCAGCTATCTCCGTATCGCTCGTCCGCTTACGGGCATGACGACCGCCATGAACACGCTGGCGCAGGGCGATGTCACGACCGCCATCCCAAGCACCGAGCGGCGTGACGAGCTCGGCGCCATGGCGGGAGCCGTGCAGGTGTTCAAGGATAACATGATTCGCAGCCGCGCCTTGGAGGAGGAGACGGAACTCGCTCGTGCTGGTGCGGAGGCGCAGCGCAAGGCTGCGATGCGCGAGATGGCAGACAGCTTCGAGCAGGCCGTGGGCGGCATCGTCGAGATGGTGACGGCCGCTGCGACCGAGCTGCAGGCCACGGCACAGGGCATGGCGGGAACGGCAACCCAAACCGCCAATCAGTCCACGACCGTCGCGGCTGCGGCGGAGGAGGCTGCGGCCAACGTGAACACCGTGGCTGCTGCCGCCGAGGAGCTTGGTTCGTCGGTGGAGGAGATCGGCCGGCAGGTGAACGGTTCGGCCAACCTGGCGCAGAAGGCGGTGGCAGAGGCTGACCACACAGCCGCTCTCGTCCAGGAACTCAGCGGCGCTGTGTCGAAGATCGGCGACGTCGTGGCGATGATCTCGTCCATCGCGGGTCAGACCAACCTGCTGGCGCTCAACGCCACCATCGAGGCGGCTCGTGCCGGCGAGGCTGGTCGCGGCTTTGCGGTGGTGGCGACTGAGGTGAAAGAGCTGGCCTCGCAGACGGCCAAGGCGACGGAGGAGATCAGCAGCCAGATCGGTCGCATCCAGGGCTCGACCGGTCAGGCCGTGAGCGCCATCGGCAACATCACGACGCGGATCCAGGAGATCAGCGGCGTGGCCACCACCATTGCGGCAGCGGTCGAGGAGCAGGGCGCGGCCACACAGGAGATTGTGCGCAACGTCTCACAGGCTGCCGTGGGCACCAGCCAGGTCACGACGAACATCGGTGGCGTGGCGAGCGCGGCGGAGGAGTCAGGTGCGGCGGCGAGCCAGGTGCTGTCCTCGGCCTCGGAGTTGTCGCGTCAATCCGAGCACCTGAGCAGCGAGGTCGCACGCTTCCTCGCCACTGTGCGCGCTGCGTGAGGGCAGAATGGCCGACATCCACATCCTACCCACCCGGACCAGCCGCAGTGGTGACGTCGATCATATCACCGAGCTGTTGAGTTCAGCCCTTGCCGAGGGCATCGACCTTGGACCGCGTGGTCATCACATCGAGGCGCTCGCCCTCACGCTGGAGGAGAACCTGGCGCGGCTACGTGAGATCGCGGTCGCACTCGGTAGAAGCCCGGTTCGGGATCAGCTGCGACTGGACACAGTTGAGGCTGAGATCCTCAAGCTTGAGGCTTGCGTGACCAGGTTGATCGCGATGACCAGGGTCTACAGCAGCTGAGACCAATCAGGTGCCCCGGAGCCAGCCTTCGGTGCACTCTCACGAGCAGTAACGCAGGCCGCATGCGTCTGGCGGGAAGGCCACAGCGATGGTTGCGATGAAGACCTTCTTCCGCCTGTTCGCTGTCACACCGAGTGAGCCCAAGCTCCTCGTTGCACAGGCTACGGCCCTGACGCGACAAGTTCCTGTTCTCTACGCCATCCTCGGCGTGAACACCCTTGCTCTCGGCGTCACACAGTACGGCATCGCTCCGGACTGGCTGGTTCTCTACCCGCTCGTCGTCCTGCTCCCGGTCTGCTTGATCCGGGCCATCACCTGGGCGCGTCGCACCAAGCTGGAGCTCAAACCCGATGAGGCTCTGAAGCGCCTTCAGGTTACCAACCGGCTCACCGCGATCTTGTGTGTGGCTGTTGCGGGGTGGGGCGTGGTGCTCTGGTCGTACAATGCTCCATCCTCAAAAACTCAAATCATCTTCTTTCTTGCCGTCACGATGATCTCCTGCATCTTCTGCCTGGTTCATCTTCGGTCGGCTACGCTGATCATCGGTGCTGTCGCTCTACCATTAGCGATATACTTCGTCATGGTTGGCCATGTCATTGTCACAGCAATGGCCCTGAACTTCCTCGCAGTGGTCGCTGCGATGATGTTCATGCAAAACGTCTTCTATCGCGACTTCAGGAACCTCGTTCAGATCAGCGATGAGAACAAACGGCTAGCCAATCTCGACATGCTGACGGAGCTGCCGAACCGGCGCTGTTTTTTCTCCGGACTTGCGGCGAAGATCGAGCAGCATGCGCTGACAGGCACACCGTTCACCATCGCGATGATCGACCTCGATGGCTTCAAGCCCGTCAACGATACCTATGGCCACCAGGCAGGGGACGAGGTTCTGCGTGAGGTCGGCCGCCGTCTCAGCAGCACGATGGAAGGCATCGGCTGGGCCGCGCGGCTCGGCGGTGATGAGTTTGGCTTGATCTTCCATGACGTGGCGGACGAAAGGGGCTTTGGTCATGCCCTGTGTCACACACTCAGCAGGCCGTACGTTCTGCGCAACACAACGGCTGAGGTGCGCGCCTCAATCGGGCTTGCAATCTATCCGACCACCGCGGACACGCCCGAGCAACTCGTCGAACGCGCTGACTACGCGCTCTACTTTGCCAAATCGCACCATCGCGGCACTGCGATCCTGTTCACTGCTCAGCATGAGACGGACCTGCGCAGTCAGAGCCTCATCGAGCAGACGCTCAGGCATGCTGATCTGGAGGCGGAGTTCGAGCTGGTCTACCAACCCATCATGGATGTGACGTCCACGAAGGTCGTGGCCTTCGAGGCCCTAGCACGTTGGGATAGCCCCCACCTTGGACGTGTGTCGCCAATGGACTTCATACCGGTCGCTGAGCGTTCCGGGCTGATCCAGGAACTGACGCGCAGCTTGTTTGCGAAGGCGTTGTCCGCTCTTGAAGGCTGGCCCGAGGACGTGGCGCTGTCGTTCAATCTATCCACTTGCGACATCGCTGCGCCGGCGGCCATGGCGCAGATGGCTGGGCTCATCACGAGTAGCGGGGTTCGACCAGAGCGCATCCTGTTCGAGGTGACGGAAACCGCTTTGATGCGCGACTGTGCGGACGCAAGGCAGTCGCTGATGTCTCTGAAGGCCTTGAACATCGCAATCGCCATCGATGACTTCGGCAACGGCTATTCGAGCTTGAGCTACGTGCACAAGCTTCCGCTCGACAAGTTGAAGATCGACCGTAGCTTCATCGCGGACGTGGCAACTGATCAGGCTTGTCGTGACATCGTGCGATCGATCGTGGATCTATGCCGGAATTTGCGGATCGCCTGCATCGTTGAAGGGGTGGAAACCCAGGAACAGATGCTTGTGCTACGTTCGCTCGGGTGCCTGTTCATGCAGGGTTACCTGTTCAGCCGACCGATGCCGTTGGCTGAAGTCGCAGCCTTTCTGAAGGCTTGCGACCAGTCCGATCCGCTGCACAGGGGCGATCAGCTCACGTCGGCTGCTTGAGGCGACGTGCCTTGAGCCGCACCCGACCCCTTAAAAACCCTTTTCTTTCGGGTGCCGCAATTTTTTCTCGGCGGCAGGTTTTCGCGTATGATCAATATCTTAGGTTAATATCCCAGCACTCGCTGGTGAAGACGGGATCCCGCTAGGAGCCAGCTAGGAGCCAGGAGGCGCCGGAAGTCGGACCAACTTCGCTCTCGCGCTCCGGCGCACGCTGTGGCACGACGAAATTCACGCGGACGTGGCGAAATCGGTAGACGCAGCAGACTTCATTGGAGTGCCCGGGCGGAAACGCCCGGAGTAGAACCGCTCAAAGTCGGGGAAAGCTAACGGGCAGCAGCTCTAGGCCAATCCCGAGCCAAGCCCCTGCCTCGCAGGCGGAAGGTGTAGAGACTGGACGGGCGGCACCTACGGCCGAAAGGCTAAGGTGAAGGGACAGTCCAGACCACGAACGCCGAATCGGCGGCGGCGAAAGCCGAAGTGGTAAGAAAATCTGCTTCCCATCGGGAGTGCGGGTTCAAGTCCCGCCGTCCGCACCAGCGTGTTTGGTACACATCGGGCTCAGCATCGACGGTTGCGCGACGCTGATTGAGAGACGGCTTTTTCTACAGGTCCTAGACCCTTCCAAAGGACCTACCCGGTCTGTCGGAAAGACCCTCCTCTTCGCGCCTACCGGCTCGGCAGGCTCCAGCTCATCATGCGACCGGCAAACGCGTCCAAGAGATCGCACGCGTCCACGTCGACCAGTGAAACTCGACCAAGCGAACCATCGACTGGTTAACGAGCAAGGATCATAAACCGCATGCCGTGCCGGTGCCGTCCATCGCCGCCGAGCTGATCGAGTCGATCACACAGCTGATATTGAGTTTCGGCTCTGGCCCCGCGACAAGACGATCTGCACAATAATGCGTGACGACGCTAGAAGAGGCATGGTGAGTGGCTGATCGATCGCGACGAAGGCGGCAGGGCTTTCTCGACCGCTTCCGGGTCGATGACGGTGCGCTTCGCCCACCCGATCGCCGCACCGGACAGGTGGGGGTTTATGAAGGCGTCGGCGACGAAGGTCAGGCGGTCCTCATCAAGGTATGGCCTCGCTTCGCAAAGCAAGACGACCGCGACATCGAGGCGATCTGGCGGCACGAGATCCGCCAGCTGCACCGCATGGCCGGGCACCCCGACGCCCATGAAGTGATTGCCAAGCTGCACGACGCCGGCGAGGATAAGGACGGCTTCTACCTAGTGATTGATCCTGGCCAGCGTCGCCCGCTGGCTCCGATCCTGAACAACGCGCCGCGCGGCCATCGTCTGAGGCTGCCTCGCTCGCCGCAGAACCGCGATCTCATGTGGCGCAATCTGCGCCGGATCGCACTGGCGCTGGAGGCCCTCCATTCCGAGGGGCTGCTTCACCGAGACCTCGACGCCTGGTCGGTCCTGACCGCAGGCGGCGAAGAACCTGACTTCCAGCTGACCGGCTTCGAATGGTCGATGCGGCTGATGAGCACCGCTGCCGCTCAGAAGAGCGCCCTGCGCAAACCCGCAGAGACCGCCTCGTTCCGCACTGACTGGCACATGTTCGGTCGTCTTGCGGCGCAGCTGATTGAAGCCGACTGGTCGAGGGTCGAGCAGCTCGAGATCGCCGCATTCAACGTCTCCGACCATCTTCGCGCCAACGAGGTGCGCCTGCTGCGCCACCTGGCGGGGATCGAATACCTTGATCGGCTCGACGGCGAGGTAGTGGTCGAGCGAATCGATCAGATCATCACCGAGCTCGCGTCTGACGTGGCCGGACGGGACATCAAGCTACACTTGGTCCTAGATCTCCGATCCAACTCGGACCTAGGCCGCGCAATCATCACTCAGCTCGGCATCGATGCCCTGTCCGCGAGCACCGACATCCTGGCGCAATATGTCGAAGCGGACTTGGCGGGCACGCCACTCCTGCTCGGGGTGCGCCGTCCCCAGGACAGGTCGATGCGGTTGTTCCTGCGTGGCCATGACCTGCTCTACCGGATCGGCCGGTACAAGCCGCGCGAGGGGGACGAGACATGGGAGTATGGCTTCTGCGACTCCGTCGAACCCCGCGCGCCGGCGCCTGCGAGCCTTGTCGGCCAAATTGAAATCCCGTTCTCCATGCTCGACTTCATGACCAGACAGGAAGCGACCACTCGGTTCGCGCGCTCCCGCGGTCGGGTTCGATCTTGGGAAGAGGTCAGGGCCAAGCTGGAGGAAGCCGAGGCGCCCGCGACAGATGAGGAGCTCGTCCACCGAGCTTTGACGCTGACACTTATCATCGAGCTCCTGTTCGCGGTGGCTGAAGCCTTCCCGGTCGCGGTCGCATCGCCGCCGCCCGGCATCGACGTCGACGCCGACGAGGAGGTAATCTTCCTCACACCACGTCTCGACCCGGATCGGGAGGCACTGTCGGAGGCACTCGATCTCCGCTCGCCGGCCAATAGGCTGGTCGCCGCCCTCACCGACGACGCCGGTCGCCGAGAGGGCTGGACGCTCACCACCGGCGGCTCGCTCGGTGAGCGCTCGGCTCGCGACTCAGACTGGAAATTCGACCGTGTCATCAGACTTCCTGGTCGACAGCCGCTGTTTCGCTTCACCGGAGCAAATCGCCCCGATCTGTCAGACGAGCTGTACTTGGTGCCTGAAGACGCCGTAGGACGCGATGCGCAGCTGCGTCGGCGCCTGAAGGCGCTCGGAGCGCTACGCGGGCACGCGGAACTGCTCAAGGTGCTCACCCGACCGGCGCGCGAGCTGGCGCAGAGCCACGACGCGCCGCTTCCTGATCCCGCCTTGGCAGGCTTAGACGACTCCAAGCGCGCCGCCTTGGCTCAGATCATCGCCATCCTGCCGCTATTCCTCGTCCAGGGCCCGCCCGGTGTCGGCAAGACGCGGCTTGTCCGACAGCTGGTAAGCGGCAGGTTCGTCGGCGACGCTGCAATGCGCTTGCTGATGAGCGCACAGAGCAATGCCGCGGTCGACCATCTGCTTTCCGAGGTCGTCCCCAAACTCATTCAGGGGCAGGACGACCCGCTGATCGTGCGCTGCCGATCCGGTCGAGAGGCCGAAGACCGATCGGATCTGACCGTGCCTAAGGTGTCGCGCGCTATCCTGACCGATCTCGTCAAAAGCGACCTGGTCCAGTCGGCCCGCCCCAAGCTGCGCGACGAGCTGGTTCAGCTGGAGAAGAATGCGATCCGGGACGCTCGCCCGAAGGCGCAGACTGGCGGGCGCTCGCCTGCCGGCGTGCGCAACTTCGAAGGCGTGGTGATGCGGGCGGCCAATCTCGTCTTTGCGACCACCAACTCCGCCGACCTTGAACGCCTGCTCGAAGAGCGCAGTCAGTTCGACTGGACCATCATCGAGGAGGCGGGAAAGGCGACGGGAAGTGAGCTGATCGCGCCCCAACTTCTCTCCCATCGCCGGCTGATGATCGGCGACCACAAGCAGCTGCCGCCCTTCGGCTCCGAGCAGATGGTCGCGCTGCTCAGCAAGCCCGAGAGCGTCGTGAAGGCGCTGCGGCGCGGTGCAGAGTATATCGGTCGATCACTGCGTGACGAGACCACCGAGACTATCCTCGACGAGATCGAGGATGATGAGGAGAGCGCGCCGGCGTTATGCGCCCGTGCAATCGAGGCAGTGACCCTGTTTCAAAGCCTCATCGAGGCCGAGTTCGAGCGCAACCGGACCAGGCCAGGTGTCACGTTCGCCGCGCGCCTCAACGAGCAGCACCGGATGCACCCGGTGATTGCCGAGATGATCGCGGGCGCCTTCTACAACGACAGTACCAGCCCGCCATTGATCACCCACCCGGAGGCGGCCGAACGGTTTCGGACCGAGACGTGTCCAATCCGCTCGCGCGACGAGCAGAAGCTGCCCAGCGCACCCATTGTGCTCGTGGACATGCCGGCGAAGCAGAAGAGCGCCGGCCAGGTCCTGGGCGAGCAGTCGCCGCGGTGGCACAACACGGTCGAGCGCGAAGCTGTGGCCCGTGTTCTCGAGCAGCTCGATGCCGTGCCAGGCGACGAGGCGCCAACACTCGCCATCCTGTCGCCGTACGCACAGCAAGTGAAGCGTTTGGGAGAACAGTTCGACGGTGAAGACGCCCTTTCCCCACGCCACCGCGGCTTCCGATCTCCGACCGGCGACGACCGGTTTTGCTACACCGTGGACTCGTTCCAGGGCAGCGAGGCCGACATCACGATCGTGTCGCTGGTGCGCAACAACGATCACAGCAATATCAAGAGCGCGCTCGGCTTCCTGTCAGATTTCAGGCGCATGAACGTGTTGCTCAGCCGGGCGAAATGGCGGCTAATTCTGGTCGGGTCGTTCGATTTCCTCGACGAGGTGCTTAAAGGTGCGCGGATCGCCGGCAAGAGCGAGCCAGTCGAGTTCCTCGGCTCGCTGTTCGACACGTTCCAGACTGCCGAGGCGGGGACAATCATTCGACAGCCCTTCGCCAAGCTGGAGGGCAGGTCGTGAGCTCGGTGCGGGTTGCCGTCCCGCTGTTTCGGGGCAAGCGCCGCTTTCACCTGGAAAAAGGCCGCCGCTGGAGCGTCGCCGAGCATATCGTCCTGGCCAGCCTCGTGGAACGGCCGAGCTCTGCCGATGACCTCGCCCGGGAAGGCCGGATGCACCGCCGCCTTGCATTGGAGATGCTCATTCGGCTGATGCGCGCGGGCTGGGTCGAGCTCCGGCCCGACGGCAGCGGGACCGTCTTCCAGGCCAGTCCGGCGGGCGTGGTCGCTGCAGCTCGCGCGGAGCTACCCGTGATCGCCCGTCCCCTGTCGCGCTGGATGAACTTCGTCGTCGACCGGATCACCGGCAGCATCTTCAAGCCGAGAGAGATGCCGTTCCTTCACCGCAACGCCGTGCAGGAGCGGGCAGAGCGCGAGGCAATCGTGTGGCTAGAGCCGCGTAAGATTGAAGCTCAATTCGAGATCCAAGACCTGGTTTCGCACCTCTTCCAGGAAGACGAGACCTTCGTCGCGCTCGATCCCGCCGGCGACCGCCTGATGGAGCGGTTCGGCTTGGTACTAGTGCGTGGTGGGAGCGTCGAAGGCCTGCCCGAGCGAGCGCCCACCGCGCTGACCGAGGCAATCCGTCAAGCGGCCGCGAGCCACCGGCCATCCGGCAACAGTCGCGTCCCGACCTCCGAGCCGCGCCAAGCCGCCGTCCCCGGACCCGCCCTGCTTCCGGCGCGCCCGCTCGCCATGGCCGCTGACGACCTGATCATCGGCGCCGATGAGAATGAGCAGGGGCTCCGGTCGCTGCTCGCTGACGCGCGCCAGCGCGTCATCCTCCACTCGACCTTTGTCAGCGCCGCAGCCTTCGCCAGGCTCAAGCCCGACCTGATCGCTGCGGCCCATCGTGGAGCGCGGGTGGACCTGCTCTGGGGAGAGAGCGACGACCCGCGCTCATCCGGCCGCTCACGCGCAGCCGTGGCCCAGCTGCGCGGCGACCTAGCCCGAACCGGGGAAGACGAACTCATCCGGTTGCACCCGTCATCGACTCGATCGCATGCGAAATTCGTGATCGCTGACCGCCACGGCAAAGCACCGATCGCACTGCTCGGCTCGTGCAACTGGCTTTCCTCCGCGATGAAGCTGATCGAGGCCTCTGTACGGCTCCGGGACGCGGCGATCGTCGCCGATCTCCTCTTCCAGGCCGCCGAACTTAGCTGCGGGCGTGACGGTCACTGGACCGAACTCACCTCCGAGCTGGCGGCCTATGCTGCGCAGCTCGCTCGGACCGCGCGGACGGAGGTTAAGCCCGGCCAGCCCTTTGCCCGCCTCGTGCTCGGGCCGGCCCACAAAGCTTTTGTCTTGCAGGCAAAGGCACAAGCCGAAGCTCGCATCTTCGTCACAAGTCACCGCCTCTCAATCGCGGCTCGCCAAGCCGTCCTCATTCCGCTCGGCCGATCAGAGGCAACACAGGCAACGAAGGAGAAGCATGTCCCCGCACATCTGGCCTACGGACACGAGCCAGAGGCCAAGGAGCCGGATCGCGCAGCGATCATCGCGGGTCTGGACATGACGGGCCTCGACTTGCAGCCCCAGGTCGCCCCATCCCTCCATGCCAAGGTGCTCGGGTGGGACGCGGACGACGTCGTGATCTCGAGCCAGAACTGGCTTTCCGCCGATCCGTCAGACACCGATGTGCGGCGCGAGTTCGGCATCCATCTGCACAGCCCAGGTGTCGCCGAACTCGTTTCAGCCAAGCTGCTCGCTTGCTTCTCACCGGTTCAGGCCTGAACAGGACGCCATGCAGAACCATCCGAGCCGCGCGACCGATCACCTCCTATCCAAAATGTGGAAAACCAAAGGGTCGCGGTTCAACGCGCATGCCAGGCTACGCGCTCGCCACTGGGCCTCGATTCTCGCGACCTCGCTCCTGTCGATGTATCTGGCCGCACTGTCGTTGTGCCAATTGACTTTCGCCGACACCTTGTCGCCCGTCGAGAACAAGATTTTGTCGATTGGAGGCGTGGTCGTCTCGATCTTCCTAATCATCATCACCCTGGTCGAGACCGCGAAGAACTACTTGGGTGACGCCGAGAAGATGCACCTGAGCGCGCTAGCGATCTCAGAACTCTACAATCGGTTCCAGGCGCTAACTATGGATGAAGCCGATGCGCAGCGGCTGAAGTTCAACGACGGCTATAGTGATGCACTTAAAGCTATTCCCGTCGACCATAAGGATATCGACTACAAGCGCTTCATGATCCGATCATCTCAGGACCTCAACATCACCGGCCTGCGCTACGGAGCGCTCGTTTTGGAATATGTCTTCCGCTGGCTGTGGGAGTTCAGCCTCTACCTCGCGCTTATCCTGTTGCCGCTCATCTCCCTAATCATCTTCCTCCTGTACCGGTGACCCGAGGTTAGCCATTGATCCGCCCGCGGCCAGATCGACCCGGCTCTGAATCGGGATACACCCCGGGAAGCGGTACTGCTCGTCATGATATAGCTAAGTGCGATAAGCGCCGGAGAAGCTTAGTCGCTCCAGGATGACTCGGATGTCCGTCGCGAATTGCGCCCGCGAATGTTTGTAGCGCGACGCACATTTTTCTGCGACTTTCGCGACGCTCAACAGCCCGCGATCTGAAGTATTACGAAGCTGTCGCGAAAACCCTCGTTTTCTGGCCTGCATCGACCGCGCTTCGGAACCGAACCCATCCCGGGCTTGCTCGGCTCGAAAAGTCGTCCAGAAAAGTGTGCTCAGAAAATCCGCTACGTGGTAAGTTTCTGGTGCAGTAGGAGCTACGGAGCCGCGATCGATGCTGATCGGGTACATGCGAGTGTCCACGGGCGATCAAAGCTTGGACCTGCAGCGCGACGCGCTGGAGGAGGCTGGCTGCGAGCGCGTCTTCGAGGACGTGGCGAGCGGTGCCGTGATCTCTCGTCCGGGTCTGAGCCGCGCGCTCGATCACGCCAGGTCTGGCGACACGATCGTGGTCTGGAAGCTCGACCGGATCGGCCGGTCATTGGCGCACGTCGTGCAGCTCGTCTCGGAGCTTCGCGACCGTGGGATAGGCTTTCGCGTGATCACAGGAGACATCGACACGACCAGCAGCACGGGGCGGCTCGTCTTCGGCATCTTCGCAACCTTAGCCGAGTTCGAGCGTGACCTCATTCGGGAGCGCACGAGGGCTGGCCTAGCCGCGGCCCGAGCTCGTGGTCGCCGCGGCGGTCGTCCCCGCAGCATGACAAAAGCCAAACTGAAGACCGCCATGGCCATGATGGCTGATCCCGAAAACTCTGCGCGCGACGTTGCTGAGCAACTTGGGGTGTCGCTGTCCACTCTCTACAGCTACGTCGACGGGAAAGGGCAACCCAAGGAGGGCGCGCGTCAGCTCCTCGCGAGCGCGACGGCTAGACGAATGGGTGCTCAGGTCATGGCAGAAGGAGCGGCGGAGTGATGAAGCCGATTGTAGGCACGCGGAGGGAGCGACTAACCGAAGCCCGCCCTGCTCCGGTTACCAGATCGAAGAGGCGCGCGCCTCGCTCACCGGGGAGAGCCGCCTGATGCTGCTGTTGCATCTGTCGGACATCCACTTCCGAAAAGACGAGGTTGGGACCGCAATGGACCCGAACGCCAGCCTCCGCAACGAGCTGCTGCTCGATGCTGAGAGCATGTGCAACCGGCTCGGCAAGGCTCCCAAAGCGGTCCTGCTTTCGGGCGACATCGCCTTCGCCGGCGATCCGTCGGAGTACGAGTATGCTCTCTCTTGGCTGGAAGATCTGTGCACGCGATGCGGCACCTCGCTATCGTCCGTGTTCGTGATCCCGGGCAATCATGACGTGGTGAGGAAAGTTGCGTCTCGCAACGTGATCCAAGCACTTCACAAGGATATCAAGAACGCAAGCGAAGTGGCTCTCGACGGAACTATTCGCGGTCTGCTGAGAGACGCTGAAGCAGGCCGCTTGCTCTATGAAGCACTAGATCCATACAACTTCTTCGCACAGCAGTTCTTTTGTGATCTTTTACCGCCGGAACGCACGATCGCCACACGAGACCTGCCACTGAACGATGGCTCCGTGTTGAGGCTAGTTGGCTTCAACTCAGCGTTCGTTTCCAGTGCAGCCGATAAGAAGGATGACCTGTTCGTCGATCCCGCCTGCTTTCAGCTCAAGCGCGAGCGTGGTGTCGAGACTCTGGTCATGTGCCATCACCCATACAACTGGCTTCGCCAAGGAGACGCGCTGCGCGATCACCTGAACGCCTTCTCACGCATCCATCTCTTCGGGCACGAGCATACAAGCCGGATCGAGCCGGCCCGGGACTGGGTGCGCGTCGCCGCGAGCGCTGCCCATCCCGATCGGACGGAGTCCGGATGGGAGCCGGGCTACAACCTGATCGAACTCGAAGTTGACGGAGAGGGAAACGACCGCCGGCTCAAGGTCGCCGTCCACGTCCGCGTTTGGCAGACCCGTCCTCCCGAGTTCCGTGCCAAGACCGATCGTGGGGCCGATGCCTTCCGGCAGGAGATACGCCTCGACGCCTGGACCCCACCTGTCCCGGCACAGCCTGCCTCACCACCCCAGACGGCATCACCCGCCCAAGCCGATGCCGCACAGGGCGAAACGCCCGACCTCGAACTCGCGAGGAACGATGCCATGGACACGCTGCGCGACATAAGCGTGCGCTTCTTTAAGCTGTCCCTCAGTCAGAAGTCGGCGATTGCCGGAAAGCTGGAGCTGCTCGAAGATGAAGACCTAAATCAGCCCGACTTCGAGCGCTTCCGACGTGTGTTTGCTCGAGCTCAAGCTCGCGGGAAGGTTCAGGAGCTTGACCAGGAAGTGAAGGCGGCGTCTGGCCGGAGCAGGTAAACGAGAGGAGCGGTCGACGTGGCAGCGTTTAACTTTGCGGACAGCTACCGAGCAGCTGGCCTGAACCCTGGGCCGGAGATCCTGCGCCTGCGGCAGGGGCCGTTCGATGCTCTCCGAAAGGGCATGGACCCCACGGCCGCGACGAACCTGACCCGCCTCTACTTTGGCCTGGATGTGCCGGGTGGCACGGATTGGTTTCGAGACGCGTTCGGCGAGACTGACAGCAGCTTCTCAATGTACGACAACGAACGCGAGGCTGCCGTCCTAGCGGCCGGCCTTCTGGAAGCCGGACTGGACGATGGAAAGTCCTATGCGGGCCTGGCGCCGCTCACCGCCGCCGCCGCGGGAGCTCGTACGCCCTTGGTTCGTCCCGAGCTGCTAGAACTCGCAAAGACCGCGCTGATCTCGGATGCCATCAAAGGTCGGCAGCGCTCCTCGGCTAATCCAGGCCTCTTGAAACTCCCTGGCAAGAGCAAGGCGCCGGCCGAGATAACGACGCTTCTAACATCACCGGACTGGAATAAGCTGGGAACGATCCTCAATCAGATGGTCTCCGAGTCGAACGAATGGACCAAGAACCTCACGAACCAAGTCTTTGGCGTCGTGAAACCACTCGTGGAACAAGTCGCCGAACTGCGAGAAGAGGTTGATATGCTCTGGTGGCATGTCGGCGGTTGGAGCCGCGTCTTGGAGAAACCCTTCTCAGAGCTGAAGCCCGCGCTCGCTGCGGTCATGGCTGGCCTTGACTTGGCTGACCTCAGCAGGACGCCGATAGGCATAGCTGCCGCGCCTGCGATCCTGCAGAGGACCGTCACCTCAGCAAATCGGAAGAAGACCACCTCGGTGACCATCAGCGACGCTGTCGACGCGATGACGGCTGATGAACTGGAGAAGCTTGAAATCGAGGAGGCACTCGACGGCGTTCCGGAGATCTGCCCTGTGCTGACGGCTTTCGCTAAAGCCAGCGAGATAGGCGCCGGGACCGCGTGGCATGCCTCATTTAAGAAGGCCACGCGATTAGAGCCTGCGCTTGCGTTCTCGCCCGTCGGTCTTGCGACGCAGGTCTACCGCGAGCGCCTCCTCCTCTCCGACCTGAGTTGAGTTGAAGGATGGCGGAGGTGGAGACGCAGGTCAGATGCAGCAAAGCCGACTGTCCCGTCGCGAGCGGCGGCGGCTGCTCTGAGGGCTACGATCCGATCCAGTCGTGCCCCTACTACGGCCGCACAGCTGACGATGACGTCGATGAGGGCGTAGCCGGATTTGAGGACCGTGAGCGTGCAAGCAGCGTCGATGATGACGTCGTGCCTCTCGCAAGCGGTGAAGCGCTCGACGGTTTGGAGGTCGACGTGTTCCTGCGCTGGCGCCCCGCCACTTTCGTGACGATCGTCGGGGACCGGGACAGCGGCAAGACTACCCTTGTCGCGGCATTCTACGACCGGTTCCTCCGTGGACCATTTGCCGACCATATTTTTGCCGGCAGCAGGACCCTGGTGGGCTTGGAAAAGCGGTCACACTACGCCCGAGCTGACTCCGGCCGCGCAAAACCGGACACGCCTAGAACCTCGATTTCTGAAGGCCTGAGCTATTTCCATTTCGCCGTGAGGTCAGTCGCCCTGCCGGCACCTCGAACCGATCTCATGCTGACGGATCGGGCAGGCGAAACCTACCGCCAGGCCCGCAGCAACTCCGAATTGGTTCCGCAGCTGACCGAGCTTTCGCAAGCCGACCGTGTGGTGCTTTTGCTCGACGGTGCGAGGATCGCTGACGCGGTGACGCGTGCTGGCGCGATGCAAGCGGTTCGCCAGAGTCTGCGCGCGTTCCTCGACGGCGGCGGCCTGCGGCACGAGTCAGTCGTGCAGGTCGTCACCACCAAAATCGATCTGCTCGAACGGCACCCCGAGCAGGCCGCTATCCGCGATCAGCTTACGGCGTTCAAAGATCGCCTCGTGCAGAGCTTTGCGCCACGTCTCGCAAGCCTGACCTTTTGGGACATTGCAGCGCGCGATCCCGACGGGCTTTACCCGCCTGCGTATGGCGTGGAGCCGTTATTCCGAAACTGGCTGACACCCTACGAAGTAACGGTAGCACCGGCAGTGCTGCCTGGGACGCTGCTGAGCGAGTTCGACAAGTTGCTCCTGCGAACACCGCTGGAGACCTTGCCATGAGCGACCTCTATCATTCGATCGTCGGCCTCCCGAGGTCCGGCAAAACGACCTTCCTTGCTGCACTCTGGCACCTGATCGATGCAGGGGAGGTCAACACCAAACTCGTGCTCGACAAGTTGGTCGGTGACAATCAGTACCTCAACGAGATCGTTGAGGCCTGGCGAAAGTGCGAGGAGGTCCCCCGCACCTCGATGGCAGCCGAGGCCAATATCGCGATCCATGTCCATGAACCGATTAGCGGCCGAAAAGTCGTTCTCGGTTTTCCCGACCTGTCCGGGGAGTCGTTTCAAAGCCAGTTCGTCACTCGAGGGTGTCGAAACGCCTATGTCGAAGGGTATGACCGGCCGGGCGGCATCATGCTGTTCGTCAACGCCGATCGCGGGCAGGACGGCCTGACCATTCTCGATCTCGCGCCAATCCTCGCCGGAGCAGACGAAGCGGAGCAGGCAGGGGAACTCCGCGAGTGGTCTCATGAGCTCGTCCCTGAACAGGTCCGTCTCGTCGATTTGCTGCAGTTTACTCAGCGACCACCTTTCGATCGACGCCGGAGACGGTTGGCGGTGGCGGTGTCGGCCTGGGATGTGGTCGTCGACCAAGCGGTGGCGCCGGATGAATGGCTCGCTCGGGAACTGCCCTTCCTGCACCAGTTCCTCAGCGCCAATCCTGAAACGTTCGAATTTCGGGCCTATGGCGTATCCGCTCAGGGCGGTGACGTGACCGGGGAGCGTCGTACTGAACTATTGAAGCGAACGCCGAGCGAACGGATCAGGTGTGTCGGCCCCGAAGCTGAGGTTCATGACCTCACTGCGCCGCTCGTCTGGCTCAACGGGGATGGCTAAGAATGCCGTCGTCCAGCTTCAAGCCAGTTAAGCTGCACCAGTGCGTCTTCGGTTACGACGACGGCCACCGCCTACTTGCGTCATCCCACCGCCTCAGCACCGACGCGAGCTCGCTTCTTCTTCTTCTGAGCGATCTTGCGCCCGGCCTAACGACGACGGGCCTCGAGGGGTACTGGACAGGCGTCCCGGTAACCTCTGCAAAACTGTACGCTCTTATGCGAACCTGGCCGGCACCGGAGATGCCGCGACCAGGATGTGTTTGGACCCATGTGGTCCTCATTAGCTTTGCGGACATTGCCCGTTTTGCCAACTTGCAGGCGATCACGGGCCAATTCAGCCGCCCCGACGCTAGCGAAGAGTTCGACCGCTACGCAATCCCGCTCGACGTTGATCCTGAAATCAAGGCCGGTGATATCGTCGAGGCAGGGCAAAAGGTCGAGATCTCAGATGCGCTTCGGCTCGTAGACGCGCTGTACTCGGGATCCCGCAAGTCGAACCTTCCCGCGCCCGCGGGCAAGCTCGACGCAGCCATCTTCGGGATTTGGTCTCAGCAGTGGCCTCGCCTGAGGCGCTCGTTCTCCTTTCGCACTGCCGGCGGCGGGTCCGAGGCGTCTGCGCAGAACTTCCGATTCGACATTAAGACGCAGACCCTGTCCGATCTCCGAACCTCTGACCACCGTTTCGATGTTGGTGCAATGGGAGAGCCTTGGGCGCAGGTTGCTGCCGAAGACGTATGTAGTACCGGATCAACCGATTTCCGCCGCTTCATCTGGCGCTACGGATCAGATGTTCGTCACGGCCGGGACCGGTTCAGGTTCTTGGCTGATCTCTACCTGAATTCGCGAAGGAAGACGTACATATACGGTGAACTCTCAAGCACGCTGGCGCGGGTTTCTGCCGAGTTGCCGATGCTGGAAGACGGTAAGCTGCTGAAACAGGACCTCGTTACTGGGGATAACCGATACTCCCTACTGCCTTCAGGGGACACGATCGAGAAGCTCGAGTTCTTCGTCACGCACCCGGACAACGAGGCTCTTCCTGCTTTGCCACCCGAAGCAACTAGAGTGGTGCAGGACGTTTGGGCTGATCGAGCGGATCATATCATCGCGATCGCCGATCGCGCCATTGAGAGTCGGTCCGCGCTGGGCGAGGCCCTTCTTGACCGGCTTGCAGCGATCGCCAAACCGGCAACATTCCTCGCGGCGACCCGAGAGCGACCGGGCCTTCGGCGCCGGTTGGTGTCGGTCAATCCGGAGCTCCTCGACACCGATGACCTCCTGGAGGTCTCTCCGCCCGAACGTCTCTCGCTGATCGAACTCCTACCAGACGATGCGCCTGTCACGGCCAGGCTTCTCGACAGGCTGACCGTCCTCGATGATCTCCCACTCGCTCAATCCATGCTGAGGCGTTTCCCGGAACAGACGATGCGCTCAGTCGCGGCACGGGTTGAAGCTCGCGAGACACAGGGCGGGTCGCCGATCCCTGGTGCGTGGGCAAGTGTGGTCGCGAGGCAAGCAAGCACCTTCATCGAGATCGGGTTTATTCAGAAGGCTCGATCCACTCGGGTACTGGCTGCCTTTGCGGCACTGCTTGGCCACACCAATGACCCGGTGCTTCGTGCAGGACCGGTTCCCTGGGCTACAGCGCTGAAGGAGGCAACTGACGACGTCCGGGGATCGGACCGGCAGATGTTTCTCGCCTTTCTGCTTTCTTTGGCACTGGCCAAGCCGATGAAAGGCAGCGAAATCTTATTCGTTAGGGCATTCGAACCGATCCACACTGCCCTTTGGCGTTCAGAGTTACCTTACGAAGCTCAGTCAATGCTTTCGTCATATCTGGCGAACCTGTTCTGGTGGGAGCAGTGGGATACCTGCCTGCGGTTGCGGATCGCGACCGTAAACGCCTTTGTTCACGGAGACCTCGACCCCGGCAGCTTCCGCGATTTGACCAAAGATCAGCGCCTGCGTGAGCAGCTGTTCAAAATTGCTGACGACTCAAAGAAGGGGCGCCGCTTGATTAAGCACGGGGTTGCCTAGAGCTTGCTTCAGATCGGGCTCGTACCCGAGACGCAACCTTCGCTTTACGAACTTGACGAGATCACGACGCGCATCCACATTGGTGTTCGGAGGTGCGCCATGGCGAACGTGAAAAGAAGGCCGAGCGGACGACGTGCCAAGCGAAACACGGCGCAGGCGACGCTGACCACCGCCTTCGTCACGGACGCCGGTGCGGTGCTGCCGAAAGGCATGGCGAGCTTCACCTTTCGCGCCCCAAGCAACGCCGTTGGCGTGTTCGCAGACAAGCCCGCCAAGGTGAAGCCGCTGCTGAAGGGCTATGGCGAAGCCGTCGCAAAAAGCCAGGCGGCCGGGCGCGCGGTCAGCTTCCGAGTCGAGGTCGACCCTTCCGGGGGCGCGACCGTGACGCCGCTCGACGAGACGCCGAGTGTCGGTGCGGCGGAGCCGATCGAGGCTCCCGATGCCGAGCTGGACGCCGCGCTGAACGAAGCGCGCCAACGAGGCACGGTGCGGGCTGCGGAGATCCTAGCCGGGGAGGACATGCTCAGCGCCGACGAGTTCGCCGCGCTTCTCGGCACGAGCCGGATGACGGTCAACACCAAGCGGCAGAATCATCAGGTGCTGGGCTTGGATGGCGCGAAGCGGGGCTTCCGCTTCCCCGTCTGGCAGGTCGATGAGGACGGGAAGCCGTTCGCCACCTTGCCGGCGCTATTTGAGCGGCTGGGCGGCGGGCCGTGGTCGGTCTACCGCTTCCTCGTCCAAACCCACCCGGAACTCGACGGCCTCACCGGACGGGAGGCGCTCCGCCGGGGGAGAGCGGACCAGGCCCTCGAAGTGGCCGAGAGCATCGCGCAGGGAACTTTCGCCTGAGTGGCGGCCGCAGGCCCGCCTTCCGGATTCGCCGGGATCGCGCTCGACCTGGCGACGATCAGCCCCGGCGCGCGGTTCGGCCGCGTCTACCTCAGCCGCTTCCCGGACCCGCTCGGCTACGGGAAGACGCTGAGCCGGTTCAGTGACCCGCGCCGGCGCGTGCCGGCCAACCGCTTCGGCGTGCTCTACCTCGGCAGCACGCTCAAGGTGTGCTTTGTCGAGGCAGTGCTCCGGGATCAAGGCGATGGCCGCACGAGCGATGTGCTCCTGGACGAGCGGGACCTCGCCGCGCGCAGCTACGCGGAGGTCGAGGTGACCCAGGCTCTGTCGCTGGTCGACCTCCGCGAGGACGGCCCGCTGCGCATGGGGGTTCCGAGCGACGTCGCACGAGGATCGAAGCAGAGCCTCTCACGGCTTTGGTCGGTAGCGTTCCACGAGCATCCCGCCGGGGCGGACGGCATCATCTACCCGTCACGCCTGAACGGCGAAACGAACCTCGCGGTGTACGGTCGGGCCGTCGGCAAGTTGGCTGCGGTGTCGACCGGCCCTCTCCTACGGGCACCCGACTTCGCTCGCGTGCTGCGCGACCTAAAGGTTGGCCTGCAGTGAGACGAGGGAGCAGCTGATGCTTTCCTTTCGCGAGGCGCAAGCGATCGAGGATCTAGCCGATCTCCTATACGATTTTCTTCCGGGAAGCGGGAACAGCCGCACCGCCTTCCCGATCGCGGCCGCGCAGGCGGGAGTGGGCGACCTGTGGGTGCCGGGAAGCAAGCGGCCCTCGCTCGTGCAGCTCCTGGGCGCGACGCTCGAGCATCGGCGGCATCTCTTCACCAAGCTGATCGTGGCGATCGTCCGACAAGCCATGACCTACCGGCGTGGCAAGGGTAATCCGCTGCGGCGCGACGAGGTCGATCGGCTGAACGCGCTGCTGCCCGATGTCTCGTTCAAGATCCCCGAGCTGCTGGATCGCACGTTCCTCGACAGCTTGGCGGCGCGAGCGCCGGAGGCGGCCCCATCGAACCCGGTCGGGCTCAGCGCCGAGCGAGCGCAGGCGCTCGCCGCACTCCTGATCGAGATCAGCAAGCTCCCGCCACATCAGAGGGGGCTCCGCTTCGAGGGCTTCCTCGGCGAACTGTTCGCGGCACATGGCTTGGCGCCCCGGAACGCGTTCCGCATTGTCGGCGAGCAGATCGACGGCAGCTTCCGGCTCGACGGGCAGACCTATCTCGTCGAGGCCAAGTGGCACGGGCCGCAGATCGGGTTCGCCGACCTCATGACGTTCTCGGGCAAGGTCGGCGGCAAGGCGGCGTGGTCGCGCGGGTTCTTCGTGAGCAACTCGGGCTTCACCTCCGAAGGCTTGGAGGCGTTCGCGCGCGGACGTCAGACCAATCTGATCTGCGCCGACGGGCTCGACCTCTACGAGGTGTTGGCCGGGCGCGTGTCGCTCGTCGACGTCCTACGCGAGAAGGAGCGTCGCGCGGCGGAAACGAACCGAGCCTTCGTCGCCGTGCGCGACCTCACCCTTCCGAACAGGTAGCGGTCGAACAAGGATCAAGCCTCACTCGCGCTCGCTTGATTCTGTCGCAAGGACCTGATCGCTTAGGGCCAAGCAGGAGGCGTCGAACTCTCCCATGTTTTGCTCGGTCGACAGGCCTGCCTGGTAGATGCCTTCGATCATCTCGTGAACTGCGGCAGCGGCCTCACTTCTGTAGGTCCTGCTCTGTTCAATCGGAGCCATCGCAAACCACCGCTCTAGCCGTCCCCCGCTCACCACCGTGTCCATCGGTGTAGACCTCCGTCACACACAGCGCGACCGTCCAGAGCGCTCGGTTACTCGGCTGCCACCAGCGGGGACTTCTTGGCCCGCCCCGGCTTCGGCGGCGGCGCCCGATTTGCGCCACTCCGCTGCCGGTAGGGGCGATACTCTCCGACTCGTGTCCGAGAGCTGTAGCGGCCGTCCCGCACGCGAACAGGGTCGGCCGGGGGCGACGCGGCGGTCGGTGCCGAGTCCTCCGGTTCCTCGCCCGCCATGGCAGAGACGGATTGCAGGACCGAGCGGCGTCGAGAAGCGACGAGCTCGGCGGCGGCGCGCACGGGCTCGTCCTCCGTGTGCACGTACCGCATGAACATCGTGACCGTCTTGTGCGCCGTGAGCTGCATGCCGACTTTGATCGGCACTCCCGAATTGGCGATTTCGGTCGTGGCTCGATGGCGAATGCCGTGCGATCCGACATGGGGAACGTCCGCGCGCTCAAGGATGCGCGCCCAACCTTTGGCGTAGGTGTTGTTCGACATGGGCTTCGCGAGATCGAAGATGCTGGGGACAACGTAGTCCGACTGTCCGAGCGACACCGCAGCGCTGAGCACCGTGAACGCCTCCTCGCTCATCGGCTTGGAGATCTCGCCGGTCTTGCTGTCGGGCCAGACGACCCGGCGCTTGGCGAAGTCGATCCACGCCCACTCCAAACAGGTGATTTCGGACATTCGCGCAGCGAATAGAAAATGAAGCCGCACCGCGAGCGTCAGAAATGGGTGCTCCAATCCGTCCGCGTCGGCTCGATCCATGTAGCCGAAGATGCGGAACAGCTCGTCGTCCGAGAGAAGGCGCGTCCGCTTGCCCTCGGGATATTTCGGCACGTGTCGACACGGATTGGTGCCGTCATCGCGGATGCCCCAGACCTCGGCCATGTTGAACATCTTGCGGAGGAGGGAGAGAACGTGATTGGCCGAGGTCGGCTTGTCCTTCATCCGAGCAACGAGGCCAGCAACGTCGGCCCGGGTCATGTCGCGAGCCTTCATCGACCCGAACTCCGGGAGAATGTAGCGCTTGATGGTGCCGCGATTGCCTTTCACGGTGCTCGGCCGGTTCTTCGGGATCGAATAGTCCTCGATGAACTTGTCGCAGAGCTCCTTCATGCTTAGCGCCCGGCGAGCCGCGAGCTTCTCCGCGCTCGGGTCCTTTCCTCGCCTGACCTCGGCGAGCCAGCCTTGTGCTATGCCGCGCGCCTGATCGACCGTAAGCTCGCCGAACAGGCCGATAGCGGGCTTGCGCCGATCGCCGGCGTTCGTGCGATACTGGAGCATGAAGACCTTGCGCCCTTTAGGCGTCACCTTACAGAGGAAGCCGGGCGTGATCGTGTCGCGCAGCTCGTAATCGGCCTTCTCGGGGGTGGCGCTGTCCACGACGGTCTTGGTCAACTTAATGGTCGGCATAGCCTTTCTACCTCGGCTCGCCGCGGCGTTTTCCAGGTGGCGGATAAGAGCCAGCGCAGAAAAAACCAGGGCGTGGTTTGTCAAAGCCGAGCGTAGGATAGAGCGACGTAAGTGCCTGACGCCACACAGGAATGTCGCGCTCCAGCTAGTTTCGGCAAACCCGAGCGTAGACCAGAATGGAACGCTTAAAATCATCAGCAGCTGAATGGCGTGCTCGAACTTCCTTGCCGCGCGCGCCGCCCGAACCTGCCGATACGACACCATCAGGCTCGGGCTATTCCGCAGTCACGCGAATGCTGCCAGCTCACTCGTGCTCGTTCGCGTGCCTCCCACGCGGACCGCAAGAGGGTGCCTGGTTTGCCTTGGCCTTCAGGTGTTCCGACGCAAACCGCGACGCGGCTTGCGCCGAGGGTCAGCACGATCTCTGCTCGCCAGATCGCATCGGCATTGACGAACTCGGCATAGGGGCTGGTGCGATCCTGAGTCATGACGCTTGGTGAAGATACGCAACGGAAGAGGAGCGGAGACTGCTTCGCTCGCAGGTCGACGCGGAATGCGGCAAACCGCCCGCTCACTAAGTGTTCAACGGACGCGCTGGGGAGGCGGCATAAGCCCGAAATTACCAACTTGTGGGGAACGGATGTTGGGGCGACGACAGCCCAGCTACTGGTCCCCCTCGTGGATGCTGAACGTGCAGCCGGTTCGTGGTAGGATGTGAAGGCGTTTTTCGAGCATGAGCGATCCTCATTCAGGTTCAGCGATCAGCACCGTCCATGACCCTGTTTGAGCTGATCCGCGCCTTCGTCGATAAGTCGCCCGTCGCCGTTCTCGTCACAGACGCGACGGTCAGGGCGCCTGGTCCAATCATCCTGTATGCCAATGGAGCCTTCGGAAAACTCACGGGACGCGACCCGACCGAGGTCATCGGCATCAGCCCGCGCTTCATGCAAGGCCGCGAGACGCGCCGCCCCGTGCTCGACCACTTCGCCCAGGCGCTCGCGGCCGGTGAGCCCTTCCACGGCTTCCTGACCAACTATCGAGCCGACGGCACCAAGTACGTCGTCGAGATCGATTGCAGGCCCTTGCGGAACGCCGACGGCCGCATCGAGCATTTCCTCTCGTTCGAGCGCGAGGTCGCACGCCGTCTTGGCCGGCCGTCACGGGACGGCGCCTCACGCTTCGAGCCGGTGGAAGTAAGTAACGACTTGTTAGGAGAGGAGCTGCGGCGGCTGAGAGTCTTCAGCGCCGCGGGTGAGTAGCTGTTGGCATTGCGAATTCGCTGGCTCCGCTTAGCCTTGCCACGTTTGTTGAAACAAACATTTGATGTCTTTTTAGATTACTTCAGCTGTACGATCAAATTTTTGTGTATTAACGATTAATTAGCACTTGGGCACCATGATGACCGTCACGCCCTGCTAATACGGCGTGAGCGCAATACATGCGCTGCGCTCACCCAAGCGGCTGACATCATCCTACCCAGGCTAAGACTATGACGTCGCCGGATACAAAGGTCGTGCAACTCTTCCCGGCCAAGCCAACGCAGCACATCCTGGAATGGAGGCGTCGTGAGCTCGGCTACGATATCGCCTCGCTCCAAAGTCTCTCCCAGCGTCTTCAGCAAATCAAAGCTCCGCTCCACGAAGCAGCCTACGCTTTTGTGGACGTCAGCCCGATGGATACAAGCCAGAAGCTGTGGTGCGCGCTTGGTGGGCTTCGTCGTCAGATCGAAGACTTGGATGCTGGGATCAACGCTCTGATCAGCGCCATGACAAGCCACCAGGGCGCGCTCCACACGTCATCCAGCCATCGTGGTTAGGCGCTTCGGGTGAGACGAGCATCACGGTCATGATTGGCGCGCCGACCTTCCCGGATCTGGCTGCCCTCGTCGTCGACGAGAGCCTCTACACGCGCCGGATCGTCCGCGACATGCTGCAGCGTGTCGGCATTCGACGGGTGCAGGAAGCGCCGGATGGCGCGGAGGCGCTCGGGTCGCTGGTGGAGGCCCGGCCCGACCTCATCATCCTCGACTGGGACCTAGCGATCCTCACAGGTGAGGAGGTGATACGCCTGGTCCGGGACGTCGACACTTCACCAGCGCCAAGCCTGCCCTTGATCCTGATGCTATCGCAGCCCCGCCGCGACCGGGTCGATCGCGCAATCCGGTTGGGCGTCAACGAGATCATTGCCAAGCCGTTCTCGCCCAAGACCCTGTGGTCGCGTCTCGACGAGATCATCAACCGGCCACGTCCCTACACTCAGACCCGCAACCTTCTGATCCCGCGACCACGCCAGGCGCTCGAGACATCGGCCAGCTGGTGAGATGTCCATGATCAAACCAGCAGGAACCGTCCGATGAACTTCCTCACCGCTGGCTTGATCCATGACGCCGCTGCGGCTGAAGTCCTGGACGCCCAGGATGATCGGGCCCCTGCGTTAGTGCCGTTGGCGGACCATGATCTCGGGCAGCTGGTGCGCAGCGCCGCCCACGCTGCCGAGTGCAACATGGCCGTCTACCTCCGCGGCTCGGATGACGGCTTCGAGATTGACACCTGCTTCGGACCTGGCGCCGACGCGGTGACGCCTGCCATGGCTCAGGCAGCGATGCGCCTGATGGGCCGGCGGGCCGATGACCTGTTGATCGTCAACGACGTTGCCCATCATCCCTGGGCCCGCTCGGCCGACGCCGCCCTCTTCGACGATGCGGCTGCCTCTCCCCCAATGCGGTTCTTGGCCTTAGCCAAGGTCATCGACGCCACCGGCTCGGTCCAGGGCGCCCTTCTCGTGGCCGATCCCGCACCGCGCGCCGGGCTGAGCCCGGCCAAGACATACGTCCTGCGCACGCACGCCGCGCAGATCGCAGCCCGGGTCGAGTTGCATCGTCTGCGCCTCATGGCCGAAGGCAAGCACAAGGCAGAGCCGCCCCAATCGGCGACGGAGCGCCTGCGCCTGCTGGAATCCGTCGTCGTCAACGCCAACGACGCCGTCCTGATCACGCGGGCCGAGCCCATCGACCTGCCGGGCCCACAGATCGTCTATTGCAACGCGGCCTTTACCCGGACAACGGGATACTCGGAGGCGGAGGTGATCGGCCGGACGCCGCGCATCCTGCAGTCGAGCAAGACCGACCGGGCGGTACTGGACAAGCTTCGCATGGCCCTGAGCCAATGGAAGCCGATTGAGGTCGAACTGCTCAACACGCGCAAGGACGGGACTGAGTTCTGGGTGGAACTCAGCATCGTGCCCGTCGCCAACGAGAAAGGGTGGTTCACGCACTGGGTCTCGGTCCAGCGCGATGTGAGCGAACGCAAGGCCGCCGAAGAGACCGCGATGCGCGCCCGCATCGCGGAAGCCGAGAACTTGGCGCTCGAGGCGGAGATCCAGGAGCGTCGGCGCATCGAGGCGCAGCTTCTGTACACCGCCTTCCACGACGATCTGACCAGGCTACGCAATCGCGCTTTCTTCATGGACCGCCTGCGCGTGGCCCTGGCACGCGCTAATAGCGACCCAGGCTTTGCATGCGCGGTCCTGTTCATGGACTTGGACCGCTTCAAGCTGGTCAACGACAGCCTGGGTCATCGCGCCGGCGACCTGCTGCTGATGGATGTGGCGGAGCGACTGAGGGGCTGCACCAGGCCGCAGGATACGCTCGCGCGCATCGGGGGCGACGAGTTCGCCCTCTTGGTCGAGGGCGTCCATGAGGTGGCCATTCTCGCGGCCTTGGCGGGACGCGTCATCGACGCGATGCGCCCACCCCTTTGGATTAGCCAGCAGGAGATCTTTCCCTCCTGCAGCATCGGTGTGGTCCAGGCGAGCAAGCATCACCGCCAGCCGGAGGAACTCCTGCGCGATGCCGACATTGCGATGTATCAGGCCAAGCGGCACGACACCGGCGGCTACGCGGTCTTCGCCGGATCGATGCATGACAGCGCGGTCAAGGCCCTCGAGCTCCAGACCGACCTCAGGAATGCGCTCGCGCGCGACGAGTTCGTGCTGCACTACCAACCGATCTGCGACACCGTCACGGCACGGATCCGGGGTGTCGAGGCCCTCGTGCGTTGGCAGCATCCCACGCGCGGGCTCGTGCCGCCGGGTGCCTTCATTGGGGCCGCCGAGGAAACCGGCCTCATCCGTGAACTCGGCCGCTGGGTGCTGCACGAGGCCTGCAGACAGATGCGAGCTTGGCGGGATCGATTTCCCGAAACAGACCTTCGCCTCAGTGTGAACACGTCGGGGGAGGAGCTGAAGGACCCCCGCTTTGTCGATGGGGTGCGTGACCTCCTCGCAGACACCGGCCTCGACCCACGCGTGCTTCAGCTTGAGGTCACGGAAGCCATCTTCCTGCAGGACCCGGAATACATCGCCGGCATCCTCGACGGTTTGCGTGCGCTCGGCGTTCGGATCGCGCTTGACGACTTTGGGACCGGCTACTCGTCGTTGAGCTACCTTGACCGGTATCGGCTCGACACCATCAAGATCGACCGGTCCTTTGTGACGCGCATGCTCACGCAGCGCAGGACGTGGGAGATTGTAACGGCCATCGTGAAGCTCGGACAGGCGCTGGACCTCGACATCGTGGCCGAAGGGGTTGAGGACGAAACCCAACGTCAAGCAATCCGCGCCACGGGCTGCGGCTTTGTCCAGGGCTACCTTCTCGGTCGTCCCGCATCAGCAGCAGACTTCGCACGAACCCTGGAGGCTTCCGACGAAGCGACGCAGACGCGTCCGAGAGAGTAAGCATCTGGCTCGGCGTTCAAGCGGTGCCCATGTCCACCCGTTAACGGCGGTATTCCTCGTGCAATTATGCAGCTGGTCGAGGTGAGTCAGACTTGGATGCCACTTCACACTTTGAGAGCGCTCCGTGGTGGCGTCAGGCCACTCCGCCTACACTGCCACCCACAATTTTCCGCCCCCGCGAGACGAGCTTCACATGATTTTGTCATCTGGTGATCTTGCGCCGATTGGCGCTCAGGCGGCTGCCGGCGAGGACGTGATCCAGGACGCCCTCGTGGCGATCCGGAACCATCTCGGCATGGAGGTGGCCTACTTCTCCGAGTTCCACGCGGGCCGAACCATCTTCCGCCGCGTCGATGCCCCAGGGCTTGAGCACCTGATCAAGGTCGGCGACTCGCACTCCTTGGACGATGTCTACTGCAACCACATCCTGGCCGGCCGCCTGCCCGAGCTGATCCCTGACACCTCACAGGTGCGGCTCGCACGCGAGATGCCGATCACGGCAGCCGTGCCCATCGGCTCGCATATCAGCATCCCCATCCGTCTGCTCGACGGCACGCCGTTCGGGATGTTCTGCTGCCTCAGCCCTCGGGCGATCCCATCGCTGAACGAGCGCGACCTGGCCACGATGCGCGTCTTTGCAGGACTGGCGACCAAGCAGGTCAACACGGGCCTTCAGCAGAGACAGAAGGCCCAGCGGACCTATGACCGCATCGCAGCCGTCATCGCGGCTCAGGATTACGACATCGTCTTCCAGCCAATCTTCGACCTGCGAAGCAGCACGGTTACGAGTTGCGAGGCGCTGTGTCGGTTCAAGGCAACCCCGTACCGCTCCCCCGACAAGTGGTTCCAGGACGCCCTGGACGCTGATCTCGGCCTTGAGCTGGAAGTGGCCGTCCTCAGGACGACGCTCGCCACCCTGCCAGAGCTGCCGGCTTTGATCTCGCTGTCGATCAACGCCTCGCCCGAGCTGGTGATCAGCGGACGCTTGGCAGACCTCATTCCTGTCGAACACGCCGAACGCATCATCTTGGAGATCACCGAGCACGCAGCCGTGTCAAACTACACTGCACTGCATGCCCAGCTCAGGCCACTCAAGCGGCTCGGAGTGAGAGTTGCGGTGGATGACGCGGGTGCAGGGTACTCGGGCCTGCAGCACATCGTGCAGCTCGGTCCTGACATCATCAAGATGGACATGAGCTTGACGCGTGCCGTCGACACGGATCCCGCGCGGCGTGCCTTGGCTAGTGCGATGGTCTTCTATGCCCGCGAGATGGGCTCGTGCATCGTGGCTGAGGGCATCGAGACGGCCTCGGAGCTCAGCGCACTCCGGCTCCTCGGCGCCGACCGTGGTCAGGGCTACCTCCTCGGCAAGCCCGGAAGCATGGCGGCGTTGCAAGCCGCAGTCATTGCGGTTTGAAAAGCGATGGCCTGCTATTGCAACTTTGCGCGATCGACCTCAGGAGGCGTGGTCCTCATGTTCGCCCTGGCGCTGCCCGTTCTCGTGGGCTTTGCAGGCGCTGCGGTGGACTACGGAACTTGGGTCAAACAGCGCACCCGCCTGCAAAACGCTGCTGATGCCGCCGCCATGGCGGCAGCGCGTGAGCTTGCAGTCAGCTCCTATGAGCAAAGACGGATGCAGGCTGTCGCCGAGCGCTGGGCCAAGTCGTACTTTATGACAGAGGGTGGCGGGTTAGGGCTCACCATCACGGTAGCACCAAAGGATGACGCGACCAGCGTCCAGGTCGATCTGAAGCACGACCGCAAGCAGTACCTCTCGGGCATCATCGCGATCACGCCCGGCCACATCAAGGCAAGCTCCGTCGCAACGCTGCGGGGCCAACGTCGGCTGTGCGTGCTCGCGCTCGATCCGTCGAACAGTCAGACCGTCTACCTCAAGTCGAACTCCTGGCTGACGGCCAGGGACTGCGACGTCCACTCCAACTCGACCAGCCCGAGCGGCGTGAGCTCCGACAGCGGCATCCAGGTGACGGCTGAGCGGGTGTGCTCGGGCGGCGGCTTCTCCGGTGCAGGCACGTTCCGCGGTGAGCGGGAGAGCGACTGCCCGAAGGTCAACGACCCCATTGCCGACCGCCTGCCGCCCTCGGTCGGTTCCTGTAAGTCGCCGAATCCTCCTCTCGTGAATAAGGGCAGCGCCAGCCTGCGTCACACGTTGTCGCCCGGCACCTATTGCGGCGGCCTGTTCATCGGCGGCAACTCGTTTGTGACCTTCGCGCCTGGCGAGTACGTCATCAAGGACGGACCCTTCGTCGTCGATTCCAACGCGGACGTGCGGGGCGATGGGGTTGGGTTCTACCTGACGGGTCCAGGCAGCACCTTTCAATTCCTTAGCAACGCGCGGATCAGCCTCGACGCACCACGGACCGGCGCGATGGCGGGGCTACTCGTCTTCGAGGACCGGGCCGCGCCGCTCCTGCGCAACCATGAGATCAAGACGAACTACGCCTCGAACATGACCGGCACCGTCTACCTGTCGCGCGGCCGCTTCGTGGTGGACGCGACGAACGAGGTCGCTCAGCAATCAGCCTTCACCGTCATCGTGGCACAGCAGCTCCTGCTCACGGCCAACCCGAAGCTCACGCTCAACACCAAGTACGGCGCGACGACCGTGCCGGTGCCTAAGGGACTCGGCCAGACCGACGGAGACGTCTACCTCGTGCAGTAGGAGCCAAGTGGTGTTACGGGCGTTGCGCTCGGCCCTCACCGACGCCTGCCTAGCCAATGCCATCCCACTCGACCCTTGAGATGATCCAACGCCGCTGGCAATCGGCTCGGCCATTCGAGGGCACCTCCACGGAGGCGCTTCGCCGCAAGCTCCAAAGCGGCGCGCTGCAGCCGAGGATCATCGAGCAGGTTCGCCGCGAACTCGCCCTGCGGACGGATCATCCAATCTCAAACTGAGACAAGACTGAAACCTGTTTAGCCGCATTGTATTCGACGATGCAGTTAGTAGTACGGCGCCTATGAAAGTTAACCGTCCAGGCAAACCGCTGCTCGGCTTCGCTACGCCAAGCTCATTGACTGCTTCCGACAAGCCTTCAAGATGCCGGGAGAAGGTTATGGTTGGCCTGCCCGGCAGCAGTCTACGATGTTTTCGGCGAAGAGGCTGGGCGCATCGACATGCGAATCATCAAACCTGTGATTGATGATCAATCAGAACCGAAACTTGCTCAGAACGTGCGGTTTGCTTGAGGGCTGAATCGGAGACGAAAAAGCCCCGCGCGGCGTGTGCCGGCGGGGCTGAAGGTGACAGTCGGGATAAACCTGAGGAACTCACCTCACACCTTCAGCAAGACGCCGGGCGCCGACCGTTGATCCAGATCGCATTCCGCGAGTTGCCCCTCCACGCAGACAGGAGGTCCTCATGACCACGAAGATCCATCCCCCACTCGAGGCCCGCTAGGGACAGTTTGCCGCTCAGACTGCGAGCCCAAATCAGATGGGCTACCACAGCTCGGCTCTCGATGCGGACCACCGCATAGGTGCGACCATAAATAACGCCGATCAACTCAGCAGCATCACGCTGATCAGGCTTGCCGTTACCGGAGGTACTTCGGCCGTCTACTTTCATGCCCTGCTCGGCTCAGGGCAGCATCACTATCAAGTATTGTTGCAAGTCGAATGAGGCGCTGTCTGCAGCCTCGTTCTTATCGCCTGTGCCATGGCTTACGAGAACCGCCAAGCTTTGTCGCCGGCACCAATTTGGATGAGAGGAAACGCCCAATGCGAATGGTCCTGACTACAGCAGCCGTCGTGTCGCTCAGCAGCGCTGCCCCTGCACTAGCCGTCTCGTGCAAGGACGACATCTCTACAATCGAGCGTCGACTGAACAGCGCGGGCGCTGAGAAGGTGACAGGGGCAACGCCTCCAAGTGGCGCTACGTCTTCCGGCTCTGAGAAGGCCCTGGACAAGCCGCCATCGGGGCAACCGTCCGATCCCAGCTTGAAGGCTACCGCAGCCAGCGTCTTGGACGCCAAAGCGTTGCTTGAGAAGGCACGCACACAAGACAAAGTTGGCGACGAGAAGGGTTGTCAGGAGACCATGACGAAGGTGAAGCAGACTGCCGGCGCATTGCCGTAAGGGCTTAGAGAGGAAACCCCAGCGACTTACGGTGCTCTCCGCTCTGCCCGTGCTCACTCCGGCTCAATCAACGGTGCGCCGGGCAGAGCGCGGCTATTGGGTCGCAGAGTTCAGAGGCGAGCCTTGCCGACCGACGTAACAATTAAAGCAATCTTAACCATAAGCCTGCCTCACGAAAGCCAGGCTGAGGCCGGCACAAAGTGAGGAAGTCCAATGTTCAAGTTCGTTTCGCAGCCGCTGATCCTGGCCGATCTCATGATGGTCGGTGTCGGGCTGGGTATCGCAGCCTTCGCACTCATCGAGTGCGCGCATCTTGGCGCTGCGGATGCACTTTGTTTAAGGGACAAGCCTCACATCAGCATGAACCTCGACGTGCCGGTGCGTGTGAGGTCCTAGTCTGGGGCAACCGCGTCCTGTTCGTAGTCGACCATCACGCCTGTCCGCTCGGCAGCTTGCATCGTGCGGCGCATCATCCCTCAGCCAAGTGGCAAAACAGCATCAGCCAAGCGCGTGCGCCTTCCCCTTTGCTTAACCCGAGATCCACGCATTGACGTCGGAAATATACTGCTTAAACCTCTTCTAAGCTCAGCGAGCGGTTTGTTGTGTGCCGCGTTGTGAGAAGTGTCATGTTCATGGATCCGATCAAGCGAGCCCCCTGGAACCTTAGTTCTGACGGGACATCTGCCATCGAGGCCCGTGCCGCAGTTGCTGACGGCAGCCTGAGCAAAGTACTGCGCTTGGTGGGCTCCTTCGATGATCTCGAGAGCGAGGTGCCGCCGACCCGGCGATCCTCAGCTCGGGATTGGGCCAAGCTGATCGACCGCATTCGTGAGGCTGCTGCGCGCAGCCGTGAGGTCGAGGCACAGGCCCATGAGCAGGAACTGCGCGTTCAGGATCTCCTGGATCGTGCCCGGGAGGACATCCAGGCCGCAGCTGAGCGTGTGCGCGCCGCTGATGCGCGCGCCGCTGAGTTGGAGGCTCGTACTGAAAAGCTGCTCAAGTCTGCCGACGAGCGCGTGACGGCGGCTGAGGAGCGCGCTCGCGTCGCTGAGGAGTGGTTGGCCCGGGTCTACGACACGATCTCGCAGGAGTTCGTGGTCGAGCTCGGCAACACGTCAGTCGTCTGATGGCGCCGCGTCTTCCCAGCTCTGTGCCCGACCGCCCCGATGATGCTGAAGAGCCTGCGGCCCAGATGAGCACGACCTCCTCCCCAGGCGTGGGAGGCTCGCCGCCGGCCATATGGACTGCGCCGGCGTCAGCATCCTCGCAGAATGTCGTTCCCCTCTTTGCTGAGCCGGAGGCGTTGGACGCTGATCCGGACCTGCTGGACCCGGACTGGCCTCATGACTGGAGCTGTCGAGAGTTTCAATAGTGCCGGTGGTTTGGAGCATGTCAGGGCCTACGAAGCTGATGAGGTAAGCGCTGCTCGAGGGCCTCTGACGGACACCTCACCAGCTGACCGACGGCTCAACGGCCAGCCGCGGTCGCGGACGCAGTAGGTTGCAAGCGAGGGTGCAAGCCCGACGCCAGCCCACCTCTGCCAAGCGGGTGGCTGGTTGAGCGTCAGCCCGGCAGCCCGGAAGGCGCCTGACGATCTCATCTCACTGGGACCTGTTCCGCCGTCCTCGGCTCCAGCCATTGCTCCGCATAGGCGGGGGCCAGGGTCAGGCTGCGCGGGAGGTCCATGGATGGCGCGTCCGTAGTCACCGCGTCCATGACGAAGTCCAGCGCCGCCGTGAGGCCCTGCTGCGTGTAGGGCTTGGCGATGACCCTCACAGCACCCGAGAAGTCCAGCGGCAGCCGCTTCGGGTTCGCGGTCACGAAGACCGCCGTCATGGCGGTCTGCGTGGCAATGAACCGGGCCACCTCAGTTCCGGTCGGACCATCCGCGAGGTGAAGATCAATCAAGGCAACATCGGCCACGACCTTGCCAGCACGGGCAATGGCCTCGCAGGACGACACG
>NZ_BPQP01000100.1 GCF_022179305.1 Methylobacterium iners
ACATCCGTGACGAGGCCTCATCCATGAACAAGATCCACGACGTACCGCTGCCTGAGGCTGCTCCGGAGGGCGTCAGGTGTGGCCTCGGTCGCGCCCGCCTCGGCCCGGCTTGGCTTTGCGCTGAGGACATGCACGCCAGCCAGGAGCGCGAGAAGATGCCGACGGGTCGGATGCCGCTGAGCGGGAGCAGCCTCAGGCAGCGGTACGTCGTGGATCTTGTTCATGGATGAGGCCTCGTCACGGATGTCGTGACGAAGCTTCACGGCAAGGCATGCGTTCTTGCGGGCGTTCGGATATGGCCACGGCCGACGGACCGCTCAACGAGAGAAGTCGAGCAGGTTGTCCGCTGCCCTCACTGAGCCGCCACAGGTCTCGCGCATGAAGTCGAGATCCTCCTTCAGCGCGGCGGACATGCCGGTGTTTTCCCACCGCGCCTGCCACAGGCGCATGGTCTGGGCGAGTTCGGACGGCGGCATGCCGTAGTAGCTCAGGAGCGCCTGCTGCATCAGGCCAAGCCGTCGCTGCAGCTCCGTCCACTCGGCCACGTACCCGCCCAGCCTCGCACGGCAGGTGTCGAGCGCCAGCACATGGCTCTCGACGATGGCAGTGATCTGGAGCAAGCCGGCTCGGGCCGACGGCGCCTTCAGGGCGGGGTTGCGGGTGAGGAGCGTCACGAGCTCAGGCGACAGGCTGGCAAGGCGTCCCGCGTAGTAGCGGTCGGCAGCCTTGGCCTCTGCCTCGGCTCGCTCGCGCGCCTGCGGCTGCTGACGCTGCTCGCCCGCCTCGCGGTCCGCCGCGGCCCTGGCCGCCTCCCGTTGCCTGTCCTCCGCCGCTTTCACCTCGGCAAGACGCTGCTGACGTGCCGACGCCTCGCGAGCCTCAGTTTGCGCCGCCTCGGCTGCAGCCAGCGCGCTTGTCTCACGATTGAGCTCGGCGCGCAGGGCGAGCTGCGTCTCGGCGGGCAGGCGTGCGGTGTCGAGCTTCGTCGCCAACCGCACGAGGCGGGCGCGGCGGTTGATCAGCGACGGATCGTTGGCGGCGGCCGCGAGCTCGGCACGGATCTCGTCGGCCAGACCGGCGTTGCGGGAAGCAGTCGCGCGATGTGCGTCAAGCTGCCGGCTCACCTGCGCCAAAGGTCCGTACGGATCGTCCAGGTAGCGTAGGACCATGAGCGTGCGCTGACGATTGGCTGGATCGGCACAGGCTGTCATTCGTCGCTTGAGCGCGTCGAAGGTAGCGCGATCCCAAGCCTCGAACGGGATGCCATAGGGTTGACTCCCCGGGATCCAGCGCTGGCGCGCGTAGAGCTCGGGGTCGACGGCAGGGCAGGGGGCCGCTTCGAGCCGGGCCGATGCGTCCGGGGACGCCTCGGCAGCGTCGCCGATCGATGCTGCGGCCAGTGCGGCAAGGCCGAGGATCACCCTCGCGAGGGGCTGAATGAACGACGGGGACAGGAGCGTCATGACGGCGCCTCCCGGCGCGGAGGGTGGCGAGTGATGGGAGTGACGGAACGCGGCGACGCCGGGGTGCTAGAAGGGGTCGTCCGCCTCGATCCAGAGCTCGTTCCTGGCCGAACTCGTCCACTGCAGGGTGAAGGCGACGTCGTGCCGGCCCGAGGTGAGGAAAACGTCGCCTGAGCACAGGCGCATCTCCGTGCCCTTGGCGGTCACGGGCACGAAGCCGGTCTCTGTGAAGGCGCCGAGCTTGACCACCGTGACGCCGGCCTGCCTGGCCGCCGGCAGCGCTTCGAGCACCTGCCGTAGCAGCCGGCGGCTCGGTGAGCTGTCGCAGGCCGGCATGACGCCGGGCGTGATGGTGATCGGGAACCGCTCGCCGGCCGAGGGGCGCCAGATCACCTTGTAGGCGCCGAACAGGCAGACGCCGAGGAGGATGCCCGCCACCGCGAGCTGCTTGTGACGCACATCGCCGGTCCTGGCGAGGTTAGCGGCATAGCGTGCCTTGAATCGGGCGAGGAGCCCGGAGTTGGAGGCGGTCTCGGGCATGAAGCTCCCCTTTGTCGCGATGCCTGAGGTTCACGGCAGGCGTCGCGAAGTTGCGGTGAGCTTAGCCTTTCATGTTGGCTATAGCCAGTGGTTAGGTAGGCCTCATGAAGGCTGCCTGTCGGTCATGATGACCGGGCGGACCTTGGTGGCGTGGAACCTGCGGCGACTGCGGGTGGCGGCTGGGCTCAGCCAGGAGGCGCTCGCACACGACGCGGGCATCGATCGGGCCTACCTCTCCGGGTTGGAGCGCCAGGTCGAGAACCCGAGCGTGGACCTCATCACTAGGCTTGCTGTGGCGTTGAACGCGCCTGTCGGCGAGCTGTTCGTGGAGCCAGCGGCCGGTGAGGCGCCGCCGCAGCCGCTGCCGGGTGGGCGGCGGCGAGCGTGAGGTCTCCGCGGCAGCAGTGCGCCACGAGGGGACATTGGCTCCCTGCCGGGAAGCGGACCTAACTGGCGCGGCTGGGTCGTGCCCGCGCGGACCTGTGTTGATCGCACAGGCGGTCACGAACGAGCGTCAGGTGTGTCCGTGACCTGGCCTCCATCCAACCCACCACCCCGTTCATTAGCGATCTGCGATGCTCTCTCTGAATGCCGAAACGGTCTCTGGCCAAGGCTCGACGCAGGAAGCGCTCGGCGCTTGCAGATCCAAGAATGGCCCAAGCTTCTTGGTGAGAGGCGCCCTTACAAACCCGCCGACGACTCAACCCGGTCCACGCACCGCACTGGCGGGCGCTCCTGCGCGCACCCTGCTAACTCAGGGAAGGGGGTGCGCTTCAAGGTAAGCCAGCGCCATCGCGCTGAAAGGAGCGTCAGGCTGGATTGCCGCCGCCCAAGCGGCACGCGCCTCACCAACGACTTCGGCCGCCAGAGGGGATCTATCACCATGGTGCTTCACGATTTTATTGTGGTAAACAATTAGCTTTGCCAACTTCCGCTGCCGTTTGACGTGATCGATGCGATCCAAGCCGAGCACCTCGACAGTTTTTCTTCCTTCGGGTGTTCTTCCAAATGGTGTCTCTCTTCGGAAGCCGATGTGGTCTCTTGGGTCGTCCGGGCCATCGGGTCGCAGCAGAAGCGGTCGCTCGACTGACACCCTATGATGGTGATCCCGAGCTCTCGCATTTGCGGCCTCAAGCGGGAACTGATTACCTTTATTCGAAGAATTACAGAACGTGCAGCTCAGAAACAGGTTATCCCAATCGTATGCCATCCAGTAGTAGCCAGGCCGGATCTGAGGCCTCCCCTTTGCCTGTTGGGACCATGATTTTGGGCGCCAATGTTCAACGTGACCGAAAGCGTACGGCTTAGGGATAAACACCTCGCAGTAGCAGCACTTTCCGTGTTGTACCCTCTCGAGAGCGCCTTTCACGGTTGAGTGCGCATAGACATTATCGTCAAACCCAAATTCCTTGCCACCTGCCTTTCTGCTCACCTGATAAGCGGCTGGTTCCAGGTCATAGGCGGCACAATGAGCTGCAGCAAGGGCCGCGCCTCTACTCGTTAGGATGTCTGGTGCAGCGCCTTTCGGACCGATCTTAATCATCGTCCGGCGCTATGGTGCCCTCAAGTCGACCAAGCTTGAGAAGCCAATCTTCGAATTCCTGATCCTCGACAGTGGCTGCTGTTGGCAACGACGCCTCGTACTCGTCCAGCTCACGTAGCCTCACCTTGTCTGTGTCAGACAACCTGCGCTTTCTAAGCAGAGAACGTCTTTCCTTAAGGAGTCTCTCCGCCTCTGGGCCTCTGGAAGTTTCAAACCCGAAAAGCTCGCTTGTCAAAACCTGATCAAATCTCCACTCTCTTGGAGCGATGGGATCATTGTCTATGACGCTCTCTTCCCCACACCAGCGAACCACAGCCACTTTTCCTCCGGCAGCCAATGTTTCCTGTGCCGTTATAGGGCTGTGTGTGGTTGCAATGAACTGAATGTTAGGAAAATGGCGCTCTAGATGGCCTCTTAGACTTCTCTGCCACTTGGGATGGAGATGAAGGTCGATTTCATCCATTAGAACTATTGCGCTTTGATGTAGGGGTTTGCCACTCAAAGGGTACGCGTTGATCATACGCCATGCCAGGTCAACAGTCCAAGCGAACATAGTTTGAGCACCTAAACTCAAGCTCGCAAGCGGTAACTTAGCCGACGGCGTCGTGACCTGCACACCCGTGTTCGCTCTGGATCGTCCGGGCACATGCGGGCCGCGGATATCGATGTCCCTCACTACCAAATCCGGGACCAAGTCAGCAACAGCGTCTTTAACTACCTGCAGCCGTTGCACGTCTTTCTTAGTTCCAGACGCCAGGGATGCGTAATGAAGGCGAGCAAGAAGCTCTTCCGCATCAAAAAGGTCGAATTTCTCGCTGAACAGTGAATCCGTAGGGTCACGGCCCTCGATCATTGCTGCGTTCGCATGGCCGATGTGTCGTGATGCGCCATAGCCGATAACGAGCGGGCCCTCCGAGCTCAATTCGTGTCTGAACTGTTTAAATTCAACATTCGTGAGCTCTTCGCCGTTTCCTTCGCAGGTCATGCCCACCTCGACTTTGACGCCTTTTGGGCCAGCGAAGGTGGCTGATATTTGGCCAACTACATCTCCTGGCGACCTAAGGAAACGAAAAATCTCGTCATTCTCATGCTGCGATAGTTCGGCCTGGGTCCATAATGGGTCGCCAAAATCGCCCCCCTTGACAAGCGCGGCCGACGCGCGCGGCGCTTCTTCCAGGATATCCCTGGCTTTTGTTTCAGTGTTATCAACGAATTCTTGTAATAGGCTTGGGATGGGACGCATTCGAGCTAGGGCTTGCATGATGGTGGTCTTGCCGACACCATTCTGTCCGATAATCAAGTTCCACTTAGCGGGCCTTCCTTTCGCGTCGGATAGATCCAACGTCTGCTCGGCCCCAAACGCTCGCACATTCTCGAGGGTCAGGGAGCAGAAGTGCAAGCGATCCGGCGGAGGCTTTCTCATCGCCGCAGGATGTCCGGCCTGAGCGTGTAAGTCCAGCCACTTACGGTGCTTCATAGAGCGTCGTCCGGCGGCTGGGTATCGAGGCCGACAGGCTAGGCTTGTGCGCGCGAGAGACCTAATGGGTCCGCTTGAAAAAGCGCTAGGCGGGAGATGATGGCGGGCGGCGAAGTACCCGCGGAAAAAATATGGTAGAAACTTTGTCTGAATTACATGATGGCTTTTGACGCGCCAACGTTCTTCCAGGATATATTTGCGAGTACCTATTTCCGCGCTTTTCTTTGTCAACGATGAGCTACGGTGGTAAGGGTACGCTGGTTGAGCTATTTTTCCCGTTCGACGGAGGCGTATTGGTATGGAAGCGGCTAAGAGGTTGGACGATAGCGTTGCCATTGAGGTTGAGGAGGATGGCCGTGACAACGTCGTGCTTGAAAGCGCGGTCCTAGAACGGCTGCTCCTAGAAGTTCAAAACGAGGAGCCTGCTGCTCCGCACGCCTATAATCGTATGCACAACCGTCACAACCGGTGAGCGCAGCACCGCTTCTCATGACAGCGATAGACACAGTTCTCCTGAAAGTCGCGAGCCGGTGCAACCTCGATTGCAGCTACTGTTATGTCTATCGTATGGGCGACGAGGGATGGCGAACCCAGCCGAAGCGCATGGAGCCTTCCGTAACAATCGCCGTAGCGGAGCGGCTCGCGGCCCTTGCAGCCGCCCAAGCTCGTGGCTTCAGCGTGGTGTTCCATGGCGGCGAGCCGCTTTTGATCGGCGCACTGCGCTTTCTTGAACTTTGCCGTGTCCTGAAGAAAGCACTGCCGTTTGATTCCGCCCTCCACCTGCAGACCAACGGCGTGCTGCTGACAGATGAGATCCTGTCGATTTGCGCAGAATACGAAGTGGGAATCTCGGTCAGTATTGATGGCCCTGCAGCCGTGCACGACCGGCATCGTCCTGACCGCCGTGGAGGTGCCTCGCATGGCCGCGTCACGGCCGCAATTGATCGACTCCGCGCCCATCCGGCTGGTGCCTCTCTGTTCACCGGCGTGCTGGCTGTGGTTGACCTGCAGGCAAACCCCGCTTCGGTCTACGCATTCCTGAAGTCGATCGGCGCGCCGAGCATCGACTTCCTTTATCGTGATGGCCACCACGACGTGCTGCCTGTCGGCAAGGCGAGCCTCCTGTCGACGGAGTACGGCGAGTGGATGAGTCAGCTACTCGACGTGTATCTTGCCGATCCGAAGCCAACGCGCATTCGCGTGCTTGACGACATGCTGAAGCTCCTGCTTGGAGGAAAGGGCGAAAAGGAAGGAATTGGGCTCAACTCGTACGGGATTCTGGTCATCGATACGGACGGAAGCGTCAACAAGAACGATACGCTGAAGAGTGCCAGGAGCGGAGACCGTTTCCAAACGAGTTGGTCGGTGCTGACGCACGATCTTAGCGAGGTTGTCTCTTCACGCGAGTTTGCGGCCTATCATCATGCCCAACTGCCAGTTGCGCCCGCGTGCCTCGCCTGTTCGGACTTGAGAGTTTGTGGGGGCGGCATGCCGGCGCATCGGTGGAGCGCATCAAACGGTTTTGCTAATTCGAGCGTATTCTGCGCCGATCAACGATACCTCATTGACAGCATGCGCGCGCACTTGGCCCGTCGGGGGATTGCCGCCTGATGCTGCCGAATTTTTCAAACGCGAAGCTCTCGAACGATCCGTTCCCGCATATGCGGGTGCCAGGTATTCTCGATTCGACTACAGCCACAGGAGTGCTCGAATGGTTGAAGACCCAGGCGCCGTGGGTGCTGCGCGTCGAGAGCTTCTATGAGCAGCACGAATTTTCACTGCTCGCAGCCGATCTCGACGGCAGCACAGAAGCTTTGACCATGTCGGAATTCGTTGGCGCCGTGAGAGACAAATTGCAGGCGAGTTTCAGCGTAGCTGCCGACTTGATCCTCGTCGATATCGCGGCGCATCGGTTGACCGCGGGCCAGACGATACGCATCCACAATGACTATCTCGACAGCGGCGAGGAGACGCACCGGCTGCTGATACAACTCAACGATGGCTGGAACTCTGATCGCGGCGGCCTGCTGATGCTGTTCGCGGACGAGCATCCGGGGAGCCTGAAGAGCATAGTCATGCCGGCCCACGCGAGCGGCTTCGCCTTCGAAATCTCTCACCGATCGTTTCACGCCGTTTCGTCGATCAACTTCGGCGAGCGTTATACGCTTGTGTACACGTTCCGAAAGGCGGCGGCCTGATGGCAGGGAGCGATGTGGCGGCATCTTCTGCGCCGCCGATATACGCGTACCTCACCCAGCCTTTCGAGCGATGGTTTGACGGTCTAGCGGCGCCGCTTGCGCGCAGCAAATGGGTTTCGATGGAGTCAGTGGGGCTCGACCGATCGAACTACGGGACGACGCGCTTCGTCAGGAGAGACGCCCGGGCTGAGCGCGATGTGATTGGCCAACTGAGCCTGCCTGCTGCTTTCGGCGTCGCCAGTCCAGTCTGTTTAGAGCTTCTACACGGAGCCACAGCATCGCGGTACGCCGATATCGGGCTCAGATATCACGAGACCGGCGAACTCGCGCCAGAACGTGCCTTCCAGGCCCTGCAGGGCGCTTTCGCAAGACTGGCAGAAGTGCCTGGCGCGGCGCGAGCAGTCGGCGCCGTGCTGGCTGCCGTCCACGTCGTTAAGCCGGACGGCCCCGAATACGATGTCAGCTATAGCGACCCTGCCGTGCCGTTCTCGATCTTCGTGGGGATCGACGTTGCAAACCAGGCTCACGGTGAGCTGCGGCTCGCCGAGTCCATCCTGCACGAGTGCATGCACCTGCAGCTCACTCTGATTGAAGAAAGCTTTCCTCTCGTGATTGGCGAGACGGAGCGTTACCATTCCGCTTGGACGGGCACGCATCGGCCTGCGCGAGGAGTGATGCATGCTCTCTACGTGTTTCGTGCAGTTCAGGATTTTTTCCGAGCGCTGCTGCATGCTGGGTGGTGCGATCGCGAAGAGCAGCGCTACCTCGAAAGGCGCCTAGTCGCGATTGACGAAGAGGTTGCGGAGACGGGCGATATGCGCGCCAGCCGCGATCTGACCCCTTTGGGGCGACGCTTCGTCTGCTGCCTGATGCAGGACTGCGGAGTCGTGGGCGCGACGACACCCTGAGGCCGATGGCGTGTCTGAAAAATGCGGGTTGAAAGGAGCAGACTTGGCCGACTGTCTAACAAGGGTCTGGTTCGGCCCTTGGAAGAAGTACTAGCGCTCCCCCCGAACGGTTCAGCCTGAGAGCGGCGCTGTCGACCCATATTTCGACTCCAAGTTCGAGTCCGTCCAATTCCTGGTGCCCGCTGCCTTGATGCTGTCCGGCGTGCGAAGGGTTAAGCCATCGGGGGACTGCCAAAGCCTATTTCTCAGCGTCAGGGCGTTGCCATGCGTAGATGCGGGCTTACCGCTCTTCTGCCGACCGCGAACCAGCCGAATGCGTGGAGCGGCCAAAATTCACATTTCTTAGCTGTCGTAAGGCCCCCTAAGCACTACTGGTTGCATGAGAATGCTCGTTCACGAGACGACTTGCCAAGTTGATGGCAGATTAACCGGTGAGTAGGCTGGCACGGCCGCCTTCCGAGCGAAGACAGACTCGTGAATGTTTGCACCCTCGGGGATCGCACGGGGCTCTGCCGCCGGAATGTAGTAACCGAATCGCGAGGTGCGCGTTTCCCACTCCTTGAATCTGTCCGCTTTCGGTACCCACTCCAGCGGACGCCAAGCGAGAGTCATCGATTGGCGTGGGCCACTCGTGATGTCAGGCGCTACGTAACTGAAGGGACTACCTTGCCGCTGGATGCCCCAGGCAAGTTGGTTGAAGGTCTGTGTACTCACGGTGAGCCCGAACTTAGCGGCCTCCTAGATCATCCAGATTAGCGGGAATTTCGATAAGCCGCTCTCGCTTTCAGGGTAGCTTCCCCCGATATCGGCGTGAACGCCCGCGAACCAAACCTGGAGCGCATCCTGCGGTTCCGCGTTGTTCGCTGGGCTAAAACGGTTGCGCATGAACGTTTGCGGTTCTTTCCAGGGCTCGAGGCGAAACATTCGACGCCTCTCATCGATTGCCATGGCTTGACGGAACACCTTGACGCTGGGATTGGCCTGAGTGAAGGCAAGCTTTTCGAGGCTGAATGCATAGAAGCGGTCTCGGCGCGGCACGATAACGCTGGCAACGGTGTCCCAAACGCCTAGAAATCGGATCGTGGGCCATCTACTCGAAACTATGCGGGCAAATTGCGAGGCGGGATCGTCAGGGGTTGCGGATGGCGCCTGACGATCGTCATCTTCGTCGATCGTGGCAGGCACTAGGTTCTCGTGATCTTGGTCACGGAGCGGCGCCGAGCTGGCCTGCTTGTAAGCTGTGAGGGCTGCGTCCGCCAGGTGACACTGTTCGGGAGCCAGCAGGCCGACCTTGTGAATCAAGCCCGCTAGAACCCGGACCGTGTAAGCACCGCGGCTAAACCCAAATAGAAAAATTTGATCACCCTCCTGATAGTTGTTGATGAGAAAATTGTAGGCTTTGAGAACGTTGTCATCTAGGCCGAAGCCTGTGGCAAGGCCCAGTACTGTGACGGTGTCTTGCTTGAACTTGATCCAGGGATTGGGTCTTGCCAGAGTTCCGACCCCGGGATCGTAAAAGACGATTTGCCGAGGACTGGTCTTTTCCGTCTTGCGGATAACGCGATATAGCTTCAGCACGTTCGAGATGTTTTCCCCGATCTCGTTTCCAGTGCCATCGCAGCAGATAACTAAATTTCTCATTTTGGGAAACACCAGCGTGCGGCAGACTCCCAGAATGTGAGAGTACGCAATATTGTTCAGATCATTCACAATGACCGACGGGGTCACCGTCGCGACCACAGCTTCTTGTTACAGACGGATTGCGTACAGCCAGACGGCGATGAAGCCGGTTTGGGTGCGAGTCTGCAACGGGTGATCGTATCAGATTAGGCTGCCTCCTCGAAGCGAACCGCTCGGTTTCCACTCAGACAAGGTCAGGTTCGACAAGACCTGCCCGGAGCCGGTCTTTCCAGTGTCGGCTTGGGTCAAACCGCTGGTTCGCAAGGACTGCCGGATCAGCCCGCCCTAGAGCGGACACTCGCAAGGTCGGCAATGGGTCGATTGTGTTGAAAAACTCGGGACGCCGTTGAATTGGCACATTTGACGAAGCTCGCAGGAGAAGAACATTCCTCTGGATCTCTGAAGATCCGTGCATCAGCGACAGAGCTCTATCTTGGAGAGAAGCTTATTCCTCTGCGTGATGAGCCGGTTGCGGTCAAAGTGGCCACCGCCGAGTTTTTCAACACAATCGGTCAATTTGAGAAGTTCCGCAGCAGCGCATTGTGTCAGCTTCTCGCTGCCGACCATGATTTCACCTTGTCGGGGTCGGAAGCGTGCTCACGCTTGCGGCGACGGCTAAGGCTCCAGGAAAGCAATCAACTGCTGACGCAGAAGCATTGCCGACGAACCTCGGCATTCTGCTGACGCGTTTGGCGAAGTCGGTGCTGAAGCGCAGCGACCTGCCCGTCAATCAGCTCGATGTCGGCAGGCGCGGATGTAGGGGCAAAAAGCATCATGTCCCGCCGGTGCTGCAGACGGGCAAGGAACTGCTCGTAGTCTTGTGTCTCCATTTCGATCTTGCTGCCGTCCTCGATGACGGGCTCGACGCTGTCCCACTTTGGCGGAGGTTGGTAAGGATCGATCACAAGCTGCAGCGTCGGACCTGCACTGCCGTCGAAGGCTGTTCTTAGTGTCTCATGCAGTGTCGAGACATGAGCCATTGTGCGTTCGGGCCGGCCCTCCTCAAAATGCTGATGCAGCGTCCAGCACCATGCGTTGGCACGCAACGGGTTCAGCTCGGGATCCTTGTCGAAGTGGAGCAGGGCGGCTTGGTAGAGAACCTGACGAAGGCGTGGAACGGCGCGTTTGAGCTGGTGTAGCCGCAATGTGGAAGCCGTTTCGAGCAGTGGATGGGCGAGTGTGTAGACGAAGCGATAGGTGAGCGTCTGGGTGCCGGAGTCCTCCAGCAGCTCCTCGTCGAAGGTTTCGACATCGTGGATGAAGGAGTCTGCGACGATGGGCGATACCCTAGCGAGGTAGCCGACACAGACACTGAAGATGTCGAAGGCTCGCGTGAGCGCGGGAGCGAGGGACACAGCGGGATCACTGGTTGCGGCGCGAAAGGCTGCGAGCTGCCGTGTGAGCGTCACACGAGCCCAGCTACGGCATTGCTCCTCTTTGCGCGGAACGGGGCTGGTGAGGAGGGTGACGACGTTCGTCGGATGGCGGTGCATGGAGGTAATCTCCAGTCTGTTGAGGTTTCAGCCGGTCTGTAGCGGTCGAAGCGAACTTTTTCGGGGTCACGGGTGCGCGAGTCGCGTGAGGCAACACCGCTACACACGGGACTACGCCTTCGGCACGGAGTACCGGCGCTGCGGCTCGAGCTCTGCGGGCGGGGTGTCGGCGTCCGTCGAACGCCACTGGCCGCACTCGTGGAGCAGTTGCGCGATACGGTCCTCCAGCCAGTCTTCGCGCTCGACGTCCCAGGACCCACAGCCCTGCAGCGTCCCGCGGCGAGCTTCGAGCTCCGCGATCTTCTCGTCGTACCCGCCACACCCCCATTCCTGCGGCAGGCGCGCCAGGTAGCGGCGGAGCGAGAAGCGAGGCCAGAGAGCGGCGTCCGGCGCCCGCGGGTAGACGGCCTGGTGCGGGACGACGCAGAGCAGGTCGCGGAGGCGGTCGACGGCCGCGGTCGCGTTTGCCGGGTCCCCGAGGTGGAAGGCCCACTCGAACTGTCCGCAGAGGCTCGAGAACGGCTCGAAGTGGATGTCGGGTTCGACCACGAGGAAGCGCAGCAGGCCGAGCTCGATGACGGCGCGCAGTCGGCGGTTCAGCACGCGGTCGACGGACAGGCCGAGCTCGCGCTGGGCGAGGCGGATCGGCAGGTGGAGCGCGTCGGGGGCAAACCAGAGGGTCTCGTGCGTCACCTTGTCGACGCAAGGATGGCTCATGAAGGTCAAGGTGACTTTGTCGAACTCCCGGAACACTTCGTAGGGGCTAAGCCAGGCGACGCAGCCGGCGCTGACGCGAAGAACGTCGAGGGCACGGTCGCGCACGACAGGGTAGGGGGTGACCGGGTCGTCCGCCGCGGCGGCGAAGGCGGCGAGCAGGGGCGGCAGCGTGGCGCGGCCCAGGGTGCGGACGTCATCGTCGGAGACATTGGCGGGCACCTCGATGGCGGAGGATGGCGCGTCGGACATGGTGGGCTCCAGGTTTCTGGGTGGGGTGGACGGGGCTAAGGACCGGTCCGGCCTCGGGACCAGTGCCGGGACGGATGTTCGGTGAAGGTGCAGACCGATTGTTGGGCACTGATTGCGGTCAGCACCGGAGGCGCTGAACGACAGTCGCGCCGACGGAGGGGCGCGGTGTTGGTGGTCGACGGCTGAAGAGGGTCCGCCGCAGCGATGGTCGGGGATCAGTTCAACCCGTCCGCTGTGGCCGTCGAAGGCGCGGTGACGAACGCGGGGACGCCGGAGCCTCGGGCCAGGAGGACGCTGGCCGCCTTGCCGCGCCGCAGGCCGATCAGGAGGCGGTCGCTGTCTTCCGCTGTGGCGAGGAGCCACCGCAGCGTGTCCGACAGCAGATGCACGAAGGGCAGGCGCGAGCGTTTGGCCGGCGGTGCGCCGGGTGCCCGCAGTCCGGAACCCGGGGCGAGATCGAGGGACAGCATCTCCGAGGCTGCGCTATGCCACGACAGCGCGACGTCAACGCCATGCTCGGGGATGCCGCCGCTGGCGCGCAGGCAGGCAAACAACACGGGCCATTTGATCTCGAAGTACACGCGGCAGGCACCGTTGAGCTGATCCTCGTGTGCGCGATCCTCGCCGGGCGTCGCGGGCGGACCGAGGGTCGCGTGGAGTTCGGAGGTATCGAGCAACAGGCGGGGATTGGGTGGCTGTGGGCGGGCGAGCAGGTCGCTCGGGTGCGCGAGGACGCGGGCGAGGGCGCCGAGCGGGAAGTCGGGGGCCAGGAGCGAGGCCGGCCAGCGGATGCCGCAGCTGACAAGCGCGGTGGGGTTGCGTCCGCCCTGTGCGCCGACAGAGCGCGTAGAGGCGTCGTGGGGGTCGCCTCGCGGCGTCAGATCGTAGGATGCGCTGCGCAGCCGAACGTCGATCCCGCGCAGTGCGTGGATGTAGTCTGGTGCCGTCTCGAACGCGGCCGTCACCACCGCGGTCTTGCCTCCAGACGCGATCGTGACGCGTCCAAGCGCCGGCTCGAGAACCAGATCGAGGCGCCTCACGGTTGCGACGGACGAGACGCGTCCGAGATGCTCCGCGCGGTTTACCAAGGCAAGCGCCTCGCTCACGCTTAGGGTGAGACCGCTCGCGGGCAGGTTGTTTCGGGGGCGCCTCAGGCCCATGGTGGATGTGAAGCGGGCACCGTCCCAAACGGTGCTGAGTGTCAGCGCGTCCGGCTGCAAGCAGACGTGGGTGGGCACGGGTTCCGCGTCGCGGGGCGCCTGGATGGCCGTGTAGATCTGCTCGAGGACGAGGCGGTCGAGGGTGACGCGATAGGACACCGGGACGCGCGCGGAGGAGACGGCTGCGGACACCCCCGCGGATGCACCTTCGACGCCCTCGGTGGTGGCGGAGGGATGATCTCCCGTATGCGGATGAACTACGAAAGTGTTCTCGATCATGCCGTTAGACCCTTAGACATGTGCTTACCACCAGATCTGCTCTGGATGAATGCAAGTCATAACAGGTGATAAGGCAAAGTATCTATAGTCTTGTGTGCCTCGAGGTAGAGCGTTATCGATGAAGATTGACCAGAAACTGCTTTGACATAGGCTTCATGTTCGCGCGCGGTGACTGCGGAGAAGCATGCGCCGCAGGTGGAGCACAGGATGATGGCTGCAGACAGGGTAACGGCAGGAGAGTGGCAGGAAGCCCGCTGTGCTGATGACGCGTCGGGCCTCCTGCGCGCAGCGTTGGTCAGGCTGCCGTCGCTGCCGACCGCGCTTTGGCGGAGCGTTTTGTCCGTTGGGTCGCCGTAGGCCGAAGCGATGAACCCGCGGTGGGGGAGGGCGCCTCTGGGTGGTTGATGACGGCAGGCGTTGGCGCGGCAGCAGCCGGTGCCGCCGAGGCGGGGGCAGGCGCCTCCTCGAGACCGAGCTCGCCGTCGATCAACCAGAGGTCGGTGTAGCGGCGGTGTAGCGCCCGCGCCGTGTCCGGCCGGCCGGCGGTCGCAAGGGCCGCGAAGACCTGCTCGAGCGTGAGATAGATGAAGGGAATGCGGCCCTGCACGGGGTCGCTGAGTAGGCGGGCGTAGCTCGCTGCTGCCGCCGTGACGAGATGATTGTGGGCCGGCGCGATGAGCAGCTGCATGGCGGTGTCGGCGAGATCGGCATCGAGCAGGGTGGCGCCCAAGCAATGTTGTCGAAGTAGCTGCTGGACGGGATTGCGGAAGAGACGCGGATCGGCGGGGTCGACGAACAGGCCGGCCGTCGGCGCGATTTCGGCGCAGCGACCGGAGAAGCGGGGGAGGGGCTCCTGGCAACCCTCAGAGTACTTCGCCTCCACGCCGATGAAGACCCGCTGCCCGGTGGCGGATCTACCACGGATGGCAAGGTCCCACGCCGTCCCGTCCTGCGTGAAGCGAGGATCGCCGCGGCCGGGGGAGTGCTCGAAGAGGACGTGCGTGACCTCCGCCATGAGGCCCGGCAGGAGCGCGTCGACGAAGCGGGTGGCGAAAGCGAGATCCCGCGCGAGGTGGCCGAAGGCGTTGAACACGAGCGGCTGGCTGCTCAAAAGGTTGAGCTTCAGTCGGTCGAGTTCGTAGACGGCCCCGAGCTCGCGGTAGACCAGCGCGCGGTTGACCACCGGCAGGATCTCCGGGTCGATGAAGTTCCCGCCGAGCTCGCCGGCCTTGCTGCTGATCAGCGAGCCGAGCTTGCGGCGCGGGCCTGGCGGCTCGCCGAGCGTGCCGATGGGCAGATCGCGGTCCTCACGCCAGAGGGCCTGCAGAAACCTTGCGGCTGCCTTGAAGCGATGGTCGGCGGGGATGAAGACGTGGTGCTGGCGCCGCAGCGCTTCGGGGATGAGCGGGATCTGCGGCAGCGGGCCGAGGTGGCTCGGATCGAGGCAGCCTGGATCGGGCAGGGTGGACGACGAAGGGCTGCGGTCGGCGTCATTCTGGTGCGGAGCGGGAAGGGCGAGGGCGTGCGTGGCCATGGAACGGTCCCGGGTTGCGGCCGCAAAGCGCGGTCCGGGACAGCTTCATGTCGACGGGCGAGAACTTGAGAGGCGAGGTCCGGAATTTGAGGTGACGAAGTCAGGAGAGCGCTCGAGCTCGGGCTAGGATCTGGACCTCACCTCAGCGATGAACCAACTCCATCATGCCGCCTGGCTTTAGTCACCCACAGCCATTTTCACGCGCCACTGGAAACGGCATGACGGGAGCGCTGAGAGACCTACGCTCCGCCCCGTCCCTGCAAACGTCTCTTGCCGCTTTCCTGTATGGCCCCTTCAACCGGATCGCCACCTCTGGCTTCCCTCTACCGCGAACTCCGCACGTCCGCTTTCCCGCCTTCCCTCCACCTACCTCCCCACACGCACGCCCTTTCTCCACCTTCCACCCACTTCCCCCTGCACTTCTCTCCCTCTCCTCACTTCTTCATAATACCATGCAGTCAACTCAGTTTCTACTGTATTGACGCCGTAGACATACAGCGTTATCTGTCATTTTTCTGCTTACCTGCTTGCTCGGAAAGTCGTTGCATGTAGCTGAACTTGTTAACGCCCCGCCTACTGCAATCTGAGGGAGGGGCGTTCGGATCAACGAGCAGGATCCTAGATGGTTTGGGGGACTACCGGCGTTTCTTGCACGACCGGTCGGGACCACGCCGGGATTGGGCGCGTTGCTGCTTCCTGGGACACGTGCGCCGGACCGGGAGGCTCAAGGCCGAGGATCTGAGCGAAGGCCTGAAGACCACGCTCGGCCAGCAGCCCTGTGTCGCCGTCGCGCAGAATGGTGCCGCGCCGCGGGTAGTAGTTCCAGCAGTCGACCTTGAGCTGCGTTGACGAGGTGCGCTGGAAGCGAACCTTGTTGCGTGAGAGGAACACGATGGCCTCGGTCATCTCCCTCGTGTCGTTGGGCTGGATGACGCGACCACGCGGGTAGAGGACGTGCGCGGGCGGGCTGGAGCGGCGTGCCATGAGAGTCTCCCTGCTAGCTCGCAGCAAAGCCGTCGGGCAGCAGCGCCGGCGATATCCTACGAGCAACTAGGTATATAGTCTTGACAACGAAAGTTTGCCGGGTCTGGATCGACGGACGTGCAGGCCTCGCGACGGACGCCTGTTCGCCCTGTGCCTTCGACGAGCACTCTGATCAGCGATGTAAGCGAAGGCGTTCAGGTGAGGGCGGGATTTGCGGAGCGGCGGCGGACTTATAGCAGGGGATTGAAGGGCTGCTCCGTACTTGGCCGTCGAGCCCGCCTGGGACTGGGATCCCAGAAACCAGCCATCAAGGCACGGATGCGCTGATCCTCGCGCGAGAGTGCTGCCAAGTCTCGTACCAGGCTGTCGCCCGCCTGCACGCCGTCGGTGATCTCCACGTAGCCGTCGGCGGCGAGCCCCACGGCCACGCTCGTCGGGCGCAGCTGCCCGGCACCGATCTGCAGCAGGACCTCCTGCGAGCGACCGAGGGTCACGAGACAATCCGCCGGTACCAGCACGGCGTCCCGGCGCGTGTCCGGCGTGTCGAGCTGCAGGCAGGGCAGGCCCGCCGGGACCGACGCAGCCAGCGAAGTTGGAAGCGGGAGGCGGACCCTGATCCGTTCGTTGCCGTCCTCGCGCTGGACGGCCTGGACCTCGAGGAGGGGCAGACCGGCCTCCGGATGGCGATCCATATTCTCATTCCGCCAGCGGGCGCCTACCTGTGGCGACAGGCGCTCGAATTCGGCCGGGTCGAGGTGGAGCACGGCAAAGGCGGTGTTGGCCGGCGTGAGCGTCAGCAGCGTGGTGCTCGCTGCGACTTCCCCCGGCTTCGCGGTGAGATCTTCCACCATGCCCGCGAGGGGCGCAACGAGGGAGATCTTCGCGAACGACATTTGCCGGCGGCGCAGGGTGTTGAGATGAACCGCGTCGAGGCCGAGCGCGCCGAGCGCGTCGCGCAGATGTTCTGCCTCCGTTGCCCTGGGCGTGAGCGCGGCCAGGTAGGCCTCCTGGGCCGCCAGCATCTCCAGCGTGACCTGGATCGTGGCGAGACGCTGGCCGGGGGCCACCACGTCGCCCGGTGCCAGGCCCGGCGCATAGGACAGCGTGCCCGCAACTGCGGCTGTGAGCTGGTGCGCCTGCGCGCCCGCGGTGATGCGTTCGATGCGCGCGATTGCATTGACGTGATCGCTGATCCGGTCGCTGCGTGCGGCAAAGACCCCGATCTTGAGCCGGCGCCAGGCATCCGGCGAAAGTCCCAGTGCGCTGCGATGGGCTTTCGCGGCGTGCCGGCTCACGTCCCCCATCAGAGCGAAGGGCGCGGGATCACGCGGGGGGCGGGGCCGTTCGAACGCCCGCGCCGGGTCGTACGGTCTTCGGCGACCCTGGGGGGCTGTTGCGACAGTCCGGGGTGCCGTTGGCGTTGCAAGCCCAAGATAGACGCGCTCGAGCCCGCGCGGCGGCAGCTTGTAGGGCCGGGCGGCCCGGCGAGCCGCGAACACCGCCTCGGCCATGGCCGGCGTCGGCTCCACCGCCACCTCTACCGTGACTGATGCGCCCAGCGGCAGGCGGCCGTCGGGATCACTTACGGCAAGTTGCAGGCGGGGTCCTTCGGGGCGCTCCTCGAAGCGGCGCAGGGTCGCCGACCAGGTGCCAGCCCCGCTGCGCACCGTGCAGCGCGTGATGCTCTCCCGGTCGATGGGCCCGTGGTAAGGGTGGAGCTGCAGCGTCACGACAGCGTGGCCGAGGACCTGGAACAAGGCTGTGTCGGCAGCGAAGCAGGTGCCAACGGTAGGCGCCGAGAGGAGCAGGCCTGCAACCGGCGTGGTGACGAACCTACCGGGACCGTCGTCTGACGTCTCCGGATCCATGGCACGCAGGATGGGCTCGTTGCGGTCCACGCGGGCACCGGTCCGCCGGAACACTTCGACGACGCGACCGGGGCCGGAGGCGTGCGCCACGACCGGCGCGTCGGCATCCAGGCCCGGCGTCCCCGTGATGGTGAGGGTGTGCGGCCTCGTAGCGTCGCAGCCCGGGCTCACGGCAGCACCACGCTGATCGTCTCGGCGGCGCGGGTCACGCCGGTGTATCTGAAGCGCGAGCCGTCCTCGCGAAAGGCGTCGGCCTCATCGAACAGGACCACGCGGTTCCATTGCGAACCCTGCGCCTTGTGCACGGTGAGCGCGTAGCCGAACGTGAACTCATGGAGCCCTCGGCGCTCCTTGTCCATGAGCGTGTGCTCCTCGCCGCTGAAGAGGGCCTCGTGCACGCTGACCTCCTTGCCGCCGACGCTGCCGTCCTCGGAGCGGATCGCCAGCCGGATGACGCGCGGGTCCTCCTGCGGCAGCACGGCCTCGACGAGCCAGATCTCACCGTTGAGGAGGCCGCTGCTGGCGCGGTTGGCCAGGCAGACGAGCCTGTCGCCAACGACCGGCCAGGGTTCACGCTGGCCCTGGAGCTCGCGGATGCGCGTGTTGAGGCGCCGGCGCGTGTCGTTGCGGCCGCACAGGACCTGATCGGCAGCCAGCACGGTGTCAACGTCGAGCTCGAGGATGGACAGGACGGCGCTGTCGCCGTAACGCCCGGGTTCGAGCCGGCGGCGCTGCCGGGCATGCGTGGCAAGAGCGATGATGGGGTTCCCGGCAGCCTGCCGGTGGATTTCCGTCAGGAGGACGTCCGGCTTGGCATTGGTGAAGAAGCCGCCGCCCTTGACCGGCGGCAACTGCGCGGGATCGCCGAGGACGAGGATGCGCCGATTGAAGCTCAACAGGTCCTTGCCGAGCTTCTCGTCGACCATGGAGCACTCGTCGATGATCGCCAAGGCGCTGGTGCCGAGCTCACTGAACTCGTTCAGGACGAAGCGGGGCTGCCGCGTCAGATCGTCGGTGACGCGCCGGTAGAGCAAGCTGTGGAGGGTCATGGCGTCGCCGCAGCCCTTCGCCCGCAGGACGGACGCCGCCTTGCCGGCGAACGCGGCGAAAACCACGCGCGGCAGGTCAGCTGCGATTGCACGCGCGAGCGTCGTCTTGCCGGTACCGGCGTAGCCGAACAGGCGGAAGACCTGCGGCGCTCCAGGCGTACGCAGCCAGGCCTGGACCTTCTCAAGGGCGGCCATCTGCTCGGGGCTGTAGGTAAGATCGGGGGCGCTCATTGTGGTGGTTCGCTGACATGGGCCGCGGGGTGAGGAGAGTGCTTCGAGCCGTCTCCACCCGCGTGCCGGTCCGAAGGCCCAGGGCGACTCTCAGGCGAGCTGCTGGGCGCGGCTGCCGCGCAGCAGACTCGCCATCGCGGAGAGGGCCTGCTGCGGCCGCGCCGTCTCGAAGAGGGCGACGAAGCGCCCGGCGCGGTGCAGCAGAGCGTCCCAGTCCGACCTTGGCAGATCAACCATCGTGTCGATGATCGTCGCCCCAAGCCGCGCCAGCAGCCAATCCGGGTTGGGCAGCTGGGCAGCCGTGCCGAGAGCCCGGATGAAGTCGCAGGTGGCGCAGGTTCGCTCGTAGCTGTCGTAGCCGGCCTCCTGCGCACGCTCGATGGCTTGGGTGAGCTGGGCAAGACGGCGGTCGCGGGCCTGTGCGGCAGCCAGCCGCGCGCAAGCGAGTAGGATCCGCGCCACAGCGGCGCGTGCGGCGGGGCCGCGACGGGCACCTCGCTCAAGCCTGCAGGCGTCCTCGGCGATGCGGGTGATCAGGCGCTCGCGGGGCGAAGGGGGGTCCATCTTCGCGAGTACGGCTGAGCAGGGCGTGAGGATCGGCATGATGATTTCCGGGTAGTCGAGGAGCGGGGTGGGGGGATGAGAGGGTCGTTGGCCGCCGGCTAGGGGATGGCGGCCTTGCAGGGGCTCAGGCGGTCGACGGCTGCAGGCAACGGCAGAGACGAACGGCGGCCCGGAGGACACGGGTAGTGCTGCCGAACTCGAGCGCCTCGTTAAGCTGATGGGCGGCATACAGCAGGACGAGGGTTCCGGGCTCGTCGAGACAGCCGAGACGGGTGCCGGCCTGGACAGAGAGCCGCTCGAGCGTGACCGCCGGATGCAGGATCGCCGCCACGTCGAGGAGGATGCCGAGGTAGAGGCGCAGGCTGAGTTCGAACGCCAATGGGGAGGTGCGCAGAAGGCAGGCGGTCAGACGCGTCTCGCTCAGCGCCTGGAGGTCGAATTCGGACGCGCGTGCGTGGGCCAGCAGCGTGGCGGCGACGAAGATCTCGGCGGCTGCCGATGCCGCAGTCGATTGGCCTGGCGACGCCTGGCCGGCGAGCCGGTCGTGGCCGCGCGAGACGTGCCGCAGAAGGCGCGCACGGGTCTGGTTCTCGGCCACGACGCCGGTCAGCACGGCCGCCATGAAGGGGTTCGTCATGGGGATGATGGGTCGGGTGTTGATCACGTGTTGGCCTCCGGCTTGGTGCTGAAGATGCGGATCCTGCGCGGCTGAGCGCCGCGTCAATCGAAGTCGATGAGGGGCGCCGACTCGTCTGCGAGGGCGTGGTCCGGGATGTGGTAAGGAGAGGGCGTCCACGCCGGCGGCACGGCATCGCTCTTTGAGGCTGCGCTGTCCGTGGGAAAGGCCGGGGCCTGGTGGGGCTCGAGGATGAGGCTGGTGCGCTTGCCGTCCGTCTGGAGGCGTAGCCGGACGCCGGGGATGCGGTCAGCGGCGGCGATGCGCAGGAGCTTGGCCTTGAGTTGCCGCAGCGAGGTCTTCAGCCGCTCGCGATCGGCGAGCTCAACGCCGGCACGCTCGTGCACTTCGCGGAGCGAGATGAGGCGCGGCTTGCCGCCCTCGACACCGACCTGGGCCCGCGCCCAGCCAAAAAGGCGTCGCTCCAGACCGTGCAGGGACAAGGCGGCCGGATCGAAGGCGAGGATCTGCTTGGCCGCGACCTGATCGAGCAGGAACTGCGGCAAGTACAGTCGATAGGCCTCCCGGCGGCCCGCAGGAGGCTCGATACGATCGAGCAGGGTGGTGCCGGCGCCTGCATTGGGAAAGAGGTCGGTGAGGATCGTAGCGTGGTGCAGCCGCTGGATCGCAGCGTCGAGTTGCGCGTACTGACCGCCGCCGAGTGGCCGGCCGAGCGCACGTAGGAAGTCGACGGGCACGAGGTCGATGACGTCGGGCAGTGGCTTACCCGCGTTTAGCGGCCGAGCCAGCAGGGTCGTGGCGAAGATGAGGACGCTGGTGTCGGTGAGGGTCGGCAGGCCGTGACCGGCACTGCCGGCAACGTTGAGGTAGAAGGCCCGGCCGTGGTCCCTGCCTTTGTAATGGATCGGTGTCGTGCGTCCGCCGAGGGCGAAGAACGGGTAACGCTCGAAGACCTTGAGGGTGTGCAGCCCGGTCAGCGCGCCGGGGCGACGGAGTTCGCCGGGCATGCTCATGCGCCGCCCTCCTCGCCGGTGTCGGACGGGGCAGAAGCCTCTTCAGGCACGTCCGCGACGCGGGACGCGACACCTGCGCGACGGTTCTCGCGATACCTCTGCGACGGGGCCGGCAAACCAGAGAAAACCAAGGGAGACCCAGGGAATTCCTTACTCGCCCTGCGGGGGCAGGTCCCGTCCCGAGCCTTCTCCTGAAGCGTAGCATCACTCCCAACACGGCACTTCGTGTGCGCGGATCGATCACCGTTTCCGCCGTCTGGATTGGCGCAGTCAGCCGGAGAAGGGTCGTCGCCGGCGTGGAGCGCGACAGGATCCGGGCTGTAGTCGGCACCGCGTGCGCGGCCGCCCTTGTTGTTGGCCACCCGCCAAAGGCTTGCCTTGACCAGGGATCGCCGCGCGGCCTTGACGGTGCCGACGCTGAGGCCAAGCCTGGCTGCCAAGGTCGCGGGGGAAGCGAAGCAGACGCCTGAGCCGCGGGCGTGATCGGCCATCGCATGCGAGACGCTCACGGCGGAGGGTGAGAGCAAACCGCGAGCCCCGCGCGCGTCGACTACCCGCCGGAAGGCGGCAAGAACCTGCGGGGTCCAGAAGTTGTCCGCGACCGTGGTTATCCTCCGGGCCGCACGCGGCCCGCCCTTTGCGACAAGGGCTCTCGCCTTGGCGAGGGAGTCGGCGTAAGTCCAGGGCTTGCGGCCGTCGCGCGCGGGTCGGGTCAGATCGGCGGCTTGGGCAAAACGCGTCCAGGCGGCATCGGCGATCGCCTCGGCGCTGGTATGGCCTGCGCGGAAGGCAGCATAGATCGCACACGCGAGGAATGTCTCGCGGCCGTCGATGACGCGACCCTGCGCGTCGATTACCCAGCGCGGGTCTGGCCGCACCCAAGCGGCGCGCGTCGCGGCAGGGCCGCGGGAGTGGGTAGCCCGTGTGTCATAGGCGCCTGGCACCGCTGACGCGGTGTCGATGGGTGATGTTCGAACCGTTTCAATGAGCTTGGCCGGTACGCCATAGTAGCCCGCGATCAGCACCGCGAATGCATTGATCGCGGCGGCGTCGACGCCAGGGACCTCGAGTAGCGGGCAGTTTTCGGGGGCGCGGTCCGGCCAGGTGTAGGGAAGGCCCGTGCCGGGGTGCAGATTGTGAGAGACGAAGTAGCGTTTGTCGGCGATCAGCTCGACCTTGGGGCCAAGGCGGCGGCTCGCAATCGGTGGACCGAGCACGCGATAGACATGAATGCAGCGTGGTGCGCGACCGACGCGCACCAGCGGCGTGGGGCCGAGGCTGGCCACGATGAGGGCATTCACTTCCGCGGCGCGTGCGGGATCGTCCTCATCGTTGTCGACGGCCAGGCAGCTAAAGCCGCTGGCGATGGCGAGACCACAGTGACCATGACGCTCGATCCAGCGAGCGACTTGGTCTGAGCGCGGCGGCGTGCGGTTCCAGCGCTGCCATCCTTTCAAGCTCGCCGCCTTGGTGGCAAGTGGGATGAAGAAGGCGTGAAAGCCGTTGGCAACGACGTTGGCGAGATGAAGAGCGCAGTAGTCAGTTTCGACCGGCGTGCGTCGGAAAGTAAGGTCGGACATGGTTTGACCCTTCGCAAGTCTGCCGAGGCAGCCTCAAGTGGCCACCGCGATGGCCGGGTCAGACCTAAGAATACCGATTTTCGAGAAATGCAATACCTTCGGAGCCGGATCGGAGACTAAATTCGACAAGGGGTGTAGCGTTTTGCGCGGGCGGCTATGCGATCTGCTGGACGTTGGTACAAGTAACTGGTACAGACGAGATCAGGAGGGCGCTCGCAACCTACTGAACCATCACGATTTTATTTTGCAGATACCCAGTCCTTTCCTGGGCACCATCAGCGGCCTAAAGCGCTGATCCGCAAAGAAGTTCAGGCAAATCATCGTGTTAGCCAGCCTGTGTGGTACACAGGGGTGGTACACAATGGTCCTGGCAATGTCCCGACCCCAGCTCCGTAAGGGCGCCCGCACCTACCGCTTGCGCAAGCGCGTGCCCGCCAACCTCGTCGCGATCGTCGGACGGCGGGAGGTCGCCTTCAGCCTGCGCACGACGAACCCGGCCGAGGCCAAACGGCTCTTGGCAGAGGAAATCGCCAAGCTCGAAGCGGACTGGGCGCAGCTGCGCCAGAACCAGCCTGATGCAACACCCCCACGTGAGGCTACCGCTGCGATCAACCGCAACCTGAGCGAGCGTGAAGCGGCAGAGCGCGCCGAGTGGATGTACGTGCACTGGCTCGGGCTGCATCGCGAGAACCCGAGCCAACAACGCTTCTGGCCGACCGATCTCTACCGTCACCTGTGGCGCTCCCCGTCGGGGCGCGTCGAGACCCGCGCGGACGGACGGGTGAGCGTCCACGCCGATCTCGACTTTGCCCGCGCCGAGAAGGTCGGCGAGCTCGAGGCCTGGTGCCTTGATCAAGCCGAGACGGTGCTCGCCCTCCACGACATCGAGGCGGATGAGGCGAGTACCCTGCGTGTGGCCAGAGCCATTGCCGCGCAGGTCCAGCGTGCCAGCCTCACGCTGACTGCCCTCGCTCGCGGTGAGCCGGACGCCGGGTCCGTGACCACCCGCGCTGCTGCACCGGCCGCGACACCGCCGGTCAAGGCTGTCGGGCTGATCGAGCTCGTCGAGGCGTGGTGGCAAGAGGCCGAACGAACGGGCAAGTCCGACTCGACGCGAGAGTCCTACACGAACACGATCAAGCAGCTTGCCGCCTTCCTGGGTCATGACGAGGCTCAGCGCGTCACGGTCGACGACGTCCGACGCTTCAAGGACTACCGGCTGAAAACCCCCAAGAAGAACGGTCAGCCGCTCTCGCCAACGACGGTCAAGAACAGCGACTTGGCGGCGCTGAAGTCGGTGTTCGGCTGGGGTGTCGCCAACGGTCGCCTCGCTGAGAACCCCGCGACTGATGTGACCGTGGCGCGGGCCTCCAAGGTCAAGCTGCGCGAACGGGAGTTTACGCCCGAGGAGGCGCGCAGGCTGCTCAGGGCCGCCTCGCGCCTTCAGCGCGGCAAGGAGCTGCCGCAGACCTATGCGGCCAAGCGCTGGATCCCGTGGGTGCTGGCGTTCACCGGTGCACGCGTCGGGGAGATCGCACAGATGCGGCGGCAGGATCTGCGGAAGGAGGAGGTCGAGGGACACTCCGCTGGGGTGTGGGTGCTGCGGATCACGCCGGAAGCGGGGCGGGTGAAGACGAAGCAGGCGCGCGAGGTGCCCCTGCACCCGCAGCTGGTCGAAATGGGCTTTCCGCAGTTCGTGGCTGGCGCGACGGGGGAACGGGTGTTCCTCGTGCCCGAGGCCTCGGGCGAGATTGCCGGGCCGCTGCAGGGTCTGAAGAACCGCCTGAGCGAGTTCGCGCGCGGGCATGTGACAGACCCAGGCGTCAGTCCGAACCACAGCTGGCGGCACCGGTTCCGCACCATCGCCACCGATGCTGGGGTGTCCGGCAACGTCATCGACGCGATCTGCGGCTGGTCGCCGAAAACCGTTGGCGAACGCTACGGCAGCGTCCCGCTGAAAGCGCGGGCGGACGCGATCTTACGGTTGCCCCGGATCACCGTCTGAGTTGTGGCTTTCAACCGGCCAAGACGTTCCACTTATTGCGTACGTGCCGCAAGGCGGGCTTGAGCGAGTAGGTTCACAACGCGCTTACTGGTTATGCCGGCAGCGGGGTCGGGCCGCGCTACGGTCGCGAGCGGTGCGCGTACGGCGCATTGGACTGCGGCATCTCGCCGAGCTGGCTGCACAGCGAAATCGACAAAGTCGCCTATCGCAGTCTCGCGCTGCTAAGCCAAGCCGAGCGTTAAGGCGGGACCAAAGATGGCAGAGAGCACTTCGGCTACTGACCCATTGCGGAAGTCCTGCGGAAGTGCGGTTTCGATCGTCACGGTCATGACAAACGCTAACGCGACAGCAAGTGGAACGCTGCCGGATGGTCTGGTTGCGTCGTAATTACGGCAGCAGGAAAGACAGGTCGATCGTCAGCTAAAGTGATGCGGAACGCGCCCGCCAGTTTCGCGAGGGCATGGGTCGCCTCAATCAGCGCAAAGTGAGCTCCGATGCAGATGCGTGGGCCAACACCAAACGGCAGGTAGGCATAGCGTGCCACCGGCTCGGCTTTAGGCAGGAAGCGGCGTGGATCAAACGCATTAGGGTTGCGCCAGAGCCCCTGATGGCGGTGTAGAACCCAGGGTGCAATCGCCATGATGTCACCTGGCGCCACCGCATGCTTCCCGACGCGGTCGGCACCACGCGCCTGACGCACAATCACAAAAGCTGGTGGGTACAGCCGCAGTGTCTCATCCACGACAGCCCGTGTGTAAGTGAGCTCAGCCGTTGTTCCTAGGTTTGCTAGGTTTGCGGTCCGACTCGCCTCCTCGGCGACTTTCTCTTGGACCTCAGGTGCGAGCGCCAGGAGGTAAATGGCCCAGAATAGCGCCACGGCAGTGGTCTCGTGGCCGGCCAGGATCATGGTCGCGACCTGATCGCGCAGCTCGTCGGGCGTGAAGCCAATACCTGTGTCGGGGTCACGTACGGCCGCAAGAAGATCCAGCAAGTCGCCCGCCGGCCTGCTCGCGCGCTCAGCATGCCTGGAAGCGATCACCTCATCGAGGAACGCGTTCCAGCGCCTACGAAAGCGGGCCCGCAGCAAGTCGTGCGGCGTCGGCCAGCGCAGCGGTATCAGAAAGTCGAGCAGGTGGGGACGACCGAGGGTTTTGCCATATTCGACTACCATCTCGCGCAGCCGAGAGCCGTGGTGCTGCATCCCGACCGAAAACATGGTGCGACCGGCAATCTCCAGGGCGAGGTGCTGCACAGTGGTGAACAGGTCGACAGGACCGCGGCGCGCTTGCTTCTTCAGCTCATCAATCGCCTCATCGATAGCCGAGTGGATGTGCGGCAGCAGCGCTTCGATGGCCTTGGGCGTGAAGGCTGGCGCGAGCGCGCGGCGTTGCTGGCGCCAAGCCTGTCCCTCACTGATAAAGAGACCATCGCCGAGAGTGGGCCGCAGCATGCGAATGGTGGGCTTCGTCCGCTCATAATTCTCAGGGTTGTCGACGAGGACGCGCCGGATGGCGTCTGGGTCGTTCAGTACGAAAGTGGTTCGACCCAGGAAGCGTCTGCGTGTGATCAGCTCTGAATAGGTGCGCTTAGACCAGATCTGCGTGGCGTCGTTCCGCAAGCCCTTAAGTGTCTGAAAGAACCCCAGATCGTCGGCCGGTGGCTCAGGGACCGGCGGCACTAGGATAGCCGCGCCTTGTGAGTGCGTGGTGCTCATGTCTTCTCCGCAGGGCAAGCGACAGCGACATTTTCTCAAGCGCGATGATACCGATGTGGCGGCTCGAGCGCACCGAAGCATCAGTGAGAGGCCGACCCTAGGTCGCAACTCGATCAGATCAGCTGTTGGTTTGTCCGCTTGCGACCCTTCTTGGACCTTGGTGTAGCCAAGCTGATCGACTCCCGACTTATGGCTTCGCAGCTCAGCGTAGCGGCCCGCAATCAGCTCATGAGTGGCATTCGGACATGCTCTGGCCGAAAGCCCACGCCAACGAGGTGGGCCGGGATCCTCTGCAACACTGGCCATCGCTGAGCCAGCTGTACGGGGCAGGGCGGCGCAAGCGGTGCCGCGCTGTTCAACACGCTGCGGATCACGCGGTTCTGCACCAGAATCTGAAGGGACTGCGTGGCACGGGTCGGCCACTCCCGGCGTCGCTGCACAGCTCTGAGATGGTCGACAGCGATAGTGCCGGCCCGAAGAGGAGCTGCCAGGATGTTGGCAGCTGCAACGGCGTCCTGAATGGCGAGGTTGATGCCCACACCCCCGATGGGCGACATAGCGTGAGCAGCATCCCCGATGCATAGCAGCCCTGGCCGATACCATTGTCTCAGTCGATCGACCGAGACTGTCAGGAGTTTGATGTCGTCCCAGGCGGTAAGCTCGCTAACCCGGTCCTGGAGGTAAGGGGCAAGCGCGACCAGGTCGGCCCGGAAGGCTTCCAGGCCGTTCCCCTGGATGTCATCAAAACTTCCCTTTGGGATTACGAACGCGCACTGCCAATAGTCGCGGCGGTTGATCATGACGAGCATCCGGCCAGCCTCAACGCGCCCGAATGTCTGGTCGGGATCCGACGAGTGTCGCGAGATCCTCATCCATAGGACATCCATAGGTGCACCCAGGCTCGTCACCTCCAGTCGTGACTTGGCTCGTGTGAGCGAGTGCCGCCCGTCCGCTCCGACCACAAGGTCGGCTCGGATCTCGAGCTGACCCTTGCGCGTTTGCGCCACCACTCCGGACACGCGATCTACTTCCCAGAGTAGATCCGTCACTTCCGCCTCCATCAGGAGCTTGAACGAGTGATGTGGCCGCGCATGATCAGCAAGGAAATCTAGGAAGTCCCATTGCGGCATGAAGGCAATGAACTTGCAGCGGGTCGGCAAATTCGCGAAGTCGGCAATCTGCACCACCTCGCGCCCAATCTGGATGGAGAGTGCATGCTCTTTCTGATGAGGGCGCGCCAAGAAGTCGTCCAGCAGCCCTAGTTCGTGGATCACCTCCAGGGTGGACGGGTGGATCGTGTCTCCCCGGAAGTCCCGCAGGAAATCCCGGTGCTTCTCCAGCACAACTACCTCGACTCCCGCTCGGGCTAGAAGCAGGCCCAACATCATGGCCGCAGGTCCGCCGCCTGCAATGCAACACTGAACCTGCATAGTCGCTGTGCTCCGGTGGTCAGGCTCTATGAGGTTGCTTGGATCTGCTCCGAGACGTGGGGTTGAGACTTCCCGAATCTACCCTCTGCGTACTACGGAGGAACTCTCTTCCTCAATGCCGTTCGTGCAGGCGGATGCTAAGCCCGATTACGCCTCCGTACCGGCGAGGAAAGGACGCGAAGCTTCAATGGCGTGTCTGCCGAGTCGAGATGCCATGCGTTTTGAGCCCATGCACAAGGTCGTCATCCACAAAGCTGGCAGCTACAACCAACTCAAGCTTGAGGCGCGTCCGCTCCCTAAACCAGGCGCCCGCCAAGTCCTGCTTCACAGTCGCCGTATGACTAACCATCGGAACCAGTCCCAGCCGGCAACATTCAGCTCGGTAGGGGGATCGCGCGATGGCCCGCATATCGGACGTGCTCCTTAGAGCGTGGGGTATATGCCACGGGGTTTTAGCGCCCTCTCGCAACTCCGGGCAGTTCACGGCAGCACGCGAGATGATGGTTGAAACCATCCAGGCGCTCGCGAAAACGGCCCCTCTCCCAGGCGGACAGGAAGGGATCGATCCCTCGATCCTGGCGGTGATGCGCCAAGTTGCGCGGCACGAACTCGTGCCAGAGAATGTTCGTGCGGATGCCTACCAGGATCGCCCGTTGCCGCTCGGCTACGAGCAAACGATCTCGCAGCCCTACATCGTTGCACTCATGACCCAGCTCGCGAGGCCCGCAAAGGACCACGTCGTGCTCGAGGTCGGCACAGGGTCGGGTTACCAAGCCGCGGTCCTCTCGCCCTTGGTAGCAAAGGTATTCTCGGTCGAGATCATTGAACCGCTTGCGACTCGGGCTGCGGAACGACTGTGCGCATTAGGGTTCGAGAACGCGAGCGTGCGGCACGGGGATGGGTATCTAGGCTGGGCCGAACACGGGCCATTCGACTCTATCATCGTCACTGCTGGCGCAAGCCATGTTCCCCAGCCTCTAGTTGACCAACTCAGACCTGGCGGACGAATGGTGATCCCTGTAGGGGGCGCAGCTACGTCCCAGGACCTGATGCTGGTTGAGAAGGACCACAACGGAGCAACGCGCACTTGCCCACTCCTCCCAGTCAGGTTCGTGCCCCTCACAGGTGGGTACCGCTAGGCTCAAGTCCAATCAGTTCGGCTGCCGATGTGTCCGCTTTCGACCGATTGTGTTGAAAAACTCAGGAGGTGGTCGAAGCGGCCCCTGCGACGTAGCTCAGAGCAGAAAAACTTTCCGCCAAGCTCCTGAAGATCTGCTCGCTGGGGCAAGCGAAATTCTTTGGAGAGAAGATTGTTCCTCTCCGCGGTAGGGCGCATGCACTGAAAAGTGCCGCCATGGAGTTTTTCAACACAATCGACCCAACCCGGACATTTTGCCCGACCCGCTAGTGACGGATCACAGACTACTTTCTATCACCGTGTGGGTGGAGCAACGCATGTAGCGCGTCGATCAATCTAGACAGAAACGAATGGCGTAGCGGTAAGCTTTTCTTAGGAATTCCGTGTGCTGTCGGCAGCTGCATTGCTTCTTCGATTTGTCCGCTCTCGATCTGGTCACAAGATGTCGCTCTACGGTGAGAACGCCGAGGTCCTCCGGCGAATGGCGACCGCTGGTGACGATCTCAACAGTCCGCGGCCGATGGACTTCAACCACCTGTTCCCTACGCGCGAAGGCGCAATCGCCTTCGCGCGCCGCGTTGACGCCGAAGGTCTCAGGCCGGTCATTCGGCCTTACGACAAACTCGGCCTCCCTTTCGACGTGACCGTCACGACGAAGGCAGTGGTGCCCACCTGTGATCTCGTCACCGCAACGGAACAGCACCTCGCGAGCATTGCTGCTGAGCACGGGGGCCGCTCCGATGGCTGGGGCTGTTTCGAGGCATAGAGAGATCTGTCGGAGGCAGCAGACAGGCAGCACTCTCAAGCTGCTTCGTGTGCTCTAGGCTTCCAACGCGTCCCGCCACTCCTCGTAGCCTCCGAGCACCGAGCGCGGAAAACCTTAACTTTTGGCGGATATGCGCCACGCATGTTTACGGCCTTGAACATGCCAGCTGCCGAATTCGACGCGGCCGAGCAGTCCTTCGTTCAGAACATCCGGGATCATGGTTGGGTGCGTACGACCGCAATTGCCGAGGAGGGGAAGCCTGGCTTCTCCTTCAGCACCGGCTTCACTAAAACGACCAAAGGCTCTGAGCTAATCATCTTCAGTATGGACGGCGACGTTGCTCATGACATCTTCTGGTCGCAGTATCGTCGAGCTGAAAAAGGGCAAGCTCCATCTATCGGCAGGCGAGCTGAAGGCGTGCTATCGAACCTTGATGTTTGTTTCTTCCCTGTCGCAATGAGATACTTCCGAGATTATCTCGGTTGGAGCCGCTGGTTCTATCGAAGTGACGAGTTTCCCTGCCTGCAGATTGTTTGGCCTGATCCTGCCAACCTCTTCCCTCGGGAGCCTGGATTTGATCCAGAGTTCGCACCGGACCAGATCGATCTGACGGAACATGGTTGGACCGGCCATCTGGCGCCCTAAAAAGGGAGTGGTGGCCGGCGTGCTGGAATGTTGTGGAGATCACGCCTTGGAAGACGATTGGGATCATTACCTCTGCAGGTTGGGTGAGGATCAAGCATCTATTTATCTGGACCTCAGCATCGCTGCGAAGGCGCCGGTAGCGACGCATTCTCACTCGGTCGTGGTCTCCGTACCGATGCTGCGCCCCCGCGAGGACGGGATGTCGAGCGAGGAGGAATTCGAGGATCTGATTGCCCTCGAGAACCATCTGATCGTGCGGCCCCATGCTGATGAGGCGATGTACGTCGGTCGCCTAACCGCGCGTGGATCTCGCGTGTTCTACTTCTACACGGCTGATCCTGGCTCGCTGGCGCGGGATGTGAAAGCGGCTATGGAGGAGCACCCCGCCTATCAATATCAGATCAACAGCCACGCTGATCCAGAATGGTCGGCCTATTTGCGGTTCCTTTATCCCTCGCCCGGCGACCACCAGCGCATGAAAATACGCCGGCTGAACTAACCGGTAAGCGTCCGGTTTTGACCGATTGTGTTGAAAAACTCAGGAGGTGGTCGAAGCGGCCCCTGCGACGTAGCTCAGAGCAGAAAAACTTTCCGCCAAGCTCCTGAAGATCTGCTCGCTGGGGCAAGCGAAATTCTTTGGTGAGAAGATTGTTCCTCTCCGCGGTAGGGCGCATGCACTGAAAAGTGCCGCCATGGAGTTTTTCAACACAATCGACCCTTCTCGGACGAAGGGCAGGTGCGACGGCCCAAGGGGCCGCCGCGGTGAGCCTCAAATGTCAGTCTGTTCAGACATCACCAGCGCATCGTCCGCCTCGATGCCAAGGTAGCGCACCGTGCTCTCCAGTTTTGTATGCCCCGACAGCAGCTGACAGGCCCGTAAGTTGCCCGTCCGCCGATAGATGAGCGCGACTTTCGTCCGGCGCAGACTGTGCGTGCCGTAGCCCGCTGGATCGAGACCGATCAGCGCCACCCACTCGTCGACGAGCCGACCGTACTGGCGCGTCGTCAGGTGCTCGCCCGGGCGGCTGCGACTCGGGAACAGCCAGTCACCTACCCGAAGCCGTCGCACCTTCAGCCAAGCCGCCAGCGACTCGCGCGTCGTCTCGGTCAGCTCGAATGGTACGGGTCGGCTGGTTTTCCGCTGGACGATGGTGGTGCGCAGACGGATACCGTCACCCAGGTGCACGTCGGCCACCCGCAGGCAGACGAGATCGCAACCGCGTAGCTTGCTGTCGATGGCGGTATTGAACAGGGCAAGGTCACGAGTGCGGCCCTCGTGCTGCAGGCGGCTGCGGATTGCCCAGATGTGCTTAGGCTTCAGCGGCGGCTTGGGGCCAACAAGGCGGCCGAGGTTCCATGGTTTGCGGGTGGTGTCGGTGGGTGAAGGCATGATGGACCTCCGTTTGAGGAGCCATCGGCATTTCACTCCGACCCTGATCTGCCCGCGCCACAGCTGCGCGCCAAAAGCGGAGGTTGGCAAACTTACCAGGAAGCGGACGTTTCGAAGTTCCGCTAAGGGTGGTGAACGGAAATAGGCGTCACGCTCAGGAGCGGACGTTCGGCTTTCGACCTAAACTTGTCGTAGGAGCCCGCCTTTGTTGCTTTCGGAAGCGGACATTCGCGGGTTGAACGTTGAGCAGCCTAGCCGAAGGCTATGGGCAACTGCTTCCGGTCCTCAACGGGATGGCGCAGGCAGGGGACCTTTCCATCTTTAGCAGTGTCGAATGCTCAGGGGCGGTAAAGGGTGGCGATCAGGGCAGGCAACCAGATCGCGGTCAGCATCGCGTTCAGCCCCATCCCCACACTCGAGAATGCACCTGCAGTCTCGTTAAGGGTCAGCATACGCGCGGTTCCCTGACCATGCGCCGTGACCCCAGCCGCCAGCCCTTGCGCTGGCCAGGATTGCACGCCGGCAAGGCCTAGGAGCCAGGTCGACAGGACCGTACCGGCGACGCCAGTCAGGACCGCAAAGGCCGCGGCGAGCGAAGCAAGCCCTCCAATCTGCTCGGCTACGCCGATCGCGATTGGGGCGGTGACGGACTTCATGACGATCGAGCGCAACACCACGTCGGGTGCGTCCAAAAGCCACGCAAGAGCGAACGCGCTGGCAGCCGCCACAGCCCCACCGACGATGACGCCGCAAATCAGCGGCAGCATGGCTCGGCGGACTAGGCGAGCGTTGTTGTAGAGCGGCACCGCGAGCGCCACGGTTGCGGGGCCAAGGATGGCACCAATCAGCCCACCACCGTCTTTGAGATAGGTCGCATAGTCGACTTCAAGCGCGAGAAGCACGCTGATAATCAACGTTATCGCAATCAGCACCGGATTGATGATCGGCATTCCGCCACCACGCCGGTTCAGCCAGGAACCGAGCTGGAACGCTCCGATGGTGGCAATTAGCCAGATCAACGGCAGGGTCGCGAAGGCAGAGTACGGCGGCAGCGTCAGGTTCATGGCTAATCTCCCTCCCTCAAGCCGGGAGCACCCAACATCTCAGCGGCGGCGGTTCCTTCGGGAGCAGGTCGGATCAGCCGCTCGACGAGAAGCATCGTTCCCGCCGTGGCGAGCAAGGAAGCGGCTGCTCCGCCGGTGGTCGCGACCAGGATGGGCAGCCAATGCCGCTGAAGCAGGTCGAGGTGCCCGATGATGCCCACGCCCGCTGGGACAAACAGAAGGGCCAGGTTGGCGAGAAGCGGGCGTGTGGTCGATTGGAGATGGGCGGACGGCCCGCGCCACAGAACGAGAGCGAGAAAAAGCAGCGCCATCCCTAAGAGAGGCCCCGACAAGGGGACATGTACGACGCGGTGCAGGAATTCGCCGGCAACCTGAAATGCGAGCAGCAGAAGGATGCTGCCCAAGGTCATCGCTCACTACCCTGACGCGCCGACGCCAGGTCCGGCGGCAGGAAGGCACAGTAGGTGATGTAGCCGCCCTCGTAGCGCTCGCCGCACCAGTGGCCGCCATTCGTCTCCCCTGTGTCTCCGTCCAGGGCTCGGTGCTCCACCATCGCTCGTGGCACCCAGACCCAGTCTTCACCGATCAGCATTTCCACGCCCGACGACTTCACTCGGTATGGGGCAGGCCGGCAATCAGAGTTATCGCAACAGCTATTGCCCGACTGGCTTTTCAGGTGCGTGTAGATGTCGTGTGCATCTATCGGCCGGGGCCAGATCGTGAGGAAAGCGACCCAAAGTGAGAGCGCCCTGACGGCCATGTGACGTCTCCTCGCCATGTAGTTCTGGGTTCGTTCAGCAACTCGGCACGGTCCCGGACCCTCTCAGGAGAAGGCCACAACGGCATGCCGAGCCGCAAATAAAGTTATGTCGGCGAAAAGATTATATTTAGGAAACAGTGAATTGGCTGTCAGGGCAACGTTGCTTGCTGTGTTAATTGCCTACTCATAGTCACCTCTGTGACGACGCCGGTTGAACCTGGCGAGGTGTAGGTCAACTCCTCCCCCCTCAGCGAGAATGCGCGTCGCTGCTCCACGCCGTTCCAGTTTGGAAAGCTGCTACGCTCGATATGGAGGACGAGGACTTTGTCCGCTTGATCGACCGTGTAGGTGCCGAAGTGAGCAATGACCCCCTGGCCGATGGCCCGGCTCTCGTGTGGGGTTTGAAGCGTACGATCGTTAGAACCGATCCTTGGCAGGCCGCCACGCATGAAGACCAGCGCGTAGCGGCCGTCGTTACCGAAGACCAACGTGCCGCTGGGGTTGGTGCCGAATGTGTCGACTTTGGTGCTGCCGTACTGCGCCACGGACGAGACCAGCGTCCATGTACCCATAAGATCCTTAGCTGTTTGCGCAATCGCGCTGGACGACGCGAAACAGGCGAGAACGGACGACATAGCGACAGCTGTCGCGAAGGGACCATTCATAGTGTTCCTCCGGGATGGACCGCTGCACGGTGCGTGATGGCAGGAATTTCAGTATAAAATCGCCATAAAACGGTAATCTATTTCAGTCTGGCTGTAGAGATGCGGGCCAGAACGTATGTTGCTTCAAGATGATGGCCAAATTTTCTATGATAGTGAATTTGTCTGATAATCTGTAGCTCTTCGGTTTTGAGTGTTTGGTTTGCTCGCGTTTGATCGGCTTCGCGACAAGGAGGGCGCCCTAAAGGCCATTTGACGTCTCCCCCGTCAGGTCATTTTGGATCCGTACAGCAACTCGGGATCGGGGCGCCTCCACCAAATGGTGGAGGACCTAGGCAGATCCGCGGTAGGACCCCTTGGTGGTGCCGACATCCTCGCTGGAGAACGCGATGTCTCCGAAGGTTGCTCTCACCGCATCCGGCGTAGCTAGACTGACGCGACCATCGCTTGCGAAAGCCTGCGCTCTCTACGACGCCTATATCCTGGACCGCCTCGACGACGATGGGCCGCCTGCCGCGGTGACAGGGTTCGTACTCGGCGCCGCCATAGCGCTCCTCGTCGCGGCGCGCGGAGCCTACGAGCGAGACGAGCAGGAGCGCGGCCTAGACCTAGACCTCTACAAATGGATCGACCTCGAAGGTCCGCCACCGCCAGTCACTCGCGTTGCCGAGGCGCGGTGAGCCCGATGACCCGGGTGGAAATCGCTCTGGCCGCCTTTGAGCTCTGCTACGGCCTGCGGGTGGTGGCCTAAGTGTCGCAGATCTTCATCATTGCTCGGGGCTAGGAGGGAGCGAACGGCGTCTCCTGCCCTATCTGGGGCTTGTTCGCGCACTCGCACCTGTCCACCGTGGCCTACACGCCCCTCACCCAAACGATTGGCGGATGGCAGCGATGTTCGGCGCATATGCCACCTGCTGCTGCATCATCTTCCTGCTAGTCGCCGTGCGACGGGGGACCTTTGCGCTGGACCGGATTTCGGCGCAGATTTCCGGCTCACGAGACTGGAGAAAGACAGAAGAGGATTTTCGCTCCCCAGCAGGCCACCTCCTTGAACGCGGTTGTTGTCAAACATGGCGCCGCCGGCGACAGCCGTGACATTGGCCCTCGATTTGCCTGCATTTTCACGTTCGTTGCACGGCAACTGCTTGCTCACCTGGCTTGGCACTCCGTGTTTTCATGAGGAGCGATAGCATGAAGGCCGATCGTGAGTTCTCGCAGCTCGTCGGCCGCATCTACGATTGCGCGCTCGACAACAGCATCTGGCCTTCAGTCCTCGGCGAAATTACTGAGGCGATGAATGGATTGATGGGCGACTTGACCGTCGTCGATCCGGTCAACAAAACCGGATACCTCGCCGCCCGCCACAACTGGCCTGACGATGTCGCCCGCCTCGCCACCGAGAATTTCCACATCAATCCCAACGCGGCTTTCATCCTCACGATGCCGCTCATGGAGCCGAAATGCTCCTCCCGCGACCTGGACATCGCGGCCTTTCACCGGAGCCGATATTGGCGTCTGTGCTTCGCCGGCAGAGGCTATTACGACTACCTCGTCACGGCGATCTCCCGCGAACGATCGCGATTTGCCGGTTGGGGCATCCTCGGCAGCGAGCGCCGCGGGCCGTTCACGGATGAGGACCTAGAGCTCGCGGCCCTGCTGTCGCCGCATATCCGGCGTTCGACGGAGATCTCGGGGCTTCTCGAACATCGTAGGATTGCGGCCGGGACGCTTCGCAGTGCCCTGGACGCCCTCGCAGCCCCGACCTTCATCATCGATCCGGGCGGCGAGATCGGGTTCGTGAACGCGGCGGCGCGAATGGAACTCGAGCGCGGCGTGCTGTTCCGTCAGCGCAGAAACCGGCTTTTTGGCGCGACGCCGGACGCCGCTGCCCTGCTCGCCGACCTTAAGGCAAATCCGCAGCGCGGACGCGACGTCCTCCTCGCCGCGCCGGACGGCTGCGGGTTCCACGTGACCTGGGCCTTCGTCGATCAGGCCGGCGAGGTGCTCGGACGCCAGATCTTGGTGGTGCTGAGGGAACTTGAACCGGAGCTACAGACACCAATCTGTGCGGCCGCGCGACTGTACAAACTTACGGTGGCGGAGACGCAGGTTCTCGCACAGGTGCTTGAGTGCCAGGGGCTGAGCGAGGTCGCGGACCTCCTCGGGGTTGCTCGATCGACGGTGAAGACGCACCTCGACGCGATCTACCGCAAGACTGATACGCGGCGGAGGAGCGAGTTGGTTCGCCGCGTCCTGGCCCTCACGTCGTCGCTCAGAACGCCCTCCGAGCCTGGGCGTCAACAACTGCCCACTGATCGGCTTCACGCAGCAGAAAAGCGGCGCGCGGACTGAGTTCGCAGCTTGCGCCTGGGCAGCACCGTTACGCCGAGGCCAGCGCGTACCGCAGCCTGCCCACCCGCGAGCGAGGTCGAGGTTTAGGCGACCCGCCAATTGCGCCCGAGCTGATCCAGCGCCCGCATCGCCTGTTTGCGATAAACGCAACCAGCACCCGCCGGCAACTTGGTCCGCATCGTCAACGCGCCCCGCGCGGGCCTGCGAACGCTTGAGGACGTGATCAAGGCGGGTCCACTGAAGCGCTAAGGCGACTTAGGCGAACTCACCAAATACAGCCGGAAATCTGAGAGTGCGGGCCAGCCACCCTCAAGCAAGGCTGTTGCAGGCTCAACGTGTCCAGAAACCCTGACAGTTTTTCAAATGATCAGAAAACGCTCGTGCCTGGACGTTCGTACCGCCGGCAATGAATGGGCGCCTCAAGGTCATCGTTAGGTGAACGCCAACGTCTGCTTTCCCAAGCTCAATCAGAAAGCGAACCGCTTCATACCAGCCATCTCGGTTATATGCGTCCGTTCTATCAGGCTGCCCAGAAACAGACGCTCTCGAAGTGCGATAAGGGTGGAAAGCGGAAGTTACCCCCGCGTCCGCGAGCGGACCTTGAGCCCTCGCGCCCATCCAGACCTCTCGACGGCGTTCGCCGGCATCCTCAACCTGACGTGACCCCTTAGAAGT
>NZ_BPQP01000101.1 GCF_022179305.1 Methylobacterium iners
CAAATACGTCGAACAACCGGAGAGCAGCGTCGCCGCCAGGATGGACAGTCCGAAGGCCCGCAAGATCGTGATCCTCCGCCCGCCGCCAGCCATCACTGAGGGTCGGGACTCTACGCAACGATACGTTCAATCGCAGGGAACGGTTTAAGGGTCGATAAACCCCGGCCGGGCCGTAGCCAACCGCTCCGCCCCGTTGCGGGTTGGTCGCGGATCATTGCGTCCGTATCGTGACACGGTCACGCTTGAGATTCCGCCGGGCGCCGACCTTGATCCTGCCACCATCAGGGTTCCTAACGCGCACCGGCAAATCGGACGCGGCGATTCGACCGGGTTCGATCGGCAAGACCTTAAGAAGCGGTGCGCGGCCCGTGGATGGATCCACGAAGCTGCGGAAAAGCTCGGGGTGTTGCGGTGGAGACATTGCCGCTCGGGTCGGGACCGATAGTCTCGACGAGGAGCCGAGGCCGGTACGCGGGTCCCTCGATGGATCCGACATCGATGGGGTGCGCGTATGACATCGAACCTTCCGCAGGATTTCGGCCAGACCCGTCCGAGCCCGGCTCGCCAGGTCTTCCTGTTTCTGCAAGGTCCGATCACGCCCTTCTTCGCCGAGATCGCCGACACGCTGGAGAAGCGCGGCCACCGCTGCCTGCGGGTCAATCTCTGCTTCGGTGACCGCCTGTTCTGGCGCCGTCCGGGCGCGATCAACTTCAAGGGCCGGCGCGACGCCTGGCCCGCCTTCATCGCCGACCTGATCGATCGCGAGGGCGTCACCGACATCGTGCTGCTCGGCGAGCAGCGCTTCTACCACAAGGTCGCGATCACGGCGGCCAAGGCGCGGGGCATCAAGGTCACCGTCACCGATTTCGGCTACCTGCGCCCCGATTGGATCACGCTCGAGCGCAACGGCATGTCCGGCGAGAGCTGCTTCCCGCGCGATCCGGAAGCGATCATGGAGCTCGCCCGCAAGGCCCCGCCCCTCGACCTCAAGCCGCGCTTCAAGGACGATTTCACCACCCAGGTCATCTGGGACATGGCCTACCATCTCCTCAGCAACTGGCTGTGGTTCCTGCACCCCCATTACCGCTCGCACCAGCTCCACCACCCGGCGCTGGTATATCTCGGCACCGGCCTGCACATCCTGAAGGCGCGCCGCGAGGGTCCGAAGGCGGATGCGCGCATCGCCGAGGTCCAGGCCGCCGGCACGCCCTATTACGTGCTGCCCCTGCAGATGGAGAACGACTTCCAGCTGCGCGCCTATTCGCCCTTCTTCGACCTGAAGACGCCGATCCACGAGGTGATCTCGTCCTTCGCGGCCCATGCGCCCGAGGGTTCCCGCCTGATGGTCAAGGTCCATCCCCTCGATCCGGGCATCCGCAACTGGCGCCGCATCGTGCGGCGCTCCGCGGAGAAGTGGGGCGTCGCCGACCGGGTCGACTACCTCGACGGCGGCGACCTGCCGAAGCTCCTCGAGAAATCCAAGGGCGTCGTCACCGTCAACAGCACGGTGGGGCTCTGGGCCATGCGCGCCCGCACCCCGATCATGACGCTGGGTCAGGCCGTCTACGACATCGAAGGCCTCACCTTCCAGGGCAGCCTCGACCGGTTCTGGACCGAGGGGGCGCCGCCGCAGGCCGAGCTCTGGGACGCCTTCGTCAAGGCCATCGTCGGCAACATCCAGATCCGTGGCGTCTACTACAAGCGCGAGGGGCTCGACCACGCCGTCCAGGCAGCCGCGGCGAAGCTCGACCTTACCGACGGCGCCTGGCTCGAAGTGCGGGCGCGGGCCGCCCGCAGCGCGCAAGCCGCGCGCGAGGCACCCACCCTCGGCCTCGAGAGCCTGCACGGCGCCTGATCGGGACCGGCCTCCTAGCCGCCCCGGCGCAGAAGGCGCCGGAACGCGATCGACCAGACCTGCTTGAGGGCGGCCTCCAGGGTGCGCTCGCGCCGGGCGAGGCCGGGATCGCCATCGGCCAGGCGCCGCACCACCACCTCGGGCGGGCACGGCAGCCCGGTCCGCGGATCGAGGTAGCGCGTGTAGCGGATCAAGGCGCCGGCCACCAAGGCGTCGAGGTCGAGCTTGCGGGTCCGCCGGGGGGAGGTCTCGCCGTCGGTCAGCCCCCATCCCGCGTAGAACGGCAGCCCGTGAGTCGTCACCGGCTTGCCCCGCAGCAGGGCCTCGAAGCCGAGGAGGGAGGTGATGACCTCGACCCGGTCCGCCGCCTCGATCGCGTCGGGCGCCGCGACGTCGCGCAGGACCACGTCCGCCAGGGCCGCGAGGTATGAGGGCGAAACGCGGCCCGGCCTCAATCCCGCCTCCACGTCGGGGTGCGGCTTGAAGGCGATGAGCGCACCCGGATTCCCCTCCCGCGCCGCCCGCAGAAGCTCGGCATTGGTGCGCACCCGCGAAGCCCCGAGACGGATCGAGGCGTCATCCTCGACCTGGCCGGCGACGAGAACGACCGGGCGGCCGGACGGCAGGGCTGGCATCGGCGCCGCGCCGACATTGTACTTGCTGATCCGCGCCTCCACGATGGCCGTGCGCAGCCGCGCGGCGCGCTCCAGGAGCGCCTCGTCGAACCGCTCCTCCTGCAGGATTCGTTCGAGGTCGCTCGGGCTCGTCGCGTCGTAATAGATGCCGGTGGCGTCGAGCACGTAGGAGGCGCCCGGCCGCAGGGCGACGCCGAGCCCGATCGAGCGGAGGAACCCGTCCTCCATGCGCAGTAGCGGCACGCCGGCCCGCGCGCAGGCGGCGCCGACCTCGGCCGGCGCCCGGCTCGCCCAGGCCACGACGCGACGGAAGCCTTCGAGGTCGTCCGGTGAGACGCTGGCCTTGCCCTTGGGCGCGATGCTCGGCGTGCTGCCGGGTGAGGCCAGGGTCTTGGCGACCCAGGGCCGCTTCCAGGACGGGAAGCCGAGGCAGAGCGTGCGCACGGCATTCTCCCGCGCGCGGATCACCGCGAGTCCCAGGATCGCCAGCGCTTCCTCGAAGCTGCAGGACTCGCCCTCGTAGGGCTCATAATAGCGCGAGGCGACGAGATAGGCGGCCGCGAAGACCTCGACGGCGCTGCGCGGCCGGGTCCGACGGGCGAGGTGGAGGCGGTCGTCGGTGAAGCCCCAGCCGGCATAGAAGGGCACGCCGAAGCAGACCACCGGCAGGCCCGCCAACGCCGCCTCGAACCCGACATGCGCGGTCACGACGTAGACCGCGTCGCAGGCCCCGACGAGGGACCAGGCGGTGACGGGGTCGCGCACGACCCGCGCGCCCTTCGCCTCGGCGAGCGCGTCGAGATGGCCCCGTCCCGGATGCCGATGCGCGGCCGGATCCATCACCACGACGAGTTCGGCGCCCGGGTTCTCGACGAGGGCCGTCTCAAGCATCGTCGCGAAGCGCGCCTCGCCGGCGAGGCCGAACCCGATCGCCGGATCGCCCCGGGGCTGGTCGACGATCACGACGCGCCTTGTCCCGGCCTCCCGCTCGACGCCGAGGGCGTCCTCCAGGCAAGAGCGGCGCGGATCGTTGTCGAGGGAAATCTCCATCCGCCGCAGCTCGCCGATGCCGGCCTCGGCGCGGGCGATGAGCGCGGGGCTTTCCCAGCCGCCCTCCTCCAGCATGACCTCGAGCTCGCTCGGGGCGGTGGCGTCGTAATAGACCCCGAGGCCGTCGACGATGTAGCTGAGCGCCCGCTCGGTCGCGGCCCCTTCGAGCCGCAGGAAACCCTCGGTCCAGCGGTCGGTCTGGCGCACGCGGCGGGACATCGGCTCGCTGGCGAGGCGCGGGGCGCGGCGCTGCTCGGGCGGGGCGACCTCGGGCGAGAGCGTGCGCGGCCACAGCCGCTTCACCTTGCCTTGATCCATCCGCATCGATCTCCTGCCCGGGCGGTCCGGCCCGCTCCGGGGCGCCGCCTGTCCGCGGCACGTCGCGAGGCCGGCCGCGCATCCGCGGCCCCGAGCGACCGGGTCTGCCGTACCGATATCGCTCGCGCCACGTCAAGTTGGCGGGGCCGGACCGGCGCGCGCGAAAAGGCTCGATCACCCGGCGGCCCTCGGCTATGCCACCGGCCGGATCAGCAGCGAAGGCGCCATGCCCGTCATCCTCATCACCGGCGCGTCGAGCGGCATCGGCGCGGCGCTCGCCCGGCATTACGCGGCGCCCGGCACGACGCTGCTGCTCAACGCGCGCGGCGCCGATCGCCTGGAGAGTGTCGCGGAATCCTGCCGGGCCAAGGGTGCGCAGGTCGCCTGCCAATGCCTCGACGTGCGCGACCGCGAGGCCGTGGCGGCCTGGCTCCGGGCGAGCGACGCGGCCCACCCTCTCGACCTCGTCATCGCCAATGCGGGCATCAATGGCGGGCACCCGACGGGCGGGATTGAAACGGAGGCCATGGCCTTCGAGACCGTCGAGGTGAACCTCATGGGCGCCCTGAACGTGGCGCTGCCCGCCGTGACCCTGATGGTGGCCCGCGGACGGGGGCAGATCGCGCTGATCTCCTCTCTCGCCGCCTTCGCGCCGCTGCCCGATGCGCCCGCCTATAGCGGCACCAAGGCGGCGCTGCTGGCCCATGGGCTGGCGCTCAGGGCCAAGCTGAAGCGGCACGGCGTCCGCATGAACGTGGTGACGCCGGGCTACGTGAAGACCGCCATGGGCAGCGGCTACGAGGGCTGGCGCCCCATGGAGATGAGCGCCGACGATGCCGCGATCCGGATCGCCCGCGGCCTGGAGCGCGACGAGGACATCGTCGCCTTTCCCAAGACGCTGGCCGCCGCGGCGCGCGGCGCCGCCCTCCTGCCCGAGCGCCTGCGGCGGCTCGGCATGAGCGGCTTCACGTTCAAGATGCGCTCGGCGCGCTGATGCCGGGCCCCCGCCTCGCGCTGTTCGTGCTGGAGGCGCTGCCGAACGCGTGGGCCGTGCGCCGCTTCGTGGCCGATCACGCGGACGAGATCGCCTTCGTCGGCCTCTCGAATGCCGAGCGGCCGGGTTCGGGTGGCCTCGCCGGCCAAGTCCGCCGCCACCTCGCCCGTTCGGGACCGGCCTTCCTGCCCTATCTCGCGGTGAATTTCGGCCTGCCCGACCTGCTGGCGCCGCTGGCGGGACTGACGCAGCTTTTGGCCGGCACGTCGGGGCAGGCGGCGGCCACGCCCGTAAAATCCCTTTGCGCCAAGCTCGGTATTCCGACCCTCGTCGTCGACGACGTGAACGGCGCCGAGGTGGGGGAGATGCTCCGCCGCCACGCGCCGGACCTCATCCTCGCCTTCCACTTCGACCAGATCTTTTCCGCCGAGACCCTCGGCCTCGCACGCCTCGGCGGATTGAACGTCCATCCCGGCCTGCTGCCGCGCCATCGCGGGCCCGTGCCGACGATCCACGCCCTGGCCGAGGACGAGCCCGCCTTCGGGGTTACCGTGCACCGCCTCGCGGTGGAGATCGATGCCGGCGCGATCTTGGCGCGGGAGGCGGCCGCCCTGCCTGCCGGCACCACGGCCTCGCATGCCTCGGTGGTGCTGCACGAGCGAGGCCGCCTCCTGCTCGATGGCGTGCTGGCGACGATCGCGGATACGGGCATGCCGGAGGGCGAGCGTCCGCCGGTCCTGCCCTATTGTCCGTTCCCAGACCGAGCCTTGCTCGCCGATCTGCGGCGTCGGGGCCGGAAGCTGACGGATGCCGCCGACCTGCGCGACGCCCTCACTCTCAGCGCGCGGGCCTGACCCTCAGGGCGCGAGCGTCAAGGCGCCTGACAGCCCATGACCTCCGCGGCCTCCGCGACGCTCAGGGCGCGTTGCCGGACCTGAAGGGAGACGGTCGGCCGTTCGGACACGATGGCGGCGTCGAGCCTCAGGGTCCGGTCGCAGGCGCAGGAGCGGTAGCCGGCCGCCGCGTAGCAGGCATCGTGGCGCTGGCAGGCGGCATCGAGGGCGTCGGTCGGGGCCAAGCCCTCGCCGCGCTGCCCGACCCCGCAATAATTGCCGTGATAGAGGTCCCGTCCCGACACGGCGTCCAACGGCGAGCCGCCGGGAAGCGGCGGCTCCTGCGGGCGGCCGCTCGGGTTGAGGTCGTTGGCCGGTCCGCCCGACTTGGTGCCGGAACTGCGCAGCGATTTCGGGATCGGCGACTCGATCCCTGGCTCGGCGAGCGATTCGGCCGAACGGGTGTTGGGATCGGACAGGTCCGGCAGCGGCGGGGGTGGGCCGGGCTCGGCTTCCTCGGCGAGCGCAGGCGCCGGTGTCCGTTCGACGACCTGGGCGGTGGCGGCCTGTCCGAACAGCAGGGTCGCCACGACCAGGACGCTGCGCAGGAACGGGTGGTGCAAGGCTGGGGCTCCGGTTCGAACTCGGCCAGAAACACCGGACAAGCCTAACCGTTCCCGTTCCGCCCTTCCGCTCAGGCCGCACGTTCGATGAGGCGGGTCGGCGGCCCTGTCCCGGACGCCTGGCGTGTCAGCGGAAACCGATCCGAGGTCCAGCGAATGGAGCGCCGCGTCCGCGGCTCATGACTGAGGGCGCCCCGGAATGACAAGGGTCGTTTGATGGTCAACCCGAGATCCTGGCCCCGCCGGAGATCGCCTCAGCGCGAAAACTTCTTGTACTTCAGCTTCTTGGGAATGATCGAATCGAGCCCGAGCCGGCGCTTCTTGTCGGTCTCGTAATCCGAAAAATTGCCCTCGAACCACTCGACGTGGCTCTCGCCCTCGAAGGCGAGGATGTGGGTGGCGATGCGGTTCAGGAACCAGCGATCGTGGCTGATGATGACGGCGCAGCCGGCGTAATCCTCGAGCGCATCCTCGAGCGCGCGCAGAGTCTCCATGTCGAGGTCGTTGGTCGGCTCGTCGAGGAGGAGCACGTTGGCGCCGCCCTTCAGCGTGCGGGCGAGATGGACACGGTTGCGCTCGCCGCCCGAGAGCGTGCCGACCTTCTTCTGCTGGTCGCCGCCCTTGAAGGCGAAGGCCGCGCAATAGGCGCGGGAATTGATCTCGCGCTTGTTGAAATAGATGATGTCGTTGCCGCCCGAGACCTCCTGCCAGACCGTGGCGTTCGGATCGAGCGCGTCGCGCGACTGGTCGACGTAGCCGAGCTTCACCGTCTCGCCGACCTCGATCCGGCCGGCATCCGGCTTCTCCTGGCCGGTGATCATCTTGAACAGGGTCGTCTTGCCAGCGCCGTTGGGGCCGATCACCCCGACGATGCCGCCTGGCGGCAGCTTGAAGGAAAGGTCCTCGATCAGCAGGCGGTCGCCGAAGGCCTTGCTGAGATGCTCGAACTCGATGACGTTGTTGCCCAGCCGCTCGTCGATCGGGATGACGATCTGCGCCGAGGCGTCGACCTTGTTGTTCTGCTTCGCCACGAGTTCCTCGTAGCGGGTGATGCGGGCCTTCGACTTCGACTGCCGGGCCTTGGGCGAGGCGGCGATCCATTCCTGCTCGCGACTGATCGAGCGCTGACGGGCCATGTCCTCGCGGCCCTCCTGCTCCAGGCGCTTCTGCTTCTGCACGAGCCAGGCCGAGTAGTTGCCCTCGTAGGGATAGCCGCGGCCGCGGTCGAGCTCGAGGATCCAGCCCGTCACGTTGTCGAGGAAGTAGCGGTCGTGGGTCACGATCAGGATCGCGCCGGGATATTGCTTCAGATGGCCCTCGAGCCAGTTCACCGTCTCGGCGTCGAGGTGGTTGGTGGGCTCGTCGAGGAGCAGCAACTCGGGCTCCCAGAGCAGCAGCTTGCACAGGGCGACACGGCGGCGCTCGCCGCCCGAGAGCGTCGCGACGGGCTGCTCGTCGCTCGGGCAGCCCAAAGCCTCCATGGCCTGGTCGATCTTGGAATCGAGCTCCCAGAGGTTTCCTGCCTCGATCTTATCTTGGAGCGCGGTCATCTCGTCCGCGGTCTCCTCGGAATAGTTCATCGCGAGCTCGTTGTAGCGGTCGAGCAGCGCCTGCTTCTCGGCCACGCCCTCCATGATGTTCTCGCGCACCGACTTGTTCGGATCGAGCTGCGGCTCCTGTGGCAGGTAGCCGACGCGCGCTCCCTGTGCGACGAAGCCCTCGCCAGTCCAGTCCTTGTCGATCCCGGCCATGATCTTGAGGAGCGTCGACTTGCCCGAGCCGTTGATGCCGAGCACGCCGATCTTGGCATCCGGATAGAACGACAGGTTGACGTTCTCGAGGACCTTCTTGCCGCCGGTATAGGCCTTGGTCAGGCCCCGCATGTGGTAGATGAATTCGCGGGCCATCGCTGGTGTCCTTCCATGGATCGGACTCGTCGCGCGTCGTCCCGAGGGGGCGGCCGTAGGGCGCCGCCGGCCGTCGCTCGCGTCGATCCGATTAGCTTTCAGAGTGTTGCGTCCGAGTACCAGGGCGGCCCCGGCCCCGCAAGAACGTCGGCCGCCCGATCGCGCCGCGCTCAGGCGAAGGGGTTCTTCACCGTCCGGGTCGGCCGCCTCGCCTCCGTCACCGCTTCGGGCAGCTCGGCGGATTCGAGGGCGGCGGCGATCGCGTCGACCGCTTCCTTCAGCGCCCTGACCTGCTCGAGGCCCCTGCGGTCGAGGCCGATATCGAGACTGCCGTGCAGGGCGATCCTGTCTGTGCCGTTCTCGATCGAGAGCCCACCGATGCTGCGGATGCCAGCATCGTCGGCGAAGGGCGTGAAGGTCGCTTCGGTTCTGCCGGCGCGCGGCATTGGCGTTCTCCTCACGGCAGGCGGCGAGACGGATACTGGTCTGAAGGCATCATGCGAGAGAGTCCCCACAGCAGGCTGCTTCGAAACGATAATTCCAAGAAACCTAAAAGATCGAACGCAGGAGGTTGCGCCACAGGCGCTTCGCCAACCGGTAAAGCTCGTTCCTCGCCCACGCCTCGAAGGATTCCTCGCGAGGGCGGTCGCGGCCGCCACCATAGGCACGCGGCTCCGGCAGCTCCATTCCGTGCGCCTTCATCGCCTCGGGCAGGCCCGGGAAGACGTCAAGGCCCGACAGCGCCTCAAGCCTTTGGATTGAGACGGATTGCCAGTCGCCGTCATCCCGGTTCGGAGCCAGGTAGGCGGCCGCCTCGCCGCGCTCGGGATCGTAGATCGCCTTGAAGACCTGCGTCGGGACGAGGACGCGATCATTGATCAGTTCCACTGGATTTCCAGCGAAAATGGGACCCGTCACCACGAAGATCGTACCCCGTTCGCTCGCCAGCCGACGCACGCTCTCCTCGATCGAGGCCCAGAGATTCCGGTTCAGGTTCCTCGCCTGCGGCACGATGTTGGCCAGGGTGAAGGACTCGGCCTGGGCCTTGTGCGTCGGCATGTTCCCGGCCGGCGCCATGTGACCGCGATCGAAGCCGCTGCGGACGTAATCCTCGAGCTGGGCGCGCGAAGCCTCGGGAAGCCTGTCCTCCTCGTGGAAGGCATCGTCCCGGTCGATCTTCCGCGCGGCAGCGATGCCCTGGCGCGTCAGCCGCTCCGCGGCGTAGAGCGGGGTGCGCGTCTCCCCCGAGTGCAGGAGCGCGAAGGCCTCGTAGCAGAGCGGCGTCGTCTTCGCCGAGAGCTTCGGGTTCACGAGTTCGGGCGCCCGGCCCTCGGCGAAGAAGCTTGGGCAGGTCTCGAAAGCCCTCGCCTCCACCGACGCGAAGAACAGGGCGAGGAGGGCGATGGCGGTGAATGGGCGTGGCATGGTGCGATTCGGCGGCCGTTTCGGATGATCCGCCGCCCGCCTGAGGCTCAGAAACAGACCCGGACCTTGCGCGTTCCCGACGGAGTCGGTCGCCAGCGATAGCCGCAGGGCCGGCCGAGACTGCCCTCGAAGGGCTGGACCTGCCGGTCGTCGCAGGGAGCGTGGAGCGGGCAGTGGGGCGGAAGGGCCCGAAATCCCGGTCCGGTGATCTCGCCCGCCCAGGCTGGGCCGGCCGCAAGGATTCCTGCGCCGAGTGCGATTCGGGCTAAGGCGGTGCGGATCACGATAGGGCCCTCGCTGCCGTTGCCGAACCGATCGTCTGCACGATCATGCCTGATTTCCTCATCGGTGCAGGACGAAATCCTGTACGGAACGGAACATTCGAGGCCTCGCCGGCACAGGCAATCCGCACCGAAACTTTGGGAGATTGAACGTTGCAGGGGATGCCGGCGTGGTAAAACCCGGCGAGATTGTTGTATAGCCCGGGAAGCAACATCGTTCTCCTGTGCCTTTGGGATCACAAGAGCCGATGCCATGGCCAGGCAGACGAAGCATGCGCCAGGCCTTGGCAGGGTGAATGAACAAGTGGGTGTAGAGCATTGTCACGGCAGTTGAATTCGG
>NZ_BPQP01000102.1 GCF_022179305.1 Methylobacterium iners
CCTGTATCTTGATGGGGCTGCTGTAGAGTAGCGGGAGCAGGCGCAGCTCGGTGGGTCCCTGATCGGTCGAGATCGTGATTCCGGCGCGGGCGCGCCTGCTTGATAGCCCTCGATCGAACAGTCGCTTGGGCCCCAGCCAGGCCATCCCGACCTGCGCGGGCAGCCCGCATACAGGTCCCATGGCAGCTTCTCTGGCAGTTCCTCTCGCCGCCGGCATCGATGCCGGCCAGCGCTACCTCGATCTTGGTCTCGCGCCCACCGGCGCGACCGCCCGCTACAAGAACGAGCCAGGCGACATCGCCCGCTTGGTCGCACATCTGCGCCGGGAGGGCGTCGCCCGCGTCGTGCTGGAGGCGGTGGGCTCTTATGCCCAGCCCCTCGTCCATGCCCTGGTCGCAGCCGGCCTGAGCGTCGGCGTCGTCAACCCGCGCCGGATCAAGGCGTTTCGCGAGGCCGAAGGGCGCCGCGCCAAGACCGACCGGCTGGACGCGAAGCTCATCGCCCGCTTTGCTCTCCTGATGTCCGATGCCGTCCGTCCCCTGCCCGATGCCGCAGCACTCGCACTTAAGGCGCTCTCCACCCGCCGCCAGCAGCTCGTGGCGATGCGCGCCCAGGAGAAGACCCGCCTCAAGCAGGCCCACGAGCCCCGCGTGATCGAGAGCCACAAAGCCACCATCGTGGCGCTGGACGCCGCCTGCGCCGGCATCGAGGCCGAGCTTGCCGCCCGCATCGCGGCAGATCCCGAGCGGGCCGAGGCACAGGCCCTCCTCGTTTCCCTGCTCGGCATCGGGCCTCGCGTGGCCGGCGTGCTGATCAGCGACCTGCCCGAGCTCGGCCACCGCGACCGCAAGAGCATTGCCAGCCTGGCGGGCCTGGCACCCCACGTCAGCCAGTCGGGCAACGCCCCGCCCCGCGCCATGATCGCGGGCGGGCGTCCCTGCGCGCGCGGCCCTATACATGAGCGCGTTGGTGGCCGTCCGACACGATCCCAGTCTCAAGGCCGTCTACGACGCCCTGCGCCAACAGGGCAAACCCGCCAAGCTCGCCCTGATCGCCATCGCACGCCGCATCCTCGTCACCGCCAACGCCGTCCTCAAGTCCAAAACACCCTACAATCCCCAAATCCCGCTTGACCGCTAAGACAGTCGCCGGATCGGGTTGCGCTCACGCTCCACCCGTCCGGGAAAGGG
>NZ_BPQP01000103.1 GCF_022179305.1 Methylobacterium iners
CGCCGCTATGGGCTCGATCGAATACGGCGTTGCCGAACTCGGCGTGCCGCTGATCGTGGTGCTCGGCCACGAAGAGTGCGGGGCCGTCCAGGCGGCTGTGAGCGTGGTGAAGGAGAATGCCACCTTCCCCGGCAGCATCGGCAAGATGATCGAGCCGATCGTTCCAGCCGTCCTGAAGGCTCAGAGCCAGCCTGGCGATCTGCTCGACAACGCGGTTCGCGAGAACGTTCGTCGGACGGTACACCGTCTGCGGACGTCGGAGGCGCTGCTCCTCGGCCCGATCAAGACGGGGAAGCTCAAGGTGGTCGGCGCGCGCTACGATCTTGATGACGGTCAGGTTGAGTTTGCGACCAAGCCTGAGCGCGGGCCAGCCTTCTGCTCAGGGCGGCGATCTGCCCGCCCCGAGCATCGCCTGCAGGTCCAGAACGGGTCGCTCAGCTTCCAGGCGCACCAGCGGAGCCCTGCAGAATCACGCAACGTATTGGTGGGCGAGTGCACCGGAGGATCGACAAGATCTGCGCTCACCCGGCCGAAGCAGCTTGATGGCGCCGAACGGCCTCTGTCAGGTCGAGCGGCCCGGGACGCAGGTTGAGAACCCTGCATTGGGTACCCCGCAGGCCGCCTGCTCATCCCGCGCGGGAATTCTAAACTGCTGACCTGCAGCGTCATCCGCCCGTCAAGCAAAGCTCGCAACGGTGTCTCCGGGACGTTTCGGCGCTGGCGCGCCCGACGTTGGAGGAACAGCAGATGGCGTCGTTACCCGCCCCCGGATCCCTGCGCGTTGCGACCTTCAGCGCCTCGCTGAACCGGGCCAGCGAGGGGCAGCTCATCCGCGACCTCAGCGCGCCGGACAACGCACAGGCCCGCGCCGTCGCGGAGATCATCCAGCGCAACAACCCGGACGTGATCCTGGTCAACGAATTCGATTTCGACCGGGCGGGGCCGGGCGGCACCTCGCTGGCCGCCGACCTCTTCCGGAGCAATTACCTGCGGGTGGGACAGAACGGCGCCGCGCCGGTCGATTACCACTACGTCTTCATCGCGCCCTCGAACACCGGCGTGTCCTCGGGCTTCGACCTCAACAACAACGGGGTGGCGGTCACGACGCCCGGACAGCCTGGCTACGGCGACGACGCGCTCGGCTTCGGCGACTTCCCCGGCCAATTCGGCATGGTCATCTTCTCGCGCTACCCGATTGACACTTCGGGGGCGCGGACCTTCCAGAACTTCCTGTGGCGGGACATGCCCGGCGCACGGCTGCCCGACGATTCCGGGACGCCGCAGCCACGGGACTTCTACAGCCAGGCCGAGCTCGACGTGTTCCGGCTCTCGTCCAAGAGCCATTGGGACGTGCCGATCAACGTCAACGGCCAGACCGTGCACATTCTGGCCTCGCACCCGACACCGCCGACCTTCGATGGGCCGGAGGACCGCAACGGCCTGCGCAACGCCGACGAGATCCGCTTCTTCGCCGATTACATTCAGCCCGGCGCGGGCAGCTACATCTACGACGACCAGGGACGGCGCGGCGGCCTCGCGGCGGGCGAGCGCTTCGTCATCATGGGCGACCAGAACGCGGATCCCCTCGACGGCGACAGCGTCGCGCAGGCGATCCGCCAACTCCTCGACAACCCGCTCGTCGACACCAGCATCACGCCGTCGAGCCCCGGCGGCTCGCAGCAGGCGGCGCTCCAGGGCGGCGCGAACGCCCGCCACCGGGCCGATCCGCGCTTCGACACCGCCGACTTCGCCCACGGCGCGCCGGGCAACCTGCGGGCCGACTACGTGCTGCCCTCGCAGGCCGGCCTCACCCCTCTCTCCGGCAGCGTGTTCTGGCCGCTGAACACCGACCCGCTGTTCCGCCTCGTCGGCACCTTCAACCCGGCGCTGCCAGGCGGCTTCCCGAGCTCGGACCATCGCCTCGTCTCGATGGACCTCGCGATCACCGAGGACACGCGGCGGGATCTCGGCAGCATCGATTTCATCGGCCAGGCGACCCTGGCGACGCGCACGCAGTTCCAGGGCACCGAGATCGGCGGCCTCTCGGGCATCACCTACGACCAGTCCACCAACAGCTACATCGCGATCGCGGACGACCGCTCGCAGATCAATCCGGCGCGCTTCTATTCCCTCAACATCAATCTGTCGGACGGCCGTCTGCAACAGGGCGACGTGACCTTCACGGGCGTCACCCCGCTGACCAGCAACGGCGCGACCTTCCCGGCGCTGTCGCTTGACCCGGAGGGCATCGCACTCACCGGGCGCGGCCTTTACATCGCCTCCGAGGGCGAGGCGACGCCCCAGCGCCTGACCGATCCCTTCGTCCGGCTCTTCGACCGGAGCGGCGCGCAGATTGGCGCCTTGCCGGTCGACGCGAAGTTCCGCCCCTCCGCCGACGGCACGACCGGCATCCGCAACAACCTCGCGTTCGAGAGCCTGACCGTCACACCCGACCAGGGCACGCTGTACACGCGACGGAGAACGCGCTGGCCAGCGACGGCCCAATCGGGACCCGGGCCAGCGGCTCGGCCGCGCGGATCGTGGAATACGACCTCGCCACGGGCACCGCGCGGGGCGAGTACGTCTACATCACCGAGCCGGTCGCTGCGGCCGCAGTGCCGTCGGGCGGTTTCACCACGGCGGGCCTCGTCGACCTGCTCGCCATCGACGACGACGGCACGCTGCTGGCGCTCGAGCGCTCGTTCTCCGTCGGCGCCGGAAACGCCCTGCGGCTCTACCGGATCTCGACCAATGGCGCGACGGACGTCTCCCGCACCCGCTCGCTTCAGACCCAGATCGAGAACGGCGAGCTTACGCTGAGCGGCGCACGGCCGGTCGAGAAGGAGCTGGTGTTCGACTTCAGCACCCTCGGGATCACCCTCGACAACGTCGAGGGCCTGACCCTCGGGCCGCGCCTGCCCGACGGGCGCCAGAGCCTGGTACTCGTCTCGGACAACAACTTCGACGCGGCGGCCTTCACTCAGGTGCTCGCCTTCGCGATCGACCTGCGGGCGGACGACGGCCTTGCCGTCGCGCCGAGCGGCCAGGGCGGCAACATCATCACCGTCACAAATCCATCGGCGTTGACCGCCGCGCAGGGCACGGCCGGGTTCGACACCGTGATCTACGACGAGCCGCGAACGGTGATCCTGCCGGGCAACGTGGAGAACGCGACGCTGACCGGAAGCGGCGGCGTGATCGGCAACGGCCTCGGAAACGCGGTGATCGCTGTGGGGAACAATCGGATCGCCACCGGGGCGGGCGACGACCTCGTGACGGTGGGACAAGGCCCGAACATCGTCGATGGCGGCACCGGCGAGGACATCCTCGTGTTCGGGTTCCAGCTCTCGGAGGCGCAGGTCGGACTGGTCGCCGGAAATACCGTGATCGGCGGACCCGGCGGCCGCACCCAAGTCCGCGGCATCGAGCGGTTCGAGTTCACGGACCGCACGGTGACGACGGGGGACGGCGCGCCGCTGGTGGACGACCTGTTCTACCTGGCCAACAACCCGGACGTGGCGGCCTCCGGTCGGGACGCGGACGCGTATTACGCCGAGTTCGGCTTCCGCGAGGGCCGCGATCCGAACGCCTTCTTCTCCACCACCGGCTACCTCGCCGCCAACCCGGACGTGCGCGCCGCCGGCCTCAACCCGCTCACCCACTACGAGGGGTTCGGCTTCCGCGAGGGCCGCGATCCGGGTGCGGCCTTCGACACGCAGGGCTACCTCGCCCGCAACGCCGACGTGCGCGCAGCCAACGTCAACCCGCTCGCCCACTACCTCGAGTTCGGCCAGTCCGAGGGTCGCACCATCAACGCCGCCGTGGGTCGCGCCGGCGAGATCGGGTCAGCCCGCGGCTTCGATGCCGAGTTCTACCTGCTCTCCAACCCCGACGTGGCGCGCGCCGCGATCGCGGCGGGCGGCGACGGGCTGGCGTTTGCGCGGAGCCACTTCACCAACTTCGGCG
>NZ_BPQP01000104.1 GCF_022179305.1 Methylobacterium iners
ACTTCTAAGGGGTCACGTCAGTCCTCAGCTCCACACTAACAAACACTGTGACCAAGCCCAGGTTTGGATATCTGAAGCGCTCAGATGGAGCTGCAACAGTCAATCACCTTGCCCGGGACCTCAGGCGATGGCCCATGCCAGCATGAGGATGGCCCCGATGAACATGCCGTAGGTGATCGCCACCGCGGCAATCTCGCGGTGCTCTTGGAGAACGGTGCGGGAAGCAAGCAACATGGTCGTGACCGGCAGGTAGGCGGAGACCTCACAAGGACCGACAATCGTGTCTTTTTCCATCCGTTTGGATCACGGAACGAGCAAGAAAGACCGGCTGTGTCCTGCTGGACGCAGGACGGTTCCGCCCTGAACCATCTTGGTCATGCCTTGTTGCCCCCGGTGTAGACTATGACTCACTTTTTAGCCCCGCCAGCATCTCTGCGGCGGGCTACCTCATTCCCTGCGCTCAAAGACGGGACCTCAAGTTTTTGTCGCCTACCCGGGATCCGTTCCCGGCTCAGCATTGTTGCTGGGCCCTGAGTCGCCTCCGGGCGGCTCAATAAGCAATAGGGAGGCCCGCCATGGCTACGAAACGGAACGATCGCCTGGTCACTGACTTCCGTGCCGACGACAACGACCCTGCGAATGGGGCCAGCGGCTCCGTCATTATCGGCACGCCGAACGGCGAAACGCTCGACGGAGGGAACGGCAAGGACAGGATCGAAGCCCGCGCCGGTAACGACCTTCTCCGAGGGGGCAACGGCAAGGATGAGCTCTACGGTGAGCTCGGCAACGACGAACTGAATGGCGGGAACGGCAAGGACCTGCTGGATGGTGGTCCCGGCGACGACATCCTCGCAGGCGAGAACGGCAACGATCTTCTGATCGGCGGCTCGGGCATCGACCGGGCTGTGTTCGACTTCTCCTTCGCGCAGGCTCGCTTCGACTACAGCGGTGGTGGCCTTGCGGTGAGCGGACCGTCTTCCGGCACCGATCAGCTCATCGGGATCGAGCGCATTCAGTTCTCCGACGCACCATCGACGCCGTGGACGACAATCCGCTCGTCGACGACATCTTCTATCTCACGACCTACCCCGACGTGGCCGCCTCGGGTCGGGATGCGGACGCCCATTATGCCGAGTTCGGCTTCCGAGAAGGGCGCGACCCCAACGCCTTCTTCTCCACCACCGGCTACCTCGCCGCCAACCCCGACGTGCGCGCTACTGGTGGGAACCCGCTGACCCACTACAGTCAGTTCGGCTTCCGTGAGGGCCGCGATCCCGGTGCCAACTTCGACAACGAGTTCTACTACGCCGCCAACCCCGACGTGCGTGCGGCCGGCGTGAACCCGCTCAGCCACTATCTCCAGTTCGGCGAGTCGGAAGGCCGCGCCATCAACGAGGCAATCGGCCGTTCCGCCGACATTGGAGCTGCGGGTGGGTTCGACGCTGAGTTCTACCTCCTGTCCAACCCCGACGTGGCGCGCGCCGCGATTAGTGCCGGTGGCGACAGCTTCGCCTTCGCTCGAAACCACTTCAACACGAATGGCTTCCGCGAGGGACGCGATCCGAACGAGATCTTCGACACGGACGGCTATCTTAGCGCCTACGCCGACGTGCGTGCGGCAGGTGTGAACCCGCTGACGCACTACGTTCAGAACGGTGCACGGGAAGGGCGCGATCCGTCGGTGGAGTTTGACACCTCGGCGTACCTGGCCGCCAACCCCGACGTGCAGGCGACGGGCATCAACCCGATGCAGCATTACCTGCAGTTTGGCGTCTACGAAGGCCGCTCGCCGCAGAGCGACACCACCCTCGGTGCAGGCAACATCGGCTAGCCCTATACTCGGTCGACCATCTTCAGCCCCGCCGGCACCAGCCGCGCGGGGCATTTTCGTCTCTCATCACCGTTGCGACTGGGGCCCTGAGGCAAAGATTCCGCTTTTCGCATAGCACCTATGCTGCTATGGCAGTGCACCCAAGAAAAAGGGCCGCCCCGAAGAG
>NZ_BPQP01000105.1 GCF_022179305.1 Methylobacterium iners
CGGGTCTGTCTCGGAACGGCGCCGACGTACTGTTCCACGTCAGCCGCCGTTCCGAGACAGACCCGAGACGTAGATGGCTCCGCAGAGGGCGCCGAACCCGATGATGGAATAGACGAAGACGCCGGGCGTCAGGTCGACCCGCAGGAAACTGCCTGCGATGGTGATCCAGACCCACGCCGACAGCAGGAGCGCCGCCACCCGCAGCGCGCGACGCCGCGGCAGGAGCCAGCCGAGTGCGTGCATCAGCGTCAACGCGGTGAAGAAGGCGATCCAGACTGGATCGGGCAGCCACTGCATGCCGGCCCAGGAGCCTTTGTCGAAGAGCTGGGGCTTGGTCACCATCAGGTAGCCCCAGCCAAGCGCGAACAGGCACATCCCGAAGTCGAGCCCTGGGATCCGCGGGCCGAAGAGCCATTCCACGAACCTCACGAGAGGAGTGACCGCACCAGCGGCAGCCCGCCTCACGACCCCGCCCCCGTCGAGGGCTTGCGACCGGCACACAAACGCTTCCACTTCCGGTTCTCCCGGTCGGCTTGTTCCTTGGTGGCGCGCGTGTCCTGGGCCGACCACCGGATGGGCCGCGCGATGTCGCAGTAGGGCGCGGCCGGGGGCGAAGCCTCGGCCGGCGTGCACTGGAAGATGACGAGGAAGCCAATGCAGGTGAGCATCAGTGCACTCCCGGGATGAGGACACCCTCGGCGCCATCGTTGATGGCTCTTCTGGCCACGCGGTCGAGCATGTCGTGAACGGGCGTGTCTCCGTTTTCCTCCTCGCGTCCGAGCCCGGCTGTGATCGCACGCGCGAAGGCATCCTCATCAGTGATGACGGCATCCTCACCACCCATGAAGTCCTCGAAGACCGTACCGCCCTTGATTGCCTGGCACAGCGTCGAGACACCAAGCGAGATGGTGAGGAGTCCGCCGGTCAGGCTAATCCTGAGGCCTTGATCCTTGTTGGCCACGCTCAATCCTTCCGCATGAATTCGAGGTCGAAGGCGCCGTCCGTGGGATCGGCGCGATGCGTGGCCTCGGCCTGTGCCTCGACCTCCCGCGCCGTGCGGATCGCCACCACCGTCTGTTCGAGGCTGGCGACGATCGCCTCGGTCCGGCCAAGGCCACGCTCGCGCTCGGCATTCGCCCGGCCCATCACGAGGCCGAGGAGCTGAACGACTGCCTTGATGAGCGCGAGGACGCTCACTTCAGCGATAGGCCCTTCTTCGCGGCGAAGCGGCCGTAGACGGTGATCACCGTCCCGCCCAGGGCAGCTCCGGCCACCACAAGGGCCTCCGTCTGATCCACCACGAGCTTCTTGGTCTCCTCGTCCAGGTCGACGCCGAAGAAGCCGCCGACGATCGCCACGCCCGTGATGGCAGTGCCGATGATCGTCTTGCTCATGAACCAGGGCTTGGTTTCGGCGGTGACGGGATTGTCGTTCATGGCTGCGATCCTCTCTCAGGAATGGATGGGGCTCAGGCGTCCGAACCTTCGTCGAAGTCCGGCAGCGGCACTGTCTGGCCCGCGAGGGCGTGGGTGCAGTCGCTGAGGAACTGGATCCGCCCGTCCGTTACGAACGAGTGGCACACGGTGCATTTGAAGGGAGCGGGCCGCTCCGGATGCTCGGCGTTGTAGGTGCACCAGCAGGACTTGCCGGCCTGCTCAGGGATGTGATGACCCGAGCGCACCAGCACGGACGGCGTGAAGGTCGGCCGGTCATAGTCGCCGTTGAAGCCCCAGCGTGGACCTGGCCCCTCGCCGACCATCACGCTGTGCGCACCGTCGCAGCCTGGGCACCAGAACACCAGGCGGCCGCCCTCGGCCGTGCGCAGAATGCCCTTCGCGCTCATGACAGCCTCGCTGCCTGAACGTGCATCCAGTCCATGTCCCGGGCGCGGCCGAGCGAGACCCAGCCTTCGTCCTCCCAGATCTTCCAGAAGGTCTCGGCGTCTGGCTTCGCCAGGCGCGCCTTCTCGCCACCCCATGCGAGCTGATTGCGCTCGGGATCGAAGTCGATCGCGATGCCCCAGCTGTGCATCGAGTAGGACGAGCCGCCCCGCATCTTCCGGACGTTCAGTGAGCCGCCGAAGAGGTCGAGCCCGAGCTTTTTGCGCGCCGCCTCGTCGTAGGCGTCGGCGATGCGCTCGAAGGCGCGCCCGGCGCTGTCGGCCACCTTTTCATGCAGCGAGATCGCGCGGATCGGCGTGCCCTTGTCCCAGGCCAGCCGCATCGCGAAGGGGAGCTTCACCTTGACCTGGTGGAGGCCCACGCCGCCGTAGAAGGCCATGCAGTCGCGCTGGCGCGGCCAACGCTCGCCGGAGGCCCGAACCTCAGCGCGGGCCGGCTCGAACAACGGAAGATCGTCCATCCGCTTCGGCACTGTGTGAGGGAAAAGGGCCGCCCTCGTCAGCGTCCCAACCTTGCCGTCCGGCGACAGTCCGTGCGCGACCTGGAAAGCTTTGATGGCTCTCGTCGTAGCCCTTCCGAGACGGCCGTCCGCCCCCTTCGGGCCAACGCTGAAGCCTCGCGCTACGAGCGCCTGCTGGATTGCTTTGGTGGACATGCTCGGCCAGGCTCGGAGCGGGGAAGATCCCGGGCTCGGAGCCGACCATGCACAATGACGGCGAGCATTTTCCCGCAGAAGACTTGCAGGGGCAGAGCCGAGGCTATTCCTCGAAGAGGTCGCGCTGGCCCGAGGCGCGGACCCGCTCGTCCCGGCTCATCAGATTGTAGATCGTCCGCTCAGTAAGGCCGGCCGCGCGCGCCGCCTGGGATACGCTGGCTCCGTCGTCCAGAGCCTGGCGGGCTGTGCGCCTGGCGCTCTGCAGGGCGCCTGAGAGCCCCAGCGGCACATCAATGTTTTCGCCACCGTAGAGCTTCCGCACGGCGTTTGCGGCTTCCATTCCAAGCAGCTCGGCGAGCCAATGCCCCTCGGAGATCTTGCGCGGCACGTAGATCCGGGTGCCACCCTTCGCCTGCGCCAGCTTCAGGGCCGCCGCGACGTTGGAGACGTCGGCAATCTCCCGTAGAACAGGCGGAAGCCGAAGGCTGCTGACAGTCGACGTCATGGCAGCTCGCTCTGGCCGGCGACGTGGGTTGCAAGGCGCGGATGATCGGGGCGCTCGCTCATAGGCCGGCCTCCTCCAGGAGGATGGCAGCGCGCTCACTGAACTCCGGCCGGAAGTGGCTGAGGCGCAGCTCCAGCGGATGACTGCCTTCCGGCCCTGACCCGGGCAGGGTCATCAGGGGCTCGTCGAGGATCGCTGCGAGGAGCTCGCCCATGCGATCGAGGAGGGGCCGATCTTCGTTGTCAGGCGCGGTCATGCTTCAGCGCCTGCCTCGAAGAGGTCCATCTGCCCCCCCCCGGCAGCCTCTCGCAGTGGCCGTTCCGATGGATCGAGGGGTGTCCAACGGACCAGCACGCCACGAAACACCGACGTCCCCGGATGCGTCCGGCGCCAGAATGCATCCAGCTTCGACCACTCCGCGAAGCCGTCACTGACGGCAAAGGCGTCCAGCGCGTCAGGATCGGTGATGATCCGCTCGTCGAGCATGACGATCTGTGCGTCGAGCTCGATGATGATGGGTAAAACTGCTTCGCAAATCGGCTCTGCTATGAGGCTGCAGTATCGTGTCCGCATGCCCTGGTAGAGTTGGACGCGCTCACCCGGGCGGGCATGTCGCTTCCTCTCCGCACGAATGGTCTGGTTCTTGGTGCCCTGCCGGATGCTGGGGACGAACTGCTTTTTAAAGCTGTAGGCGACCATCACACCCTCCGACCGGCTGCGATGTCGGCTGTCGCTTGTTGGATCAGCACACGACTGTCAGGGTCGAGGCGCACGCCCTGGCCCCACACCGTCACGATCACGATCCCGAACGGCGTGAGGCGGCGACGGACGTTGCAGAGTACAGCCTGGATATGCTTCTCGCTCTGCTCCCCATCCAAGCCGAGCACCGCGGATCGAAGACGCTCCCAAGAGCACTGATCCGCGTTGTAGATCGCGGCCAGCATCCGGCTCTGCTGTCGCGACAGCTTCCAGATCTTGGGAAAGACCAGCCGTGGCACGAGTTGCTCGCGGAGCTGCCGGTTCTCCTCCTCCAGCTCCTCGATGCGAGCACGCATCTCGTGAAAGGCCGGGTGCCGCCACGGCTCAGGCAAGCGCACAGCCTCACTCGGCATCGTCGTGATCCATACCGTGCTCGGCACCGTCGTGGTCGGCGTCCATGAACGCCCGCAACCGCGGATCTCGGAACCAGCCCGGATGGTGGAGGCAGAAGAGGCAGAGCCGAAACGCTGGTGGCTCGTCGTTCGTGACGTCCGTGACGCCGCGGCCGCATTCGCAGCAGGTGAATTCAGCCGGCACGGCGCACCTCCGCCGTTCCGGCCTGCGCATTGCGGAGCTTGGCGCCGAGCGCCGACGAGGCCTTGTCCAGCTCGGCCGGCGTGACGTCGGCCTCGACGCCGATCCGTCCCGAGGCGCCGCGTGTGACGGCCGAAACGTAGTCGACGAGGCCGCTGTAGCTCTCGACCGGCCCGAACGCCCGCACCGCGCCGAGCGCAATGCAGCGCCGCCATTGGGCGCGCAGGATCGCCCATTTGACTTGGCTCAGCGCGACGTCGCGATCGGCGTCGACAAGCGGCCAGACCACGCCCGCCTCACGGGCGAGCCAGCCTTTCAGCGCCTCAATCGCAGCACGGGCGTCCATCGCGTCCCGCAGGAAGCGTGAGTGCGGGACGCCGGTCTGCCGCTCGACGAAAGCGTGCATTGCACCGTCCGTCCGATCATGCACGACGCCAAGGTTCCAGCCGGCGATCCACATCGCCTGCAGCTTCGGGGCAAAACGTCCGCTCGCCTTCGCCTTAGAGGGTCGTTCAACGGGCCTTGAAGCACCCGGGATCTCACGCATGCGGATGAGCAGGCGATCGGCGTCAGCCCGGCTCAGATCCTTTGACGTTGAGACGTCGTAGGCCTGCAGCATGGCTCGATAGGAGGCTTCGTCGAGGCGCGTGCGCGTCTTGATCGCGTGGATCGCCCGGATCTGCTCGGGGGTGATGGTCACGGCGCTCATTTGCCGGACCTCATCAGAGCGCCGAGGAAGAAGCCGATAATGGCACCGGTGCTGAGAAGAGCGTAGCAGAACGCCAACATCTGCAGCGTGCTCATGAGCGCCCCCGCAAGTGTCGCACGATCGCGGTGATGACGACGTCGTTGGGCGTCGCTTGGTGGATTTGGCAGTGATCGAGCAGCTCGTTGGCGAGGGCCGTAGGCAGGCGGACCGCATAGGTGACGCTCGCCGTCCCAGTTGCCTGATCGACCTTGCGGACCCGGACCAAACCAGGGCGCGGCGGCAGGTTGGGTGGCGATACCGGCGGAGCGACAGGCACCGATGCCGCGCGCGGCGCCTGTGCACCGTCAGGCACAAGGGCGATCGCCCGAGCGCGGCTCCGAGGCATCTCGTAGAGGTGCCCGCGGTCGACCAAAGCTTGGATCAGACGGAAGATGTTGCTCTTCGAGCTGACGCCGAGGTGCTCCGACATCTCCTCGTAGCTCGGCGCGGCCAAACCCGCGGCGAGGCGCTGCTTGATGAAGTCGAGAAGATCACGCTGCCGGGCGGTCAGAGTGAGCTTGGGCCGGAGAGCGACAGGCGCAGTCATCGCGCGCTCCCTCCGGCCGGGAGGAAGACGAGGTCCGCCTTCGGTACGGCGAACACCAGGCCGTCGTCGCAGCGCAGCCGAACGTGGGTCTCGGACAGCTCGCCGGTGATCTGGCCTGTGATAGTGCTGCCATCTCGGAGGTCTGTGACCGCGACACGGATGACGGGTGCGGCAGCTGCTGCGGCGGCCGCTACGGCTGCGAGAGTGCTGTCCTGGAAGGGAGGCGCGCGCATCACGGCCTCCGATCGTCGTTGGCAGGACGGGTGACGTCGCGGAGCGTCCGCATCATCCCGTCGAAGCGCCGGCCGGCGGCCCGGCTGATCGCGAGGCTGCGGGTGCTGGCGGCGGCGATCGCCGCGATGGCGGCGATGAGCATGGGCTCCACCGAGCCGGCGGAGGCAGCCTGGACGGCCGCGCCCACGGCCACCGAGGCGGCCGTCCATTCAAGAAGGGCGAGGGAGACGCGGCCGATCATCGGTCGCCTCCATCGACGTCCTCGGCGGCCCGAAACTCCTCGATCAGATCCTGACGGAAGTCTTGGAGCGCATCATCAACCGCATAGGGACACCCGGCGCTAACGCTATAGTCGTCCGCTTTGGAGACGAAGACGCGGGCACCGCACATGAATGCGGTCTCGTGGATGTGTTCGGCCGGGATGCCGTCAACTTGTTTAATGACCGTCTGAACCGGTGCTTTGCAGCAAGGGCAGAGCCTGAGCCTTTCAATAAGCCGCTCTGTGAATGAGGCTGCCATCACGCCACCTCGCGGATCTGAGAGGCGAGTGGCTCGACGGCGAAGGTCTCGCCCGAGCCAACCACAGCGACGCCTGAAAGCATCTCTGCAGTCTTCCGGTCCGTGTGCATGGCCTCCTTGTTGAGCGTCGTAGTGACGCGAAGGAATGCTTGGAGGCACTGCTGCTCGAACTTGGCGCGCGTACGCTCCTGCAGCGGTCCTCCCGTCGTGACGGACTGAAGCTCTGCGATCCGAGCAAAGATTAGAGGTAGGACTTCCTTACCAGTCTTGCTGACCCTCTTCCCATTAAGGGTGACGGAGGGGCTGCCCTCCCTCCATTCGATGCGGCCAGTGACGAGCTGAACAGTCTTCGTCCGACCTCCGTTTGTTAGTCGTTCGCGATGCGCCGTCGCCCATATGTTCAGCGCCTCGACCAAGCCACCGCGCTCCGCGGTGAGCTCCTTTTTACGCTGGGCGAACTTCTCCTCGAGGAGCGCTACGGCAGCGTTGTGATCCGCTTGCTCGGCATCAAGCGTACGGTCGATCACACCGATGCGGGCGACGAGGCGTTCGGCCTCGCCGTCGTTCTGCGGCACGGGCAGGTTGGTGCCGGCCGCCTTGGTCTTAGCGCGCGCCATCGGCAGGCTCCTTTGCAGTTTCGCGGGGGAGGGGCAGGTAGCCGGCGGCGAGCAGGCGCTCCTGCAGCTCGGCGTAGCGGTCGGGATCGGGCGTGCCGGTGGAGTAGGCCGCGGCCGAGCGGGCGATCGCGTCGAGCTGTTCGACGAGCACGATCATGGATGCGATCGTGACGTCTGAGACGCCCACAAGCCCGCGGGCCAAGGTCAGAGAGCGATCGCAGCGCTCGCGGAGGGCCGACACGGCTGCGAGCGTCTGATGGACGGACAGGAGGGGAACGACCTCGGCCATTCAATCCACCTTCAAGCGAGAGTGCGGACAGCCGGAGCGGCAGGCATGGAACATCGCCACGCGGTCGGCCGACGTGGCTGCGAAGGGTTTGTCCTGCCACTGCAGGCAGGTGTTCCGGTTCATCGTCCCCTTGCGGGGGCATTCGACGACGGCGCTCATGAAGGCGCCGCGCACGCGCTCGGAGATCTCGCCGACGTCGCCGCGGTACGCGTTCGCCAACGTCGCGCTGATCGCGGAAGCGGAATAGCCGAGGCGTTTCGCCACCACGGTCTGCGTATCGCTGCTGCAAGCCTCGGCCAGTCGGACAATCCAGTCGGGCGGCTCGCCCCAGGCGGCGGTGGCGCGAGCTACGAAGTCGGTCTTGCGCGAGGAAGCCCTCACAGCCCGATCTCCTCGGCCTCGACCGGCCCGACGGCCCTGTTGTTGTTCTGATCGAAGACGATGTGTCCGCGCAGGATCATCGGCGGCAGCGGGCCGGTGAAGACAGGCTTCAGGCGCCATACCGCGGGCCTCGCCGGCCCGCCTTGGCGCAGGCAATGAAGCATCCCGGCATCCGCGAGACGCCGGACGTAGGTTCGCGCGGTTTCGTGGGTGATCTCGATCTGGGCGCCGGAGGCGTAGAGGGCGAGATCCTTGAAGGTGAACCCGTCGCGGCCCATCGGACCGCGGATCACGTTCCACATCGCGGCTTGGCCGCGGCCCTGAAGTGCTGCTGTGCCGTCGCGGCGCAGCCGAGGCGCCGCAAGGGGGCGCTGCAGGAGGCGGTAGCGCGGCCGGCCGTCGAGGACGTCGACAACGTCAGCATACCCGCCGACAGCGAGACGCTTGACGAAGTCTCGTATGGTCGACCGGTCGATCCCGCCGCCGGTCAACGGGCGGATGTCGGCAACCGTCCAGGTGCCCTGCTCATCCAGCTCGCGGATGACGCGCCAGAAGTAATCATGCCCGCGCAGAACCGGTTTGCCCGGGGGGACCTCGAAGCGGATGATCCGGCTCATCGCACACCCGCCTTGCCGCGGATCGGCGCCTCTCCGGTGAAAATTCGACCGCGGTAGCCAGCGAGCGTTAATGCCTTCAGCCCACCGTTACGGGCGTAGTTCGCTACTTCGAATAGGGTGTTGGAGACGCGCCGAGTGCGCCCGCCGGTCTCGCGGCAGATCCTCTCCAGAAGCGCGTCCTCGACCTCGACGCCGGGCACGATCATACGGGCGAGCACCCGCGCGTCCTGGGCATCGCAGGGCTGGGCCAACACCCAGTCGAGCACGCGACCGTCGACCCGCTCGAACGCCTTCATCTTCTGGGGGAGCTTCTCCTCGCCCACCAGGATCACCGGCGCGTTGGTCATCTCCTGGATGTCCCGCGCCAGCTCGATCATGTTCTTGTCGACGAGCTTGTCAGCCTCGTCGATGATCAGCGCGCGCCCGAGATCGCTGCCAAGGACCTTGATGATCTCCTTCATCATCTGGGCGATGGTGCCGCGGGGCGTCTGACCGAGCTCGAGGAGGAGCGCTTCGCAGAAGGTGCGGCGGGTCCAGAAATCACGGACCTCAACATAGACGCACTCGCAGTGGTTCTGCGCGTAGGTCGAGGCGACCGTCTTGCCGTAGCCTGAGGGGCCAGAGAACACTCCGAAGCCGCTCGACATCTGCGGGCGGGAACGGATCGTTTCCACGAGCGTGACCATCGCCGAGACGTTCTTGAGGGGCGCGGGCGATGTGCTGTTGACCGGCACCGTGTGCATGTTCATTGTCTGCCTCGTTTCGATGTGACCTGGGCTCCGGTTCGTGCCGGGGCCCTTTTTCTTTGTGGCGGCTAAGTTCAGAGGCTCATGTCGGAGCCGAATTGCTCGTGAAACTTGCGTAGAGCTCTGTATTCGGGGCCGGTCTGGTAGCCGCCGAGCCAGATGACGTCGTTTGTGTCGGGCGCCTCGCCTGCTGCGATCCTTCCTTCGAGATCCAGCGCTCGGCGGAAGCGGAGATGCGGGGTTTCGTGCGTTCGGATGCGCCTGACGTTCTCAGCCGGCGGCGCGACCGCCTCGGCGAGCAGCCGGGCGTGAGTCTCCGCGGCGCGCCCCGAGAGCTGCGCTACTGGCGCCTGATCCCGGCCTGTGGCGGCCTGCAGCGCCGCGGCAATGTCCGGCGTCGAGTGCTCGACCTCCGGGCGCGGCATCGCCACCACGTTCGGCTGATCGCGGAGCCAAACCTCCCGAGCGCGGTCGATGAGGCTCCGCCCCTTGCGCAGCTCACGCCGCACGGCTTCGATCGCAACCTTCTCGCTGGCCAGGCGCTCGGTCTGGAGGGCGCGCTGAGCTCGGACCATGACGTCGGGCGCTATCCCGGAGAGATCCGGGTTGCTCGCCTCGCCCAGGAAGTCACCGTCCTCCGTGCCGAACAGAAAGACCCGGCCGAGATCCTGTGGATCATGCCGCACGAAGACGCGGGTGCCGGGCAGGATGGAGCCGCAGAGGAAGTGGGCGTTGCCGACCCGCACGCCGAGCTTGGTGACGATGCGGGTGCCGTCGCCGGCTGCCATCGGGGCGAGCAGGAGATCGAGTGCCCGCTCATCGACCCGGCGGATCGTGTGGGCGGCATCTGCCGCCACCGCAAAGGGGGTGCGCTTGCCCAGGCTGTCGTGCTCGCGGTGCTGATAGCGCAGCTCCGCCCAAGCATCGAAGTGCGCCTGCATCTCCGCAGCCGTGCACTGGACCGCGAAGGTCTTGGCGTCGTCCTCGCCGAGGCGTTGGGCGAAGGAGCGGCGGCTCTCGATCGCCTTGCGGTCGGAAACCGAGTGGCCGATGAAGCCCGGCACGAGCGTGACGGCATCGTGCTGGAAGGTGTTAATCACCCGCTCGATGAAGCCCTTCTGCTCCGGCGAGAAGGCATCTGAGAACGCGACCTCGATCCCGAGCGAGGCGAGCAGGCGTTGCGTCGCCCGCGCCTTGAAATCCGAGCCGTTATCGATCTTGATCTCGCCGGGCACGCCCCAGGCGAGAATGGCCCTGCGCAGGAGCAAGCCGACCGCGGCGGCTCGCGGCGTCTTGGTAACGTAGGTGACGACGCGCCTGCTGGCGATATCGATGCAAACGTAGATCGAGTGGCGCCCGTCCGTGCACAGCGCATCAATCGGCGAAGCATCGATCTGCCAGAAGACGTTCGGTTCGGTGACATGGCGGAGGGTGCCGCGCCCGGCGAGCTTCATGGTGGACCGGAAGCGGTCGGGATCGGTGAGTTGGGTGAGCACCACCTGGTGGGTGGATTTCAGGCCCTTCAGCGCCTGCTGAAACGTTCGCAGCGGCGGCATCGCCACCGCCTCGATCACGCCGCCGCCGCGCACCACCTCGATCGTGTCGCCGAACTCCGCGCGGCAGAGCGTGCGCACCTGATCGGCCGAGAGGTGCGGCTGATGGGCGACCAGGCCGAGCATCCAGGCCCGCACCGCACCGCCGTTGGCGGTCTCCAGGGTGCCGGTGCCTTTGCGGGCAGCGCCGCGATCGACGCCGAGGCTGTTGCGGTCCTCCTCGGCTGCGGCGCGCCAGCGGGCGAGCGTGCGTCGCGAGAAGGCAGGCACCAGATCGCGGATCCACGGCTCTACCCGGAGGGTGCCGGCCTGATACTTCGAGACGAACAATGCCTCGCAGCCCTGCCGATTGAGGCGCTGGCCGCGTTCGAACGCCTCGTAGGCCCGCAGGATGGCCAGGCGGGCATCCCGCTCAAGGGCAGCGCGGCCCGAAAGTGCAGTCTCGGACTGCAATTTTGAGGGCTCCGGCAGTGGTCCGACCGGGATGTGGCGCTGGCGGTAGGCCACCTGCGCCACCGAGGGCAGGAGACCGATGTTGAACTCCATGCCGCCGCCGCGGCCGCGGCGCTCTCGGGCACGGAAGACGTCCCGGTTCCAGCCCTCGCGTTCCGCGAGATCGTTGATGCCGCGTTTGGTCGACGGCAGCAGTGGAAGGCACTCTGCCGCGATCTCCTGCGCGGTTAGCCACTCTTTCATCGACCTCGCCCCCGGACCTTCGCCAGAAGAGCGGCCTTGCGGGCGGCGACCTGCTCCTCATGTTCCTGGAGCTGCTGCAACTCGATCAGATCGACGTAGCGAGCGTGTACGACGGCAAAGCCGAACAGCCCGGGCAGGAAGCCGAGCAACGCGTGCTGACCGGTGGCGTCGACGAGCGCCGCGAACGCATCGAGCGGGATGCGATGCTCTTCGGCGGCCTCGGAAGCCCATTTGTCGAGCGAGGACAGGTTGACGGGTCGGCCCAGCCGCTCCGCCATGCGCTTGGCAACGTCGGCGCGGCCGAGGCCGTCATCCTTCGCGTCGCGGAGCGCGCGGCCGACGAGCCGGGCGATCTGGTTGGACAGGCTCCCGCGGCCCGCCACATCGTCACCGTAGCCGATGGTGACCGGCTCGGCCTCCCAAGCGGTCAGGTCACGAACATGGGGGTCGCGGAGCAGGGGCATTAGGACACCCCATCCCGCAAACGGTCGCCGTAGAGCCCCCCAACAGTCTCGATGCTGTCGCGGCGCAGGCGGAGCACCTCCTCCGCCATCTCATCACACTGCATCTCAAGACCGCAGTCGACGTTGTTCCAGAGCAGTGCAGCCTTGCGGATCGCCTCTTCAGCCTTGGCGAGGTATCGATCGGCGGCTCGCGTCACCGAGAGGTACGTGCCGCCGCGCTCACCGGGATATTGTGTCGGCATCGCTTGTTGCGGACTGGGCAGCTTGGGCTGCTTGCGGCCGGCCATCACGCAACTCCTCGGCGGCCGACCTTGCAGCCCTTAGCGCTGCGGGCGGCCTGCCAGCGCTCGATGGCATCGAGGTTGAGATCGAAGAAGACCTCCTGATCCTGCGGGCGAAGCCGGGAGAAAGTCTGATGGAAGCGCTCGGGTGGCGAGAGCTTGGGGGCTGGAGCGGCGCCGTCGAGATGAGCGATCGCCTCGGCGACGGTGCCGAACCGCGGATCACCGTCGAGCATCAGCTCTACGATCTGCGCCTGTCGCACCATTGGCTGCTCAGCGAGGATGAGCAGCTCCACGCGGCTATCGGCGGAGGGGTGGCCCGTTAGGCGGTGGCCCTGCTCGGGCGGGATCGTGGCAATCTGCAGGTAGCGGTAGAGTGTCTTCTGGGAGATCTGCAGGGCGCGTTGCGCAGCGTCGGACAGGCTGAGCACGAAAGCGTCGGCCGCATCGTCGTTGGCGGCCTCGCCGGAAATGTTTGTCCGCTGGACACGCATTTCGGTTTTGGGCTTGCGGCCTCGTCTCGGCAGAGCGTTGACGCTCTCGTAAACCTCGCGCCAGGCCGCGACGTAATAGGCGCGCTCGAGCATCGTCAGCTCGCCGCGCAGGAAGTTGCCCTTGATCTCCCCTAGTCGGACGAAGGCGGCGTCGGCGAGCGCCTCCTCTGGCTCGATCTTGGCCTCGATCCCGGTGTGCCCGAGCTTCGCGCAGGCGGCAAAGCGGCGAGCTCCGTCGATCAAGACGAAGCGCTCGCCGCGTTCGACGACGCGGATCGGCTCGATCTGACCGTCTCGCTGGATTTCCTCGGCGAGGAGATCGACCCAGGCCGGATCGAGCGCGCGAAGGCGGCCTCCGACGTCAATGGAGGCGAGTGCGACCGTTCTCACGATCATGGTTTGCCGCGGTCCTGTGCTGGGGGCTGGGTTGAAGGCGTCGAGCCAGGCGGCCGAGGGGCGGCCGAATATCCGGCTGTCAGGAACAAGTCGCGCGGCTGACGGCGCGCTCACGACGAATTCCGTGCGCTGTCAGCGCGGCGGACGCGCTTTTTCCGGGACTCACCAGCCGGCTTCGCGCTACGGTGACGCTGGCTTGAACGGCTCTGGTGGAACCCGGTCGGGAAGAGCGTGTCGAAGGGGATGCCCAGAGCAGCAGCAAGGGCATCCGCACCTTTGCGGTCTATGCCGAAGAGCGCCTTGCGACAGGCATTCTCGGCCAAGCCGGCGTCACGCGCGATCCCGGTCAGCGTCATGCCTTGCCGGTGGACCTCCGCCTTGATGGCGTGGCGATCCCATACGGCAGGCGGCACACTCGCGGCCTGGGTCATTTGAGCTCCTAAAGGCCGGCTGACATCGGCCTTTCTGGATGGTTA
>NZ_BPQP01000106.1 GCF_022179305.1 Methylobacterium iners
ACGATGGCCAAAGAGAAGTTTTCGCGCACGAAGCCGCACTGCAACATTGGCACGATTGGGCATGTTGATCATGGCAAGACGTCGCTGACGGCGGCGATCACGAAGGTTCTGGCGGAGACGGGCGGGGCGACGTTCACGGCCTACGACCAGATCGACAAGGCGCCCGAGGAGAAGGCGCGCGGGATCACGATCTCGACGGCGCACGTGGAGTACGAGACGAGCAACCGGCACTACGCGCACGTCGACTGCCCCGGCCACGCCGACTACGTGAAGAACATGATCACGGGCGCGGCGCAGATGGATGGCGCCATCCTGGTGGTCTCGGCGGCCGACGGTCCGATGCCGCAGACGCGCGAGCACATCCTGCTCGCCCGCCAGGTCGGCGTGCCGGCGCTGGTGGTGTTCCTCAACAAGGTCGACATGGTGGACGACGCCGAGCTGCTCGAGCTGGTCGAGCTCGAGGTGCGCGAGCTCTTGTCCAAGTACGACTTCCCCGGCGACGACATCCCGATCACCAAGGGCTCGGCGCTGATGGCTTTGGAGAACAAGAGCCCTGAGATCGGGCACGACGCGGTGCTGGCGCTGATGGCGAGCGTGGACGCCTACATCCCGCAGCCGGAGCGTCCGATCGACAAGCCGTTCCTGATGCCGATCGAGGACGTGTTCTCGATCTCGGGCCGCGGCACGGTGGTGACGGGCCGGGTCGAGCGCGGGATCGTCAAGGTCGGCGAGACGGTGGAGATCGTGGGCATCCGCGCGACGCAGACCACGACGGTGACGGGCGTGGAGATGTTCCGCAAGCTGCTCGACCAGGGTCAGGCGGGCGACAACGTTGGCGTGCTCTTGCGCGGGACCAAGCGCGAGGACGTGGAGCGCGGGCAGGTCGTGTGCAAGCCGGGTTCGGTGAAGCCGCACACCAAGTTCAAGGCCGAGGCCTACATCCTGACCAAGGAGGAGGGCGGGCGTCACACGCCGTTCTTCACCAACTACCGGCCGCAATTCTACTTCCGCACGACGGACGTGACGGGGGTGTGCGTGCTGCCGGAGGGCACCGAGATGGTGATGCCGGGCGACAGCGTGACGATGGACGTGACGCTGATCGTGCCGGTGGCGATGGAGGAGAAGCTGCGCTTTGCCATCCGCGAAGGCGGCCGCACGGTTGGAGCAGGGGTGGTTGCTGCGATCAACGATTGATCGCAGCAACCACCCCGTCCGCGACAAGCGCAAACGGGATGCGGCGCCGGCGTCGTCGCCGCCATCAACGATTAA
>NZ_BPQP01000107.1 GCF_022179305.1 Methylobacterium iners
GTCCTTTAGGGGGCTACCTCAGCACCTCCAACGACGTTAGCATCAGAGCCCGGTCGTCTCACTGACGTACAGAGGTTGTTCGTTTCAGTCGTCCTTTGCCAGCACTGGTTTCCGCTAGGCATAAGTCAGGAACCCGCCCGCCTCTCGGTCTTCGCCTTCAACACCGTGAGGCGAGTTCCTCAAGTAGCGTGGAGACGATAAGCATTGGAACGCAAATATAGTACTGCCGTTAACGCCCCACACCATAGATCAGAAGCATCTCAGGAGGTTAACAACCCTATCAGAAACAAGTTCTTTTGTCTCACTGCCATCGGGCCATTGTATTTTTATTGAAATCCTTCCTTGATCCCAATTTTTTGAAATATAGTTCTCTGCTGGCTTAGATTCTGCAACTCTAACTGGCTTTAACCAATCTTCTTTAGCTGAACAAGCCTCAATCAAAGCATGATATCGATCACGATAGCAGCCGTCGTAGTTAAGATTGACCGGCCAAAGCATCTTCACAACCTCGTTCGTCAAGTGAGATGGCAACAAAACCCATTTCATCGACTTTTCATGCAGGTCACTCATTCACATCTCTCTTCGCTTCGTTGAAGTCATTTCGATGAAACGTTTAATGAGGGCGATCTAATCCTCAGTCTTAATATAAATTAATGCAATAACATTTGCGCACAGCATCAATATAATACAATAGACCTTTGCACGCAAAGTCACACTCTGCGCGAAATGATCGTGATTACATGACGACACGCGATTGCTTTCAGCAGCAATCTATCGTCCGTGCTGGGATGAGAAGTTCAGCCGTATAGGCGTGCGGCAGCGCTTATGCGGCACTCCACATCAACCCGACAGCCTGCTCGGCTATGGGGGAGAGAATCTTCCGCGAAGCGCCAAATGCACTCTGTTCACGATGATATCCCACTTGCCGATGCTATGTACGGGCAGCAGTCCACGTGTGCTCGTGATGGTGCGCTGATGCAGCGCAGTGATTTTTGTGAGCTTAAGGAATGACCTGGCTTTGTAAAGTTCGAGGGGGGTGCGACCAAAGCGTGGGCTATGGCTACACGAACGGGCGATCGCGGCAAGCTATGCGTCGGCGTCGGCGCGGCTCCCTAGTGAAAGCTCATCGCTTCACCGGCCGAGCCAGCAGGATCGCCGAGCGCACGGCAGCGCGGCGCGAGGCGAGCTTCCTTTCCGGATTAGTCGCCATCTCGGTTGCGACCAGGCTGGCATCCACAGCGACCGCGAGATCGACCCCGTGTCCTTCTCCCATCAGGAACAGGGAGGTGTGATCACGGTGGAGCGCGGCTCCTTGGGACCCATTGGGGCATCCGCCGTGCTCGTTCGCTTGCGCCACTTCTGCACCATCGTAGGACTGACGCGATAGCGCCTGGCCAGCGCTCTTACGCTCTCTTCACGTGAGCCTGATCGCACGACGAACAGCCTCCGTCGTGGTCGCGCTTCCATGGAGAACCTGGCCCAGCCCCCGATGCCGAACGGCTGGCCGCGATCCAGATGCTCATCGCCGACCTGCCGACCTATGGCTATCGGCGCGTCCATGCCTTGCTGCGCCGACAGGCCGAGCGGGAGGGCCAGATCGCGCCGAACGTGAAGCGGGTTGACCTCAGTCATGAAGGTGCACGGCCTCCTGCTCCAGCGCCACGCCGGCGGGGCCGAGGCGCGCCGGCACGAGGGTAAGGTCGCGGTGGCGACCCGCAACACGCGCTGGTGCTCGGACGGGCTGGAGATCGCAGCTGAGAACGGGGAGCGCTCTGACTCACAACCGTGGTGCGGCGAGGCAAGCCCAGCGTCGGCGGTCCAGTCCTCCCGCAGCGCTCGACAGCTCAGCGGCCCACTCATACGCGACAGGGTCGAGAATACTTGCTTGAAAGCGGTCGATTTCAAAGGTGCGCGCATCATAGATCACGGTAGCCGTCGCTTGCTCCTCACAGCGGCGGTTGGTCAGGGGCTAACCGGGTCGCGACCCCGGCCGGCTCCGCTAGGACACCGTGGAGCTTGGGCGCTTGCAATTGCCCCGATGCCGGCGGGCGCAGAATTTCCAACGACAATTTCGGGCAGCGGCCGTCCGACTGAGTTGTGCTGAAGTCACCAAATACTTGGGCCGGCAGCTTCGGTCTCACGCTCCCGCCACTGTGCGATCATCTGATCGAGCGCCGCTTTCCCAACCTCGCGAGCTTCGTCGAAGCTGCTGAAGGTATGGAGAGCGTGAACCTTGAGTTTGCCCGGCTGCCCGATGGAGTAGTTAAAGCGCTCCGGGAGGTGCCGAGCGGGCCGGACGGCGAGGGCGAAGGGATACGAGGACGCCATGAGTTTTACGTAGCTAAGAGTAATGATGGCCGACAAGAGGTCAGGCAACCGCGCGGCGCGATGTGCCACCCTATCTCACGAGGCTGAAAGCGCAGTCGTCACCTTCGCTTTGCTGCCCATAGTATTTATGAGGTTAGCGGATTAAAGAAGTAAAAGACAGCGTGCCGATCCATCTCTAAGTTGCCGTGCTCATTCTTGATCGCCCAAACAGTATGTCCTGCATCGAGAAAGGATTTTGCGGCAAGTAATGCTTCATCCTTGCCGCCCTTTGCTAGGTGAATGTTCGGTGTACCGTCATGCTCCTGAGCTTCAGCTTCGGGGCTCTCGCTCCACTCCACAGTCCAAGTCATATGAGAGTCTTGCTCCTGACTGAAGGCACGCGGGCCATTTCCGATCATCGATCCGGTCGTCGCACCTAGAACTGTTGTACTTGGAGCATATATGATCAAATAGGCCAGACTGACCATAGGGGTCTTGCCAACTCGAAGGGTGCTGCCAGAGGCAACGGTAGCTCACCCGGCTAGGAGCCGGTCCGAGTAAGTGTCTCGACGGCGACGCCCTGAGGTGATCCACTCGGCTCATGGCCAAGGTGTTTCGCTCCTGGGATGTCGATCAGGGCTGGCTTCTGCCGCCCTCGCTACACGAGTTCGTGCCACCCGGGCACATGGCGCAATTCGTGCGCGACACGGTGCGGGAGGGGCTCGATCTCTCCGCCCTCTTCGACACCTACACCGAGGAGCGCGGCAACCCACCCCACCATCGGGCATGATGGTGGCGCTTCTGCTCTACGGCTACAGTTGGGGTCTGTACTCCTCGCGTCAGCTCGCTCGTGCCTGTGAGGAGTGGGTCGATGTGATGGCGGTGACTGGCCTGAACCGACCCGACTTCCGCACCATCGCCGGCTTCCGCAAGCGCCACGTCGTGTCCCTGTCCGGCCTGTTCGTGCAGGTGCTGCGCCTGTGCCGCGCGGCCGGTATGGTTCAGTTCGCCCACGTGGCGGTGGATGGCACCAAGCTGAAGGCAAACGCCCCACGCCACAATGCCATGAGCTATGATAGGATGAAGACGGCTGATCCTCCCTCGTATTGGTGGACGCCTCTGATACGCTCCTGGGGAGCGAGGAAGGTGTTCAATGACGAGCAAGACCCGACGAGAGTTCACTCCCGAGTTCAAGCGGCAGGCGATCGCGCTGCTGGAGAGCAGCGGGCGCCCACAGATGCAGATCGCGGCGGAGTTGGGTATCTAGCCCTCGATGCTGCGGACCTGGCGAGCGGTCTTCCGAGGGGAGGCGCCCCAGTCGCGCAGGAGCGTTCCGGCCACGTCTCCTTCGTCACCCGTCGCCTCGCCAGCCGATCAGGCTGCCAAGATCGCGCGCTTGCGCCGTGAGCTTGATAGCGCTCGCGCCGAGCGCAACAATTTACCAAAAAGTCATCGGCATCTTCTCGGAGACGCCGCGATGAAGTTCCGCTTCATCGACGATCATCAGGGCACCTGGCCCGTGCACACCGTCTGTCAGGCCCTACGCGTCTCGCCCTCGGGTACTACGCGTGGCGAGCCGGCCCCGAGAGCGCGCGGGCGGCGGAGAACCGCTTGCTGCTCGACGACGTCCGTCGTTTGGATGCGAGGCATCACGGCCGCTACGGCTCGCCTCGCATGCACGCCGCCCTGAGCACCGAAGGGCGAGGCGTCAGCCGTGGGCGCATCGAGCGGCTCATGCGCCGGCATGGGATTCGCGCGGTGGCCACGCGTCGCTACCAGCCTGGCACGACCAACAGTCGCCATGGCCTGCGCATCGCGCCCAACCTCCTGGAACAGCGCTTCACCGCTTCGGTCCCGAACTAGATCTGGCTCGCCGACATCACCTATGTCCCTATTGGCGAGGGCTGGCTCTATATGCCCGTGGTCCTCGATCTTGCGACCCGCAAGGTTATGGGCTGGGCGATGCGTGATCACCCGCGCACCGAGCTGGCCGCGTCGGCCCTCCTGATGGCTTTCCAACGGCAGCGTCCCGAACCGGGCCTCATCCAACACAGCGACCGAGGCTGCCAATACGCATCGGGGGAGTACCGCCGGCTTCTCGACAGGGCGGGCCTGACAGCTTCGATGAGCCGCCGGGGCAACTGCCTCGACAATCCCCCCTCGAAGAGCTTCTTTCACACGCTCAAGGTCGAACTCGTCCACCCGCGGCGCTGGGCGACCTGAGACGAGGCGCGTCGCGATCTCTTCGCGTCCATGGACAGCTACTACAATCGGCAGATGATCCACACGGCCCTGGGATACATCACCCCCGAGCAGGCCGAGCAGAAGATGGCGAGCTAACCGCGTCCACTGAAACCAGGGAGGATCAGTAAGCGCGTGCGCACCCCTGTGCTAACCCAAACCCGCACGTTGTCAGGCTTGCTCAGCAGGGCTTTCTTGACATGGACTTCGAAAGCATGGACGCAGCAGCCGGCTGGGGACCCGTATTTCAGGAATCCGACCGTTTTCTGCACAATCGTTGCAGCAGGCTTTGGACGTCCTGCCAAAGCTGCTCTAGCCGAACCATGCCGCTTTATGTAGGGGCAAGGTGATAGGTTTCATCGAGTGTTCATGTATTTGCGGGCTTCGTAGTGCCAGAATTTTTTCAGCTGAGTTGGGAGTGTTGATGCGGTGTTCGCTCTCGGTGCTGATCCTGGCAAGCTTTGGACAGGCGGCACAGGCACAGACGGCGAGCCTCGTGACGGCTCACGCCCATGGCTTGGCCACATTTCCGTCTGCTGTCGAGTTGCGGCATGAAGCCAAACCAGCTCTGTTAGACCTGAGCACGCGCGCTGCCTATCGCGCCATCCTTCGTCGCGAGGCAACGTTGGCAGGTCTGCCCGCCGAAGTCGCTGAGGCCGTCACCCAAATCGAGAGTAGTTACAACCCTGCTGCTATTGGCAGCGTCGGCGAAATTGGCTTGATGCAGGTCCGGCCGTCGACTGCAGCAATGCTGGGTTTCAGAGGAACGATAGCCGAACTTGCGCAGCCGGAGGTGAACATCCGGTACGGTGTTCGGTATCTTGCCGAAGCTTGGCGGCTTTCGAACGGCGATCTCTGCCGGGCCCTGATGAAGTACCGGGCCGGGCATGGGTCAGAGACAATGTCGCCGCTGTCGGCGGCGTATTGCGCGCGGGCTCAGGCGGTTCTCAAGATCCCTGGGGCTCTAAGTGTTTCGCAAGTGGTGCCACGGCCCGTACCTCGATCACGATTGACTTCCTTGACGAGGACGGAGCTACCAAAAGGCCTCAAGCGGGGGACACCTGAATTTGAGAAGGCCTACTGGTCGGCTCACGAAGCCCGGATTGCCAGGCTCAGAGCACAAGTCCAAGCGAGCTGGCGGGCACGTGGTGCTGGAGCAACGTAGACACTAAGCCCTGTGAGCATCTGAGGTGCGGTCCCACCTTGGCCCGAGCGGCGGAGGGCTGGGGTATGGTGGTGCTGACGAACGCGAGGTGGGCGGAGTTGGAGCCCCTGGTTGAGGCCTGCCGACCGCACGCCAAGGTGCCGCCCTCGGATGTGTGGCGCATGGTGGGGGCGATCCTTTGGCGGTGCACGAACGGGGCCAAGTGGCGCTCCATCCCCACGGAGCTCGGACCCTGGTGGAAGGCCGCGCAGATCTTCATCCGCTGGGCCAGGCTGGGCGTGTGGGATCGCCTGCTGGCGATGGCGCAAGAGCGCGGCGTCGATCTTGGTATGGCGATCCTCGACGGGACCAGCATACGGGCGCACGCCAAAGCGGCGGGGGCGTCAAAAAGGGGGATCTGGCGCACGCGGTGGAGCAGGTGAAGCGCTTGGGCGCTCTCGTGGCGGCTCTGGCACCAAGGCCTGCGTGATCGCCGATGGCTCCGGGCGGGCGGTTGCCTTCCGCGTCGCGCCCGGGCAGGCGCACGAGTTGCCCCACGCCGTGCCCTTGCTCGACCGCTTGCCAGGCGTGCCGGGCTGGGTCGTGGCGGATCGGGGCTATGCCTCGCACGCCTTCCGTGACCACGTCTGGGGCCGCGGCGCGCGCCCCGCGATCCCGGCCAAGCGCAACGAAGCGCCGGTGGCTTGCCCGGACTGGGCCTACGCCAACCGCAACCGGGTCGAGCGGCTCTGGGGCAGGCTCAAGGAATGGCGCGCCGTCGCAACCCGGCTCACGAGAAGACAGCCTGCTCCTTCATGGGCGTCCTATGCCTTGCCGCCAGCATGGACTGGCTCAGACGCTAACAGGCCTGAGAACGCTAGCTCCATAACATCTCGTCGCTGAACAGCGGGGCATCAGCTTGACCGTCTGCGCTCAAGCATCTCGGCGATATTGGATTTCCGAATAGCTTTCACTCACACCGCCCGACGGCAGGTTTTCTGTTGTTTTCCGTACATCGGGCGCTGCAGCGTTTGGCACGATGCTCTGAAGCAAACCCTGAGGGATCATGCCATCGTCGTCGAGTTGGCTGAGGAGCAAGCGACTACGCGACCGACCGGCACGCGAGCAGCGCAGATGTCACCGCTCATCTGTAGCTGCAGCCATCATGACAGCAGCCAGTTCGTGGTGTCGTGGGTGGCGGCGTAGACCTGGAACACCAGGCCGTCCTGGGCTACCTCGCCCAGATGACGCAGGCTCGAGACCACGCCGCCGGTGGCGGTCAGCACCTTGAGCGAGCCGGTGTCGGAGACGCCGTCGTAGACGGTGTCGGGCAGCAGGTAGCGATCCGAGCTGTTGGCGCTGACGCGGCCGTCCTCGTTGGCATCATACAGCCGGCTGGTGGTCACGAGGCGATCACCGGCGGCAAAGCCCCGGATGGTGTCGTTGCCCAGCCCAAGACCCAGCGCGGTGTCAAAGTAGAACACGTCCCGCCCCGACGTGCCCGTCAGCACCTCGCTCAGGTCCGTGCTGAGAAGCGCTCCCGCCGGTGCGCCCGCGCCGCCGGCAAACGCAAACCGCTCAGCGCCGGTGATCAGGTCGGTGGCGTCACTGGCCCCTGTGTGGGTGCCCGTCACGCTCAGGCCTGCGCCGCTTTTGACCACGCTGTAGTCGCCCCGAGATCCGGCAAACACCACCGTGTCCCGGCCCAAGCCGCCCTCGATCGTGTCAGCCCCACCGCCGCCTGCCAGCCGATCATCGCCCTCGCCGCCGATCAGCGTGTCGGCCCGCTCCGCGCCCGTGAGCGTGTCGTTGCCGCCCAGGCCGTTGATCGTCCAGCTCACCCCCGAGGTCGCCACAAACACGTTGTCGGCCGCCGTGCCCGTGTAGGTCTGCCCCTCGGCGGGTGCGGTGTTGACCGCCAGGTTCAGGCTGGCCGCTCCGCCCGGGTTGCCGGCCGCATCAGAATAGGCGCCCGCCGCCACCCGGATCTGCATGCTCGCGTCCTGGATGTTGGCCGCCGGCGTGTAGCTGACGGTGTAGACCCGCGGATCGCTCGTGGCGGTGAGCGCGCCCAGGCTGCCACTCTCGACGCTGATGTCGCTCAGGCTCAGATCCACCGGCGCTTCCGAGAAGCTCAGGGTCAGGAGCGCGGTCTCGCCGGCTGTCAGGCTGGCCTTGTTGGAGGTCAGCTGCAGGGTGGGTGCGGTGGTGTCGGTGTTGAAGCTGATGCCGGTGCCGGTGACTGGATCACCTGAGGCGGCATACGAGTAGTAGGTGATCCCGTCCTGCACGACCGGATCACCCACCAGGATGAGGTTGGTCACCACCCGGCCGGTGTCCGAGAACACCTTCACCGAACCTGTGTCGGAGACGCCGTCGTAGACCAGATCAGGCAGCAGGAAGCGGTCGCTCCCATTGGCCGTGACACGCCG
>NZ_BPQP01000108.1 GCF_022179305.1 Methylobacterium iners
GAGGTCCATTTCGTGCCGACGAGACCCGCGAGGAGGGCTTCCTCGCTGGGCCGCGTCGGCACGAAATGGACCTCGATCGCGGCCGCGACCAGGGGTACGGCCACGTCTGCCGACAGGCAGTAATGCTTGAGCGCCGCGAAGGCTCCGCCGAGACCGGCCGCTCCCGCCAATTCGAGGGCAGCCTCCGCACTGCGGCGGGAATAATGTAGGGCGCCGTCGAGGCGCGGCCGGCCCGCCGTCCCTCCCAGCGCTTCGGCGACCCGTGAGGGCAGGGCAGGGACCGGCTCCGCCGCGTAGGCGGTAAAAATCCTGATGCGATAGCCCGCGGCTTCGAGGGAGGCGGCGGGCTCGCGCTTTCGCTCGGCTCCGGCGAGATGCAGGAGAGTCGCGCCCGGGGCGAGGGTCGCCCGAACCAGCCGGCTCAAGGCCGCCGCGTCGCCCTCCGCGTCGAGAACCGGGCACGCCCCGGCGGCCCGTGCTGCGGCGGCCGTGCGCGTTCCGACCGCGAAGACCGGCACTCCGGCGATCGCCTGGGCGGCGAGCGCCGGCACGGCGTTGGCGCTCGTCAGGAGCAGCCCGGCGAAATCCCCCTCCGGTGGTGGGCCGATCGCCCGCGTCACGGCCAGGACGGGAGCCAGGAGAGGGTCGTGGCCCAGCGCCGCGAGCCGCTCGGCCGTGCGCGTCGCTCCCGGTTCCGGCCGCGCGACCCAGATCCGCATCGTCAACCCTCCGGGACCCTCGGCGCCCGCGTTGCCCCGCCCCTGCCGGAGCGGCTAGTATGGCGTGCACAGTCGGCCCCGACCAAGCCCAACCCCAATCAGGCCATGCATGTCCTCGGTATCGAGACCACCTGCGACGAGACCGCCGCCGCGATCGTCGCCCCCGGCGAGGAGGGACGGGGACGCATCCTCGCCAACGAGATCCTGAGCCAGATCGCCGAGCACGCGGCCTATGGCGGCGTGGTGCCGGAGATCGCCGCCCGCGCCCATGTCGAGGTCCTGGACCGCCTGATCGCCCGCGCCCTCGACCGCGCCGGGACCAAGCTCGCGCAGGTCGACGGGATCGCGGTGGCGGCCGGGCCCGGCCTGATCGGCGGGGTCCTCATCGGCCTCGTCACGGCCAAGACCCTGTCGCTCGTCGCGCGCAAGCCCCTGCTCGCCGTCAACCACCTCGAGGCGCATGCCCTCACGGCGCGGCTCACCGACGGCCTTGCCTTCCCCTATCTCCTGCTCCTCGCCTCGGGCGGCCATACCCAGCTCGTCGCCGTGAAGGGCGTGGGTGACTACGTCCGCCTCGGGGGTACCGTCGACGACGCGATCGGCGAGGCCTTCGACAAGATCGCCAAGCTCCTGGGCCTCGGCTACCCGGGTGGGCCGGAGGTCGAGCGCCTGGCGGAGGGCGGCGATCCCGAGCGCTTCTCCCTGCCCCGCCCGATGCTCGGCCGGCGCGAGGCCGACTTCTCCCTGTCGGGCCTGAAGACCGCCCTGCGCATCGAGGCCGAGCGGATCGCGCCGCTCTCGAACGCCGACATCGCCGATCTCTGCGCGAGCTTCCAGGCCGCCGTGGTCGACGTGGTCGTCGACCGGGTGCGCGTGGCGTTGCGCGCCTTCGGAGCGGTCGCCGGGCATCCCACCGCCCTCGTGGCGGCCGGCGGCGTCGCCGCCAACGGCGCGATCCGGCGGGCGCTGACGGCGCAGGCAGGCGAGGCCGGCCTGAGCTTCGTGGCGCCGCCCCTGGCGCTGTGCGGCGACAACGGTGCTATGATCGCCTGGGCCGGCCTGGAACGGCTGCGCCTCGGCCTCGTCGACGATCTCACGGCGTCGGCCCGCGCCCGCTGGCCCTTCGCGGAGGCCGCGCCGCAGGCCGTGGCCGGATGAATCCCGACGCGGACCGGGCTCGCTGGCGCGATCTGGTGGAGCGGCGCCTGCCCGAGGCGGCCAGCGCGCGGCCGGACTGGCCGGTGCGCCTCGACCATTGCTTCGCCCGCATCCTGCTCGACAATGCCTGCGGCGGCCCTTGGCGCGAGAGCGTGCCGGCACCGGCCTGGGCGAACATGCCGCCGGACCGGCTCGCGCGCGCGATCGAACTCGGCGAGGCGGTCCTGACCGACCGGGCCGATCTCCCGGCCCTGAACCGTCGCTCCCTCGCCTGGCGCGGCAAGCGCGGCCCGTCGGCCCCGCGTCGAACGCCTCTGCCGGACCTCTGGGAGCGCGCGAGATGAGCCAAGCCATCGCGGTCGTCGGGGGCGGCGCCTGGGGCACGGCGCTCGCGAACGCCGCGGCCGCGGCCGGCCGCGAGGTCACCCTCTGGATGCGCGATCCCGAGGCCGCCGCCCGCGTGGAGGCGACCCGCGAGAACGCGCGCTACCTGCCCGGCGTGCCGCTTCACGCCCGCATCCGCGCGACGGGCGAGGCCGCCGACCTCGCGGGCGCGACGACCGTGCTCCTCGTCACCCCGGCCCAGACGATGCGCGGCGTGCTCGAGCAGCTTCGCGCCTCGCTGGCGCCCGGCGCCGCTGTCGTGCTCTGCGCCAAGGGGATCGAGCGCGGCAGCGACGCCTTCATGAGCGCCGTCGCGGCGGAGGCGCTGCCGACCGGAACGCCCGTGGCCGTGCTCTCGGGGCCGAGCTTCGCCATCGACGTGGCGCAGGGTCTTCCGACGGCCGTCACCCTGGCGGCGGCCGATGGCGCGCTCGCCGCCCGCCTCGCCGGCGCGCTCTCTGGGCCGAGCTTCCGGGTCTACCACACCGACGACGTGCGCGGCGTCGAGATCGGCGGGGCGGGCAAGAACGTGCTCGCCATCGCCTCCGGAATCGTCGCCGGGCGCGGACTCGGCGAGAGCGCCCGCGCCGCCCTGATCGCCCGGGCCTTCGCCGAACTGATGCGCTTCGCCCGGAGCTATGGCGGGCGCCCCGAGACCCTGATGGGCCTGTCGGGCCTCGGCGACCTCGTGCTGACCGCCTCCTCTCCGCAATCGCGCAACTTCGCCTTCGGCGAGCGCCTGGGACAGGGCACGGGCCCCGAGGCGGCTTCCGGCGGCAAGCTCGCGGAGGGCGCCTTCACCGCCGCCGCCCTCGTCGCGCTCGCCCGCGCCCGGAACGTCGAGATGCCGGTGGCGGAGGCGGTCGCGGCGATCGTGTCCGGGCAGGCCCGGGTCGATGCGGTGATCGCGGCTCTCCTCGCCCGGCCGCTGCGGGGGGAGGCCGAGTGAGGCCGATCCACGCCTTCCTCGCGGGCACCGGCCGGGACGGCGCGGAGCGCCGCCTCGCCGAGGTGCTCGCCTTCGACGACGCCCGGATCGAGGGGGTGCACGACTTCATCCAATGGTGCTTCCCCCTCGCCGAGGCGAGCCGCGCCGTTCCGGGCGCGCCGGTGCTGGGGACCGACGAAGCGGAGGCGATCCGCGCGGACCCGACGGCGCGCGAAGGCCTGCGCGCCGCGCTCGCCCGCATGCGGCGCTTCTACGCCGAGACCGACGGCTGGCTGCGCGGCCACGACCACAATCACCTGCGCATCACCCGGATCCTCACCGCGATGCGCGACCTCCTCGGCCAGGACGAGGCGGCGTCCTTCCACGCCTTCGTGACGGCACGCAACGCAGGGGCTGGCGGCCCAATCAACCGCGACAGCCTGCGCTACTGGCAGGCGGCCCTCGACGGGGCCTGACGGCCAAGCTTGCGCGGTGTAGACTCAGTTCCCGAGGTCGCGGGGAAGCGCATGGCGTACTGGCTCTACAAGTCCGAACCGGCCACCTGGTCCTGGGACGACCAGGTCGCGGCCGGCGAGGCCGGCACGCACTGGAGCGGGGTGCGCAACCACCTCGCCAAGAAGCACCTCCAGGCGATGGAGGTCGGAGACCAGGGCTTCTTCTATCATTCCAACGACGGCAAGGCCGTGATCGGGATCGTGCAGGTGATCCGCCCGTACTACCCCGACGACAGCGACCCGACCGGCCGCTTCGGCATGGTCGACCTCAAGGCCGTCGCGGCCCTGCCCAAGCCCGTGACGCTGGAGGCCATCAAGGCCGAGCCGCGCCTGAAGGACATGGTGCTCGTCAACAATTCCCGGCTCTCGGTGCAGCCCGTCACCGCCGGGGAATGGGCGCTCGTCCGGGCGATGGGCGGAGCGGCCTAGCCCTGGCGCTGCGCCTGCGTCACGGCGACGTGGATGAGCTCGGCCAGCGTGCGCACTCCGAGCTTCTGGCGCATCTGCGAGCAGGCGTTGGTGACGGTCTTGTAGCTCACCGACAGGTCGGCGGCGATCGCGCTGTAGGACTTGCCCTGCGCCAGGCGGGTCAGGATCTGCCGCTCGCGCGGCGTCATCTGCGATTCCGGCGTGCGGCGCGGGTCGGCCCGCAGCATCGCCACCTCGGTCGCCAGGCGCCGGTCGAGGTAGACCTCTCCCGCACGAACCCGCTCGAAGGCCTCGAACAGCTCCATCGAGGCGTGGTCCTTCAGCACGTAGCCCAGCGCGCCGGCCTCAAGGGCGCGGGACACGATCACGGGGTCATTGTGCATGCTGAACACGAGGACCCGGGTCTTCGGCTCCACCGCCCGCATGCGCCGGATCAGGGTCAGGCCGGCGAGCCCGCTGCCCTGGAACGTGAGGTCGGAGATCACCACTGCGGGGCGGATCCGGTGGAACAGCCGATAGGCCGCGACGATGTTGGTCGCCTCGGCGATGGCCTCGACGCCGGCATCCTCCAGCACGCGCCGGCAGCCCTGGAGGACGATCGGGTGGTCGTCGACGACGAGAACGGGCGCGCGGGTCGCGGTCGTGGCGATGGCGTTCATGCGGGAACGATTGGACTCGGGTCCTCGTCCCGCTCGGGGTCGAGCGGGATCGAGATCCGAACCACCGTGCCGGGCGCCGCATTGTCAAGCAGGAAAGTGCCGCCGAGTGCTCCGACCCGCTCCCGCATCCCCGACAATCCGAGCCCGATCCCGTGGCTGGCGGCGAGCCCGACCCCGATGTCGCGAACGACGATCTCGAGGTTCGTCGCTCGCGCCGCGCCATCCTGGGCCGGCCTCTCCCGCGCTTCCGCCCGGACCTGCGGCGCGCGGCCGTGGCGGACGGCGTTCGTCATGCTCTCCTGGATGCAACGGAACACGGTGAGGTCGACGAGATCGCCGTAGCCGCGCGCGAGCCCGTGGAACTCGCCGGCGAAGGCCGTCTCCGGGTGGCGCCGGGAGAAGTCGCGGACGAGGAGATCGAGGCACTCGGCGAGCGGAACCTGGCCGAGCCCGTGCGGGCGCAGGCGGTTGAGGAGGTCGCGGTTGAGCGCCTGAACCTGCCCGACGATGGCCGCGATGTCGCCGGCGCGCGCCGCGAGGCGCGTCCGGTCCGGCGGCGCGTCGGCCTCGGCGATCCGGGCGACGGAGGCCGCGTTGGCCTCCAGGGCGAAGAGGCAGGGCCCGAACTCGTCGTGGAGTTCGAGGGCCGTGCGCCGGCGCTCGTCGTCCTGCACGGTGAGGAGCTGGCGGGTGAGGCGGTCGTTGGCGGCCCGGGCCTCCTCCAGGGCGCCGGCCAGCGAGTTGAAGCGCTCCGTGATGATGGCGAGTTCGCGCGAGGCCGGCGGATCGAGGCGCACCGCGTAGTCGCGATGCTCGAGCTGGGTCAGACCCTCGGCGACGCGGTCGAGGGGTGCGAGCACCCGGCTCAGCGCCACGTAGAGCGCGGCGAGCAGGCCGAGGTTCAGGCAGAGGCTCGCGAAGGACAGGGAGACCGTGTAGCCCCAGATCTCGTCGATCTCGTCGAGGGGCTCGGTGACGATGCGCGCCGTGCCGATCCGGCCGCCGTTCACGACGATCGGAAGCTCGGCACGCCGGATCGGCGGGGCGATCAGCGCGGCGAACCAGGCCGGCGCATCATGCCGGTCGCGGCGGAGTCGACCCTGCGCGAAGCGGACGTCGCGGCCCTCCGGGTCGAGGAGAGTGACGCGGACGTGGCGCAGCGCCTGGATGCGCAGATCGAGGGTCTGCAGCAGGCTCTGGGGCGGCGCGGTCCGCGACAGGTCGATCGTGTCCGCGACCAGCGACTCGACCGTCGAGAGCGAGGCGAGGGTCTCGACCTGGACCGCCGACCGGGCGTTCAGGACGATGATCCCGCACGAGACCAGCGCGGCGAGCGCGTCGATGGCGAGCACCACCGCGATCAGGCGGACCCGCGTCGGCCAAGTGGTCCAGGGCCAGGCGGTCCACGGCCAGGCGTGACGCTGCGGCGTGTCGGCGGCCGGCGGCGAGGGGGTCTGCGTCATCGGTGTCCCGGGAGAAGGCGGGCGGCTGCACTTGCCGGCGAAGCGTCTAGACGAGCCGCGCTTCGGCGACGAGGCGTCACGTCCTCGCGCGATGTTGAAGATGATCGGCGAGCCGCCCCGAGTCCCGGCACGGCCCCGCGACCGTCGAGGGAAAACTCCGGATGATCCGTCGTGGGACAGAGCAAGGCCCGGGGTGTCAGCACACCATTAAACCTGTGGACCTTATTCAGATTCGCAGGCGCACTGCACTGGCGAGGATTGCGGACGGCTGGTCGGACATCTTGATGCCCCATTGTCCGCATCACGTCCCACAAGTGCGAGACCTGCCGACGTCCGGACGGATGGATGCGGGCCCTCGCGGAACGGCTCTCTCGGGGCCGTGACCGACCGGCAACGGTCAACAATCCGGTCTTGCGTACGAGGATCCTTCTCGATGACGACCATCGCCGCCGATCCCGCAAAACAGCCAGCGCGCAACGTCCGCCTGCCTGCGATCGTCCGCGCCGGTGCGCTCGCCTGCGCCGGGATCGCGGGCCTCGCGGGCCTCTCCGCCGGGGCCTACTGGATGCTGTCGGGGCTCGCCGGTCCGCCGCCGCGGCCGGTGCGGATCGCATCCGTGGCCTCCGAGTGGCCCGACCTGAAGGACGGATTGCCGGCGCTGGCGCCAGCGGCCGCGGCGACGCCGCCGAGGAATGCCGAACCCTTCGCAGTCGCCAAGTCGAACACGGACATCAAGTCGAGCACGGACGTCACGTCGAGCACGGCCCCCAAGGCGGGCGAAGAAACCGGAAAGGTGCGAGCCCTCGCGTCCCCGGTCCGGTTGCCGAACATCGAGCCGGCCGCCGTCCTGGCTCCGGCCCGGATCGCGGTCACCGTCCCCCCGGCGCGGGTCGTGGCGCTCGTCGCCCCGCTCAGCGGCGAGACCGTGCGGGCACGCGCCGCCGAAACCGCCTTCGCCGCCCTGCCGCCGGCACCCAGCCCCCGGCCCAAGGCCAATGCCGCGCCGCGCGTGAGGGCGGAGGCGCAGCCCGCGGCAGCGCCGGCCGTCGCGCAGGAGCCGGAACCCGAGCACACCGAGGTCTTCGGGCTGAAGGTGCCGTCGCTGGCACCGGCCGGCCGCAAGATCGCCGAGAGCGTCGAGGCGCTCGGCAACGCGGTGAAGGACGCGTTCTGACCGGGCGCCGCTCGTCGAGGCGGCGCGGCCCTTCGATCTAGAGCGTTCTCCGTGATCCCCGGATCACGGAGAACGCTCCAACCCTTTGTTACGAAGCATTTTCTTTCGCCGAACCGGCAACCAACTCGGCGGAAGATGCTCTAGCGGGGCCTGCGCTGCTTCTTGGGGGCGGCCCGCTCGTTCTTGGCGGCGCTGCGCTCGTGGCGCCCCGCGCGCGGGCTCTTCGGGGCCCGCTCGACCTCGGCATCGCCACCGATCAGGGCCTCGACCTGGATCTCCGGCGAGCCGTTCTTGGCGAAGGCGCCGGCGAAGCGCGAGGCCGCGCCGCCGCGCACCTCGAACTTGGTCTCGCGCTCGAAGATCCGGATCGCCCCGATCTCCTGGCGTCCGATGCCGCCGCGGCGGGTCAGCATCGGCAACAGGCGGCGCGGGTCGGCATTGTCGCGGCGGCCGAGATTGAGCCGGAACCAGACCGAGGGGCCCTCGGCGTCGATCCGCGCCGTGTCGGCGGGGTCGTAGACGGGCCGTACCCTGCGCTCCGGGCCGGCGCCGGGATCGGTCACCTCCTCCGGCTCGGGCAGGCGGCTGCGATAGATGCGGGCGAGGGCGGCGGCGAGTTCCTGCGGCGAGCGCTGCGCGAGCAGGGCCTCCGCCATCGCGACGTCCTCCTCGGCGGCGGCTTCCGTGAAGATCGGGTCCTGCCACATCCTCTCGCCGTCGAGGCGGCGGATCTCCTCGGCCTTGGGCGGGCCGTCCCAATCGGCATGGACCTTGGCGATCGCCAGCATCTGCTCGGCTCGCCGCCGCCGCGAGGCGGGGACCAGGATAACGCTCGTGCCCTTGCGCCCGGCCCGGCCGGTGCGCCCGCTGCGGTGCTGCAGCACCTCCGCGTCGTGGGGCAGGTCGGCATGGATCACGAGGCTGACGGTGGGCAGGTCGATGCCGCGCGCGGCGACGTCGGTCGCGACGCAGACCCGGGCGCGGCCGTCGCGCAGGGCCTGCAGCGCCGCGTTGCGCTCGCCCTGGCCGAGCTCGCCCGACAGCGCTACCGCCGAGAAGCCGCGCTCGTTGAGGACGGCCTGGAGGTGGCGCACGGCGTTGCGGGTGTTGCAGAACACGATGGCGGTGGGCGCCTCGACGAGGCGCAGGGTGTTGACGACGACGTGCTCGATCTCCCGGGGCACCACGCGGATCGCCTTGTAGGTGATGTCAGCGTGGCCCTGGGCCTCGCCCTTCACCGCGATGCGCAGCGCGTTGCGCTGGTAGCGCTCGGCGAGGCTCGCGATCGCCTTCGGCAGGGTCGCCGAGAACAGGAGCGTGCGGCGGTCCTGCGGGGTGACGGACAGGATGAACTCGAGGTCGTCGCGGAAGCCGAGATCGAGCATCTCGTCGGCCTCGTCGAGGACGACGGCGCGCAACGCCTGGGTCGCCAGGTTGCGCCGCTCCAGGTGGTCGCGCAGGCGGCCCGGCGTGCCGACGACGATGTGGGCGCCCTCGTTGAGGGCCCGGCTCTCGCGGCGCGGGTCCATGCCGCCGACGCAGGCGAGCACCTTCGCGCCGGTCTCGGCGTAGAGCCAGGACAGCTCGCGCTGGACCTGAAGGGCGAGCTCGCGCGTCGGCGCGATCACGAGCGCCAACGGCGGCCCGGCGGGCCCCAGGGTCTCGGCCTCCCCCACCAGCTCGTCGGCGAAGGCGAGTCCGTAGGCGACGGTCTTGCCCGAGCCGGTCTGGGCCGAGACGAGAAGGTCGCGGCCCGAGGCCGCGGCCTCGACGACGGCGCTCTGGACCGGTGTGGGTTCTTCGTAGTCGCGCGCGGCGAGCGCTCGGGCGAGCGGGGCCGGCAGGGTCGGGAAGGGCACGGGAGGAGAGCCTTGCAGGTCGGACCGATCGGATAGCGTCCGCGCGAGCGCGGAACGAGCTTCCTGGGGCCGGAAATCCGGCCTCGAACGGTTGCGTCAGGCGATCCTTCTAGCGGCAACGGCCGCGGCGCGCCACCGGCTGCAGCGCATGGGCATCGTGCGGACCCGTGCGAGCGAGATGCGCCGCGCCGGTATCGCCTTCCGTCCGTCGCTGGCACAAGGGCGCGGGGTCACACGGGAGGTGAGAGCGGATGATGGGGTCGGTTCTGCGATTGGCGGTGGCGTGGGGAAGCTCGCCGCCTTCTTCGTGTTCGGACCAGCCTGGCTCGGCGATCTCGGCCAGCCGCTCTGGGCGGCTGCCCTGTTCCTCTGGTTGTTCGCGGTCATCCTGTGGTCGGCCTTCGGAGTCGTCCACGAGGCCGAGGAGCTCGCCCATCGCCTCGGCGAGCCCTACGGCACCCTGGTCCTCACGCTCTCCATCGTGGTCATCGAGGTCGTCCTCGTGTCCGCCGTGATGCTCTCCGCCAAGGCGGCGCCGACCTTGGGGCGGGACACGATGTTCGCCGTCCTCATGATCGTGCTCAACGGCATCGTCGGCCTCGGGCTCCTGATCGGCGGGCTGCGCTACCACCAGCAATCCTACAATCTGAAGGGCGCCTCGGCCTTCCTGTCGGTGATCATCCCGCTCACCACCATCGCGCTGATCATCCCGAACTTCACCACCTCGACGAGCGTCGGCACGCTGACCGCGCTGCAATCGATCGCCTTCTCGGTATTCACCGTGGCGCTCTACGCGATCTTTCTGGCGATCCAGACGGGGCGGCACAGCAGCTTCTTCATCCACGCCAACGAGACATCGGCCTCCGCGTCGAGACCGACGGAGCCGCCTGCGCCGGCCCATGCGGCGGGCGGTTCGGTGCTCCGCCACACCGCCCTTCTCATCGCCAACATCCTCCCGATCGTGCTCCTCTCGAAGAGCCTCGCCGGGATCCTTGACCACGGCATCGCGGCGCTCGGCGCGCCTTCGGCACTCGGCGGCGTGCTCATCGCGGGCATCGTGTTCACGCCGGAGGGAATCAGCGCGCTGAAGGCGATCGCGCGCAACGAACTGCAGCGGGCGATCAACCTCTGCCTCGGCGCGGCGACCTCGACCGTGGGCCTCACGGTCCCGGCGGTGCTCATCGTCGGCCTCATCTCCGGCCAGACCGTGGTGCTGGGGCTGGCGCCCACCGAGATGACCCTGCTCGTGGTGACGCTGATCCTCAGCACCATCACCTTCTCGGGCCTGCGCACGACGATGCTCGAGGGCGCGGTGCACCTCGTCGTCTTCTTCGTCTACCTGACGCTGATCTTCAGCCCGTGATCGAGGCCCGGCGGCCTCAGCCGCCGAACCGCTCCGTGCGGATCGTGCCCGGCGCCAGCCCGGCGTCGAGGAGCAGGTTCGAGGCGGCCTCGACGAAGGCATTCGAGCCGCAGGCATAGACGTGGCGCGGGGTGCCGAGCCGGTCCAACGCCTCAGCCATGAGCGCGGCGTCGAGGCGCCGGCCGCCGCCCTCGCGGGTCACGTTCAGCATCAGGTCGAAACCGGGTTCGTCGCGCGCCCGGTCCAGCAGCTCCTCGCGGGCGATCGCCTCCGCCCCCTCGCGCACCGAGTAGATCAGGAGCGAGCGCACGTCCGGCGCCGCGGCGGCGCGGTGGCGCAGCATCGCCAGCAGCGGGACGATGCCGGAGCCGCCGCCGACGAGGAGGAGGGGACCGCCGTCCTCCGGAACCCAGACGAAGGAGCCGCCGATCGGGCCGCGGAGCTCGATCTCGTCGCCGACCGCCGCGACCTCCTCGAAGAAGACCGAGACCTCGCCGTCCGAGAGCCCTTCGATCAGGAGCTCGATGGTGCCGCTGTCGTCGGGCGCCGAGGCGATCGAGTAGCTGCGCTGGGCCTGGTAGCCGTCCGGCGCCGTCAGGCGCAGGTCGACATGCTGGCCGGCATGGGCAGGCCGGTCGAAGGCGACGCCGAGGCGATAGCTCCTCACCCGCGGCGTCACCGGCGTGATGGCGAGGATCGTCGCCCTCTGCCAGGCGAGCGGACGTGCGTCCGGCTCAATCACCGGTGAAGCGCTGCTCGCGCCAGGGATCGCCGTACATGTGATAGCCGCGCAGCTCCCAGAAGCCGGCCTCGTCCCGTTGGGTGAAGCGCAGGCCCTTCACCCACTTGGCGCTCTTCCAGAAGTAGAGATGCGGCACGAGGAGCCGGGCCGGGCCGCCGTGGTCGGGGGTGATCGGCGCGCCGGCATAGCGCGTCGCCACCATCGCCTTGGCGCCCGCGAGATCGGCCACGGGCAGGTTGGTGGTGTAGTCGTCGTAGCCCTCGGCGAGCAGGAAGCCGGTGGGCGCCGCGATGCCGGCCGCCGCAAGGATGTCGTCGAAGCTGACGCCCTCCCAGGCCGTGTCGAACTTCGACCATTTCGTCACGCAGTGGATGTCGCCGGACCAGGTCGTGCGCGGCAGCGCCTCGAACTCCGCCCAGGTCCAGGTCTTCAGCGGCCGCGATCCCTCGCGCAGCGTGAAGCGCCAGCGGTCGAGGTCGATCCGCGGCGTGGGCCCGAGCTGCAGGACCGGAAAATCCTCCGTCAGGTACTGCCCCGGCGGCAGCCGCTCGCGCGTCGCCTCCGGCGGCCTGCGGCCGGTGAACCCTCGTGTGACCATGCTGTCCTTCCACGTCCCCGCGGCCCGAGGCCGGGCGCCGCTGCGGGCTCAGATAGCGGAGGAAGGCGCGCTGGCGAAGCCTCGGCGCCACGACGCGCCGGCTTGAAGGCTGGCGAGCCCCTTCACCTCCGTGCGAAAAAGGCCTGGCAGACGATGCCGGGAGGCATGTTGCGGATTGCATCCGTCGCAGAGCCCGACGGAAAGGTCGGGGTTGCACCTGCCGAGACGATGAAAACCCGCTCTCCCGCCTTCAGCATCTCCTCACCTACAGCAAGCCCCTTGTAGATGAAGATCTTCGCCCTGGATCTTCTAAGGAACCGGCGCCGATACCGTGGGTTTCACCCAGGCTCGTGTAGAAACTCCCCCTTTTACGGCCCGCCTCCGATCCCCTCGGAAGCGGGCCTTTTTGTTGGCGAGGATGCCCGAGGACGCGAAGGCAGGCCCGGTCGCGTTTTCGGCCCAGGCCGCCCGTTCAGGTAGCGTAAAGCGTGGCGGTGCCAGGGTCGCGTCGAACGTCGAGGTGAGACCAACGGGGTTCAGCCGCGTTAAGCCGGTCTCACAGTCCGTTTCCGGACAGTTCAGGATCATGCTAGGGCGCGCGGCCGCTCCACCGGCGCTCGCCCCTGCCGTCCAGGGATCTCCAGCCCATGTTGCGCGCCTCGTGAAGATCGCCATCGTCGCTCATCTCAAGTACCCGATCGCGCAGCCCTTCTCCGGAGGGCTCGAGATGCACACGCATTTCCTCGCCTCGGCCCTGCAATCCCGGGGACATGCGGTGACGCTGTTCGCCTCGAAGGGGTCCAGCGCTACCTGCGAGGTCGTCGAGGTCTGCCCGCCAACCGGCACGGCCGTCGATGAGGCCTCGGAGGTGCGGATCGATCGGGCCGAGCACGCGGCGTATGGCTGGATCATGGACGCGCTCGCGGCCGGCGGTTTCGACCTCGTCCACAACAACAGCCTGCATCCACTGCCGCTGCTCCGCGCCCCCGCGATCGCGGTGCCGATGCTGACGGCGCTGCACACGCCGCCCTTCGAGCCCTTCGTGGACGGCGTGCGCGCCCGGGCCTGCGACATGACCTTCACGGCCGTCTCGAAGTCCCTCGCCGCCGAGTGGACGAACATCCTGGAAGGGCTGCGCATCGTCGGCAACGGTATCGACCTCGACGCCTTTCCCTACGTCTCGAAGCCGTCCGGCGCGCCGCACGCGATCTGGACCGGGCGGCTCGTTCCGGAGAAGGGCACGCATCTGGCCATCGACGCCGCCCGGGCCGCCGGCCTGCCCCTGCGCTTCGCCGGGCCGCGCAGCGACACCGCCTATTGGACGGCCGAGATCGCGCCGCGCCTCGGGCCCGACGTCACCTATCTCGGGCACCTCTCGCATGCCGAACTCGCGCGGCGCGTGGGCGAGGCCTGCGTCGCGCTCTGCACGCCGCGCTGAGAGGAGCCCTTCGGGCTCGTGCTCGCGGAATCGCTGGCCTGCGGCACGCCCGTGGCGGCCTTCGGGCGCGGCGCCATCCCCGATATCCTCGATGCGAGCTGCGGCGTGATCGCCCGGGCCGACGATGTCGCCGATCTCGGGCGCGCGATCGGCCAGGCGATCCGCCTCGACCGCCGCGCCTGCCGCCGCCGCGCGGAGCACCTCTTCGACGCCGAGACCATGACGGACCGCTACGAGGCCCTGTATCGCGACGAGGTCGCGCGGGCCGGCGCGCTCGCGCGGGTCGCCCCCAGCGTCGCCTATGCGGGCACGCGCCTGTTCGACGATGCCTGAGCCCGGGACGTCGTTCCGCCGGGCCGTCGTGTGCGTCCCGGCCCGAAACGAGGCCGAGGTGCTGCCGCGGCTCCTCGGCTCGCTCGGGTCCCAGGACGGCGTCGAGGGTTTGCGATTGCGCGTCGTCGTCCTCGCCAACAACTGCTCGGACGACACGGCCGGCGCTGCGCGCCGGGCCGCAGAGGAGGCGGGTCTCGACCTTCGCCTGATCGAGGCGAGCCTTCCGCCCGAGGCCGCCCATGTCGGGACCGCGCGCCGGATGGCCCTCGATGCCGGTGCCGCCTGGCTGGAGGCGGAGGGCGTCGCCGACGGCGTCCTCCTCAGCACCGACGCCGACGCCCTCGCGCCCCCGAACTGGGTGACAGCGAACCTGCGGGCGCTCGAGGGCGCCGAACTCGTCGGCGGGCGCTTGGTGATCGACGATTCCCATGCTCCTCCCGATGCGGCGCTCGCGGAGCTGCATCGCCGGATCGAGTGCTACTGGGCCGGGATTCGCGCCCTGGAGGCGGCGATCGACCCGCCCTCCTACGATCCCGAACCCCGCCACGGCGACCACGTCGCGGCAAGCCTCGCGCTTCGCGCCGATCTCTACCGCGCGGTGGGCGGCCTGCCCGTGATTCCCTGCGGCGAGGACAACGCGCTCGTCGCCCTCGTCCGCCGTCACGGCGGCCGCGTGCGGCACTGCCCCGCCGTGTCGATCCGGGTCTCGGCCCGCCGCAACGGCCGGGTCGAGGGCGGGATGGCGACGGAGATGCTGCGGCGTTCCCGGGTCGTCGCCGGGCACGAGGATTACCGCCTGCCGCCCGCCGGCTTCTGGCGCGCGCTGATCGAGCGGCGCCGCGACTGGCGCCTCGCCTGGAACGCCGTGGACCGGCAGGGCGCCCTGCGCGCGCTCGGAATCGGCTCCGCCGATCTGGCGGCGATCGGGGCCGGGCCCGGCCTCAACGACATCGCCTTCGTCGAGCGCATGGACGCCCATCGCGGGCCGCTCGCGCCGGAGCCCGATCCCGTGCCCCTGGGCGCCGCGATCGCCGGGATCGACGACCTGTTGCGGGAACCCGCGAGCCCGCAGGCGGCGCTCTGCGCATGAGCCGGCGGCCGGTCGGCTACTACGTGCACCATCAGGGCGCCGGCCACTGGCAGCGCGCTGCCCGCCTCGCCGCCGCCCTCGACCGCCCGGTGACGCTGATCGGCACCTTCGCCGAGATCGACACGAGCGGCGCGGCCGTCGACCTCCTCGACCTGCCCGACGACCGGATCGACGGCTTCGACGGCCTGGACGGCGAGGCGGATCGGCCGCGCGGACTGCACTACGCGCCGCTCGGCATCGACGCGATCCGCGACCGGATGAGCCGGATCGCGGCCTGGATCGCCGCGGCCGACCCGGTCCTGATGGTCGTCGACGTGTCCGTCGAGGTCGCGCTGCTCGCGCGGCTCCTGTCGGTGCCGACCCTCGTGGTGCGCTTGGCCGGCGAGCGCACCGACATGCCGCATCTCGAGGCGTTCCGCGGCGCGGCGCACCTGATCGCCCCGTTTCCGGCCGCGCTCGAGGCTGAGAGCACGCCGGACTGGGTCCGGGCCAAGACCTTTCACGCCGGCTTTCTCGGCTCCGGGCGGCTCGAGCCTGTCGCCGAGGACGGTTCGATCCTGGTCGTCTACGGCCGCGGCGGCGCCGGGGGCTCCGCCGCCGAACTCGCCGCCGCCGCCCGTGCCGTGCCCGATCGCGTCTGGCACGTGCTCGGACCGGTCCGGCCCGACGGCACCGCGCTGCCCCCGAACCTCCATCTCCACGGCTGGGTGTCGGACATCGGCCCCTATCTCGGACCGGCCGCCCTGGTGGTCGGGGGCGGCGGCGACGGCGTGGTCGCGGCCGTGGCCGCGGGGGCCAAGCGCTTCATCTGCTTGGCCGAGCCGCGGCATTACGACGAGCAGGTCGTCAAGGCCCGCCGCCTGGAGGCGCTCGGCGCCGCCCTCTGCCGCGAGGGCTGGCCGGCGGCCGCGGACTGGCCCGACCTGGTGCGAGCCGGTCTCGCCCTCGACCCGGCCGTCATCGGCGCCCTGGCCGAGCCGAACGCGCTGTCCCGCACCGCGGCCTTCGTGTCGGAGCTGGCGGATCGTTTGGAGGCGAGACGCGAGCGACCTGCCTCGCGATAGGCCTCTGGCGGCTCAACCGGGTTGCCCGCTCCACCACGTTTGTCATTCCGGGGCCGCGTAGCGGAGCCCGGAACCCAGAAACGCTGACGCGGCAAGCTGGAGAACTGCCAAAGGCTATGGGTTCCGGGCTCGCCTGCGGCGCCCCGGAATGACAAAGCGCGATGAACCCTCAGCCCCCCGACACCTTCCGCCTTTGCGCCAGCGTCCGCAGCCGGAGCGCGTTGAGCTTGATGAAGCCCGCGGCGTCCCGGTGGTCGTAGGCGACCGCGCCCTCCTCGAAGGTGACGAGCTCCTGGTCGTAGAGGGAGTTCGGGCTGGTGCGGCCGATGACGTGGACCCCGCCCTTGTAGAGCTTCAGCCGCACCTCGCCGGTGACCATCTCCTGGCTCTTGTCGATGAGCGCCTGCAGCATCTCGCGCTCCGGCGAGAACCAGAAGCCGTTGTAGATCAGCTCCGCATATTGCGGCATCAGCGCATCCTTGAGATGCGCCGCGCCGCGATCGAGCGTGATCGACTCGATGGCCCGGTGGGCCGGCAGCAGGATGGTGCCGCCCGGCGTCTCGTACATGCCGCGGCTCTTCATGCCGACGAAGCGGTTCTCGACGAGGTCGAGCCGGCCGATGCCGTTGGCGCGGCCGAGCTCGTTGAGCTTCGCCAGTAAACTCGCCGGGGAGAGGCGCTCCCCGTCGACCGAGACGGCGTCGCCGCGCTCGAAGCCGATCGTGATGAGGGTCGGCTGGTCCGGCGCCTCCTCCGGCGAGAGCGTGCGCGAATAGACGTAGTCCGGCACCTCGACGGCCGGGTCCTCGAGCACCTTGCCCTCCGAGGAGGCGTGGAGGAGGTTGGCGTCGACCGAGAACGGGCTCTCGCCGCGCTTGTCCTTGGCGATCGGGATCTGGTGCGCCTCGGCAAAGGCGATGAGCTGCTCGCGGGAGCGCAGGTCCCATTCCCGCCAGGGTGCGATCACCGTGACGTCGGGCTTGAGCGCGTAGTAGCCGAGCTCGAACCGCACCTGGTCGTTGCCCTTGCCGGTGGCGCCGTGACAGACGGCGTCGGCCCCGACGGCTTCAGCGATCTCGATCTGCTTCTTGGCGATGAGCGGCCGCGCGATGGAGGTGCCCAGCAGGTAGACGCCCTCGTAGACGGCGTTGGCCCGGAACATCGGGAAGACGTAGTCGCGCACGAACTCCTCGCGCAGATCCTCGATGAAGATGTTCTCCGGCTTGATGCCGAGGAGCTCGGCCTTGGCCCTTGCCGGCTCCAACTCCTCGCCCTGGCCGAGGTCGGCCGTGAAGGTGACGACCTCGCAATTGTAGGTGGTCTGCAGCCATTTCAGGATGATCGAGGTGTCGAGGCCGCCCGAATAGGCCAGCACGACCTTGTTGACGGGCTTGGGGTTCGCGTCTGGCATCGGACTCGCTTGCGTTCGCGGGCGTCGCGGCGGCTTACCAGCGGAGCGGCGCGCGGTGCAACCGGTACGCCGCGAGCCGCGTTCGGACACCGTGGCAGTGGCGCCTCGCCGCCTTGCGGGCGCCCTGCCTGCGAGCGACACTGAATTTCGTACTCACCGGAGATTCGACGAATGGCGCGGCGGCCGACCCTCGAATTCTGGTACGAGTTTGCCTCCACCTATTCCTATCTCTCTGTCATGCGGATCGAGGCGCTCGCGGCGGAGGCCGGGGTCGAGCTGCGCTGGCGGCCCTTCCTCGTCGGGCCGCTCTTCGCGGCGCAGGGCTGGAACTCCTCGCCCTTCAACATCTACCCGGCCAAGGGCCGCGCCATGTGGCGCGATCTCGAGCGCGAGGCGGCCCGCCACGGGTTGCCGCCCATCAGCCGGCCGGACCCCTTCCCGCAGAACAGCCTCAGCGCGACCCGGGCGGCCACCTACGGCATGGACCACGACTGGCTGATCCCCTTCTCGAAGGCGGTCTACAGGGCCGAGTTCGCTGAGGGACAATCGATCGCCGAGCCGCCGGCAGTGGCCGCTCTGCTCGATCGTCTCGGCCTCGACGGCTCCATGATCCTGAAGGCGGCCGCGGCCGAGTCCAACAAGATGCGCCTGCGCGCCAACGGCGAGGAGGCGCGCTCGCGCGGCATCTTCGGGGCGCCGACCTTCCTCACCGAGGACGGCGAATTGTTCTGGGGCAACGACCGCCTGGAACAGGCCCTGGCCTGGGCCGTGGGCGACCGCCCGGGCGGGCTGCTATAGGAGCAGTTCTCCGCGGCGCGCGATTATGGGATCCTCACATTCCCGATGCGCGGGAGCCCCGACGCGCTCCCCCCTTCCCCCTAGCGAGAGGGGAGCCCGGGTCATGCGACGAGCCTTGATGATGGTCACCCGGCCGCCCCAAGCTGACCTGTGTGAACCCGATCGCGCAGAGGGATGCGCCTCACCCGTCTTCGGATCCCCGCGTCAGAGGCGTTGAGGGGGATGAGGTTGGTGACTGGCAGCCCTGAACATCCCACCTCCGCCCCTTTCCCGGACGCCTGGAGCGTCAGCGGAAGGTGATCCGGGACCCAGCGAATAAAGGGCCGCGTCAGCGGCTCATGACGAAGGGCATAAGATTTCGGACGCTTCGCGGCTTCCCGTGCTGGACCCCGGATCGGGTTCCGCTGTGCTCCACCCGTCCGGGGAAGGACGCCTTGTTTCGATAGGTTTTGCCGCTTGCTCAGCAGAGGAGGGGGCTTGCGCAGTCAGAGGCACTTTCGCCCTTCTGCTCCGCTGGCACCGACGGACACCGATCGGCAGACCTGCCCTGGCACCCCGCCGCGGGCGCCGCTAGAACCCGGCCCGGACCGTCCCTCTGATGGGTCAGCGAGACACAGGCAAAGCCGTGAACGTCATGCAGATCGACCGTCGACGCTTCCTCGCCGGCAGCGCCGGCCTCGTCGCAGGCATCGGGATGACGCGGCCCGTACAGGCCCAGAGCTACGGCCAGGCCGTGGCCGTCGACAAAGACGAGGGCCGGCCGGTCGCCAACATGCGCCTGCCGGGCGAGATCGTGGGCGAGATCCCTGCGCTGCGCGGCGTCACCTATGTCGGGCCTCGCGAGGCCGAGGTCACGCTCTACGAGTTCTTCGACTACAACTGCCCCTGGTGCCGGAAGGCCGCCGCCGACATGGCCTCGCTCAGCGCGAGCGACACGGCCCTGCGCATCGGGCTCATCAACAACCCGATCCTCTCGCCCCATTCGGCCCAGGCCGCGAAGGTCGCCCTCGCGGTCCAGCGCAGGCTCGGCTCCGAGGCGACGTGGCGCCTCTACCAGGGCCTCCTCGGCCGGCCGGGCAAGGTCGATGGCCCCGCCGCGCTGGCCGCGGCGGGGAAGCTCGGCGTCCCGGCCGCCGAGATCGAGGGGATCGGCGACAGCGACGAGGTGCGCCTCGCCCTCAAGAGCCAGATGCGCATGGCCGCCGATCTCGGCCTCGTCGCCACGCCCTCTTACGTCCTGGGGAACACGGGCCTCCTGGGGCATCCGGGGGCAAAGTCGCTCGCCCGGATGATCGCTGCCACGCGCCGCTGCGACCGAATCGCCTGCTGAAGGCGGTCTCCGGGTGATGGGGCGGTCGTCAGCGGTTCAAGGTCGGAACTGAAGCAGTTTGACCGAGCTGAAGTGTGGGAAGAGTGGATTTCTGCCGGCCCGTGCGCGGGAACAGCATGTAGGAAACAGGCATCGGAGGTTGGCTGATGTCGGTGTTAATCTCGTGCGGCTCGTCAGCGTCGAAGACGTTGACGGCGATTTGGTCGAGCCATGCCCAACAAGGCTCCGATCGGTTCTGAACACGCCGAAAACAACTCTTGAGAGCATGAGCCGCAGGCGCGACGGTGACTTTGTGTGCACCTTCCGACCCGTTGCCGTTTTTGCAACCTCTCGATTCGAGCGGATGGAGGCGAGTACATGCCGCTATCGGTGCGCGACATCGCCACGATCACCTGTGCTGATGGTGGTATTGTCCATCCACAAAACGATGTTTGCGGCACGGCGCATCGCCTGGAAGGTAGAACGGCCGGCACAGGCAAACGGTGCGTTAGCAAGAATGCGTTGTTTCATGTGCAGCTTGCCTAACCTCTGA
>NZ_BPQP01000109.1 GCF_022179305.1 Methylobacterium iners
AAACTTCTCTTTGGCCATCGTCACTTTCCTGAGACAAGGTCGCCCATGACGAGAGCCGGGCGAGAGGCGCGGCCCGGATAGAGGCTCGCCGTCCTTTGATCAAGGGGCGCGGGAGATTGCGACAAATCCTCCTGCGGCCTCCGGCTCCGCCATGCATGTCCGGTTGGGAACGGCACGCCGTCATCCGGGAGAGCGGCCGCCGCCGGGGGCACGGCGGAGTGTCTGTTCGAGGACACATCGGCGCAAATTCGGCTCCCACTTGGATCATCGGCGCTTTTGCAGGCCGAAAACTGCTTAAGGCCCCGGCCAGATACTTGCTTGCGGCCATGAACGCCGCTCAGATGTACGAGGCTGGCGGTCGCCGTCACGAAGCCGAGCAGACCAAAACCGTCCAAACTCGCCGGGCGGCCGCGATGTGTCGGAAAGGTTAGGACGCCGCTGTGAGCGGGAAGACTGAAGACTGCGCCACCCGGGCCCTGACCTTCGTCGAGGAGCTGGATCTCTGCTCCGGCCAAGATGCCGTCGTCGCCGCCGTGACGGACATCCTGTCCGAGTTCGGCTTCGAACACTTCATCATGACGGGGCTGCCCCACCCGACCGAACGCTTCGAACAGGTCGTCGTCCTGAAGCGCTGGCCCCTGGGCTGGTTCGAGCTCTACAGCCAGCGCAACTTCGTGCGCTCCGATCCGGTTATTCGTCTCTGCCGGAACACGACCTCGCCATTCGAATGGACCGAGGCCCCCTACAATCCCGAAACTGAACCGGGCGCGCGCGAGGTGATGACGCGGGCGGAGGATTTCGGGATGGCGCGCGGCTTCAGCCTGCCCATCCATGGGGCCAACGGACAGGAGGCCTGCTTCTCCATGAGCGGCAAGAACCTCGACCTGTCCCGCCGCACGAAGCCGGCCATTCACCTCATCGCCATGTACGCCTTCGAGCGCGCCCGGCAGCTCAACCTGGGCACGTCGCGCGACGTGCCGAACCCGCTGACGAAGCGGGAGCGGGAAACCCTGACCTGGGCCGCCCTCGGCAAGTCGTCCCGGGACACGGCGGAGATCCTTCAGATCACCGAGCGCACGGCGACCGCCCACACCGTGAATGCCATGCAGAAGCTCGCCGCGGCCAACAAGACTCAGGCCGTGGTCAAGGCCATGCAGGCCAAGTTCATCCGTATCTGACCGGCCGGTGTCGGGCCGTCCGGCGATGACGCCGGGCCGAAGCGCCGACGTCTGCCGCGACGCTTCGCGTCCGCGCAAGTCAACGAGAGCGTGTCGGGTGGTGCGGGCGCTCACCCGCTGCCGGACCGGCCGGTCCGGCGAGACCCTGTAAGAACCTACAATACCGTTCAAGATCTTGTTACTTGTACGTTTCGTGCGTCCTGGGGAGGCCGCGCGAAGCATCATGACCGACATTCATGTCATCACGCGGGAAAACAGAGCGTATTATTCCGATCTGATTGAACAGCACCATCGCGCAAGGCACGACATCTTCGTTGGAGAACGTGGATGGAACGATCTCAGGCGAGACGATTGTCGGGACGTCGATGATTACGACGACGAGCACGCGATTTACCTGCTCGCCGTGGACGGCAGCAAGCTCGTCGGCGGACAGCGCCTCTACCCGACCCTGCGCCCCCACATGCTCAGCGAGGTCTTCCCGCACCTCGTTCATCGCGCGCTTCCGACCGGCCCGCAGATCTACGAGTGGACGCGCTACTTTGTCGTCAAGGAGCGCCGGTACGGCCGCACGGATTGCCGGCTCCTGGCCGCGGTCCAACAATTCTGCCTGAACGAGGACATCGTCCAGCTCACCGCCGTCGTCGAGATGTGGTGGCTGCCGCGCTGGCAGCAGGCGGGCTTCAAGTCCCGGCCCCTAGGGCTCCCGCAGGTCATCGAGGGTCAGCCGACGCTGGCCGTCTCCATCGACATCTCCGACGCCAGCCTCGCCGCAGTCCGGCGGCAGGGCGGCCTGCGTCGCGACGACCTCGTCACTCACCACCTCTCGCAACCCACCACAGGTGTCCGGTCCTATGCTGCCTAATTATCTCCGCCCCGTCCGTACCGACTCCCCCGCGGCGAAGAGCCTAGTGCTCACGGAACTCGAGGCGTTCCTCGGGAAGCAATCCGCTGAGGTGCAGGCGAGCCTGCTCGCGTTCGTGCACCTCATCGAGCCTGGCAGCGGCGTCACGGTCAGTCTCGACATCAAGACCACGGGCGAGCTCAGCCTTGCCCTGTCGGGGCGGGAGAGGGACGGCTCGTCCTGCACGGACGGTTGATCAGGCGCCGCCGGCCGCGCTCATCCGAACAGGTCGACGGCTGCGAAGCCCTGCGCCGCAAGGCGCTCGGTCAGCACGCGGCGATGGCAGCGGTCCGGCTCGCGCTCGAAGCAGAGCAGACAGGTCGGCACCCGGCTCGCGAGCACGATCAGCTCGTCGAACGCGTTGCGACCCTCGGCCGTCTCCAGCACCTCCTCGCAGTAGATGCGTCGCATGAGGCCGGCATCGTGGGCCCGAGCCGCCTCGCGGCCGGCCTTCGGCGTTCCGAGCGTGCGAAGATGTTCGTAGCCGAAGCCGGCCTGTTCGAGCCCGGTATGCAGGGCGGCCTTCGAGAATCCCCGCTTGCGCGAGTTCGCGACGGCCCGGACGTCGGCGAGTGTCGAGACGCCCGCCTCGCGGAGGGCCGCGAAGAGCCGCTCGGGATCGAGGCCTTCGTAGCCGATGGTAAACACTTTCTTCGACATCACGGCCTCCAGGGGAAAAGGGCGATCCGACCGGGATTTAGGACCGGCAGCGGGAACGAGGCGCGGCCTCTTCCCCGGCGCAATGTGCTGTGTGCGCAACGGCTTCCGGAATTCCGCCGCAAACGCAGCAAAGGTCTGTTAACCGCGCTCGGCCATCGATTAGCCAAGTCAGTGGCGCTAAGGATCTGGGCCGGGCATCGATGTTGCTGAAGAACGAGATCGCCTCGAACCCGGCGCCGACGCGGAACCGCCGCCGCTCTTGGATGCGCGGACTCGTTCCGATCGCCTTGACGGCCGGCCTCGCGGCCTGTGCCAGCGACACGACCTTCTATCCGCTCAAGGGCGACGTAAAGCCCCATCCCGGTGTGGCGAAGGCGCAGAAGCACCCCGTCCACGGGATCGATATCTCCAAGTGGCAGGGTCCCATCGACTGGGCCTCCGTCCGCAGCGCGGGCACGCAGTTCGCCTTCATCAAGGCGACCGAGGGTGGCGACCATCTCGACGAGCGCTTCCGGGAGAACTGGGAGGGCGCGGCCCGGGCCGGCGTACCACGGGGCGCCTACCATTTCGTCTTCTGGTGCCGGTCGGCCCAGGACCAGATGGCCTGGTTCAAGCAGAACGTCCCGAACGACCCGACCGCCCTCCCCCCCGTCCTCGACGTGGAGTGGAACGGCCATTCGCAGAAATGCCCGAAGAAGCTGCCAAAGGCGCAGGCGCTGTCGATGATCCAGTACATGCTGGACGAGATGGAGCGGTACACGGGCAAGCGGCCGATCATCTACACCGACATCACCTTCCATAAGGACGTGCTCGAGGACGAGCTGCCCGACTACCCGCACTGGGTCCGGTCGACAGCGGCCGAGCCCGAACAGCGCTTCGCCAAGCGCAAGTGGATGCTGTGGCAGTTCACCTCGACGGGCCGGGTGCCCGGAGTGCGCGGGGATGTCGACCGCAACGCCTTCTACGGCACGCCGGCGGAATGGGCCTCCTTCCTGTCCACGGATTGCGATCCTCGGGACCATCGCCGGCTCGCCGATCGGGGCCTGTGCACGGGGAAGTGACACGAGCGCCAGCGAATGTCGGGCTGCTCTGAGACTCTTGAGAAGGTGCTACGAGCCGCGCCACGATCCTGATCGCCTAAACCTGCCCAAGCAGGTCCAGCCCGTCATCCCGTAAGTCCGGGCGACCGCAACCCGGCAGGCCCTCATCGTAGGACATGAACAGCAAAAAGCCCCGCCGGCAAATGCCGGGCGGGGCTTTTTCAGATTTTGGTTGCGGGGACAGGATTTGAACCTGTGACCTTCAGGTTATGAGCCTGACGAGCTACCGGGCTGCTCCACCCCGCGCCAAGGCGCTGATCGTTTAAGGGAGTGTATGTTGTCTTGAGCGGGTCTGGCG
>NZ_BPQP01000111.1 GCF_022179305.1 Methylobacterium iners
GGTCGAGGCGCCCGCCAGCCCCTGCGTCAGGGCCGAGACGTTGTGCTCGAAGCTGCGCGTGACCTGATCCAGGCGCTCGGCACGGCGCAGCTTGGCTTCGTTCTCCGAGGCCTGCTCGGCCGCCAGTCGCTGGGCAGTCACGGCGTTGTCCTTGAACACCTGAAGCGAGCGGGCAAGAAGACCCACCTCATCCCTGCGCTCAGACCCGTGCACCTCGACGGCAAGGTCACCATGAGCGAGCGCGCCCATCGCGTTCGTCATGGCAGCAAGCGGGCGGGTGACGCCGATCACGACGATGTAGGCCAGGAGACCGACTGCGATAGCAAGGCCAACGGCCGCTGCGGTGATGAGGGTCTGCACCGCTGATCCGGCGACCTCAGACGCCTGAGCCTTAGCACCTGAGAGGTCCTTCATGTTGGCCTCGACGCGCTTCTTGACGGCTTCCGAGACCTTCGCGCGAGTTTCGCGAACTGCGCTGTTGGACACCTTGGCGGCAAGATCGTTCTCGTTCTTCAGCCCATGGCCAATCGACTTGTCGGCGGCCGAGAAGAAAGCGTTGAGGTCAGCTTTGATCGCCTCGTTGACCGCGCGGCGCTCGGGCGTGTCGGCAAGACCAATGAGGTGGTCGATGGCGTTCAAGGCGTCCTGACGCGCCTCCTGATACAGCTTGAACTGCGCCTGCATCGCGGAGGCGTCAGTCTCGATGATGATGTTCTTCTCGCGGATGGTCGCCTCGTCCATGGCATAGGCCATCTGCAGGGCAGTGACCGCGCGTGCGGCTGTCACGTCCACGATGCGCTGGGTGTTCTGATCGAGGCTGTTGAGGCTTGACCACGCGAGCGCGACTAAGCCGACAGCGACCGTGATCAGCATCAGGGCGGGGATGGCAAGTTTGCTCAAGATCTTGAGGTTGTTCAGCAGTTTCATCTCGCCCACCCAAGCAAATGCGCCGTTCGACCACCGTTCCACAAAATGTGATCTGCTCACATTCTCGTGATCGGAAGTTAATTTTCATTAAATAGCTGGCAAAAGTGCTCAGAGGTTAGGCAAGCTGCA
>NZ_BPQP01000112.1 GCF_022179305.1 Methylobacterium iners
TTGTACGAGCTCCCATCCTCGCACCCCTAGGCCTCGTTCAAGCACCTTAATCTCTCGACGAACCGTCATCTCCCTAACAGGAACTTCAAAAGGAAGCTAATTTGTGCTGCCTTCCCTGCAGTACGAAGGGTAACTGGGCTACTATCTTATGGACTCAAGGTCTCTACCATGCCAAATACTAAGCGTACGTCAGAGACGAGTCTTGCAGTTGACGACTGCACAAATTTTGCAGCAGTTGATGACCAGGCAGGAGCTTCGTTACCTTAACGACGCTTCATCGTACGAACAAGGATTGAACATAGTGCGTGACGCTCCCGGCATGTTTTTGCCAATTCTATTACCAATGGCGCTGCTTTCGCTGGCGATTACGATAAGTTTTCTGCGTGTCGTGAGCGACAATCAAACGCGACTGCTGGTCTTCGCTTTCTGGCTGAGGTACGCGATGTCAGCATTCCACTTCGTCACTTATAAACCCTTTATTGCCGGGCTTTCATTAAACGCCATCTCTTCTCTTTTGATTGTAATAGTGAGTATTTTAATAGTTAAAAGAAGATATTTACTGAGAGTAGACAGCTTATTTCTACTATCTTTACTTATAATTATTATACTTAGCGGCATAGTAAACGGAAGGTATTTAGGAAGCGCAAACACAATAATTAAATTTATGTATCTCCTTTCGGTGGCCTTTCTATGCTACGACGCACTTCAACGTCATGGCATAGCTAAGGTTATGGGCCTCCTGAGTGTCGCCTTTCTGCTGCCGATCAGCCTGCAGATAGTGTCCTATGTCATCGGTCCGGTCAAAGCAACTGAAGTCGACGGATCTGCGAGCTATATTGGCGGTTACTACCACGAGGCAGCTTTTTCGATAATCTTGGTGACCTTTCTATTTGTCGCTTGTTTCACAAGAGTGGGCAGTCGTTATACCCTTGTTTTTGGATGTATTGGAATAATTGGCCTCATAGCCGCGAATTATCGGACATCAATCTTAGCAGCCGCGCCATCGATACTTGCGTTTGTAGTATGCGTGGTAGCAATAAGGGTTCGTCCTAGTCAAAGATCTGCGGTGACCTTGGTATTTTTGGTTTTAGCTCTTACTGGAGCGGTAGCAGTATCAACTTTATTTGCTGAAAGATTTAAAGATGTTTTGACCATCGTGGAAAATGGAACAGATTTTATAAAACCACCAGAATACTTTTCTAGAATGGACAAAAAAGTACTGTCGGGGAGGGCGTACATTTGGAGTGTATACCTTACACCCTGGCTTCGTTCAGGCGAAATGAATTTCCTGTTTGGGTTTGGTGCAGACTCGTGGCAAGATTTGTTCCATCTATATGCTCACAATACATTCGTATCATATGCTTATGAATTTGGTATTTTTGGATTAGTAATGTTCTTAGCTGTTCTTCTTCGGACTGGAGCGTTGGCTATGAGGCTCCGAGGTGTTCCCCGTATCGTTTCTCTGTGCGGGATCGTAAGTTTCACTCTGATCAACATGGCTACAATGCCCCTCTGGCTGATTGAAGGAAATCTATTGTTCGCCATCATACTTGCTTACACATGGTATTCAGTAGACAAGATAGCAAAAAGCAAGTCTTCTGTATTGTTAGCTGCTGAGGATCCAAATTTTGCACGAACTAACCCGGGCTTAGTGAGATAATATTGGTTGTCAGTTTTGGCGAAGCGATTGTGTTCTCAAGCGCGTGTTGTTTCGCGCAAAAGCTAACCTGAGCTGACGTCCCCCCGTGTATTTGGTCCGGTCTGAGTGCGAGTTGTCCGGTCTTGTGAGACCCTGACGGGAGGAGCGGAGCCGTGAAGAAGAGCAGATCGCCTTTGTGATCCGCCCCCAGCGGAGTGGTTCGCCCTTTGGTATGGCTTTTCAGCCAGGAGGACGGATCGATGTCGAGGAAGTGACCCAAGCCCGAGGAGATCGTTGCGAAGCTGCGCCAAGCCGACGTGCTAATCGGACAAGGTACGAGCGTGGCGGAGGCGATCCGGGCGATCGGCGTGAGCGAGGTGGCCTACTATCGCTGGCGCCGTGAGTTCGGCGGGCTGAAGACCGATCAGGTCCGGCGCATGAAGGACCTGGAGACGGAGAACCAGCGGCTGAGGAAGGCGATCGCGGACCTGACGCTCGACAAGCTAATCCTGCAGGAAGCCGCCCGGGGAGGACGTCTCGAGCCCCGCCAAGAGCCTGTCTCGAAACGGGGTTGAGTGGCTGGGGCGGTGCTGATTCCAAGGGTGGGCTCGAAGCCTGCTTGGACCCTGCGATGTGGACCCCGACCACCCGTCGGCATCATAGCCGAACGGGCTTACGCGACGTGAGCGACCTAACGGACACCGAGTGGGTGCTGCTGGAGCCGCTGCTTCCACCGCTTTGCGACCAAGGCCGCCCGCGCTCTTGGCCGCCGCGAGAGGTCGTCAACGCAATCTCCTACGTGCGGCGCTCCGGCTGTCCCTGGCAGCTTCTCCCGTCCGACTTCCCGCCCTGGCGCACGGTCTATCGGTGGTTCGCAGCCTGGGCTTTGCCTGAAGCGCTTGGCGAGGTCCGCCAACGCCTCAGCGCGTATCCTGATGGGGACCGGCAGTTCGTGAGCATCCTCTCAGCCGTGCCCGATGCGGGACTGGCGGCGGTTGAGGCGGCCTGCGTCACCGCCCTGGCCGCGCGACTGCACAGCGCCGACGCCGAGCTCAACATCCTGGCTCGGAGCCGCGAGCCTGAGCCGCCTCAGTCCGTGCTGACGCCGGCCTGCTTGACGCTAGGCCTGGTGCCCGAGGCCGACTGTGCCCGCTACGACGGACTGCGTACGAGGGTGCCAGCGTGATGGAGCGCCCCGCCATCCTGGAGCTAATGGTCAAGCTCAAGCTGCGCGGCATGCGCGCAGCCTACGACGAAGTGACCACACTGGCCGCCGAGCGGCATCACTCACCCGAGCAGGTGGTGGGTCAGCTCCTGGCCGCGCAGCTGGCCGACGTGGAGAGCCGGGCCACGGCCTACCGCATGGGCAACGCTCACTTCCCAACGATGAAGACGCTGGCCGAGTTCGACTTCGCAGGCTCGCCGGTGAACGCTGCCGCGGTGCGCGAGCTGCACAGGGGCACGTTCCTGGCCGAGAGCCGCAACATCGTGCTGGTCGGGGGCACGGGCTCGGGCAAGACGCACCTGGCCATCGCCATCGGGGCGAACTGTGTGCGTGAGCGCGAAGCGCGGGTGCGCTTCTTCAACACGGTCGACCTGGTCAATCGGCTGGAAGCGGAGACGCGGGTGGGCAAGGCGGGGCGACTGGCGACGCAGCTCGCGCGCACGGACCTCGTGATCCTGGACGAATTAGGCTACCTGCCGTTCCCGCGGGCGGGTGGTCAGATGCTGTTCCACCTGATCAGTCGCCTGTATGAGCACACCTCGGTGATCGTGACGACGAACCTGCCCTTTGGCGAGTGGCCGAGCGTGTTTGGCGACGCCAAGATGACGACGGCGCTGCTCGACCGTCTCACCCATCATTGCGAGATCCTGGAGACCGGCAACGCCAGCTGGCGGCTCAAGACCCGCGCCTGAGGCCCTGCGAGACAGGATCAGAGGTGGGTCCCTTTTGACGCCGAACCTGGGTCCCTTTTGCATGCCGATCGACACATCACCGAGCACAATTGAACGCCACGACCCTTCGCGTGGACCAAACCCGCTACCGCTATCTTCGACGCGCTGAACCAAGCGCCTAAACCATCCCTCTGAGGCAGTGCACTAGCGCTCAACGCGGCGATTTCGCCGGAAAAATCCATGCAACGATAGATCGGATATAATCTTGCATCCAGTAAGCGACGATCATCCCAACAATAAGTGAAACAAAAAATCCAATTTCAGCCCAAGGAGAGAACAGAGTGCTGCTTTTACTTATCTCAACTTTGTGCGTGTCAATGATAGTAATGACATCGTCAGCACGTCTACAATGCCTCAAGCGGTTTGCATGGCCGATGAATTCAGATCTTACCTGTTTATACATCTGTCTTTCACGATGTTTTCGTATACCATAGGATAATACGCACACTAGCGTCGCAAATATTATAATAACAATTGTATAGGTTCCAAATTCTTCGAGCCAGTGCGGTATCATTTATTGAGTAGCCAGTTGACCTGAAAAGATTCTGGAGACAGCACAAATTGGTTAGAGCGGTCATGCAATGAGGCAAGTAAGCAGAATATAGTTACTCAAATTCTCAGGCATGCCCTCCTATAGTACTAAGCGTCGGCAGTACCTGCGTCGAACACCTCTGACGCTAAACTGGCATATATGCCGCTGCAGCACGTCGCTACTCGCCTCGCAGTATTCACAATCGCTATGGACGGTAGAACTTCACTAACCAGCACGTTATAGACACCTTGATGAGGGAACAGGCAACTCAGACGGGCAGCGACAGAATCATTGAAGCGTGCGCTTCTAGCCTGGAAAGCCTGGTTAGCAATCTTGCTGGTTGTTCTGCACCAACATCGTTCAAAATTTTAGACCAGCGATGACTCCAGTCATTTGATCTCAGACTTTCAACAACGCCTGCAGTTTGCAGCTTTGCAATTCGCTCATGATCCGCGTTCAAGCAGGTGAGAAAATCAAGTATTTCCTTCGGATCTGAGGGCAGTGCTATCACTGCATCAGGCCAATGAAAAATCCTCTCAAACTCAGGACATTGAGGTGCAGATCCTATCATGATTGCGCCGCACGCTGCCCCCTCGAATAGACGCGATGGTATCACTTGATCCCCGCGGCTCTCAGAAAACTTATGACCACGCGCAAGCATATGGTCGAAACAGACGAAATATTTGGCACGCTTTATTTTGCTGAAAGTTAGAAACCTGTGTTCCGACCAGTCGTACACACTAGTATTTGAGATATTTACGCTATCATAGTCGTAAAAAAAACTTGTTTTTCTTGATATTTGCAATAACTCCTTGTGAACGGTTTCTGAACGACGACCGATTGAAAGAACGTCTATTGTTCGAGCAGGTGTATTAGGGTATGGCGACGCCTCGAGAGCGTCAACCGCTGTTGGCAAAAAGGCGCACGGAATACCAGTCATCTTGTGGAGATCATTTGCAGTGTTTGCATGCAGAGTGTAGATAAAATCAAAATTACTCAAAATTTCCACGTAAGGTTTTTTATCTTTGAGCATATGCGACCATATTTCAATAATGTAGGCAACCTTTATTCCAGACCGCGCCCGCCATCCACTCAGATTGTTTAGCTCAGCAAGACTGTCAATATTAGCAGCTACGAATATAAATAGGTCGCAATTAGAGGTAAGCTCTGCTTTCGACGTGCGCGGGGGCCGCGTAGCCTTGAAGTTGCGTTGTATCTTATGAAAAAACTTTTCCGTCAGACTATTTTTCGACGCAGATTTGTTATTTGTTGGAGGAGCTATTAACTGAGCCTCTTCGATTTCGCAGATCACCTTGCAAAATTCGTAAACAGCGCTATTATAAACCTTAGGGTGCGCAGCATAGTCAGAATATACCAAAGCCTTGATGCTCATCTGTGACACCCGCATGCTCTACTCTATCGCCTTCGTTTTTAAGAAAAACTCATTCATATAAATAATTTTTCCACTATTACAACGTTCGACAACAAGTATGATAAACAACTATTAAATTTCTTGTTTTATGTTCTTAGCACGGATCTATAATCATGATCCTTAATGTGGGATAAATCGCGAGTCGATTGTGGTGTTTTAGGTCTTGCGTCCTTGTTTTCACTGTGCATATCACACCGGCCTTACAGGTTAGCGATTCAGAAGGAAATTCCTGTGTGCAACTCAAATGACGCGTGCAAAACCTGCTTTCTATCCGTTCGTAATGAGCAGGAACCACGATGGATAGCGGTTCAGAGCGAGTTAGCATTTTCCCCTGGGGTTTAAGCCTGATGAGGATCGATAGTTGCTCCGTTGCCGCTGTGGCCGTGATTGGATTCTGAGGCTCTGCGCGCTCTGATCGAAGATTCGCGCGACCCGGACCCGCCCTTTTCCGACGCTATCGGCGATACATGCTTGCAGCCAGCGCTCTGACCCAGCGGAACTGGGCTGCAAACGGTGCGAGATTGGTGTTTGATCCCGTGGTGTG
>NZ_BPQP01000113.1 GCF_022179305.1 Methylobacterium iners
AAACTCAGCGGACGGATGGACGTGTCGACGTCGTCCGGCCGGCGCTCGGGGGTGAGGAGGGTCTTGGGCTTCGTCAACGGAACTCGCAGGGCGGAGGGTCGGCGTCGGGTGCGCAGGCCGCCCGCACCAGATCGGGCGGACGCCGCGGGTGGGATAGCACGGGCGGACGCCGGCGAGCACCCGCCGCATGGTGGTTCGGGACATCGGGGTTCGGGGCTGCGGCTCGGCGGCGGCTTGAAGCGGCGCGAGCTGCACCTACCATCGCTCACTGCCCCGCATCGCCCGATGCGACGCACCCGCCCTCGAAGACAGGCCTCGCCGATGACCATGCGCCCGGGACCATGCCTCGCCCTCGCAGCCCTGCTCACGGCCGCGAGCCCCGCCGGGGCGATCCAGGGCGGGGCTCCCGCCAGGGGCGGCGACGCCCTGTCGCGCGCCACCGTCGCCGTGGGGGCGCTCCTGAAGCCGGACGAGGAGGAGAACATCAAGGTCACCCGCTGCACCGGAGTATTGATCGGGCGCGACCGCGTCATGACGGCGGCCCATTGCGTGCGCGACAACCCGCTCGGTGCGATGGTGATGTTCTACCAGGGCAGCCGGCCCGTCGGCCCGGCGCTGCCCGTCGCCAGCGTGTCGCGCTACGCGGTCGCGCCCGGCGCCGTGGCGGAGGGCGGCCTCGTGCGCGACCTCGCGCAGCTCACCCTCGACGTCGCGGTGCTCCGCCTCGCCGCGCCGGTCCGCGGCCGCAGCGCCATCCCGCTCGGGACCCGGAGCCGGGGCCTGCCGGCGACCCTGCAATTCGCGGGGATCGGGCTTTCGGGCGGCGCGCCCGGCGTGCTGCGGACCACGACCCTCCGCCCTCTCGGCGTCACCGAGACCGGCCTCACCATCGCGCGCGCGGTCGGTTCGCTGGTCTGCACCGGGGATTCCGGCGGACCGGTTGTCGACACGAGGGGCGGCCGGGCGCGGCTCTGGGGCGTCGCCAGCGCGGTCATCACCACGAAGCCGCCCTGCGGCGACATCGTCGTGATCGCGCCGGCGACGTAGCGCGGGCGTCATCGTCGTCGCGAAGAACGCTCGACCGCGCTATGCTGGCGTCACAGACACAGCTTCGTGCAGGGTGACGGGCGATGGGCGATGCCTCGGGGGAGTTCGAGTACATGGCCCTCGACGATTTCGAGGAGCTTCTGGCGGACAAGCCCGCCAGCGAGCGCTGGGAGCTGATCGGCGGGCGGGTCGTGCGGATGATGGTTGGCGCCCGCTGGGAGCACGGCCGGATCGTGCAGAACATCGCCTTCGGCCTGGAACAGCGGTTCCGAGCGTCAGGCTCGTCCTGCCAAGCCTTCACCGAGACCTTCTACCTGAAGAGCCGCCCGCTCGAGGCGGCCATGCTGCCCGACGTGCTTGTCGTCTGCGGCGACCTCGAACCGGGCGCCACCTCCGTCGACAACCCGACCGTGCCGTTCGAGGTTCTCTCCCCGGGAACCGAGGCGCGCGACCGTTTCGAGAAGTGGCTCGTCTACCAGCAGCTCCCCTCGCTCCAGCACTACGTCCTCGTCGTGCGGGACAGGCCCTACCTGGAGGTCTTCGACCGGATCGAGGGCGCTTGGACCGGCCGCCCGATTGAGGGCCTCGACGCCGTGCTGGCCCTGCCGGCGATCGGTGCCGAACTCGCGCTGCGCGACATCTACCGCCGGGTCTTCGCCGCTTGAGCCCCCGCGCTCACTCCACTTCCGGCTCGATCTTCTCCAGGCCGCCGATGTGGCGCTGCGCGTAGAGCGGCAGGCCGACCTGCTCGATGAGTTCGAGCTGCGTCTCGAGGAAGTCGATATGGCCCTCCTCGTCGGTGGCCAGATCCTCGAACAGGATCTTCGAGACGCGGTCGTTGATGGAATCGCAGTACTGCGCGGCCTCGAGGTAGAGCGCCCGCGCCTCGTTCTCGGCCGCGAGGTCGCACTCGATGATCTCCTGGACGTTCTGGCCGATCCGTAGCGGGTCGAGCTCCTGGAGATTGGGGAAGCCTTCGAGGAAGAGGATGCGGTCCACGAAGCGGTCCGCGTGGTTCATCTCCTCGATCGATTCCTTGCGCCAGAACTTGGCGAGGTCGATGTAGCCCCAGTCGTTGAGCATCCGGAAATGGAGCCAGTACTGGCTCACCGCCGTTAGCTCGCTGCGCAAGCCGCGGTTGAGGTACTCGACAACCTTCGCATCACCCTTCACGACCCGTCTCCCTCAACGCACTCGTGAGGAGACCGCCGAGCGTCCGCTCAGGCGGCGATCTCCTCCGTCGGGGCAACCTTGACCAGAGAGCAGGCGCTCGCGCAACCCGTTCCGCACGAATGGACGGGTTCGCCCAGGGCCGCGTTCATGATCGCCCGGATGGTGCGGGCGCAGCGCCCGCATTTCGGGCTGCAGCCGAGGCAGGCATGGACCTGCGCCGGCGTGCGCGGGCAGGCGGGGCCGCGATCGAGGCAGGCGCGGATCGCCCCGTCGGAGAGGACGTTGCAGGAACAGACGATCATGAAGCGGAGGTCCCCGGACGGGCCAGGGACGACGAGAGACGAAAATCCAAGTCCGCCACCATCTTGCGCGCTACATTAGAACGGTTGAAATCTAGAGCGATTTCAACAACTTAGCGGTCCGCACGGGGCTTTGCAACCGCTGAGGTCGCGCGGGGGCGGCGGGGGAGGGCGGCGTGGAACGCGGGCCGCTAGCGGGCCAGCTCCCGCAGCCCCAGGCGAATCAGGGTCTTCGCCTCCACGTCCTCGCCTGCCCCCTTCAGCGCCGCGGCGATGGCGGCGGAGGCCTGAACCGGGGCGTAGCCGAGATTGACCAGGGCGGAGACGGCGTCGCTCACGGGCTGGGGCGCCGTGCGGTCTTCCACCGCACCCGAGAGCGCGATCACGGCCGGGTCGATGGGCGAGAAGGCCGGCGCCTTGTCCTTGAGCTCGGCCATGAGCCGGGCGGCGAGCCGCGGACCCACCCCCGGCGCGCGGGCGACGGTCGCCTTGTCGCCCGTGGCGATGGCGGTGGCCAGCGCCGCGGGCTCGAGGATCGAGAGCACGCCCAAGGCCACGCGGGTGCCGACGCCCTGCACGGTCTGGAGGAGGCGAAACCACTCGCGCTCCGCATCCGACTTGAAGCCGTAGAGGCGGATCATGTCCTCGCGGACATGCGTCTCGATGGCGAGGTCCGTCGCTTCGCCGGGCGGCGGGAGGCGCTGCAGGGTGCGGGCGGAGCAATGGACGATGTAGCCCACGCCCTGCACGTCGAGGATGACGAAATCCTCGCCGTAGGAATCCACCAGCCCCTTCAGCTTGCCGATCATCGCAATCCATCCCTTCCCGGCCGCGAGGCCTCGTCGCGGTGCCTACAGCCCCGGGCCCGCTTGCGCCAATTCCGAGCCTTGAGCCGGCCCCGTCTTCGTGAAATCAGGGCTACCCGCCCATGCCCGACCGAACAGAGCCATGACCCTCACGCGTTTCGCCGCCCCGGCGCTGGCCGGGCTCCTCCTCGCCGTTCCGGCCGCCGCGCAGGCGCCGGCGCCGCTCACCAACGATCCGGGCCAGGTCCGGCCGGGCGCCTACCGCCTCGATCCGGCGCACGGCAAGATCACCTGGTCGGTCAACCATCTCGGCTTCTCAACCTATTACGGACAGATCCCGGAGGTCGCCGCGACCCTGGAGCTCGACACCCGCGAGCCGACCCGCAGCCGCCTCAGCGTGACGATCGGCACCGGGAGCATCGACGCGCTCCACGCCCGCCTCAACGAGCACCTGCGCGGCGCCGACTTCCTCGACGCGGCGCGCTTCCCCGCGGCGACCTTCGCGAGCACTGGCATCGAGCGGACGGGCCCGACCACAGCCCGCGTCACCGGCGACCTCACCCTGCGAGGGGTCACCCGCCCGGTCGCCTTCGACGCGACCTTCAACCAGGCGGGCACCCACCCCGTCGACAAGACCTACACGATCGGCTTCGACGGGCGCACGGTCGTGAGGCGCTCCGAGTTCGGCATCACGGCCTTCCTGCCCGCGCTCGGCGACGAGGTGACGCTGCGGCTCGAGGGCGAGTTCAAGGCCGTCGAGCAGTCCTCACCCGAGTAGGCCTCACCCCTTCGCCAGCGCCGCCGCGATGCGGGAGGCGGCACGGTCGGGAATCGCGCCGGGCGCGTGCGTGCGCTTCAGGGCGTGGGCGTTGCGGTGGTTGGCATGCGTGATCGCGATGGCGAGCGCGTCGGCCGCGTCGGCGACGGTGAAGGCCGCCTTCGGCATCAGGAACTTCACCATCGCCTGGATCTGGCTCTTCTCGGCGTGGCCCGAGCCGGCCACCGACTTCTTGACGAGGTTGGCGGCGTATTCCGAGACCGGCAGCCCCGCGAGCGCCGGCACGAGGAGCGCGACGGCGCGGGCGTGGCCGAGCTTCAGCGTCGCCTGCGCGTCCTTGTTCACGAAAGTCTCCTCGACGGCGACCTCGTCGGGCGCGAAGCCCTCCACGATCCGGCTGATGCCCTCGTGGAGCTCGCGCAGGCGCAGGGCCAGGGGCAGGTCGCCGTCCGAGGTGACGACGCCGCAATCGACGTAGGCGAGCTTGGCGCCGGTGAGCGTGATCACGCCCCAGCCGGTGCGGCGCAGGCCCGGATCGATGCCGAGGATGCGGACAGAGGTGGTCATGAAACGGGTCCGCCCGAGCGCGACCGCCGCGCCGATTGACTTGGGTCTTAAGCGGATAGCCTGAACGGACGATTTCGCAAGGCGCCATCGTTGGCGCGGGCGCGCAGCATCGAGGGGCACAGATCGCGACTGAAGTCCTGGAACGCAGCGATAAGGCCACCCAACGCTGTCATTCCGGGGCCGCGAAGCGGAGCCCGGAATCCAGAGCCGCGACCTGCGCCAAGCCTGCCGACGCCAGCGTTTATGGATTCCGGGTTCGCCTTCGGCGCCCCGGAATGACAGCGTTTGTTATCCTGCTCGATCGCCCCACCCTCGACCATCATGCGTAGATTTCGCCCGCTCGTGCGGATCGCAGCCACTTCGGAGTCCTGCCTCGGTATGACGAGCGCATCCCGCGTGCCCGATGTGGGTCTCGTGCAACAAGTCCTGCCCAAGATAGCGGGCAGGTCGACAAGAAGCGATCGTTAGGAAAGAAGTAACCATACCCCCATACCGGCTTGTGCTTACCGGCGCCGCGGCGGCGCCGAAGACGTGCAAGCCATGACCTTTCCTGACCTCGTCTCCGTCTTCTTCAACACGCTCGTCGAACGGTTCGATCTCTTCGGAGCCTTGGGGCTGACGCTCGGATTCACGGCCGGGATCATGCCGCGACCGCAGCTCATCCTGTTCACCTCCGCGGCCTGCGCAACCTGCTTCGGCGCGCATTACGCGCTGCTCGGCTCGACGACGGGCGTGGCCATGTGCGCCATGTCGGTGCTTCAGAGCCTCGTCGCCGCCCGCTTCGCGCAGTCGCAGGCCCGCCCGCCCTGGTTCGGGGGGCTGTTCGCGGCGAGCTCGCTGGTGATCGCGCTCCTCGTTCTCGCGACGTGGAACGGCTGGCCCTCGGCCTTCGCGGGCACCGGCGCGCTCTTCGCCATGGCGGCGCGGCTGCAGGGCTCGGCCTCGTCCATGCGCAAGCTCTTCGTCTGCGCCACGCTGTTCTGGGCCGGTCACAACATCCTGGTCGGGTCGGCCTTCGGCTTCGCCTGCGATCTGCTGACCCTGTCGGGCCTAGGCATCGCCCTCTCGAAATCCGAGCGGCGCGCCATCGTCGGCGGCCTGCGTCGGAGCGCCTGAGGACGCGGGCGCCTCAGGACGCGGCGGCCCAGCGCGCCTCGTAGGCAGGCGCGAGCCGCATGCCGGTGGGCCGGGCCGCCTTCGGCGGCGGGCGCCGAACGCATTCCTCCAGGTAGGGTAGGGTCCCTTCCATGATCGCGACCGAGAACGGCTTCGGGATCACGGCCGCGCCGCCCTCGAAGTCCTCCGGCAGCATCGCGGCGTTGGCGGTGACGAACACGATCATCACGCCTTCGAGGTCGCGGACCGCCCGCGCCACGTCGAGGCCGGAGGAGCCGCCCCGCAACTGGAGATCGACGAAGGCAATGTCCGGCTGCGTCTCATGAGCCATGCGGATCGCCTCCGCGGCCGAGAACGCGGTCCCCACGACGACGTGCCCCGCATCCTCGATCAGCAATTCGAGCTGCATCGAGAGGATGGCTTCGTCCTCAACCACCAGAACTCTCAGAGACTCACTCACGGGACCTCTTCCAGTTCCGCGACCTTGCGCGGTAGGCGGATGTCGATCCGCGTCCCCGGGTCGGCCGGCTGCCAGGCGATGGTGGCGCTGAGCTGCCGAGCCAGCGTGTCCACCAGGCGCTTGCCGAACGACCCCTTGCCGAGCGGTTGCCCCGGCATCCCAACCCCATCGTCCACGACCTTGATCCCGAGATAATCCCCGTCCGGGCGCACGCTCACGGACAATCTGCCGGGGCGCTCCTCGGTGAAGGCGTGCTTGAGGGCGTTCGTCAACAGCTCGTTCATCATCAGGGCCACCGGCGGCGCCTTTTCGACCGGGATCTCGACCGGTTCAAGGTCGAGATGCAGCCTGATGTCGTTGCGGCCCGAGCCGCGGACGAGATCCGTCGCGAGGTCGCGGGCGAATTCCGACACATCGAAGCGCTCGACGTTGTTCGACTGATAGAGCTGGCGATGCACGGTGCCGAGCGCCTCGACGCGGTGGAGCATCTGCTCCATCGCGGATCGCGCGGCCGGGTCGGTGATGTTGCGCGTCTGCATCGTGAGCAGCGAGGAGATCATCTGCAGGTTGTTCTTGACCCGGTGGTCGACCTCGTGGACCAGCATCGTCTTGGCGGCGAGCGCCTCGGTCAGCTCGCGGGTGCGCTCCGAGACCTCGCGCTCGAACCGCTCCTTCTCGAACCGGGTGTGCTCCTGCGCCGCGACGCGGTCGGTGACGTCGAGCTGGGACGCGAAGAAGTACAGGAGCTCGCCCGCCTCGTTGCTCACCGGGCTGAGATAGAGCGCGTTCCAGAACGGCGTGCCGTCCTTGCGGTAGTTCAGAATGTCGAGGGCGATGTCGCGCCGGGCATCGATCGCCTCGCGGAGCAACTGCACCGCGCCGCGATCGGTGCCCTCGCCCTGCAGGAACCGGCAGTTGCGGCCCATGATCTCGTCACGGCTGTAGCCGGAGAGGCCGAGGAAGGCCTCGTTGACGAAGACGATCGGGTTGTCGTCCTGGCGCGGGTCCGTGATGATCATCGCCATCCGCGTCGCGCGGACTGCGGCGGCGAAGGGATCGCCCATGCCGTGCTCGGTACTCAGCCTGTCCGTCAGGCGCCAGGCATCAGCCGCTTCCATTGGTCCTTCCTTTCCGCCCGGTGCCGATCACCTCCAGGGCTAGATGGTTGGGGCGGCGGGGCTTCACGCCCGCTCCGCACAAATCGAGGTATGGCGCGTCAACGGCAAACTTGGCCGTCGGTTGCACGCAATCGAACGTTATCGACAGATAGGGGGCGGGCCGCCAAGCTGGCAACCCTCGGGGTCGGTTCAGGCGGGGGCTTCGACGCGGTGCCCTGACGGGATTTCGAAGGACCCTCTCCGGGCCCTTAGGCCCAGAATGGATCAGATCGGCTGCAATCGATCATTTCGGGTGGGTCCCCCACGCCCTTCCCCGGACGGGTGGAGCGTCAGCGGAACCCGATCCGGGGCCCAGCTCGGGACGCCGCGAAGCGTCCGAACCCTTGCGCCGTTCGTCATGAGCCGCGGCCGCGGCACTTCCCTCGCCGGGTCCCGGATCACCCTCCGCTGACGCTCCAGACGTCCGGGAAAGGGGTGCGGAGAGGGGACGCTCCAGGGCTGCAGGCCCACACCTCGTCCCAGCTCCGTTCCTCCGGCGGAGGCCGACCACGTTCGATCCCGATCGGCCCAGGCGATTTCTCTTGCTATTATTCCTAAGCTGTGTTTCTAATCCGTCACCTGCTGCCTGGCACTGAGGGTGTCTGTCCGGTGACCGACCGGGCGGGCTTTGGGCGGCAGGGCGGTGCCCGCGTCGGAGGCTCGCTCCCTCCGCCCCGGGCAGCGGTTCGCTCGGCCCCACAGGGCCGGGGCGAGAGGGCGCAGCACGAGCGGGGAGGACATGCCGCGCCGCCGCTTTCACCCTGGCGTGCGGGCGACAGCCTGCGGTGACCGCCCACAACGAGGCGGCACGCGAGAGAGCCTTG
>NZ_BPQP01000114.1 GCF_022179305.1 Methylobacterium iners
CGCCCGCCATCGTGCAGGCCAACGTCGATGGACGGCTGCCGCGGGGCATCGGCATCAGGAACTTGGTTGCCCTGCCAGTCGCCTGGACCGAGCAGGAGCAGGCGCTCGGCTTGTAGCTCCAACGCCTTACGGCGAGGCACTCATCTACCAGTGACGATCAAACAGGAACGATAGGGTCCGTTCCTGTGCCCGAGGGACGGTACCCGCTCACCAGGGTACGAGGCCTAGGGGTACCATCAAGCGATGCGGCATCAGCTCGCATCCGAGCATCTGCGGAAACGCTTTCTGAAGCAGCTGAGACAGAGCCCGAGACAGGCCTACTTGGACCTGGAACGTCAGCCAGAGACCGGTGGAGCTGCTAAACTGAGGAGCTAAGTCGCTGTGCCACCGGCATTCTCTCAAAGCACCCAGCATCCGTGCTTTTTCAGAGACTGCCTGGTGGTGGGCGCAGTCACCTGCGAACCAGTCTCTGAGGCGGCTTCCCTGTTTACGCGGAAAGAACAGGGTACTCACGCGGAATACAGGGCTTGAGCGCCTTGCGCTGCAGGTAATCCCCTCGCGCCAACAGATACTTGGAGCCGATTTCCCTAGTGCATGAAACAGGGATTAAGACGCTACCAATCAGGGATCGATGCCACAAGTATGTTCGCACTTTGTTCTTGACGCGAGCACAAGCGCGCCTTAGCAAGCTCGGCAGGAGCAGCGGCATCCCTGAACGGAGCACGCAGGGCGCAATCCACGTCAGTGGGTTCGCACCGCACTCTTAGTCGGCAGCACCGAACCCCATAGTGGGTGATCCAAAGCGCGGGCAGCAGACGACCTCCACCCGGATCCCTGGTCATGGGGAAAGGGGGACGTCGACGCTTGCCTTGTGCTGCCCTGATGCTCCCCGCCCCACCTGACCTGAGATCCTCCGTTCCCCCGCACGCGCCTTTCGCTCGTGCTTTCGATCGAGGTTCCCATGTCCAGATCACCCCGTTCACGGCCGCGTTCTGCCGCAGCGCCCGTCCCGCTCCTCTCCAACACTTTCCTGGCCGACAGCGTCGAGCTTGTGCCTATCGACACGCCCAAGGCCTATGCGCGCGACCTGCGACAACACTCCGACAAGCAGGTGGCTCAGATCGCCGCCAGCCTTCGCGAGTTCGGCTTCCTCGTACCCATCGTACTCGCACCCGATAACACCATCGCCGCTGGCCACGGCCGCTGGCTCGCCGCCAAGCAACTCGGACTGCCTCGCCTGCCTGCCATCCGCGTCGACCATCTCTCGCCTGAACGCCTGCGCGCCTTCCGGCTGGCCGACAACCGCCTGGCAGAGAACGCTGGCTGGAACCACGAGGCTTTGGCGCTCGAACTCTCAGAACTTACAGGCCTAGTGCTCGATTTCGAGCTGGAGCTGACCGGCTTCGAGACCGCCGAGATCGACCTCATCCTGGATGGCGCTGCAGTCGAGGCCAAAACCGATCCCGCCGACGCTTGTCCGCCCCCAGCCGAAACTGCTGTCTCGCGCCCGGGCGATCTCTGGCGGCTTGGAGCGCACCGCCTGCTCTGTGGCTCGGCGCTGGATGTAAAAGCCTATGCTGCCCTGCTCCAGGGCGAGCTCGTGCGCATGGTGTTTGCCGATCCTCCCTACAACGTGCCCGTCTCCGGTCACGTCTGCGGCTTAGGCCGGGTGCAGCACCGCGAGTTCGCGATGGCATCCGGCGAGATGAGCGAGCAGGCATTCATCGGCTTTCTCGCTTCTGCCATGGGATACTTGCGAGACAGCTTGGTGCCGGGCGGGCTGATGTATCTCGCCATGGACCACCGCCATGTCTTCGAGCTTACCTCCGCGGCGCGGAGTGCTGCGCTTGAGCAACTCAACATCTGCGTATGGAACAAGACCAACGGCGGCATGGGATCCATGTACCGCTCGAAGCACGAGCTCGTCTTTGTGCTCAAGCGGCCGGGCGCCGCCCACCTGAACACGGTCGAGCTCGGCAAGCACGGGCGCTACCGCACCAACGTCTGGGACTACGCTGGTGTGAACACCTTCGGACGTCACCGTATGGCAGAGCTTGCCTCTCACCCGACGGTCAAGCCGGTCGCACTCGTCGCGGACGCGATCAAGGACTGTACGCGGCGCGGTGACGGAGTGCTCGACGCCTTCTGCGGGTCGGGCACTACGCTGATCGCGGCCGAACGCACCGGGCGCGTCGGCTACGGCATTGAGTTCGAGCCGGACTACGTCGACGTAGCGATCCGCCGCTGGCAGGCGCTGACCGGAGAGGTGGCCGTGCTCGACACCACAGGAGAGCCCTTCGCCGACGTCGCTCAGCGGCGACGCGTTGAGGTAGGCACGAGTGAGCCTGAAGGTCAGGCCGGCATGGGCGTCCCGGGCGAGTCGCGCGGCGAGATTGGGGAGGCCGCTCATGTCTGAGATGCCACCCAAACGGCCTCGCCGCCATACCGAGCCGGAGTACGAGGTCGGCTACGGCCGACCACCGCTGAAGACCCGCTTCAAGCCGGGGCAGTGCGGCAACCCAAAGGGTCGACCAAAGAAGCCCAGGTCCCTGCCGGCAGCTGCCGAGCGCGAACTCGACCGGATGGTCATCGTGCGCGAAGGTGGGCGCGAGAAGCGCCTGACCAAGCGTGAGGTCATCGGCCGCCGCATCGTAGATGATGCTTGCCGCGGTGATCCACGTGCCATCCGGTTGGTGCGTGACCTGACTGGCCTGTCGACATCCGTTGGTACCGACAGCCAAAGCCACAACCCGGTCCCATCCGTGCCCCTAAACGGCACGGATCGCACGATCATTGCCGCTTTCGCCACTCTGATCCGCAGCGGTGCCACCCTGCTCGATGCGAGTGCCGAGGCCACTACACAGGAGCGCGGCCTAAACGACGACATCGCGGAGCCTGAGCAAGACACGATCCACCCTTCCTCGCCCACCAGCCACTGAGGAGAAGGGTGATGATCCACGATCTCAGCTTACGCGACGCGATCCTGCGCGAGCACCTCTACTTCTTCACCTGGCGCGCGTTCGAGGCGCTTCACCCCGGTGGAGCGTTCACGCCCGCTTGGCACGTACGGGCTATGACCCAGGCGCTTGAGCGCGTGGCGCGGGGCGAGTGCCAGCGTCTGCTGATCACCGTGCCCCCGCGGCACCTGAAGTCGATCTGCACCGCGGTCGCCCTGCCTGCTTGGCTGCTCGGGCGCGATCCGACCCTCAAGATCATGGTTGCCAGCTACGGCGGCGAGCTCGCGACCAAGCACGCGCGTGACTTCCGGGCAGTGCTGTCCGAGGACTGGTACAAAGCCCTGTTCCTCGACACGCGGCTGGCAGTGGGCGGCAATCGCGAGGACGAGCAGCTGACCACTGCCCGGGGCGGCCGCAAGGCGATCTCGCTGGGCGGCGCGGCAACGGGCTTTGGCGCTGACCTGATCATCATCGACGACCTGATGAAGGCGGCTGATGCGGGCTCAGCGACTGAGCGGGAGCGAGTGAAGGCGTACTACGAGCAGACGCTGCTCTCGCGCTTGAACGACAAGGGGGCAGGGAGGATCATCGCGATTCAGCAGCGGCTGCACGAGGATGATTTGGCGGGTTACTTGATCTCGACCGGCCAGTTCGAGCACCTGAACCTGCCAGCGATAGCCATGGTGGACGAGGTCATCGCAATCGGCTTCGGTCAGGTTCATCACCGCGCAAAGGACGAGGCGCTGTGCCCGGAGCGCGAGCCCATACAAGTGCTCGACAAGTTGCGGCTCGAGATGGGCACCTTTGCATTCTCGGCGCAGTATCAGCAGGATCCGACGCCGCCTGGCGGCAACCGCGTACGCTGGGAGTGGTTTGGCAGCTACGACGAGGTTCTACCGCGTGAGGCGTACCAGCTTGTCGTGCAGAGCTGGGATACGGCGCTGATGGCAGAGACGACCAGCGACTTCTCCGTGGGGCTGACGTGGGGTTTGCACAGAGACAGCTGGCACCTACTCGATGTAGCGCGTGAGCGGCTGGACTTTCCAGACCTGAAGCATCGGGTGCGTGGGCTGGCCCGCCGCTGGCGTGCCGATCTCGTGCTCATCGAACACGCCGGTTCCGGCATCTCGCTGCTTCAGCAACTGCGGACGGAAGAGCCCACCTCACTGTTCCAGGCCGGAGCCAAACCCCGTCAGGATAAGCAGACGCGCTTCGAGGGGCAGACCGCCCGGCTAGAAACGGGACGGTATTGGCTGCCGCTGCAGGCGCCGTGGCTCGAGGCGTTTCGACGTGAACTGCTGGCCTTTCCGCGTGGGCGTTACGACGATCAGGTCGACAGCTTGGTGCAGTTCCTGGAATGGTCGGGCTCGCCGCGTGGAACGGGGTTCATCCAGCGCGATCCTGTGACAGGGCGGCGGCTGGGAAGCGTACGACGGTAGCATCGCAGTCGCGAAATCCTACGCCATCATCAGCATCGTCACGGCAGTCTGAGTGAATTCGTGATAGCGGCAGCACCTCTCTCCTCTCGAGCAGTCGCTGTCGCTTGTTGCCATGCATCCGCCCTGAACGCGCGAAGTGTGAGACGGGAGGTCAGATCGCGTTGAAGGTAGAACGTGTCCTGGACTGCAGCCTGAAGGCTTGAGGAAGCGCTGAGTGGATCTAGGCCGCAAGACGGCGCAAGTTGCGGGCGAACACAGGCCCAAACTTCATCATCCAGCGCCGGACGCTCTCGTAAGTGGTCTCGATGCCGCGCTCAGCCAGGAGCTCCTCAACGTCACGGTAGCCGAGCGTGAAGTGCAGGTAGAGCTAGACGGCGTGCCGGATGACCTCGGGCGGGGACTGATGGCGGGCGTAGCTGACCGGCTGCATGAGCCCTGCCCTACCCCGCTGAGACACAGGCCGTCACCACTTCCCGTGACAATGCCTGCGCTCTATATCAGCGGGCGCAGTGGCGCCGCCGAGCACTCCATTGGCGCGACCGCAGAAACGGACTCATGCCGCGCCCCTTGTTCTTCTCACACCTGTTCCGCGGCCACCCACGCTCGATTGCTTACCCCTCAACGATCCTACTCGTTGCAATAGCCTTCGCCGTCGAAAGATGGGCTTGGTCACAGCTGCAGATCTACCCGTTCTTTTTCTTTTACCTTGCCATCATTATTTCGGGTGCCCTGTTCATCCATGGCAGCGGCTACCTCGCCACAGCGCTCAGTGCCGGGCTGCTTACGCTCTTCCTGCCGCCCATCGGCAGCATCGAAGTTACTGAGCCGCGCGATCGGTTCGCGCTCGCCATGTTCGTGGCCGTCGGCCTTGGGCTCAGCGCCCTGCTCGATCAGCTCCGCAAGCCTTGTGGCGAACCGAGGAGGCGCTGGCCCGTGCTCAGGAGGCGCTGGCCCGTGCTCAGGAGGCGCTAGCCCGTGCTCACGAGGCAGAGCAGACCAAAGACCTGTTCCTGCGCGAGGCCATGCACCGCTTCAAGAACGACATGATGGTTGTGACCGCGATCCTGCGCACGCAGGGGCGCCAGCTCACGGACGAGAGGGCCAAGACTGCGCTCATGAACACGACCAACCGCGTGCTGGTGATGTCGCGAGTGCATCAGCGCCTCCGTGTCGGCAGTGAGGCAAAGCCGGTCGTCGACACGCATGAGTTCATTGCCGGGCTGTACGAGGACCTGAAAGCCTCGCTCGTCGACCTGCAGCCCATCACCGTCGAGTCGCACCTGGAGGCGCATACCTTGGCGCACGAGAATGCGGTTGCCGTAGGCCTGATCATCAACGAGGCTGTAACGAATGCCCTCAAGTACGCCTTTCCAGAGGAAAGACCTGGCACCGTCAGCGTGTCATTTCGTCAGCACGAGGGTGAGTTCATCCTGCAGGTGAAGGATGATGGAACCGGCTTCACTCCCCAACGCGAGCCGCGGGAGGGTGGTCAGGGTGGTTTAGGCAGCAAGCTCATGAACGCCATGGCTCAGCAATTGGGCGGCCGATTGGTGCTCGAGCCGGATCGGGGCGCGCTGGGTACAATCGTGCAGGTGTCATTTCCGGCTCGATAATCGCGAAAGGCACGAACTTGACGTTTAGCCCCGTCCTTTTGGATTGATCAGGGCGGCACGGCATTTCGGCTCGACCTGCTCGGGTGCTTTGCTCATCCACACCTCACCAAGGCGCTGCGTCATCCAGCCAGGATTGCTGCTCTGCTGTCGTTGGCGACGGCTCACTGAGAAGTGTGCCTCGCGTCAGGCGCTCCGCAAAGGGATACCTCACAATGGGCATCGACGTTTCATCAATAACGTCATGGTTGTTCATGGTCTCAGGAAACCATCCTCGGTTTTAGGTGGCGCTTCCAACACAGCTAAGCGGAAGCTAGTCCCACAGCGGTCAAGCTCTCCTTGTCGGGCGATTGGTTGTGTGCGATCTGACCCAGGTGAGCGCATGGATTGCAGCCCCACAGCAGCTACGAAGCGCCACCTTCATCACTTATAACAAATATCAATTTTGCGTTTTGTCTCGTAACTGTCGGTGTATCGCAACATGGATAGACGATATAGCGATCCGACCGCCTATGACTGTGCAGGTCCCGCATCCCTGGATCTGAAGTTGCTCGACGAACTACGCTTCACGCTTGGGCACAACGAAACGCACGACTTGCTCGAACTCTTGGGAAGTGAGCTCCAGGAAAGGTTTGCCCCGACATCTAATGACGGGAGCACTCTCGCATATGAGTCCCACGTCATGGTTTCCGCCGCGGGTGCTCTTGGGTTCGTTGGCTTCTCCCGTCTTTGCAGGGAGGTCGAGCAGGCTTGCCGGAGTGGAGGAGACGTCCGCGCCTTGAGGGCGCGGGTCGTCAGGGCACGCCGATCGGTTCTCTGCCAAATCGCTTTGCTAAGAGGCGCACCCGAGGCTCGGCTGCGCCGCGGTCCGTGAGACCATTCCACGGCTCTGACAGTAAATGGCTTGGGCCCGAGCATCGGGTCCGCCGCCCTCGGGCGCGACACCGGGCCATCCGCTGTTGACGGCGACCGACCCCATGTTTTCAGGAGTAAGAACCGGATTTATGTAGCTTGGCCATGAAGTTCTGGAAGTTGACGGCCCGGGAATCGGCTGGTGTGACGGCATCGACCGAGAGCGGCGAACGAGCCTACCGCGTGACCCTGATCAAGGAGCAAGGCGCTGTCGCGTCGATGGTCCAGATCACCGCAACCGACGATGTTGAGGCCTGCGAGAAGGCCAAGGCTGTGGGCAGCTTGCGTAGTACCGCTAGCCTCGGCGCGGTGCGCCCAGTGTCAAGCATCGAGCTTGACCGATCTGCCGACGAAGCGCGCGTGGGCGGCCTTGAAGGCCCGCTCGTAGATCTGTGGCGCCGGGTACCATTCCTGCCTGGCGCTGGCCGCGGTGGCGGTGACGATGATGGCGATGGCGGCGATGACGGTACGCATGACGCTCTCCTCAGTCCCTCGGTAGCGGGCCTGGCCCGGGCGCGAATCCCTCCGCGCCCGGGGATCCACAGGTGGTCCTCACCCGGGGGTCCGCGCGAGGAAGGCGGCGGCCCGGGAGGCGGCCGATGCGGCGGTGAAAATCGCCTGGTTGTCTTCCCGGAGGAGCCTTGAGCCAGGAGGCGATGTAGCTGGCGTGGGTTGGGTGCGGCTCGGCCGAGAGCCCGAGCTCCGCCATCAGGAACGCTTGACGCCGCGCTGCAGGAGCCAGGTCGCGCAGGTGTGGCGCAGCATATGGGGGCTGCCCTTGAGGCCGGCTCGCCGACGTCCGGGCGGCCGCCCTCGTGGCCTGGCACCCCTCGACCGGCGCGGCCGCGCTCCCGGCAACCCCTGTCGGGGTCCTCCTCTCCGTTCCGGCCTCCGTTGCGGGGCGCGTCACGGCCGGCACCAGGCCGCCTACGAGGCCGCATCGGGCGGCCCGATGGGAGAGCACCATGAGCGCCTTCGTCGTCAGCAAGTTCCAGATCGACGCCATCCTCACCGCGGCCCTTAACTACGGGGCCGACGGCGCTGCTGTTGTGGTGCGGGATGTCGTCGCCGTTTTCGTCCACCCCGCGCATGTCGAGGCCGCTGCCAAGGCAGGAATTCCTGCCGAGGCCATGGCCCGCAATGTCATGGAAAGTCTGGCCGCCGCCTTCAGGGCGGGGTTGCGTTACGCCTGAGCGCTTCCGATGGAGTCGCCGCTGAGTTCGACGCGCGGCCTGTTCTCGCGCTTCCGGCATTTGCCCATCATGCCAAGGCCCGGCGCCCTGACCCAACCGGCTGATTGGGTAGTTTCGTCCTCGACCCTGAGAAGACGTTCAATGCAGGATTAACGAAAGTCGCTAGCTGAGGCATAGCAAATCTTTGGGGGACGCCTCGTCAGCGGCGGCAGGTCCGCTTCGGCTGGTCCAATAGGTTGTGAGGCTTCAGCGGATCGTGCGTTCCAGAATGCTGAGCCATCCATTTGAAATGACCTGGGCGGCCGTCTAGACTGTTCCGCAGGGGCAAGCCCCAGTGGAACAGGGCAGCATCTGAGAGTAACAATGGATCTAATTACAAGCATGACAGCAAGCTGTTCATCTTGCTGAGAATACATCTTAGTACTATTGCAGTTACTTGTAAAATCCTACACGAAAATCTTAAAGAAAAAATTTACGATCTTCCGCTACGAGCATAAATCGAAATCCGATGTGCGTCGTGGGCATGCCGGCTGGACAACCTGAGGCTTCTCGCCATGCCCTCGTCCTTGCGCGCTGCGTCCAGACCTGAGCACGATCGGGCTACCAAGGTATCAGCGCGTCAAAGCGTTGCTACGGCTCTTCCGACGCTGCTGCCCTACCTCAACTCCGTTCGTTACGGCCTGCTGCTCATCGACCAGCGCGGGCACGTCATACTGACTTCCGGTCAGAACCTGCGCTCTCTAGGCGATCATGAGGCGCCAATTACGCAAGGGTCCTCTGTCCGGCAGGTTCTACGCGCAGTTCGCAACAGCGCAGGGGACACTTGGAGGCATGTGCGAGCGCACCTGCCCCGTTGCATCACGCAACGTACATCGAGCACATTCGAAATGACGCTTCAGGGGCACCTGCTGGAGGTCAGCCTGTACCCTGTTGAGAACAAGGGATGGGCTATCACCTTCGAGGACGTCACGACCCGCCGAGCCGCTGAGGTCCGGGCCGATGAGATTGCCCGGCAGGATCCACTCACGGGACTACCAAACCGCCTTCTGCTGCACGAGCGCCTCAAGGAAGCATTAGGGCGCCTGCACCGCAATGGCGAGGCTTGTGCTGTCCTGTTGATCGACCTCGATCGTTTCAAGCCCGTCAACGACACGCTCGGTCACCCCATGGGTGATGCCTTGCTGAGCAAGGTTGCTGACCGCCTGCGCTCGACCGTGCGCCCCACCGACACGGTGGCGCGGATCGGTGGTGATGAGTTCGTCATCCTCCAGACTGGGGTGCGAGAGGCCTCTGACACCCAAGCCCTAGCGCGCCGGATCGTTGATCTGGTCGGACGAACCTACATGGTTGACGGACACCTGCTGAGCATCGGTGCGAGCGTTGGGGTCGCGCTCGCGCCAAACGATGGCGCAGATGTCGACAAGCTCCTGAAGAACGCTGACCTTGCTCTCTACAGGGCTAAGCTCGATGGACGCGCCACTTATCGTTTCTTCGAGCCGGAGATGGATGCGCGCATGCAGATGCGCCGTCAGCTCGAACTCGACATGCGCCAAGCCCTCGCCCGCCGAGAGTTCCAGCTGCACTACCAGCCTCAGCTGCAACTGGAAGGCAATCGTCTCATCGGCTGCGAAGCACTCATCCGTTGGCAGCACCCGGTGCGCGGCATGGTCTCGCCCCTCGACTTCATCCCCCTGGCGGAGGAGATCGGCCTTATCGTGCCGATTGGTGAGTGGGTCATGCGCCAAGCCTGCCGCGACGCAGTCACTTGGCCAGCGCCGCTTTCTGTTGCCGTCAACGTCTCTCCTGCGCAGTTTAAAAGTGAGCGCCTCGTCGAGATGGTTATGTCGGCCCTCTCAGCCTCGGGACTTCCAGCCACGCGCCTTGAGGTGGAGATCACCGAGGGTGTCCTCCTGCATGAGAGCGAGAAGACCTTGCAGACCCTGCACCGCTTGCGAGAGCTAGGTGTGCGCGTCTCCATGGACGACTTCGGCACTGGCTACTCGTCCCTGAGCTACCTACGCTCGTTCCCTTTCGACAAGATCAAAATCGACCGCTCCTTTGTGAAGGATCTCTCAGACAAGCGAGATGGCGAAGCAATCATCCGTGCCATCGCAGGCCTTGGCAAAAGTCTCGGCATGACGACCGTCGCGGAGGGGGTCGAGACACCAGATCAGATGGAACGCATCCGGGCGGAGGGCTGCACGGATGTGCAGGGCTACCTCATCAGCAGACCAGTTCCCGCCTCTGAGGTCCTGAAATTCCTCTCTGCCGAACGCTCAACCTACTGAACTGACCACTGCCCGCCTGGAGCCGCCGTCGTGAGTGACCTGTACCGCCTCGTTTATGCCAGCAAGAACCTCCTGCAAGGATCGGACGCAGAGATCGCGCAAGAGGTATCGCAGATCCTGGAAGCCTCTCAGCGCAACAACACCAAGGTTGATGTCACAGGCGCCCTGATGTTTAACGCAGGCGCGTTCGCGCAGGTACTGGAAGGACCCAAGCTGGGCGTCGAGCATACTTTTGAGCGGATCCAGTGCGATCCCCGCCACGGCGATGTGACAGTCCTGCAGTGTGGTCCAGTCGAGAACCGTTGCTTCTCCAATTGGTCGATGGCCTTCGTAGGACAATCGGAAGTGGGGCGCGCTCGTTGGGACGGGATTGCAGCCAAGAGCGACTTCGATCTATCGCGGCTCGACGGTGACGCCGTGTTCGCCATGCTGCACGAGCTTGTGATGGACGAGGAAGGCTTGCCCATCACGGGAGGAGCCCTGCCGACGCCACCTGTGGTCGCTGAGAAGGCCGGTAAAGTGTTGGACGTGGAGAAGGTTCGCGCGGAGCTGCCGCAGCCAGGTAGAGCTCTTGACGCTGCACAGCATATTGTTGCGAAGCCGAGCCGTGGCACTACTGCAGTCCAGACTGCAGTAGTGGGCAGGGCTACTGGTGAGACGAGGTCAGATGCGGCGCTTGGCATCTTGCGCGCTGCTCTTGCTGAGGAGCGTCAGCTCACGACTGACTTGCGCAATCAGCTCGACGAGGCCCGCGTTGCGCTTGCACTTCAGCAGGAGCAGTCGGATGCGCTGCGTGGTGAGCGGGACGTCTGGGCCGGCCGTGCGCAGCTTCTGGCAACCAGCATGAGCCAGGAGGCTCGCGGCGTAACGAGCCAGTCGGGTCAACTGAAGAGCAAGCCTTCCTTGTCGCACAGCCAGGGACAACCAAGCGCCTTGGTCCGGGCTGTTTCGTAAGGGTTGCCTTAGCCGCCAACTGAGCTTCAGCCGAGCAGTATGGCTCTCATGCTTGCTGTCGGCGATAGCTTCTGTGGACGGAGGTTACCCGCACAGCTGAGACCTTCCCACAATTCAGCGGCCTTGCTTGAGTGCCTCAACAGGCATCAGGAGCGCTGAGTGTGGCCTGTCTAGATAGGCACCAGATCGAAGCTCCTTGACCGGCGGAGACGCAGATGGGCGTCCCTGCTGCGCTGACACACCTGGGCTGAGGTGTGCGGGTGAGCCCTTCGCTTTGCGAACGGGACGCAAATAAGCGACAAGCGCTGCGAGAGCACAGCCTGCACTTGCGCCGATGCTCTCCAAGCTCGGGCTTGGCGCAAAAGCCAACACGCCAAAACCACCCAGCGCGAAGACTGCAGCAACAGGATCGAAGCGCATGCGAGTTGCAGGCAAGGGCTGAGGTTATGCTGGTAGAATTTCTTGCGGATCTCTGGCGGGGATCGCCGTAGATCTTGAAGATCAGCTATTCGACATCAGTTCTAACTTAGCTGGCGAGGCGTTGACCC
>NZ_BPQP01000115.1 GCF_022179305.1 Methylobacterium iners
AGTGACGAACCTAGGCGCCGAAGTGCTGGCCATCGGATGCGACGTGTCCAAGCCGGAGCAGGTCGAGGCGGCTGTGAGCCAGGTGGTCGAGCACTTCGGGCGGCTCGACGTGGCCTTCAACAACGCCGGCGTCGAGAACAAAGCGGCCCCACTGCATGAGATCGCGCTTGAGGAGTGGGACCGCATCCTCGACATCAACTTGCGAGGCACATTTGTCTGCATGAAGCACGAATTGGCGCAGATGGTGCGCCAGGGCGGCGGCGTGGTGGTCAACACCTCGTCCGGAGCCGGCATCCGAGGGGTGGCCGGCGGGGCATCTTATGCCGCCTCGAAGTTCGCGATCATCGGCATGACCAAATCCGCCGCGCTCGACTACGCCACTCAGAACATTCGGGTGAACGCAGTTCTGCCCGGCAACATCGAGACGCCGATGATGGACCGCTTCACCGGCGGCGACATCCAGAAGGCGATCGACCTCGAACCGGTCGGCCGGCTCGGTAAGCCGGAGGAGATTGCGGAGGCGGTGCTGTGGATGGCCTCCGACCTCGGCGGCTTTGTCACTGGCTCGTCGATCGTCGTCGACGGCGGCTGGTCGCTCTGACGTTTACTGCGAACGATGGAGGATAGGTCTCATGGACATCAAGCGAAGCGGAACTCAGCCCTCGGGCGCGGGGCCCAGGGAATGGTTCACCGGCACGGTAAGGATTGATCCGCTTCACAGCGCGCCCGATCCGGCCCGCGTCGCGATGGCTAGCGTGACATTCGAGCCGGGCGCACGGACGGCATGGCACACGCACCCGCTTGGCCAGACGCTGATCGTCACGTTCGGGCGCGGATGGGTTCAGCGCGCGGGCGGCCCCATCGAGGAGATCGCACCCGGCGATGTCGTCTGGTTCGAGCCGGACGAGAAGCATTGGCATGGCGCCAGTGCGAACACGGCGATGACGCACATCGCTATCCAAGAGCGTCTCGACGGCAAGGCTGTGACATGGATGGAGCAGGTCACCGAACGGGAGTATTCCGGGTCCTGAGCACTGGCGACAAGGTCCGCTTTCAGCGATACGACGCCAAGAGCGGACCGGCGGGTTTCCATCCAACCTAGATCTTGGCCTCTGCCTCAACAGCTTGGGAGCGGACCTTCCGAAGGTCGGCAAGGGGTGGGAAGCGGACTTTGGCCTTCCGTCTCAAAGCGGACATCCCGCTTCAGGCCCAACATCGCAGTAGAAGGCCGTACTTCTCATTTTCGTAAGCGGACGGCCTCTACCGGACCTTTTATGGAGCGGCTGCCTCGATCTTACCCAGCTGAAGCAGTCAGCTACAGCCAGCCTTTTTGCTTGAACCAGTAGTAGGGCAACGCGGCTGAGAGCCCCATGAGCAGCAAGGCGAAGGGATAGCCAAACGCCCACTTCAGCTCCGGCATTGCCTCGAAGTTCATACCGTAGATCGTGCCCACCACTGTGGGCGGCAGGAACAGCACCGCTGCGATCGAGAACACCTTGATGATCCGGTTTTGCGCGAGGTTGATCAGCCCGAGCGTCGCCTCGTGCAGGTAGACGATCTCGGAGGAGAGCTGGCCTTCGTAGGCTGAGAGCGAGCGCAGATCCCGCTCGATCATCTTGAGGCGCCGCGTACAGTCTTCGGTCAGCCACTCGCTTGTCCCCTGACGCATGAAGGGTACGAGCCTGGACAACGACAGTACGCTCTCGCGCAGGATCGCCATAGTCATGTTCCTGCGACCAAGTCGTTTGATCAGCACCTGAAGCTCGTCCTCGGCTCGCTTGGGTCTGCGGCGCTGCTCCTCGTCGAAGAAGAGCCGTACAGAGACCTCGTTCAGGTCGGCCGCTACCAGCTCCAGCACGTCCGCTGCTCGCTCGACGATGCTGTCCAGGAGCGAGGCGAGGATCCGGTCGCTGCTGGTGTGCAGTTCGGGCTGACGCTGGCACTTGGCCTCGAAGGTGCGGAACGGGACAGGGTCGGCGTAGCGCACCGAGACGAGGTGGGTGGGGGTGAGCACGAAGGTAACCTGCGTTCGGGCAGGCCGTCCCTCAGTAGCCCCGTCGATCACCACCGCAGTCATTACGAGCGCGTCCCAATCCGTGTAGAGGCGAGAGGATTCCTCGATCTCAGCCATTTCCTGGCGGGTGGGCACCTGCAGAGTGAGCAGGCTCTCGACTGCTCTCTCCTCCTCGTGCGTCGGGTCGAGAAGATCGATCCAGAGCACGTCCGAGAGCGCAGGCAGGCTGGATGCAGGGAAGGCGGAGGCCGTGGTCAGGCGCGTCATGCGGCCTTCGCGCAGGCCGTAGAACGTCATCATGCGGAATACTCGTCGCGCAACCGGACGGCGCAGCGGCGCTATAGGGGCACGGGCGCCACGAGCCAACCGTGATGAGGCACCATGCTGAACGGAAGCATCGGAAGGAGGAGTCTAGATACCGATCTGTGTCCCAATCTCGACGACACGGTCGACGGGAATGCGGGAGTAGCGGGAGGCACCCGTGGAGCCACGTGCCAGCGCGATTAAGACCCGGACTTGTAACCCCCGCCCCCTTCGTCGTGAAGAACCGCTCGAAGATGCGCCCAAGCTGATCAGGGCTGATTCCAGTGCGGGTATCACGGAGTAACACGGCCGCGTAGGACCCTTGCGCGCCCGGATGTCTCAAGATCGACGGCAGTTAATCCTAGCGGACAAGGCTCAAGGTGAGAGTGCCTCGCCATTTTATGCCAAATAGGTGGAGGGATGTTAAGTCCTCGCATCGCATAGTGTAATATGGTCGCCCTGGAACTGGAATAAACGCCAAGGCTTAGATTATTCGCCATCTTGGATGGGCAACGCAGGCGAGACGCATCCTCCAAGCTGCCTGGCTCTCAATCTGACACTGAGTTGATGACCCTATCTTGGGATTTTACGATGCTAGAATTCTATCTCCGTTCTTGCCAGCAGAGATCTAGTACACGAGGCCGCCGAC
>NZ_BPQP01000116.1 GCF_022179305.1 Methylobacterium iners
GATACAGCCAGACCGCGTGCCGGATGATCTCGGGCGGAAACTGATGGCGGGCGTAGCTGATCGGCTGCATGGCCCATGGCCTACCCGCTGAGGTGCAGGACGTCACTGCTTCCCGTGACAATGCCCGCAGCAGTGATGCCTGAACGACGACGCAGGTTCAGCGGGTGCTTGCCCGGCTCTAGACCTCGCAGATCACGGACACCGGTCGTGAATGGGTCATATCAGCGGCATATTTCCTGCCTCCACTGAATCCTCCTTTCAGCACAGGCAGGCGCTCTGCGGATGACCGACGCTCTACAGGCTGCCTACATCGTCAAGGTTACCCACGCTGGCACGGACCTGCAAGAAAGCCTGACGGTGTTCTACGCCATCATCGCCGACAACGCGGAGGCCGGCGTGCAGTTGGTCAAGCGGGCGGTCAAGGACGACGCCGTGGTAGAAGCGACCGATGCCCGCCTATCGCAAGTAACGGCTCACGCACTTGGCTTGGCGCCTGGGCAGGCGAGAGCGCTTTAAGCGCTCAAGCTGCCCTGACACGACCAACGCGCACCTAGCAGCCAATGCAGATACGAGGATCCCAAGGTTTGTCCTTCCTTGAAGCGAAGAAGCCGCGTCGCGGCCCGTCGGCTGTCACCTTCAACTCCGGCAAGGTGGCCTCGGCAAATTTTGCGGCCGGGGCAGGAGTCTGTGACGGATGAGTTTCGCCTCGGAGCGAAGGCTTGGGGAAGCTCCCTGTTTGATCAATCTCGGCGGCAAACGCTGAGCCGCACGACAAACCGACGATGAGGGCAGCCGTTACCGAACGTGACCTAGCCATGAGACGTGTCCCAAGCCGCGATTCGGCGGCAGGCGTAACTCTTTGCCGAAAAACCCTTTCAGGATGATTGCGCGATGGCTCTGATGCAAACGGGCTGGTTTGACGAAGATCGATTGGTTGTGACCTCTCTCACCGTCGCTTCCCATACGGCCGCCGCCACGGGTTCATCTCCTTCGCCATCCAGACCCCGATCCGGGCATAGGCGAGGGCGCGCACGTACATCCGTCTGATGCCGGTCGGAGGTTGATCGTCGTTCATGGCGCGGCTCCTGAGATCGCTTGGCACAGAGCGCCGGGCATTGTCACGGGAAGCAGTGACGGCCTGTGCTGCGGCGGGGTAGGGCAGGGGCCATGCAGCCGATCAGCTACGCCCGCCATCAGTTTCCGCCCGAGATCATCCGCCATGCAGTGTGGCTCTACCTGCGCTTCAGCCTCAGCTACCGTGACGTCGAGGAGCTCCTGGCTGAGCGCGGCATCGAGACTACTTACGAGAGCGTCCGGCGTTAGGTGGTGAAGTTCGGACCCGCTTACGCCCGCAACCTGCGCTGCCTACGGCCCAGGCCTGCCAGCACCTGGCACCTCGACGAGATGGTGGTCTCAATCCAGGGCCGTCGCATGTACCTGTGGCGAGCCGTCGACCATGAAGGCGAGGTGCTGGACCTCCTCGTACAGCCCAGGCGCGACAAGGCAGCAGCCCTGAGGCTCCTGCGCAAGCTGATCAAGAAGCAGGGCTGCGGGCCAGCTGTGCTCGTGACGGACAAGCTGCGCTCGTATGCAACTGCCCACCGAGAGCTCGGCCTGTCAGCTCGCCACGAGCAGGGCTTGCGCCAGAACAATCGCGCTGAGAACTCTCATCAGCCGGTGCGACGACGCGAGCGCAAGCAGCAGGGCTTCAAGTCGCCCGGATCAGCCCAGCGCTTCCTGTCCCTGCACGCGGCAGTCCAGAACACGCTCTTCCTACAACGTCACCTGATCTCCCGTCCCACGCTTCGGCACTTCCGAGCGGAAGCCGCAGCAGCATGGCAGACGGCAACCACTGCAGCGTGAGTTGAGGCGGACGCTTTCGCATTTGCGACCTCACTCAACTTCCCGTGACAATGCTCGCAGACAGTCATCCGGGTACTGGAGCGCCTCTGAGAAGGCTCGACAGGGCGCGTAAACCCCGCTCTGGCGAGGTGCCCGGGTCTGAAAACGTCAACGGCCACGGTGGCGAGCCTGGGTGCGCGTACATCCGGCGTCACCCCACTCGTCCCGTAGCCGTCTCGTGCTGGTTAGCTCTTGTACCTCTGACAGCTGTCGAGGCAGGCGAGCAAAGCTCCCCCTCCCGCCTCAGCAGCATGGCCCTCAACCTCTCGGGAGAGCCGATCAGTCAAGCGATAGAACCTCGACCAGCGTGATGCTGATATGGTGATTGCACCTGCATCTTCAATGTCTTGAGAAAGAGACGCCGCGCTGACCAATTCGCTGCGATATGCTCAAGCTGCGCCGTTCCACGTAGCTCTTAGAACTCTCCCTGTTGCGCATTTCGGAAGCGCGAAACCACTATTCTGGAATTGCTTCAGAACGTTCTACAAGGGCTAGCCCTATTGGAACAATCGACGCCTCGTCTAACTCCTGCTCGGCCGACCACAATATCCGTTGCGGCTGACTGGTTTCGCAGCCCCGCCCGATGTCGGCGCCGAACAGCGAGTGCCAGCGCTCACCGCGGCCTTCCGGCCAGCGATGAGCACTTGGGTCAGCGGCAAGCTGCGGGCGATGTAAGGGGCGCCAGAGCTAGAGGATGAACAGGTCGGCGGCGGTGAGTGTGACGTTGGTGGCAAAGGTGCTGACAGCAACAGCGCCGGTCAGACCCGTACCATCAGCATCCCACAGCAGCGTATCGGTCTGGGCATTGAACACGAACTGACCCACACCCGCAGCACTCGTGGCCACGCCCGTGTCGCTGAAGGGCATTGTCACGGGAAGCAGTGACGGCTTGCGGCATGACGGGGTAGGGCAGGAGCCATGCAGCCGGTCTCGTACGCACGCCATCAGTTCCCGCCCGAGATCATCCGGCATGCCGTGTGGCTCTACCTGCGCTTCACGCTGAGCTACCGCGATGTCGAGGAGCTGCTCGCTGAGCGTGGCATCGAGACCACCTACGAGAGCGTCCGGCGCTGGGTCCTGAAGTTCGGGCCCAAGTTCGCGAGCAACTTACGCCGGCTGCGGCCCAAGCCCTCTAGCACCTGGCACTTGGACGAGGTGGTGATCACGATCCAGGGCCGGCGCATGTACCTGTGGCGAGCGGTCGACAGCGAGGGTGAGGTGCTCGACCTGCTGGTGCAGCCGAAGCGCGACACGGCAGCGGCCGTGAGGCTCCTGCGTAAGCTGATCAAGAAGCAGGATTGCGGGCCGACCCTGCTCGTGACCGACAAACTGCGCTCGTATGCGGCCGCGCATCGCCAACTCGGCTTGTCATTGCCCCACGAGCAGGGCTTGCGGCAGAACAACCGAGCGGAGAACTCACATCAGCCGGTCCGACGACGCGAGCGGAAGATGCAGGGTTTCCCGTCAGCAGGGTCAGCTCAGCGCTTCCTGTCGATGCATGCTGCGGTCCAGAACACGTTTTATCTTCAACGCCACCTGATCACCCGTCCCACGCTTCAGCTCTTCCGAACGGAAGCCGTGGACGCGTGGCAGAAGGCGACTGCTGCGGCGTGAGTTGAGGCAACCGCTGCGCCATCTGCGACCTCACTCAGCTTCCCGTGACAATGCCGCAGTGCGGTCTCGGACGGGCTGAGAGTGAAGCTCGGCATGGTCTGTCTCCAGGGTTGCGGCAGGGGTGCCACCACCCTGACCCCGCAATCGGCACTGGCCGGCGGGGCAGAAGAGCCATGTAGCCCTAAGACCTGAGGCGGCTCAGCCGTTGGGGCCGAGCCTTATCAGGCTTGCTGTGGTAGCCGGGACCGACATGCTCACGTCTGCTTCTCGTCTCTCATCGTACCCACATAGACGCTCTGTTCGTGGCACTAGTCGAGTGGAATTGTGCAGATTAGGCGGTGATCTCACGCTCAGCTCGGAAGACATTTGCACTCAGTATTGAACTATGCTCGCGCTGACCTGGCTCAAAGGTGCACACGACAAGTTCTACGCCAGAGTGTCCGGTGGAGACTGCTAAGGCTGTTGCTACTGATTCGATGGAAGACGCCTCTGCGACCATCGCAATCCTCGAAGGCGAGACTTGCCGGATGAACCTGAGGACCGGCAGCCCAAGTCTGCTATCCTGATGCCAGCCGTTTGGACCTGAGGTGGCTCGATGTGCGCTATTCGCTCGCGTGAAGGTGGCCAGGACCTCAGGAGCAGGTGGTCGCTGCAAGAGCACCTGATGAGCAGGCGACGAGAACCGGCCAACGACAACAGGCAAGTCGCAGGTGATGCTCTTAGACGAGCCGTGGCGATGTCAGCGGTGGCGTTCGCGGGGCTCGCTACGCTGGTTGCCGGCTTGCTGAGCCTGTGGGTGGCATGACGTCACGCAAGATCAGCTCACAGCAGCGCATCGGAGGATTGGTCACGAGGTCTTGCCACTAACCCTGGCCGCTTGAAGCATGCGAGCTTCGGCGAGCGTCTGGTGGATGACTATGAAAGCGCCACCAAGGACGGAGACGATCAGCAACGCGAGAAGCGCTGCAAACCCTGGCGTTTGCTTGCGACGGTACCGCATGTCCACCTCCCTCAGGTCGGCCCGGATACGGGAAGTGGAGGCAGAAAGTTTCAGGTGGCCTGATCGCGGGCTTATCACGTTGAGCGAGTATAGGCCGTTTGATGATCCAAAACGGCGCTGCAGCACCCCGCTAAGTGGTCGAAGCAGCACGAGCTCCCAGTCACGGCAAGTAACAGCGCTCAACGTGCCAAGCCCGAATTGATTGCCTTTCCCACCATCTTCGGTTTGTCGCTTTGGCACAGCGGCGAAGCCGCGGGCCAGGCACTCACCGTATCCGGGCGCGCAGCTATCGCTCGGGAATGCTGCAGCCAAGGCTGGAACGTGGGCATCGTCCTACCGTTGCCCTTCGTCACAAGCGATCAGGGGTACAATCGAGATGGCGACGAAGATCTCTAGCCGAACAGCTTCCGAAGGACCTCACGGTGAGGTGAGCCTTGCCGCTGGCGACAAGGTTGCCATGCGGATGTGGCGCGACGAGCCGGCAACCGACGATAAGCCGAGTGCCAGCCGACCCTACGAGACCGTCGGCTACGTCATCTCGGGACGTGCCGAACTGACCCTTAGCGGCGAGACGGTGACGCTTGAGCCCGGGGACTCCTGGCTTGTACCGTCTGGTGCCGAACACACTTATAAGATTGTTGAGGCGTTCACGGCGGTAGAGGCTACGGCCCCACCTGCGTTACAGTTTAGAAGGTAGCACGCCATTGTCACGGGAAGCAGTGATATCATGACCAGAGCGGATTAGACCTCGTGACGTGAGACCGAACCCGGCTATTGACTGATGCGATCACAGACGACGGTCATTGGCCACGCCAATGGCATCCGTCCACATTCCGCAGCAAGTTGATGGCATCGTGCCGTAGCACAGCAGTGGGTGCGTTCGCGTTGTTGGTTATGCATGCAGATGCGCATGCCCGAGTGTTCACACTATTGCTGGGAGATCTCGATTGTCGGACGTCTCGAACACCCGGCGTTTATTCCTCGCGGGCAGCATGGCAGGGCTAGGCTCCGCCCTAACGAGCGATAGAGCTGCCGCACAGACGATCTCGTCCAGCCCCGTCGGCCGCCCCGAACCGCAGCTCGAACGGGAACCACCCCTTGCGCGTGATCGGCAGGTCGGATGGGCTGTCGTCGGGCTCGGACACTACGCACAGGCCTATGTCCTACCCGCTCTCGCTCGCGCCCAACGCTCGAAGACGGTCGCTCTTGTCTCAGGCAATCTGGACAAGGCCAAGGGCGTCGCTGCGCGCTACAGCGTTAATGACAGGTCGATCTATGGCTATGACACCATGGGTCGACTGACCGACAACGGCGCGGTCGACATTGTCTACATCGTCACACCGAATTCGTCACAGGCCGAGTTGACTGTGAAGGCTTTGGAGGCAGGCAAACATGTCATCTGCGAGAAACCGATGGCGACCTCAGCTGCTGAATGTCAGCGGATGATCGACGCCGCCAAGGCGGCCGACCGCAAGCTGATGATTGCTTATCGAGCGCATTGGGAGCCCAACAATGTACGTGTAAAAGAAATGCTCGACGCGGGTAAGCTCGGTGAAGTCTGGTTCGCTTCGGCCGACCATCATCGTCCGCTTAATCCCGAGCGGCCTCGTGACGAATGGCGCGCGAAGAAAGCCGTAGCTGGCGGCGGCTCCCTCGTGGATATTGGCATCTACTCACTCAACGGTCTGCAATGGTTCTTCGGCGAGAGCCCAAGTGCAGTCTCAGCGACAATGTTCTCGCCGCCGAGTGATCCACGCTTTGCTGAAATCGAAAACGTGTTCTCCGCCGAACTCGTCTTTCCTTCCGGACGCCGTGCGACGATTTCTTCGGGCTACACAGCTGACAAGAAGCGCATCGACTTATGGGGTGATAAGGCGGTCGCTACGCTTGACCCAGCGACGGCATACCAGGGCAACCGTCTCGTTGTGACCAACGCAAAGAAGTCGGAGGAGGTGCTGAGCGAGGAAACTAGCGCCGCTCAATTTACCGGGCAAATCGATCATTTTTCCCAAGTCATTGCGGAAAATGGCACGGTGCTGACGCCCGGTGAGATGGGCCTGCGTGATGTTCGCCTGATCGAGGCACTCTACCGGGCCGCGCGCGAAAGGCGCTGGGTCGACCTCAATCCAGATATGACTATGCGTTCTTCTTGAGGGGGATCCGCAGCGCTGTCAGCGCGCGAAGGCAACGCTACGGGCGGAGAAGTCATGCCATTTGTTATTGCTCTCGCAGTTATAGCCGCTGGTATTCTCAATACAGTTCAATCCGGCTCTAATGCAACGCTGAACAAGACGTTGGGCCAGCCAATTCTGGCAGCTTTGATCGTGGCTGGCGCAAATGTCGTTGTTTACATGGCGGCTGCTCCTTTTCTCGGACTCAGCTGGCCGGGAAGTCAACGGCTGGCGGGTGTGCCGTGGTGGTCATGGCTCGGCGGAGCAATGGGCGCAGTCTATGTCCTGGCTTCGGTTCTGTTCGCCGAGAGGCTTGGCGCAGCAGTTTTCACAGGAATTACAGTAACAGCGGGTATAATCACGTCTGTTGTACTTGACCATTACGGCTGGGTCGGCTTTGCCGAGCATACGGCTGATGCTTGGCGCATTCTCGGCTGCTTGCTGATGATCGTCGGCTTGATCCTTGTCTGTACTTTTTGACAGGTTTGCGCTCCTTCTTTCGACTGGAACTTAAAGCTTTATTATAGCTACAGTACATTAATACATTACTCATGTACTTAGAAATATTTTCAATTCGTGGCCATTCAAGTAGCAATCTCGCAGGCGCGTTTCACATCAATCATCGATATACTGCAATGCGCAGCTATGGCAGCGATGCGGGTCTCTTAACTTTCGCTCCTCCGAGCTCATACCTAAAGCGGACCAGCAACAATTTACTTGGTCTGTGAGGTCAGGTGCCGAACATCTAAGTCTGTTTTGGCGCTCATTCGCCTGAAAGCGGATTGACAGAAAGCCACCCATCCCAATCAACCGCGTCCGTTCTATCAGGCTGCCCAGAAGCGGACACTTTCAAGGTCTGCAAAGGGTGGAAAGCGGCTATTGGCTACAGGCCGTGAACATCCGGATCTGACCCTAAGCGGAAGCTGGGGACGTCCGCTTCCGGGCGGCCAGATATGACGAAGACGGATGACCGGGATGGATGGTTTTGCGATCGTCCGCTTTCAGGCAACCCATTAGCCGAATCAAACATTGTTATTCAACTCGTATTGACCAGAATTAACATGCAAGATACTTACATCAGATACCCTCGTTTGGGTTAAAAACCGCACTTCTTGCTTCGACTTGCAGGCTTGGTCAGGGACTCTAGCCACTGAAAAGCTAGCATAAGCCGCGCCTCCCAATTACCGGCAAAAATATGCCAGCCGTCAGCTTCGCTAGACAGCCACGGCCTCCTCAATCCGCTGAAGAAAAAACCTTCAACTAGTGAAATTTCCTGCCAGGGTAAGCGCTTTTTGACTATTTCTAGCACGACCTAGAAATGGCACCCTGGTTGTCGTGGAGAGGGTCTCTACACAAGGATACACTCTAGCAGTGTCCGAAGCCGATCCAAGCCTTCTGCCTCGTAGCACAGGGTGCTTATGACTCTTCCTTTCTATCGGTTAGACTCAAGCTTCATTTTTAAAACGCAATAGTTCTGCTGAGTTGGAGCGTGAATACGATGAATTGCTCTCATCTTTGTCAGAAAATCAAATCCATCGGAGCAACTTCACTTACTGAGGCTGAGAGGAAGCCCGTCTTATTGTATTGCCGAAACAATGGCTGGCAAGCGGGCCGCATATTTGATGGCAAGTGGGTCGACTCAGCGACGCTTATGGAGGAACTCTCACCTACGCACTTTTTGCCGAGAGAATGCTTATCCAAACCGTCAGATTTCAATGAAGACACTATCAGAAATTATTATTCAGAGCCGAATTACGATTTTTATTTCACAAATGAGCTTGATAAGCTTCGTAACGAGAAGCGCTATCGTGAGTTCGTGGACATCGAGCGGATCGCAGGGCAGTTTCCCGAAGCCGTTTGGCACTCTTCGGAAGGAGAACGCAAAGTCACGGTCTGGTGCTCGAACGATTACCTCGGCATGGGGCAGAACCCTGCCGTAATCGAGGCCATGGTCTCCACTGCTCGCCGGAATGGCGTTGGCGCTGGCGGCACTCGGAACATCTCTGGGAACAGCCATCCGATCGTTGCACTGGAACGCGAAATCGCAAGTCTCCACAACAAGGAAGCGGCCCTCGTTTTTTCATCGGGCTACGTCTCAAATCAAGCGGCCATCTCGACGATCGCCAGGCTCATCCGAAATTGCCTGATCATCTCCGACGCTGGCAACCACAACTCGATCATTGAGGGCATTCGTCAGTCCGGGTGCGACAAGGTTATCTTCCGCCACAATGATCTCGACCATCTGGAACTGATCCTGCGTGGAGCAAAAGACCGCGCGAAAATCGTCGTCTTCGAGAGTGTCTACTCAATGGACGGCGACGTAGCTCCGATAGCGGACATCTGCCGCTTGGCCCGCCGTTATGGTGCGATGACCTACCTCGACGAGATCCATGCCGTTGGCATGTATGGCGCTCGGGGTGCTGGTATCGCCGAGGCGGAAGGCGTTGAGGATCTCATCGACATTCTCGAGGGGACCCTGGCGAAGGCTTTTGGAGTGGTCGGCGGTTATATCGCTGCCTCATCAAGTATCGTGGATGTCGTGCGCAGCTGCGCGCCGAGCTTTATCTTCACCTCCGCGCTGCCGCCCGCGTCGGCTGCCGCTGCAACCGCATCGATCAGGCACCTCAAGATATCCGAACAGGAACGGGCGGCACAGAAACGACAGGTCGCCAAGGTCAAGTCCATGCTGACCAAGGCTAATCTGCCCGTTGTCGACAATGGCACCCATATTGTCCCGGTCCTTGTCCGCGAAGCCCAGGCCTGCAAGTCGGCAGCCGACCGGCTCCTCGACAAGCATGGGATCTACATTCAACCGATCAATTATCCGACCGTTCCAAAGGGGCTGGAACGCCTGCGCATCACGCCCTCACCACTTCATTCCGATGCGCAAATCCTTACCCTGGTGGATGCTCTCGAAGAGGTGTGGACCACGCTCGGACTCAAGCGAACAGCCTGGCAGGCAGCAGCGGAATAATGGGCTTGGGGAGCGACGACAATGCGACCAGCCCCGCTCGCCGTGGCCGTGGGAGCAACCCTCATTGCGGGCGGCATGTGCTACATCATGCTCCGCGCTGGACCGTCGCTCTCCAATCAAGCTCTGGCCGCCCGCAGCTCCGTGGAGACTGCGACGTCACCGTCCGCCCTTACACCGCAACGACCGCCTGTTCCCGTGCGTATGGCGGTCGCGCGTCTGGAGCGCGTCCCGGTCCTCCGCACCAGCGTCGGCTGGATCGAGCCGCTGGCAACGGTCAAGGTCAGAGCGAGGATCGACGGCCAGATTGTCGAACGCTTGGTACATGATGGAAGTCAAGTTGCGGAGGGCGACGTTCTCTTCCGCATCGATGACAGCGAGATCCGCGCCATTGTCGCGCGCGACGAGGCCGCGCTCACCCGAGACCGTGCGGCTCTATCTCGACATGAGGCAGATCTTGCCCGGGCCATCGATCTCCGCTCTCGCAACGTAGCGACCCAGGTGCAGGTCGATCAACTCGGCCACGATACCAAAGCCGCAGCCGCCAACGTGGCTGCCAGCGAAGCGACGTTACGGGCGTCGCGGATCAGGCTCGGCTACACCGTCGTGCGAGCACCGATCGCAGGGCGAGCTGGTGTGGTGCGGAATGCACGCGGTGACCTCGTCGGACCAGCCGAGGGACCGTCCGCGAATCTCCTCACCCTCACGCCAATGAGCCCGCTTCAAGTCAGCTTCACGTTGCCGGAACGCGACCTAGATCTTTTGCGCGCAGCGTTGCAGCACATCGAGCCCAAGTCTTCCGTCAGCGTCTTCATTGGTGGTGCCGACCGTGCCGTGGCGACCGGCCGACTTAAATTCCTCGACTCCTCCGTCGACCCGGTCACGGGGACGATACTCGTCAAGGCGCAGGTTCCGAATGAGGATCATGCGCTCTGGCCGGGGCAATACGCGCGCCTCGAGATCACGCTCGACGAGGGCATCGAAACCGTAACCGTACCGGTCGCCGCCGTTCATCAGGATCAGCGGGGTCGCTCGACCTTCGTCATCCGGTCGGATGGGTCCGTCGAGCGGCGCATGGTCGACGCCTCGGAGGTTCTGGGCGGAAGGGCAGCTGTGAGGTCCGGGCTCAGGGAAGGGGAGCAGGTCATCGTCGAAGGCCACACCCGGTTGTCCGACGGCACGCGGGTCATGGTCGAAAGCCGCGACTTTCCGCCGGCGAGGACCGCCGCGGCCGTCGATACGAGCGGACAATGAACCTCGCCGCTCCCTTCGTCAGACGACCGATCGCGACGATCCTGATGTCGTTGGCACTCTTCGCGGCCGGGCTCGCATCCTATCGGGCTCTGCCGATCGCCGCTCTGCCCAGGATCGAGTTCCCAGTCATTCTGGTGTCGGCACAGCTCCCAGGTGCAGCGCCCGAAACCATGGCGAGCGCCGTTTCCACTCCGCTCGTTCGTGAATTCTCGGCGATACCGATGCTGCAGTCGGTCACGGCGACGAATACGCAAGGGTCGAGCCTCATCACCTTGGAATTCGCCCTGGCCCGGGACGTCGACCAGGCTGCTGCTGACGTGCAGGCTGCCCTGAGCCGGGCACAGCGACACCTGCCGACTGACATGCTCCTGGCGCCCACCTATCGGAAGTTCAATCCGGCCGATGCCCCGGTTGTCCTCATCGCCCTGTCGAGCCGTCAGCTCTCGC
>NZ_BPQP01000117.1 GCF_022179305.1 Methylobacterium iners
CAGTTCTCACTGATCAGAACTCATGAGCCCAGGCGCGCAGTCCAATGGACGCGATACGCCAGGGCTGGTCGATGATCCTGTTCCAGGCGTCGCAGCAATGATCGAGGATGGCCTCGTAGGAGGCAAAGATGCGGTTGCCGAGCCAGTTCTCGCGCAGGAACTGCCAGAGGTTTTCGACTGGGTTGAGTTCGGGCGAGCGTGCTGGCAGGGGCAGCAGGGTGATGTTGGCAGGGAGCACGAGCTTCTGGGTCGTGTGCCAGCCGGCCGGATCGAGCAGCAGCACGGCGTGTGCGCCAGGCGTGACCGCTTTGGTGATCTCGGCCAAATGCAGGTTCATCGCCTCGGTGGTACAGCGGGGCATGACGAGCCCGGCTCCCGTGCCGCGCGCTGGGCAGATTGCGCCGAAGAGGTAGGCGGAGGCGGTACGCTGGTCCTTTGGGGCCGAGGGACGTGTGCCCCGACAGGCCCATCGGCGGGGGATCGAGTTCTTCTGGCCAACGCGGGCCTCATCCGCAAACCAGATCTCTATCGGCTTGCCGCCGACAGCCTGCGCGATCTCTGCCACGCGAGCGGGGAAGGCTTTTTAAAAGCCGGAATGGCGCCCGGCTCCTGGGCGTGGTGGCGTGGCCTGGCCGAGAGCTTCCGGTATCCCATTGCCCGTAGAACCCGGCTCAGCGTCTGCTCAGAGACCGAGACCCCGTGGTCCTCGAACAGGATCTGGGCCAAATCTGCCAACCGCCAGCGCACTACCCCATGCGCGGCCGGCATCGGTCCTTTCTCGACCAGGGTCTTCAGCGCGGCACGAAGATCCGCGTTCAACCGCGGACGGGCACCGGGCGCCTTGCCGCCGATGAGCCCGTCCGGCCCATCGGTGTTGAAGGCCAGTACCCAATCCCGCACGGTCTGCAGCCCAACCCCGCCGAGAGCAGCGGCTTCCGAGCGCGCACCACCCGCGTAGATCGCTGACAGCGCCAGCAGGCGGCGGGTTTGGTCCGGATCACGCGAGCCCTTCGCCAAAGCGCGCAAAGCCTCGGCATCGAAGTCCGGCCGCAGCGGCACGGGAGCAGCCATCGCATCCTCCTCAGGCTCAAACCCGAGGAGAGAATCACCAATCAGACAACACCGCTACCCGCGTGAGTCGCCCTCAAAGAGGGTCGGTATTAG
>NZ_BPQP01000118.1 GCF_022179305.1 Methylobacterium iners
GCGTTCGAAACGGGCCAGCCCTGTGCTCAGGGTTACCCCTGGCAATCCCTCAAGTCAGGGTCGGACCTGAGCCTTCGCGTCTACCCAGACGCCTGTTTCGCGCGCCCTCATGCGATGCGCGATAGGCCGCGCTTCTCGAAGACGGCGTTGATACCCTCGAGGAGCAGGTCCTGCTGCTGCGCATCCTCGTCGGCCGCGATCCGCTTCAACTGGCGAAAGGCCTCCGGGTCGAGGTAGGCCGTCACCACGCGCTTGCCTTCCCGCGTGCTGGCCTTGGGGTACTTACCCGGTGCGACCGCCTCGCGGATCGCAGAGGCGCCGGACGCCATCGCCTTGTCGTCGGCAGCAGCCTTCGCCCGCTCAGACGACGTCCGCTCATTACCCTCGGCCGGCGGTGCCTTGGTGCCAAACAGGCTTGGTCGCTTCGTCATTGTCACACCCGTGCCTTCCTGCCGTGCTTCTTGCTTGCAGGCAGGCCGGCTTGTTTGCTTGCCCACCGAAACAGACTGCCGATCTCCTCAGCCGCCTTGCCGTCCGGCTCATATTCCGAGGCCGAGCGGCCATCGATTACCGCATAGGAGTAGGCAACCCGCTGGTGAATGATCTGCGGCACCACCTTCGTTCCGTTGCTCTCAAGCCCTTGCCGCGCTTCCTCGACGACGGGGCTGCGCACCGGCGCCGACGACAGCACGACCCAGGCGGATTTCTTGGCGATGGTCGCCAAGTCTAACGTGGCCTCGATCGCCTCAAGATCGAAGGCGGCCGGCCGGCAGGGAATCAGGATGAGGTCCGCCGCGCGCGCCGCGGCCAGGGAAGCGCGATCCGCATTCGGGGCCGTGTCGATCACGAGAAGGCCGGCACCGTTGTCGCGCGCCGCGTCCACAAGTTGGGGAAGCCGCTCGGCATGGTCGCCGATGACCTCCGGTCCGTCGGCCTCCCGTTTGTCCCCCCACTTACGAGCGGTTGCCTGCGGATCGAGATCGACAACGGCGCAGCGATGCCCGGCCAAGTGCGCCGCCACCGCCAGGTGAATGGCGATCGTGGATTTTCCTGTTCCACCCTTTTGGCTGATCACCGCGATGGTTCGCACGTTGGCATCCTTGCATGAGGGCGTGCCCGCCTGCCCACACATGCAGCCGGGCTATCAAGACGTCGGTCCGCGCATGGGAACGAGGCGGCAATCTCGCCCCGGTGCCCTCATGCCGGCTTAGCCTCATGCCGTCTTGCAGTTTAAGGGGCAAGCCCTCTTGAACGCATGCTAAGCGCGAGATGCGGCGGGATGTGCGAACGTCGACATCGTCGAAGATGATTTGCGAAAGATCGGAAGGGATTGGCCAGCCGTCTGCGACGTGCGGATTGCCAGGTTGAAGATCTTCCCGTGCAATGCCGACCCGCCTCGGTTAACGGCACGATCTCAGGGGGCGGCGAGCTTCGCAGTGTCCGCACATTAAGAGCCGATGGAGGTTCGTATGAACGTCAGTGGCCATGGCGCGCACTCGCGGTAGCGAATGAGCGTAGAGATGACGCGAGAAAGCCGTCGTCCGAATCGTCCTAGGTCAAGCGGCCGCATGGTGCGGCTGCCTCCCCTCCGCGCATCCTGCTCCTGCCAGCAGTCGGGAAGCGCGCATGCTCCACCTCCTCGTCATCGGTGCCAGCCAGGGCATCGGCCTGGAAACGGTCAAGACAGCCCTGGCGGCGGGGCATCGTGTCCGCGCCTTTGCCCGTTCTGCCGAGCGCATCAGCCTGTCGGATGAAAACCTGGAGCGCTTTACCGGGAACGCCGTGAACGCCAGCGACATCGCCGCCGCCCTTGAGGGTGTCGATGCCGTCGTGCAGGCGTTGGGTGTGCCAGTGCGCGACCTGCTCGGCCCCGTGCGCCTGTTCTCGGACGCGACCAACGTGCTGGTGCCGGCAATGGAGAAGGCCGGCGTGCGCCGGCTCGTAGCGGTCACCGGCTTCGGGGCAGGTGACAGCCGTGAGGCGATGGGGACCTTGCAGCGGCTGCCATTCCGCCTCGTGTTCGGACGGGCCTACGATGACAAAGACGTCCAGGAGATGCGGATCCGTAAGAGTGACCTGGACTGGACCTTGGTGCGGCCCGGCATCCTGACGAACGGCGCCGCTACGGACCGCTTCCAAGTCCTCGACGAGCCGTCCTCCTGGCGAAACGGCATGATCGCGCGCGCGGACGTTGCGAAATTTGCCGTCCAGCAGGTCGAAGGTGGATCCTACGTCCGGCGTGCCGTGGTCCTTGTTGGTTAGGTTTGTGCCGCTAAGCGATGCGCTGCCGTGGATCGCTGATCAGCTCTGGCATAGAGGTCGCCCCTCGCCCGAAGGCCGCGTTCACTAGGCGGCGTAACTCCAAGACGTGATGCCTGCTTTCCCCTCAGAGCGCAGGTGCGTCGCTGGTAGCCGACCCATCGAGAGCGGAATACCTGGGGATGCCCGCGCTCGGCCCCTGGTCCCTCGGCGAGCACCACGCCTAGGCTTTCACCGCGCGTCGTAGGCGGCGCACGCTTTTGCGGTCGGACCACGGAAGACTATGGCGGAGGACGCCCTCGACACCATTGCTGACGCGCTGGAAGGGACAGGCGCGTACCGAGTTCTGCGACGGGTGAGGCCGTTTGCCGGGTACTCGGCCCAACCCGACGAGCCGACCTTCGTCGGTCTGATCCTCGACACCGAGACGACGGGGCTCGACCACACGGCCGACGAAGTGATCGAACTCGGGATCATCAAGTTCGAGTACGGTGCCAGTGGGCGCGTCTACCGAGTGCTTGGCACCTACAACCAGCTTCACCAGCCGAGCCGGCCGATTCCCGCCGAGGTGACCCGTCTGACCGGCATCACGGATGCTGATGTGGCCGGCCAATGCATTGATGACGCACACCTACAGGCGCTGGCCGCCGACGCGGCCGTGGTAATTGCGCACAACGCCAGCTTCGACCGACAGATGTGCGAAGTGCGCTGGCCGATCTTCGCCGAGAAGAACTGGGCCTGCTCCTGCCATCAGATCCCCTGGCGCGAGGAGGGGCACGAGGGGCAGAAGCTCAGCTATCTGCTGGCGGATTACGGGTTCTTCCACGATGGGCACCGCGCCATCGACGATTGCCATGCTCTGCTGGCGTTGCTGGCTTCTCCGCTGCGAACCTCCGGCCGGCTCGCCCTCTCCTGCCTGCTCGAGACCGCTCGAAGACCAACGGTGCGGATCTGGGCGGCGGGCTCGCCGATCGAGACGAAGGACCTCCTGAAAGCGCGCCGCTATCGCTGGAGCGGCCAGCGGCGGTGCTGGTACATCGACGTGGAGGAAGACCGCCTGGATATTGAGAGGACGTTCCTCAGCCAGGAGGTCTTCCGGCGCGAGGTCCGGGACCTGCGGGCGGACCGGATTACGGCCAGGGATCGCTTCTCGGCGCGGACGAACCCCGACCTTTGAGGGAGCATCGGAACCGTCAGGCCTCGCGGCCCAGCCCGCCGAGGCAGCCGGCCTCGTGAGCGATGAGACCGTCCAGACGGAAGACGGATCAGCGCGTCGAGCACTGCGACGTGCAAGGCGCCCGATATCGTAGAGGTGAGTCGGGAAGCTCCTCGGCCTGCCGCGCAGTGTAGCCCGCACGTGCTTGGCGGCAGAGCTGGGGCAGGTCGGCGCGACTGTTACCTATCCGTCGGCTGAGCTGCGTATCGGCCTTCATGATCGAAAAGGCGATGTCGCGTCGGTTGCGCTGCATTCGCGTTATCCCAAAGGCGCAGACCAGCCTCTAGAATGGCCAGGGCTCCTCCTCGACGTCAGCCACCCAGCGTTCCGCCTTCGCATTCGGCTCGCCTTCCCATGCCATGGCTTCACCCGGCGCGATCAGGCCCAGGATGGCGTCGAGCGGCTGCAGAACACGAATGGTCCGGCCGGCCGCCGTAATGAAGGTCTCGTTGCGCAGGAGGTCGGTGTCCGACAGCGCCTGAACGCTCGTCACGCGCAAGAGGTGCCGGCAGCCATCGCCGTCCTGCACCTGAAGGTAGCTCCCGACGCGCCTCACGGCGTCCATGGCTTTGCTCCCACTCTCACGCTGCCATCGCGAGGTCGCCGACGTCGGCGAAGGCGAGGATGAGCACGCGCCGTCCCGTCGCGTCGTGAACGTCGACGAGCCAGTCCGACCAGTCGAACCGCCCGCCACAGCTCCCCATCGCGTCCTGCGCCACCGCGACCGCGTGCGACCAGATCCGCGCCTCGCTGCGCAGCAGCGTGCCTTCCCGGTCGATCAGCGCCTCGCGTCCGTTGGTCAGGTGGAAACGATACCGCCCTCTGCTCATCCACAGCTCTCCACAGGCTCGTGATCGATTGCCGGACGGGCCGTTGACCCGATCCGCCTTGAGAGATGTTCTACATCTGTTCTCATGCAGGGTCGAATCGATGACGGCAGTCCAACGCGCCGAACTGGCAGCTCTCACGGGCGAGGAGATCACCGCCAGCGCCTACCTGGAGGCGGCCGGCGGCGACCACGATCAGGCCCTCCTTATCGCTATCGAGGACCTGCTCGCGTGCGAGCGGCGGCTACGGGAGACCGAGCGCAACGTCTCGCGGGGCTTCGTGAGAACGCCGGTACCCGCACAGGCCTGAGCATGCGCGTTCATCAGGTCGTCGCGCTGCCGGCGGACGATATCGGCCTCGTCTCCATTCCGATTGTGGGCCATGCAATCTGCGCCGGCTTTCCCTCGCCCGCCGACGACTTCCTGGAGGGCACCCTCGATCTGCCGCGCTGGCTGGCACCCAACCCGCCCGCGACCTTCGCGCTGAACGTCTCAGGCGACTCCATGCGCGACGAGGGCGTGTTCGACCGCGACCTCGTCGTGGCCGACCGCAGCCTGCGGCCGGGCAGCGGCAGCGTCGTCGTGGTCATCGTCGATGGGGCTCTGTCGCTGAAGAAAGTCGTGCTCGACGGCAACGTGCTCCGCCTCGCCTTCGGCAATGCCGCGATGGCGCCCTACGCGCTCGAGGAGTTCGCCGAGGCGCAGCTCTGGGGCGTCGTTCGTTTCAACATTCGCTGGCACGTCGCGCGCGCCGCCCGGGGGCGCCGATGAGCGACCGTGCCATCACGCTGATCGACGGCAACAGCTTCTACTGCTCCTGCGAACGGGTGTTCGACCCCAAGCTCGCGGGCGTGCCCGTCATCGTGCTGTCCAACAACGACGGCTGCGCCATTGCCCGTACCAGCGAGGCCAAGGCGCTCGGCATCAAGATGGGCGCGCCCTGGTTCCAGATCCGCGATCTCTGCCGCTCCGAGGGCGTGCGGGTGTTCTCGTCGAACTACACGCTCTACGGCGACATGAGCGCCCGCACGAACGCGGTCTACCGGGACTTCACGCCGAGGGTGGAGATCTACTCGATCGACGAGAGCTTCCTCGACCTCTCGGACATTCGCGAGCGTGACCGGGTGGAAATCGCCCGGGACTTACGCGCCACGGTACGGGCCTGGACCGGCATTCCAACCTGTGTGGGCATCGGGCCAACGAAGACGCTCGCCAAGCTCGCCAACCACATTGCCAAGAAGGTGCCGGAGCTCGACGGGGTCTGCGACCTGACGAACCCGAGGGCCTACGACCACTGGCTCTGCCGGATCGCCGTCGAGGAGGTCTGGGGCATCGGCCGGGCCTCGCTCGCCAAGCTTGAAGCGATGGGCGTCGACACGGTGGCGGACCTGCGCGACCTCGACCCCAGGCCGGTGCGCAAGGCGCTCTCCGTGGTGGGCGAGCGCATCATCCATGAGCTGCGCGGCCTCTCCTGCCTGCCGCTGGAGCTGGTGCCGGCGCGGCGTAAGGGATGCGCGGTGACGCGCTCGTTCTCCGGCCGTGTGACCGAGCGCGCGATGCTGGAGCAGGCGGTGGCCGCCCACGCGACCCGGCTCGGCGAGAAGCTGCGGCGGGAGGGCTTGGGCACGAACCACGTGAGCGTCTTCTACCATACCTCGACTCACGACCGGGACGGGCCGCAGCGCTCGGTCTCGACGACGGTCAGCTTGCCCGAGGCCACGAACGACACGCTGGTGCTGATCGCTGCGGCGCGGGCTGGCGTGGCGCGGACCTGGCGCGCGCAGCCCGATCCACCCTGGCGCTACTCGAAGGCCGGCGTCGTGACGGTCGACCTGCTGCCGCTCGCCCAGACGCCGCGCGCACTGATCGGACAGCTCGACCGCGCGCGCTCAGGCCCGCTCATGGCCGCGATGGACGCCTGCAACCTGCGCTGGGGGCGCGCCAGCGTCGTACCCGGCACCGCTGGGCTGGCCTCGTCGCCCAAGGATTGGTCGACGAAGTTCGAGATGCGGAGCCCGCGCTACACCACACAGCTCACTGAGTTGCCGACGGCTTGGGCTTTCTGACATCGAGAACGGTTTTTCCAGCGTTGCCCGCGGGCTAGCCAAGGTCCCGCCGGTGATGCTGTTGGCAGCATCGCACCTCGTAATCCGCTGTTCGCCCAAGCCTTTGAGGCGACACTGGGGCTACCGAGGCGGGAGCGGAGATGGAATCAACACGAAGTAGGCGGTGAAGGCGATCAGCGCCAACACGAGAAGCCCTGCTAAGAGGTACCCAGTCTTGCTGGCCCGAACTTGCTCTCGGCCATGATTGATATCGTGCATACGGCCTTCCCATATTGGGTTATAGCGGCAGCCAGACAGAATAGGCGAAGTTTGTCAGTCGTAACGGCAGCGCAGATGCAGCCCCTTGAGCAGGTGACACCAACTTCACGCCGAACGAGCACCATTGCCAAAAGCCGCGGTCGCACGTCTGGTAGCAGGTCTCTCGCCGAAGATCACAAAAACGAGAGCGGCTGAGGGTCAGATACAGTCGTACGTTGCGCATTGGAACATCTCGCAAATGCGGGATCGCCGAGCCTGCAGTGTTCGGGCTGGTTCAAATGCAGCTTGAGCATGAACCAACATGCATCAATGCAAACGAAATGAGCAACGCAATTAACGTCCTGTTAAGACACAGAGGAGGATCAGATAGCCATTATCAAGCTATAGAACGCGTTCAGGGTGTCTATAATGCAACATCTTGGCTTCCGATCGCTGCTCGTCCTAACAAAGATTGGCTATGATCTTCGAGATCAACTTGCAGATACATTTCACGAGCCTGTAGAAGAGGCGTTTGGTCCACTTCTTTCCGCCTTAGACGATGCAGAAGCTGTGTTGTCCCTGGCGACGAACGAGTACCAATGGAGCAGCGACGACACGTCGTTTCGGTACGCAAGGGTCGGCACCTAGAGGCGTGGTCTCGCTACTCACGCGCCAGGAACAACGATTGCTGGGCATCTGGTTCTTGAGCGTCGGTGCTCTGGTAAAACTCAGCGGATGTGAGGGCGCCGGCGGCGATGCTCTCCGTCGCAGTGCGATATCTCATTCCGCAAAAGCTGAGCACATCAGCTTCTTTGGGCAGCGCTCGCAGGAACTCACTCCCAGGGTGATCTCCGAGGCCAACGTGACTGGGGGCAAAGCAGATCAAGTTGAGCGGATCGCGGTGCCTGAAACGAGGAGGTCAATTGCTGTCTCTCGGCCTATTCAGTGCTGCAATTACCCAGATGCTCACCAGGCCGCAGATCAGCGCGAACAGGGCGCGATTGACCGGCAGCAATCCGTCGAGCGGTGCAACGTTCAAGACAACGACACCGATCACACCTGCTAGCGCGCCGATCCATCCAAGCCGTCGATCTCGTACGTTCACGGCTGATAGATCCCCACTATGCTGACGTGTGGCTCGTGCCCTGAGCCCGTCACTCTACTCGTGTTCGAGGCGCCAGATCCCATCCGAGCGGCATTCACATACGCTGACGTAAGGCCCGGCCGAATCGCTCATCGTGCGAGCGGATTTCCGGCCTAAGCGCGGCCTCAGAGCTGAGACAGGCATTGCGAACGACGCCAGGCCATCGCGGCTTTACGGCTTCGTCGGCCTCTATTCCGTTGCGCCGCGTCGGAAGGATTTCTCCCCGGCGTCAGGGATCTATCAAGTCGTGTTGGTTCGCTACGGACGCAGCACGATCTATCCTGTCGCGACAGTGCCTGCCACAGATGAAGGGCGCCAGGGCGCCCGCGAGGTTGCCGATACAGTCCTGCAGACTTTGCGGATGATCGAGGCTTCCGACGACCGACGCTTGAGTTGATGATCAGAAAGCCGGCAAGGGCGTGTTGAGCGCGTCGTGGACGAATCTCCTATTACGGGCTCAGCACGAGCGAGGGTGGTACATCTCGGCATAACCCGACATCCCTCATCCTAGCGGCGAGCCAAGTTGCGTATCGGCTCCGTCGTGTGGACACGACACGCCCCGCCAGCCCGTGATCAGATCGGGCGGCGGGGCCGCTTTGTCGGCGCGTCAGAGCTACACCGGAGCCGAACAGTACTTCCGCTCTGGCTGCCCCATCTTCAGCCAAGGAGCGTGGCAGATATCCGTCCCTACACGCTGGAGATCATCCCACCCAAAGCGGAGGGTGACTCTTATCAATAAGCCATTCCCAAGAACGGGAAGCTGGTTCAGCGCTCGGATCGAAGTCTCCGGTCCGAGGACAAGGCCCGCGAACACGCGCTTGCTGAGATCAAGAAGTTGCTGATGGGCTTCGGCGAACACTGAGCGAGGGTGTCGGCTTGACGACCACCTACCTCAAGCAACCTCGACGGACGGTGCACTGCGCTGAGACTTGCTCAACACGTTGCCGTTAACCTATGCTAATTCCGGTGTGCATGGGGCCTCGCAAGGCAATCTCTTCCTCCTTCGACATCGATGGCGCTCTCCTCGATGAGGCGATCGGCGCACTGCGCATCGCCGGCCGGATCGTGCAACGCCAAGCCGAGGAGATCGGCGGCTACACGGTCGATGGCGGCCCGCCGCTTACTGACGGCCAAGTGGTAGCGCTGGCCTGGGACACAGGTCTGATGAACGGGTCCGAGAGGGCGGAGTAGCGGCGGTTTAGACCCGGAGGCTCACCCTTCGGCCGGACCAGAATCCGAGGGAACGTCAAACCACGATGCACTGACTTTGAACCTGGGCCACCGATTGGCGGCAGGCCACGCGGTGTGCGGATCATCTGGCGCTGAGTGTTGCTGGTTTGTTCTAGCGCCTCGGCTCCGTCCGCGCGAGACAAATCCATGCGTCACCCGCTGTTCACGAGCCTGATCCTTCTCCTCCTGTTGGGGGACACAGCCGCAATGGCGACCTCTGGGCCAAGCGAGGCAACGCACCCGGCTGATCTCAAGCAGCGGTGGCACCGCTGTGTTCGCAACGCCTTTTCCGGGCAGCCGATGCGTGTCGACACGGCAGGAGCGCAGCGGGCAGCGCTTGCCGCCTGCAAAGCCCACGAGGATGCCTACGTCGCCGCCATGCTTGCTGCTCAAGGCATCGAACGAGCCCCGGACCGTCGCGACGAGGAAGCTGTCGGCTCAGGGCCGAGAGCATGGGTGGCCAGCGTTACCGCCTACCTCATCGATCCCATCGCATCCTGGCTGGCGATGCTGCGGCGGTAGCCGAACGCTACTCAGCCGCCGCAGCGGCCTTGCGTGGTCGAGTACGGCCCTTGGGCGCGGTCTCTGCTGCAGCGGCCTTGCGCCGGCCGCCACGAGGCTTCGGGGCGTCCGCGGCTGGAGCCTCCAAGACACTCTGAACTGGTTCAGCAGCTGCCGGCGCCTGCCTTCCACCCTTTCGGCCAAGGCCAAGGCTTTGGGCGAGAGCTGAACGGTGCGCTGAGTAGTCGGAAGAAACCATCGGGTAGTCTGCGGGAAGTCCGTACTTGGCCCGGTAGCCCTCCGGCGTCAGACCACGGCCCGTGAGATGGCGCTTGAGCGTCTTGTAGGCCCGTCCATCCTCGAAGCTGACCAGCCCCTCTGGCGTGATCGACTTCTTGATCTGCGCCGGTGTGGCTTTGGTCACCGGGCTCTCGGCGGCAGCGGGAGCTTTGCCCAAGCCCAGCAATCCTGCATGCACGGACAGGATCAGCTCTGCCAAGCCGGAGGCTGGGACCGAGTTGTTGGACACGAAGGCCGCCACGATCCCGGCCGTGAACTCGACGGCCTCGAACTGATCGATCTTCTGAATGGCTCCGGCTACTGTATCGTCGGTCATTGAGCACCTTGCTTGCAAATCTACAGACGTCCGTCGTGGATTTTCGGTCCGAGATCAAGCCGACAACGTAGACGTTCTTGTGCTTAAGTTGCTGTTCTCGCGCCCCTCACGATTACGTGCTTCGTAGGGAGGACAATCGCAATCAGGGGCGGCCTGTTCGGCTTAGAATCATTGATCAAGCTTGCGGCTCATCAATAGGATCGCTGCCCCTGCTGACGTACGGAGCCCCACGCCCGACTGCTCGATGAGCTGAGGATTGATCCTGTAGGCAACCCACCTTCACACCTGCGGATGGTGAAGCTGCCTGAGGCCATGCGTGGCTCCGTGCTCTTGCCACGCCGCTGGGTGATCGTGCGCGCCTTCGCCTAGATGGCGCGCTTCCGCCGCATGACCCACGACGAACGCTTGCCCGCACACTGGCCGGACTACTCCTTGTTGCCTTCAGCGTCCTGCTACGACGCAGGGCCGCCGACTTTGCAGCAGTCCGTAACAGCCTCTAGATCTGGCGCATCAGCCCCGGCCGCCTTGATGAGCCTCGGCTCCCCGGTAGAATGCAGCATTGCAGCAGGAGCCATCATGGCCGGCCTTAAGGACAAGCGCGGCTTCATCGACAAGGATCGCCTCGACCTGTCCGAGCGCAAAGCGGTCGAGTTCTGGATGAAGCGCTGGGGGGTCACGCAAGACCAGCTGGTTGCAGCCCACCGCAAGGTCGGCCGCATGACCAAGGACATCGCGGCTGAGTTGGGCAAAAAGCGCTGAGGGGACCCATGCCGCATCCTGCGTACCATCGCGGGGTCAAGCGCGGCCGGCCGCGATCTCGGCGTGCGGCATCGACGGCCCACTCGGCAAGCGAACTGAGAGTGGCTCCAGCCCGTTGAGCCGGCATGACCGAGCCACATGCCGACACCGCCTCGCAGCTTACCGACGCGCGACGCCGCGAGATGGCGATTGAGCACCTGCTGTTTGGCACCATCCGCTTCGTCGCGCAGCGCCACCCTGAGCTTCTCGACGAGCTTGACAGCAGCCTCGACCATCTCTGGGACAAGGCAGACGGTGAGGAGCGCGACGACGAAGCCGTCCGCGAGGTCGCACGTCGGTTCATCAAGAGCCTACGCGTTGAGCGGTAGTGCGGTCGCAAGAATGATCACGAATTCCGAGCAGTTCAGAGCAACACTTGCCTTTGATACGCCCAGCCCGAACCTCTCGCCAACGGTTGCCGCCCTTTGGTGGGCTGGCAAGGGTGAATGGGATCGCGCTCATGTGCTCGTACAGGAGGAGCCTGGAGCCGATGCGGCTTGGGTTCATGCCTACCTGCACCGAGCAGAAGGCGACGCAGAGAACGCGGCGTACTGGTACCGGCTGGCTCGCCGGCCCGCAGCCGATGCATCACTCGATGAGGAATGGGCGGCTATCGCTGATGCTCTCCTCGTCACCGCGTGAGGACCGGCCGTGAGCCTCAATCGAAAGCGACGCGAAGCCGCTGAGCCCTGATCGTTGGCGCATCCCGTGGGCTTGGTCTCGGCCTTGTCGCTCGCCTGCTGGAGCGAGGGTGGCAGGTCACTGCCACCGTCCGACGGCCGTCCGCTGCTCTGAATGACCTTGCGGCAGGCGAAAAGACTAGGAGCCTGCGCATCGTCACCGACATCGACATTGATGTGGATGCGGCTGTTGCAGCATTGCGTGCCACTCTCGATGGTGAACCAGCCTTCGATTTGATCTTCGTGGTGGCAGGGGTGGCCACACAAGCTGGTATGCCGGCCGGTCAAATGCCGCGCGAGGTCGTGGGGCAGGTATTCCAGACTAATGCGATCAGCCCGATCCGCTTTGCTGAGAGCTTTCACAAACGTGTGGCTGCGAGCGGTGTGATCGCTTTCATGACGTCCAAGCTTGGCAGCGTCTCCCTGAACCAAGGGGGTGGCTGGGGTAGCTACCGGGCGAGCAAGGCGGCCTTGAACACGCTAGCCCGCTCGTTTGCCGGACAGCACAGCAAGGCAAGCTGGCGCGTCATCCTCATGCATCCGGGCTGGGTGCGAACCGATCTGGGCGGCGGGCGGGCCACCCTCGACGTTGATACCAGCGTCCGGGGCATGGTCGCATTGCTGGAGCGTTGCCTCGAACAGGGCGACAGGGGCGGCTGCGTGTTTCTCGACTACCAAGGCCAGACCGTGCCGTGGTGACAGGGCGGTGCGCAACGGCTCGTCAGGGCGCTTTGGCAGGAACAGGGCAGGCTGTCTGACGTCGCTTGGAGCCTCATCAGGAGACTCTGCCGTCGATGATTCGTTGCTGCCAGGACCCATGCGCGTGCGGCGTCATGAGCGCTCCCTTCGGTCCGCCTTAATCATAACGCAGCCCTGCGCATCTGCGGTGCAACGCTCCCGGTAACCGACGCGTGCGGACTGAACCTCAGGCCGTCGAGGACACTTGCTGCGGATGACCCCAAGAGATGGCGCCAGCCAAGGATGCGACATGTCGGATGCGATGCCTTCCTCTCAGCCTCAGCCGGCACGCGTACCGCCACCCTTGACGCCCGGAGCGTCCGGTCTCGGAACGATGGCCATCGGAGTCGTCATCGTGGCCTCCCTTTACTTCGCCCGGGACGTGTTCATCCCCCTGGTGCTTGCCGTGCTGCTCAGCTTCGTCTTGGCGCCGGCTGTGAACTTCCTGCGACGCCTGCGCCTCGGACGTGTCCCTTCCGTCATCGCAGCCGTGATGCTGGCCCTCCTCGTCATCGGCGGCGCAGCAGCGGTCATCGGCAGCCAGGTCGCCGATCTTGCAGGGAACCTGCCTCAGTACCAATCAACGATCCAAAAGAAGGTCGCCGGATTGCAGGAGGGCGTCGTCGGACGCGCAACCGAGTTCCTGCGCCGCGCCAACACACAGATCCAGGCGGCCTCGGATCAAGCCTCCGCCCCGCCCACAACCAAGACTGGACAACCATCGTCCGACGAGCCGCCAAAGGCCACGCTCGTCAAGGTCCAGGAGGCCGAGCCCTCCCCCTTCAGCTTGGTCCAGAAGGTGCTGGGACCGATTGTCCACCCGCTAACGACGCTTGGCATTGTCATTATCGTGGTCATCTTCCTCCTGCTGCAGCGGGAGGATCTGCGAAACCGGATGATCCGCTTGTTCGGATCTAGTGACCTCCATCGCACGACCGTGGCCATGGACGATGCAGCATCCCGGCTCAGCACTTACTTCCTGGTGCAGCTTGGTCTCAACGCCGCTTTCGGTGTGCTCATAGGGATCGGGTTATGGTTCATCGGCGTGCCAAGCCCCGTTCTATGGGGCGTATTCGCCGCCCTAATGCGCTTCGTGCCTTATGTTGGTGCGCTCCTGTCAGGGCTTTTTCCGGTGGCACTTGCCGCCGCGGTCGATCCGGGCTGGTCGATGGTTGCTTGGACAGCAGCGTTGTTCCTAATCGCTGAGCCCCTGTTCGGTCATGTAGCCGAGCCCATGCTCTACGGTCACTCGACGGGCATGTCGCCGTTCGCAGTGATCGTCGCCACGCTGTTCTGGGGCTGGTTGTGGGGACCCATCGGTCTGATTTTGGCTACACCGTTTACCGTCTGCCTCGTCGTTCTCGGTCGCCATGTCGAGCGCTTGGAGTTTCTCGACGTTTTGCTGGGAGATCGCCCACCTCTGACGCCGGTGGAGAATTTTTATCAGCGCATGCTCGCAGGCGATCCGGATGAGGCCGTCGAGCTCGGCGAGTTGATGCTGAAGGAACGCTCGCTCTCGTCCTACTACGATGAGGTTGCCCTGAAGGGCTTGCAACTCGCTGCTACGGACTTCGCCCGTGGCGTCGTGACGGTGCATCAATTGGAAAATGTGAAAGTCTCGACGCGTGCCCTCGTCGATGAACTCGCGAGCAGACCAGACGAAGAGCCGCCCTCAGACACCAAGCCGACGGACCAGTCTGAGGTGCCCACGCTCGCAGAGAAGACTCATCCCAAGAACGAGGCTGTTCCTGGCCAGGCTCCCCCTTTGGAAGAGCGTCCCGCTGCCTGGCGTGGTGAGACGCCCGTGATGTGCATCGCTGGGCGGGGACCGCTTGATGAAGCGGCCTCCGCTATGCTGGCGCAACTGCTCGACAAGCATGGTCTCGGAGCCCGGGTCGTCCCGCATGCCGATGTTTCGCGCGACCGGATCAGGACGCTTGATGTGAAGGGTGTGGCGATGGTGTGCGTCGCCTACCTCGATATCAGCGGCAACCCGGCCCACCTTCGCTATCTGATCCGACGCTTGCAGGAGAAGCTGCCCGGCAAGCCCATTGTGGTGGGCCTCTGGCCGATGGAGGATGCCGTCCTGTCCGACAAGTTCATCCAGAACCAGATTGGCGCTGATGCCTACGTCTCATCGTTACGCCAAGCCGTCGAGGCTTGCCTCGAAGAGGTGAGCGAGAGGAAGCAAGCCGCGTGAGACAAACCCTTGCCAGCCAAGGTAGGGGCGGATCAGACTCGACCCCAAGAGCAACGAG
>NZ_BPQP01000119.1 GCF_022179305.1 Methylobacterium iners
CTGGCGGGCCAGACCGCTAAGGCGACGAGCGAGATCGGCGAGCGCATCACCGAGATCCAGGCGGCGACGCAGGAGGCGGTGGGCGACATCGAGGCGATCAGTCGGATCATCGACGAGATGTCGAGCTACGCGGCGGCGATCGCGGCGGCGATGGAGGAGCAGGGTGCGACCACGCTCGAGATCACCCGCAACGTGCAGGAGGCGGCGCGCGGCACCGAGCAGGTGACGACCAACATCTCCGATGTGCGTCAGGGCGCCGGTCAGACGGGTGCGGCCGCGTCCCAGGTGCTGAGCGCGGCCCAGGAGCTCTCGCGCCATTCCGAGAGCCTGACGCAGGAAGTCGGCAGCTTCCTCGCCAACGTCAAAGCCGCCTGACACCATGGCGCAACCTCAGCGGCGACGTGACTCCTTCGTCGCTGAGGGCACAGATTGGTGAACCATCCCAACCGCCCAAAGACCTCTGATGACGGCATGTGGCCCTCTGGGTCGCAAAGTTCGTGACGATCAACGCGCGGACCGGCCGCTCCTGAAAATGACGAGGCGCAACCGATACGCGCGGATCGGGTCGGAACCAGCCAAGTTACGACCAAGCTCGTTGGCAGACCCTAGGCGGAAGCCGGAGGGCGCTCATCGTGCCCGAAGGCCGCGAGGGTCACTCCCGCCGCCTCCAGGCCCGCGCGCACCGCGGCGGCTCGCAGGGTCGCGCCCTCGAGGTCGCCGTGGATGCAGATCGAATGGATCGGCGTCCGCGCCAATCCCCCCGAGGACGTCGGGATGCCGCCCGCCTCGACGATGCGCAGGGCCTGCGCCGCGGCCTTCCCCGGGTCCGTGATCAGATCCCCGGCTTGGCCGCGCGGGACGAGGCCGCCGGCCTCCGTGTAGCCGCGATCGGCGAAGGCCTCCTGATAGGTCGCGAGCTCCGCCGCCTCGCCTGCGGCGACCTGGGCGGAGAGCGCGATCGCGAGCAGGGCGAGCCCGGGATCGACCGCTCGCACGGCGCGGGCGACGGCCCCCGCGACCTCCGGCTCGGCGGCGGCTAGCGACGACAGCGCGCCGTGCGCCTTTACGTAGGTGATGCGATGCCCCGCATAGGCGGCAAGCGCCTGCGCCGCGCCGACCTGGTAGGCGACGAGGCGCTCGATCTCGGAGGCGCTGAACGGCATGCGCCGCCGTCCGAAACCCCAGAGGTCGGGAAAGCCCGGATGCGCCCCGACCGCGACGCCCCGTGCCTTCGCTTCCGCGAAGGTCGCGGCCATGATCTCCGGATCGCCCGCATGGAGGCCGCAGGCGACGTTGGCGGAGGTGACGATGGCGAGCAGCGCCGCATCGTCGCCGATGCGATAGGCGCCGAAGCCTTCGCCGAGGTCGCAGTTCAGGTCGATCCGCATCGGAGGCCTCTCGGGGTTCGGACGAAGGCTGGGAGGTTGAGGCAATCCTTATCCGACCACGCCGTCGATGAGGTTTCGCTCCAGCAGGAACTCCGGGCTGAACGTGGTCCGGATCAGCGGGGCGAGACGGATCGGCGCCCGCAGCGCCTTCGCCTCGGCCCGGCGCGCGGCGACGGCCTGCGCGATCGAGACCGCGGCGAACCGCAGTCGCGTCCCGGGCTGCGCCTGGGCGAGGCGGCCGAGATCCGGCCCGATCACGGTGGCGATCTTCGGGTAGCCGCCGGTCGGCTGCCGGTCCGCCATCAGGATGATGGGAGTGCCGTCGCCCGGCACCTGGACCGCGCCCATCGCGACCCCGTCCGAGACGATGTCGTGGCCGCCCGCGTGACGCAGGGGCTCGCCGTCGAGGAAGCAGGCCATCCGGTCGCCGCGCGGGGTCACGGTCCAGGGCCCGGCGAGGAAGCGCTCGACCTCCGAGGGCGCGAAAGCATCCGCCTGCGGCCCGAGCACCACGCGGATGATGCCGGGCGGGCGGTCGAGCCAGGGCGCGACGAGGGCGGCCGGCTCGCCGACCGCGGCGCGGGGCTCGGCGATCGTCAGCCGGTCGCCCGCGGCCAGCGCCCGGCCGTCGAGCCCGCCCATGCGGGATCGTGTGTGGGTCGCCGTCGAGCCGAGAAGGGCGGGCACGTCGATGCGGCCGCCGACGACCAGCATGCACCAGGCGCCGGCCGTCCCAGCCCGGATCGTCAGCCGTGCGCCCGGGAGCAGGGTGAGGGCGACCGCCGCGGGCAGGGGGGCGCCGTCGAAATCGATCCGGAAGGCCCCGCCCGCGAGCGCGACGTCGAGGGGGGCGTCCTCGGCGGCGACGGAGAGACCCGCGAGCGCGACTTCGATCGCGGTGCTGCCAGGCGGATTGCCGAGCGCGAGATTGGCGGTGGCATGGGCCAGCGGGTCCATGGGGCCGGCCGGGGTGATGCCGTAGCGCAGGTAGCCGTGGCGGCCGGCATCCTGGAGCGTCGCGCCGCCCCCCAGGATGCGCAGGGCGGTCACGCGAGCCGCCTCGCCACGACCTCGCCGGCGGCAGCGCGGCGGTCGAGGGCGGCGAAGGTCGCCGCATCGACGGGCTCGAAGCGCAGCCCGTCGCCGCCCTCGACGAGGAAGGCCGGCTCGCGCTCGGGCGCGTAGAGGCGCTCAGGCGTCCGGCCGATCACGTACCAGCCCGTCGGCATCGGGAAGGTCGCGACCGCCGCGAGCCCTCCGCCGACCATCACGGCGTTGCGAGGGTGGGGCGGCCGGGGACTTGCCCGGCGCGGAAGCGCGAGCGCCTCGGGCAGGCCGCCGAGATAGGCGAAGCCCGGCGCGAAGCCGTACATGTAGACCCGGTACTCTGCGGAGGCGTGCCGCGCCGCGACCTCCTCGGCGGACAGGCCGGCGAGGGCGCCGAACGCGGCGATGTCCTCCGCGAGCGCGGGATCGTAGCAGCAGGGCATCGCCCAGGTCCGGCCGGCCCGCCGCGGGCCGCTTGGCCGCCGGAGATCCGCCTCGACGCGGGCGACGAGGGCGGCGCGGTCGAGGACGAGCGGGTCGTAGTGGATCATCAGGGATCGGTAGGTCGGCACGCACTCGCGAAGGCCCTCGGGCGGCGCGAGGCGGAGCGCATCGTCGAGGGCGAGAACCCGCTCGTTCGTCGCTGGGTCGACACGCGACCCGAACTCGACCACGAGGGCGGCCTCGCCCGCGTCGAGGAAGCGCGGCGTGGTCTCCTGCGGCTCTGGCGATGGGACGGGCACGGCTCGCTCCCGGGCGCGGCGACCGGCTCGTTCCGCGCCCGTCGCGAGGCTCAGCCCCGCGCGCGAAGGGCCCGCAGGCGCGTGGCGCGCTCGGCCGGCCAGGTTGGGCGCGGGTCGACGTCGCCGGGATTGAGGGTACGCGGGGCGATGCTGTCGCAGACCTCGCGCTGGCGGACGATCACGGGCCGTCCGGCCTCGTCGCGGCGGCGGATATGGCCGCCGTCGCGGCAGAAGCCGGCGATCTCGGCCGCGCTGCCGGAGCGGCGGCCACCCGGATTGCGAGGGACCGGGCGGTGCTCGATGACGAGCGGTCCGTCCCGATTCAGGGAGCGCTCGACATAGGTGGTCTCGTTCACTGGGAGCGGGTCTGCCGCCGCGGGCAGGATTCCGGCCAGCATCAGGAGGGCAGGCAGGGCGGGGAACCGCATGGGACTCATCCGTTCGCGAGAAAGCGTGGCCATCAGAATTACCCGCTGCGGGCGGTGGGGGATAGCCCTCCGGGAGACCTCGTCTCGCTTGACAGCCGACGGCGCGGCATGGTCGGAACACCGGGTTTTCGGTGGGTTGGGCCGAAGGGTTCGGGAAGGGTCGCCGGGTGGAGTTGCGAGGAATGCTGCAGCGCGCGGGGCGTCGGCTCTCGGAATGCCGCCTCCCGCTGGCCTTCCTGGCCGCGCTGCTCCTCGAGGTCGCGCCGGCGCAGGCGCAGGGGACGGTGCGCAACACCTTCGGCGACTGGCAGCTGCGCTGCGAGACGCCCGCCGGCGCCAAGGCCGAGCAATGCGCCATGGTGCAGTACCTCGCGGCCGAGGACCGGCCGAACCTCACTCTCGTGGTGATCGTGCTGAAGACGGCAGACAATCGCGGCTTCCTCCTGCGCGTCGTGGCGCCGCTCGGCGTGCTGCTGCCCTCGGGCCTCGGCCTCAAGATCGACCAGACCGATATCGGCCGCGCCGGCTTCGTGCGCTGCCTGACGACGGGCTGCGTCGCGGAGGTGGTGATGGACGAGGGCCTCATCCGGCAGTTCGTCGGCGGCAGCCAGGCGACCTTCATCGTCTTTCAGACCCCGGAGGAGGGAGTCGGAATCCCGCTCTCGATGAAGGGGTTCGGGCAGGGCTTCGAGAACCTGAAATAGAGGGTCCGATGGGGATGCGGCGCGCATGAGCAAGGGGCGGAAACGGGATCGGTCGGCGTCGGGCGCGCGCCTGCTCCTGACGCTCGTCGCGCTCGCCGCGGCGGCGGGACCCGCCGTGGCCCAGGAGGGCAACTTCCTCACCAACATGTTCAAGTACGGCGGGACGACGGTGCCGCCGTCCCAGCCCAAGGATGTCGAGCCGCCCTATTGCCCGCCCGTCGAGGTGGCCGAGGGCGGCGCGGCGCTGCAATCCTATGGCGGCAAGGCCGGCAATTCGAGCGCGCTGCGCAACCAGATCACCTTCGGGCGCCTCGCCCGGGAATGCGCCTGGCTCCAGGACGGGAGCGTGAGCGTCAAGGTCGGCGTCGAGGGCCTGGTCCTGCTCGGGCCCGCCGGCTCGGCGGGGCGCTTCGAGGCGCCGGTGCAGATCGCGATCAAGTACGGCGACAAGGCCGTCGTCTCGCGGGCGCGGAAGATGACGGTGGCGATCGGCAGCGGCGAGGTTCAGGGCATGTTCTCGCTGGTGGAGGACGGCCTCGTCGTCCCGCCGGCGATGGCCGGCGACTACGCGATCGAGGTCGCGCTCGGCGCAGGCGGCGCGCGCAGCGCCCCGAAGAAGCGCAAGCCGGCCCCGAGCGCCGAGGCGGGCGCGGCGCAATGAGGGCACCCGCCCGCCGCCATGCGGCCGAGCGTGGGACGCGGGGCTCCTGAGCGAATCCTCGCCCCAGCCCGCGCGTCCGAGATCATCACCGATCCGCCTCGGCCGGGAGACCGCGTTCAGGGTCGAGGCGGTGGAAGGCGCGCCCTTCGACCGGCGCCTCGTCCTCCCCGCCCAACCGCGCGAATGCTGGATCGTCCTGACCTACGCGGCGGACGCCGTCCTCCGCCCGCTCCGGCCGATGGTCCGGATGATGCGGGCCGACGGCTCGGCCCAGGATTTCGTGCTCCCCGGCATCCCCGAGGGCCGGGCCTTCTGGTTGGGCTACCTGCCGCCCGACCTCGCCGAGCTGCGGCTCGCCGTCGATGCGCGCAGCGGCTTCGTGCTGGAACGCGTCGGGCTGCGGCGTCATGCGAGCGTCTTCGCCGAATGCCTCGCCAAGCGGCCCCTGCGGGCAGGACCGGCGCTCTATCATTTCCTGCGAGGCGACGAGCGGCGCTTCCGCGACATCCTGCGCGGAAGCTGCGCCGTCACCCCGCTCTCGGATTACGGCGCCTGGGCCGAGGCCCGCGCGCGCGGGTCCAGGGCAGCGCCGGCAGGACAGGGCGAGTCGATCCGCCTGATCCTGCCGGCCGCGCCGGCCGAGCACCCGCTCGTCGCCCGGACTATCGAGAGCCTGCGGGCGCAGACCTCCACCGCCTGGACGCTTCTCGTCGCATGGTCGGAGGGCGTTGGCGAGCCGATGCATTCCGCGTTGGACGAGGGGGGCCTGCATCGGGTGTGGCCCGAGAGCGGCCGGCTCGGCGATCTCCTCGATGGCGCCGGAATCGCCGGCTTCCTCGCGCCCGGAGACCGCCTCGCGGACGATGCGCTCGCCCAGCTCGCCGCTGGAATCGGCAGCGATGTCGAGCTCATCTATGCCGACGAGGTGGTGGACGCCGCACCGCCCCAGCCTCGCCTCAAGCCCGATTGGAGCCCGGACCTGGCGCTCCTTGAGGGCTATCAGGGCCGGCCGATCCTCTATGCCGGCGCCTTGCTGGCGCGGCTCGCCGAACGCCCCCTCGGCCGGCCGGAGACCTTCCTCCTCGATCTGAGCGTCGCGGCGGCAGGGATGGCGGAGCCGTCGCGCGTCGCGCATCTCCCGCGCATCCTCTGCCGCTCCGCCGCTCCGGCCGTGAAACCGGACCGGGCAGCGGCCCTGGAGCGCCACCTCGCCGAGACCGGATCGTCCGCGCGCATCTCGGTCCGGGACGGCGTCCTCGACTTCGACTGGCCCCTGCCGGACCCGGCGCCGCTCGTCAGCGTGATCATTCCCTCGAAGGACCGGCTCGATCTCATCGCGTGCTCCGCCCGCGGCGTCCTGCAGGAGACCGCCTACGCGCCGCTGGAACTGATCATCGTGGACAACGGCTCGACCGACGCGGAGGTGCTGGCGCATTACGCGGGGCTGCAGGCCGACCCCCGGGTGCGGATCGAACCCTTTCCGGCGCCCTTCAACTTCTCGGCGATGGTCAATGCCGGCGTCGCCGTCGCCCGAGGCCCCATCGTCGTCCTCCTCAACAACGACGTCGCGATCCTGCAGGAGGGCTGGCTCGACGCCCTGGTGCGGCAGGCTTCCCGCCCGGAGGTCGGCGCCGTCGGGGCCAAGCTCCTCTACGAAAACGGGTCCCTGCAGCACGGGGGCGTCGTCGTCGGCCTCGGCGGCCGGGCCGGCCACATCCTGAGGCGAAGGCCCGGCGACGCCCCCGGCCATCTCGGCCGGATGCGCGTGGCCCACGAGGTTTCCGCCGTCACCGCCGCCTGCCTCGCCGTGCGCCGGGAGCTCTACGACTCCGTCGGCGGGTTCGACGCGGAGGCCTTTCCGATCGACTTCAACGACGTGGATTTCTGCCTGCGCCTCGGTGCCGCCGGCCACAAGACGATCTGGACGCCGCGGGCGGTGCTGTCGCACCTCGAATCCGTGACGCGCGGCCCGCCGACCGGCGAGGAGCGCCTGCGCTTCGAGCGCGAGGGCGACCGCTTCGCCGCCCGCTGGCGCGACATCGTCCGGCACGATCCCTTCTACCATCCCGCCCTCTCGCTGACGACGTTCGGCGAGGAGCTGGAATAGGCGGGCGGGACCCGTGAGCACGGATCGCGGACCTCGCGACGGGAGCCTCGACGCGCTGCGCTTCGCGCTCGCGCCGGCGCGAGGGAGGGCGGCACGGTGGCTCGCCGTCGCCCGAGGGCTTGCTGCTCATCCAGGTCCGACCCTCGCGATCCTTCGCAGCCGGCTCGCCGGCAAGCGCCTTCGCGCCCGCCAGGCCTTGATCGCCCTGCTCGGCGCCGATCACAGGGGATTGTGGCACTCGACGCTGGGCCTGCCAGCCGCCGCGGGTGTTTCCTCCGGCACCGCGGCGCGCGTCGCGACGGTGACGGCCGGAATGCTGCGCGAGGGCGCCGTGCCGTCGGCCGCCATCATCATCCTCGTTGCCCCGGGCCACGTCCTGATCGAGGGCGCCGCCGACCGTCTAGCGGCGGCTTTCGCAGCCGATCCGGGGATGCAGATCCTCTACGGCGACGCCCTCTTTGAGCCTGGGGGCACAGGCGGCCGATGCCTGCCCCTCCTGCGGCCGGCCTTCGACCCGGAATACCTGCTCGCCGTCGACTACATCGGGCCCGTCATCGCGATCCGAGGGGAGGCGCTGCGAGAGGTCGGCGGGCTCGCGGATGCACCGCCGGGGGCGGAGGCCATGGACCTCGTGCTTCGGTGCGCCGACAGGTTCGGCCGCGGCGCCGTCCGGCATTTGCCCCAACCCGTGTCCCTCTGGCAGCCGAGCCAGGGTACCGACGCGCCGCGGGCGGCGGGCTCCGCTAGGGCATCTTCGGCGGTCGCCGCGTCGGGCGCGGGTCCGCTCCCCAAGGGAGAGAGGGACAGGGGGAGGGGAGCGAACTCTCCGGAGAGGCCACGCCCCTCACCCCAACCCTCTCCCACTGGGAGAGGGAGCCCGACGCGGGTCTCGCCCGCGGCCGCGGTGCCTCGTACGACGGGGCAAACGGGAGACGACGGCCATGGCGTCCGTTCCGCGCGCCTGGAGGCCGTCCGGCGCCACCTCGTTCGCATCGGTGAGGCGGCGGAGGCGGTGGTGTCCAGCGAGGGGATCGTCTCGGTCATCCGTTCGCTGCCCGATCCGCGGCCCCTCGTTAGCCTGATCGTCCCGACCCGCGACCGGCTCGACCTGCTGAGACCCTGCATCGAGAGCCTCCAACACGGCACGGATTGGCCGGCCAGGGAGATCCTCATCTGCGACAACGACAGCCGGGACCCCGCGACCCACGCCTATTTCCATTCGCTCGAGGCGAGGGGGCTCGCCCGCGTCATTCCTCGCCCAGGACCCTTCAACTTCGCGGCCATGAACAACGCCGCCGCCCGGCAGGGAAGGGGACGGCTCCTCGCCTTCGTCAACAACGACGTTGAGGCGTTCCAGCCGGATTGGCTCGAACGGCTGTGCCGGGAGGCCCTGAGGCCGGGTATCGGCGCGGTCGGCGCCAAGCTCCTCGACGGGGAGGGACGCATCCAGCATGCCGGCATCGTGCTCGGGACCGGCGGCCTCGTCACCCATGGGCACCGGCACTTCCCAGGCGACGCGCCGGGCTATCTCGCGGGCCTGGAGGCGACGCGGGAGGTCTCCGCCGTCACCGCAGCCTGCCTCGTGGTGGAGGCGGGGAAGTTCGCGGCCGTCGGCGGCTTCGACGAGAAGACCTTCGCCGTCGACTTCAACGACGTCGATCTCTGCCAGAGGCTGAATGCGGGCGGCCTCCGCACCCTGCTGGTGCCGTCCGCCGTGCTCCATCACCGCGAGGCGGCGAGCCGGCGCTGGACGCCCGAGGCGCGGGCCCGGCATGAAGGCGAGGTGGAGGCGCTGAGAAAGCGATGGGGGCCGCTGCTCGCGCAGGACCCCCATTACCATCCGGGCTTCGATCCCGATCTCGGCACCTATGCGCGGCTCCGTCGCGACTGGCCGGAAGGCATCGCCGCCGGCCCGCGCTGAGCCCGCGCTACTGTACGAGCCGCGGCCCGCCCGTCTGCACCTTCTCGTTCTCGGACATGATGCCGAGGCGCTTGGCGACCTCCGTATAGGCCTCGATGAGGCCGCCGAGATCCTTGCGGAAGCGGTCCTTGTCGAGCTTGTCCTGGCTTTTCACGTCCCAGAGGCGGCAGGAATCGGGGGAGATCTCGTCGGCGACGACGATGCGCATGAGGTCGCCCTCCCAGAGCCGACCCGTCTCGATCTTGAAGTCCACGAGGCGGATGCCGACGCCGAGGAAGAGGCCGGACAGGAAGTCGTTGACGCGGATCGCCAGCGCCATGATGTCGTCGATCTCCTGGGGCGTCGCCCAGCCGAAGGCGGTGATGTGCTCCTCCGAGACCATCGGGTCGTTCAGCGCGTCGTTCTTGTAGTAGAACTCGATGATCGAGCGCGGCAGCTGCGTGCCTTCCTCCAGCCCGAGCCGGGTCGCGAGCGAGCCGGCGGCGACGTTGCGCACCACCACTTCGAGCGGGATGATCTCGACCTCGCGGATCAGCTGCTCGCGCATGTTGAGCCGGCGGATGAAGTGCGTCGGCACGCCGATGTCGTTGAGGTGCTGGAAGACGAACTCCGAGATCCGGTTGTTCAGCACGCCCTTGCCGTCGATGACGTCGTGCTTCTGCGCGTTGAAGGCGGTCGCGTCGTCCTTGAAATGCTGGATGAGCGTTCCCGGCTCCGGACCCTCGTAGAGGACCTTCGCCTTGCCCTCGTAGATGCGACGGCGGCGGTTCATAGGCGTGTACCGTGGTTTGAGGAAGTCCATGGGGCCGTGACTCCTTCGGACTGATACGCTGTGCGGAATCCGCGGCAGGTCGGCCTGTGAGGCGGCCGGGCCGGGAGGACACATCGTTTCTCGTCGAAAGCCTCTGCGACCGGCGGCAAACTAGCGGAAGCGGGCAGGCAGCACAACGCGCGGGACTTGACACGAGGCGCCGACCTCAACGGGGCTGGATCGCCCGGTCCGGTCAACGGGGCGGCCGGTGGCGAGGGGCTCAGACCGTCTTGCTCGGATAACGGCAGAGATCCGCGATCGGGCAGCGTGGGCATTCGGGGCGGCGCGCCTTGCAGACGTAGCGGCCGAACAGGATCAGCCAGTGATGGGCGTTCAGCCGGTAGGGCTCGGGGACGATGGCCTCGAGCCCGGCCTGAACCTTGTCGGGCGTCGCGGCGACCACGAGCGGAATGCGGTTCGCGACCCGGAAGATGTGGGTGTCGACGGCGATGGTCGGCTCGCCGAAGGCGACGTTGAGGACGACGCTCGCGGTCTTGCGCCCCACGCCGGGCAGCACTTCGAGGTGCTCGCGCTCGCGGGGCACCTCGCCGCCATGTTCTTCCACGAGGATGCGCGAGAGGGCGATGACGTTCTTCGCCTTGGTGTTGAAGAGCCCGATCGTGCGGATGAACTCGCGCACCCGCGCCTCGCCGAGCGCCAGCATCGCCTGCGGGTGGTCGGCGATGGCGAAGAGGGGGGTGGTGGCGAGGTTGACGCTCTTGTCGGTCGCCTGCGCCGACAGGACGACCGCGACGAGCAGGGTGTAGGGATTGAGATACTCGAGTTCGGCCCGCGGTTCGGGATTGGTGGCGCGAAGTCGCGCGAAGATCTCGGACACCGTCTCCGATCCGACCGGATCGGGCCGCGTCTCGATTGCTGCGACGATCGGCTCGACGAGAACCGCCTCGGCTGACGATTTCTTGAGGCGCGGCGGCTTTCGAGCGATCATCGCCGCGTTATATTGGCCCCATGGCGAGCGGCAACCTCTACGCCCACCCCGACGGCCTCGATCCGAACACGGTGGACCGACCGATGTTCCAGGCGACGATCAGGCCGCATCAATCTCTGGGGTCGGACGGATTCCGGATCCTCATGATCGGGTTCGGGCTGGTCTGCCTGGTTCTCTCCATCGCCTTCGTGCGCGCGGGCTTCTGGCCGGTGGCGGGCTTTTTCGGCCTTGACCTGCTCGCCCTCTACGCAGCGCTGAAGGTGAGCTTCCGCCGCGGGCGCTCCTTCGAAGAGGTCATGATCTCGCAGATCGAGGTCGTCCTGGCGCGGGTGAGCCACCGGGGCGAACGGCGCGAATGGCGCTTCAATCCCGTCTGGACGAAGCTGACGCGGGTCGAGGACGAGGAGTACGGGCTGCAGAGGCTGACGCTGGTGTCCCGCCGCGAGCACGTGGTCGTGGCCCGCGATGCGTCCCCGACCGAAAGAGAGGCCGTCGCCGCCGGCTTGGCGCGCGCATTGGCCGACATCAAGAAGGGCTACTGAGCCCGAGCCGCTTGGAGCGCCCCGGGGGCGGCGCCGTCTGGGTTTCCGCAGGCCGAACCGGCCGAAAACGAAAAATGTCACCGATCCGTCATTTCACGTGTTGACGTCTCCGGCGGGTCTCCGTATACCGCTGTTCATCGGCGCCGGCCGCGGGAGTGGTTCGGCGGCTTTTGCACCTCTTGGGTGTGGCGTGTTGGTCTCCTGGTATTTTGGGAGTTGACACGGTTCTTTGGGGCTCTTATCTGGGCTCTACTGCATCAGCGGCCTTCGGCGGCCTTGCGATGTGGATTTCACAATTTGGCGGGTGT
>NZ_BPQP01000120.1 GCF_022179305.1 Methylobacterium iners
GGCCGAGTAGGGCGAGCGCGGATCGTAGCGGCTCGCCTCCGTGAAGAAGGCCTCGGGCGGCAGCGAGCCGTAGACCTCGTCCGTCGAGACGTGGAGGAAGCGAAACGCCGCCTTGTCGGCGCTGCCCAAGCCCTCGTAATGCGTGCGGGCGCCGTCGAGCATGACCTGGGTGCCGATGACGTTGGTGCGCACGAACGCACCCGGATCGGTGATCGAGCGGTCGACATGGCTCTCGGCGGCCAGGTGCATCACGGCCTGGGGCTGGAAGTCCGCGAAGAGCGCGTGGACGGCGGGCGCATCGCAGATGTCGGCCTGCACCAGGCGGTGGCGGGGATCGCCCTCCAGGCTGGAAAGCGAGACCGGGTTGGCCGCGTAGGTGAGTGCGTCCAGCGTGGCGACCTCGTGCCCGAGATCGTGCACGAGGTGCAGCACCAGCGCCGAACCGATGAAGCCGCACCCACCCGTCACCAAAATCCGCATCGGCTGTCCTTCTACTCTAGAACACGGGCCCGAGATCGGCCAGGCGAGGTGCGGCGCGGTCCTTGTCCGAGAGCGCCGCCTCGGCCTCGCCGATCGGCCAGGCAATCGCGAGGTCGGGATCGTTCCAGACGGGATTGCGATCGTTCGCGGGGCTGTAATAGGCGTCGAACTTGTAGGCCACCATCGTGTCGGATTCCAGGGTGCAGAAGCCGTGGGCGAAGCCGGCCGGCACGAAGAGCTGCTCGCCGCCTGTCGCATCGAGCCTCACGGCGACGTGCCGACCATAGGTGGGCGAGGCGCGACGCAGGTCGACAGCGGCGCCGAGGATGCTGCCGGCGAGCAGGCGCACGAGCTTGGCTTCGGCGGCAGGTGGGGTTTGGAAGTGCAGGCCGCGGATGGTATGGGCCGGGGCAGAGAAGGACTGGTTGTCCTGCACTAAGACGTTGGCGATGCCGGCCGCCGCGAGCTGGTCGGCGCGGTAGATCTCGCAGAACCAGCCCCGCGCATCACCGTGGCGGCGTGGCACCACCCGACGCACCGCAGGGATCGCCGTCTCAAAAACTTCCATGATCAGACGCCCTCCCCTTACGCGTTTAGCCTTAAAGACTCGACCCGTCGTGGGCGAGTCGGGCCACGCAAGATCAGCACGGTGACACGCAACTTCGCGCAATCTCCCAATTGGAGCATCGACATCCTCAACTTTGCGGGAGGCAAGGCGGCGCTCAAGAAGTTGGCAACTTCGCTCCCTAGGGTCTAACAGGAAATTGCAATCCATTTGGCACTCGTGAGCGCCAAACCGTTTGACAGCCGCAGTTGGCTCAAAACGGCGGCTCAGAGGCAATTAGCTTAACATTTAGAAGCGCGGGAAATTGGGTGATGGCTCAGCTGAAGTTCGACAACAGCTACTCAAGGCTCCCAGATCGGTTCTTCAGTCGCGTCGCCCCCACGCCGGTAAGTAACCCCAGCCTCATTCGACTGAACCGCGAGCTCGCGGAGGAACTCGGCCTTGATCCCGATTGGCTCTGTAGTGAAGCGGGTGTCGCTTTCCTTGCTGGTAACAGCATCCCTCCCGGCGCAACCCCGATCGCCGCTGCCTATGCCGGACACCAATTCGGCAACTTCGTTCCGCAGCTCGGCGACGGCCGTGCAATCCTGTTAGGGGAAGTCGTCGGTCGAGGTGGTCAGCGCCGCGATATCCAACTCAAGGGCTCGGGCCCGACGCCCTTTTCCCGTCGCGGCGATGGGCGGGCGGCGCTGGGCCCGGTGCTACGCGAATATCTTGTCAGCGAAACCATGGCGGCGCTCGGCATCCCGACCACCCGAGCGCTCGCCGCAGTGAGCACTGGCGACGCCGTCTTCCGCGAAAGCGTGTTACCGGGCGCGATCATCACCCGGGTCGCCTCAAGCCACATCCGAGTGGGCACCTTCCAGTACTTTGCGCAGCGCAGCGACCACGAGGCGCTACGTCGTCTCGCCGACTACGTGATCGAGCGACACTATCCGCAGGCCGGAGAGGCGGAGCGTCCCTACCATGCGCTTCTGGCTGCGGTGATCGAGCGCCAGGCCGACCTCATCGCAAATTGGCTGCTCGTCGGCTTCGTGCATGGCGTCATGAACACCGACAACATGTCGGTGGCCGGCGAGACCATCGATTATGGCCCTTGCGCCTTCCTCGACGTTTACGACGCAGGCACCGTCTTCAGCTCGATCGATCAGCACGGCCGCTACGCCTACGGCAACCAGCCGCGGATCGCGCACTGGAATCTGACGCGCCTGGCCGAAACCCTGTTGCCGCTTCTCTCGGAGGACGAAACCGCGGCCGTTGCCGAGGCGGAGAGCATCCTCGCCGCCTTCGCCCCCCGTTTCGAGGCAAGCTACCAGGGCGGTCTCCTGCGCAAGCTCGGTCTGAGCACCAAGCGCGAAGGTGACGAGGCGCTTACCAGCGATCTCCTGCGAGCCATGGCCGAGAACGGCGCGGATTTCACGCTGACCTTCCGGCGGCTCTGCGACGTCTCGGCGCCGTCAGCCGATCGTGAGCCAATCCGCAGCCTGTTCATCGATCCGACCGTCTTTGATCGGTGGGCGGACAGGTGGTTTCAGCGGCTGCAGGAGGAGCCTCAAGACAGCACGCTGCGCCAGGCTGCCATGCGGGCAGTCAATCCCGCCTACATCCCCCGCAACCATCTCGTCGAGGAGATGATCGAGGCCGCGGTGGAGCGAAAGGATTACAAGCCCTTCGAGGAGCTCTTGCAGGTCCTGAGCCGCCCCTACGAGGAGCAGCCCGGCCGCGAGCGCTACTCAGATGCCCCTGAGCGCAGCGGCATCCCGTATCGCACCTTCTGCGGCACGTAATCGCCGGCCAAAAAACCGAGGCTAGGTAAGGGCGAGGCTAGCCTCGTTGAGCTTGCCGGCAGAAGCGCTCCGGTGCGCTTGCCGCGGCACCGCCTCGTCGATCCGCCGGAAGGTCGCGAGCGCCTGACCGACGATCTGATCCATGTTGTAGTAGCGGTAGGTGGCAAGACGCCCAACGAACCAGACATCGGGCACGGCCAAGGCCCGCTGCTCGTAGCGCTTGAATAGGGCTTGGTGCTCCGGGCAGGGGATGGGGTAGTAGGGGTCGCCCTCGGCCGCCGGGTACTCGTAGGTGAGTGCCGTCCGGTCGTGCACCTGTCCCGTCAGGTGCTTGTACTCGGTCACCCGGGTGAATTCCTCCGTCTGGGGATAGTTCACCACCGCGACCGGCTGGTGCCAGGTCTCGTTGCGCGTGACGTGCTCGAACCGCAGGCTGCGATAGGGCAGCGCTCCGTAGCAATGGTCGAAATACGCGTCGATCGGACCCGTGAAGATCGTCCGACGGGCCCGTTGCGTCGTGCCCAAGGTCTGGAAATCGGTCCCGAGTGCGACCGTGATGTTGGGGTGGTCCAGCATCGCCCGGAACATCTCGGTGTAGCCGTGTTTCGGCATCGCCTGATAGGTGTCGGTGAAGTAGCGGTTGTCCCGGTCAGTCCGCGTCGGGACACGCGCGGTGACGGATTTGTCGAGCTGTGAGGGATCACGTCCCCACTGCTTGCGCGTGTAACCGCGGAAGAATTTCTCGTAGAGCTCGCGTCCGACGACCGACACGACGACGTCCTCGGCCGTGCGGATCTCGGCGACGGGTTCGGCCCGCTCGGCAAACCAGCGCTGGAGTTCTTCTGAGCTCAGATCCAGCCCGTAGAGCTGGTTGATCGTGTCGAGGTTGATCGGGATCGGAACACGCTGCCCATCGACCTCGGCGAGCACCCGATGCTCGTAGGGGCGCCACGGTGTGAACCGGGACAGATAATCGAAAATCGGCTTGGCGTTCGTATGAAAGATGTGCGGACCGTATTGGTGGATCAGCAACCCGTCATCGTTGAGGCAATCGTAGGCGTTGCCGCCGATGTGGTCGCGCCGGTCGATCAGGAGAACACGCTCGTTGCGATCTCGAGCAAGGCGCTCGGCGAGCACGCTTCCGGCAAAGCCGGCACCGACAATCAGCCAATCATACATACGCGACCTCGCTCTACGGCCGAGATCTCGGCCGCCGGTGTGTGGCAATCGGGCTTGGTGCCGCCGCCGGTGGCGGCAGGCTTGCGTCAGGCGTCGAGCGCGGCGGTCCCTGAGACACGCTCGCGGTCGGTGACCGGGCCGGAGAGACGATCGAGCATCAGGTTGCGCATGGCGTCCCAGGTCTGATCCCAGGAATTGGCAGCGAGCTGCCGGTCGACGCGCTCGAGCCAGGGCTGCCGCGGACGCGCCAGCAGCGCTTCGGCAGCAAGTACGGCAGCCATCGGCTTGTCGGCGATCTCCGCCAGACCCGTTTCGCCGTAATCGCGCACCACGTCGACGATCGGCGTCGAGATTACCGGAAGTCCAGCGGCCAGGAATTCAGGGGTCTTCGTCGGGCTGATGAACCGGGTGGATTCATTACGCGCGAAGGGCATCACGCCAAGATCCCAATGGCCGAGGTAGGCCGGGAGCTCCTTGTAGGATTTCGGGCCGAGCCAGTGGATGTTTTCCCGCTGCGGCAGGGTCGCGGGATCGATCTTTACGACGGGCCCGATCATCACCCACTGCCAGTCTGGTCGCAGATCCGCGGCTTCGGCGAGGAAGTCCTGGTCGAAACGCTCGTCGATGACGCCGAAGAACCCCAGCCGCGGTCGTGGCAGCCCGGCTTGATCGGCCGGATCCGGCAGGGTGCCGCTACGGGCCTGCCGGAAGTGCTGCGCATCCACCGAGGAGGGGAAGCAATGGATGTCACGGTGGCAGTCCCTCTTGGCGTCGTAGAGGCTGCGGCCGCCCGTGAACACGAGATCGGCCCGGTTCAGGAGCGAGCGCTCCTGAGCGATCAGGTCTGGGGAGGCGCCGCGGAAGGCCGAGAGTTCGTCCATATTGTCATAGACGGTAAGACTGCGCGGCAGATCGTCGGAGAAGGCGACTGCAGCCGGCGTGTAGTACCAAAACAGACGTTCACGGTGCACGAGCCGCTCCAGATGCGTGCGTATCAGCCGTGAGAGGGTTGCCGTGACCGTAACCGGATCGCCTGGTCGGATCACCGGGACGAGGAGAGTGACCCCCGCCTCCACCGGTTCGATGCGAAGCTGATCGTCGGCCTCCGCTTCGAAGACGGGTTCTTCGATGAAGAGAACGTCGAAGTGGCCTGCGGCCCGACAGAGCAGATGCTGTGGCCGCTGCCAGACGAAGCCCCAACGCAGATGGGAGAAGCACACAAGAAGCGGTCGGCTCGCGCCGGTTTCGCCCTTTGCGAATTGGATTGGCGCGCGCTGCGATTCTATCGCAAGGGCCAGAGGCTCCATATCGCCTGATGCATCGGAGAGGGGACGCAGGTAGGAACCTTCTTCAACCTTCACCAGTCTTTCCCATCCTGAAGCTTAAGCATTCATCGCAAGCCCGCAAGGGTGATTGAGTTCCTGCAACATCGTATTCGCTCGCTTGAATATGAACTATGATTTTGATCCTGTCCTATACAGATGTTAATGCGCGTCGATTTGATTGCTCACAGGGTAGCGCTTAGCCCGGTGCTCTTGAATTTTGCGGTGATTTTCTTAGTCGACATGTATTTTACTGAGAGAAGCTGCCTTCGACACGTGCCGCGACGCATCGATGCAGCGTCGCCGCGTCACCTATTTGGCGGGCAACTTCGGTCAAGCGCGCAGACGCGCGTTGCAAACCCTGAATGTTGGCCGTGATGGAGGCTCCCCTCGAGCTTTGGGGTGGCTTCGAGTGCACCATCGCTCGAATCCGAGGCCGGTTCCGCGATCAGATCGCGGAGACGGGACATGCCGCCCGTATGTCGGATCTCGATGCTGCGGCCGGTCTGGGCATCCGCACCCTGCGCTACCCCGCCCTATGGGAAAGCGTCTCACCCAAGGATCCGGATACCTGCGACTGGTCGTGGCTGGATGCCCGCTTTGCCAGAATGCAGGCGCTCGACCTACGTCCAGTGGCTGGCCTCCTGCATCACGGCAGCGGCCCACGCTACACAAGCCTGCTCGATCCCGAGATGCCTGCACTCTTGGCACGGCACGCCGGGCAGGTGGCGGAGCGCTATCCTTGGATCGATCACTTCACGCCGGTCAACGAACCGCTGACCACGGCGAGGTTCAGCGGCCTCTACGGGCATTGGTACCCGCATCATCGAACTGAGCAGGCTTTCCTGCGCATGCTGGTGAATCAGTGCAAGGCGACTGTGCTAGCCATGCGAGCAATCCGCCGGGCGACGCCGGGGGCGCAGCTCGTACAGACCGAGGATATCGGCAAGACCTTCAGCACGCGGGGACTTGCTACCCAGGCAGATTACGAGAACGAGAGGCGTTGGCTCAGCCTCGATCTTCTCCACGGATGGGTCGACCGGAACCATCCCTGGCACGCGCGCTTGGTCGCACACGGTATTGATCCCAACGATTTGGCGCTCCTGCGAGACGGCGATGGGATGCCCGATCTCATCGGGGTCAATCACTACCTCACAAGCGAGCGCTACCTCGACGGCCGGATATCGGCCTACCCGAGGTCCTTGCGCGGCGGGAACGGTCGACGCCGTTACGCCGATGCCGAGGCGGTCCGCGTCATCCTCCCTGAGGGCTCGACCGGCCCCCTGCCCCGTCTTCTTGAAGTCTGGGAGCGATACCACCGTCCGATTGCCATCACTGAAGTGCACCACGGCTGTACGCGAGACGAGCAGCTTCGTTGGCTCGCCGAAACCTGGGTAGCGGCCGAGCAGGCGCGCGCCACGGGCGTGCCGGTGCGAGCTGTAACCCTGTGGTCCCTCCTCGGCGCTGTCGATTGGAACAGCCTGCTGGTCGAGCGGGCCGGCTTCTATGAACCTGGCGCCTTCGACATCCGCGCGCCGGAACCCCGCCGGACCGCCCTGGGGCGGGCGGCCGCGTCACTGACGCAAACGGGCGCGTTCGCTCATCCGGTCCTCGACGTGCCGGGCTGGTGGCGCCGTGAAACGCGACTTTATGGATCGGGACACTCACAAGCCTCGCCCCAACCCATGCGAGGGCGTGCGCCCCGTGCCCTATTGGTGGTGACCGCGCCGCACGGCTATGCAACCGGCCTCGTGCGCATCTGCCGTGAGCGCGGCCTCAATCCGGTTCTGGCAGAGGATGATCGCGGTTCCGCCTCGTTCGCTGAGCAGATCGCCCGCTGCGACGCCTGGGGTGCGATCGATGCCTCAGGGCTCGACGCGACAGCCCTCGCCAAGCGCTATCCCGGCGGTTCCTTTGTCGCTGATGCCGGCCGAGCCGAGCGTTTGGCGGCAACCTGCGCCGCGGCGGGCCAGCCGTTCCTCGCCTTTTCCACCGACCTCGTCTTCCCTGGGCGTCTGCATCGCGCTGCCTGCGAGCGTGATGTTCCCCGCCCCGCCGGCCTGTCTGGTGCGAGCGCGCTCGATCTCGAGCGGCGCGTGCGCGCGGCGCATCCGAAGGCCCTCGTTGTTCGCACAGGCGCACTGTTTGGCGAAGATGCCCCCAGCTTCGCCGGTGGCATTCTTGCTGCCGGTGCGGCCGGGCGACCGCTTCCGACGCGCCCCTTGGAGATCCTGTCGGCGGCCTACCTGCCAGACCTTGTCCACGCTGCGCTCGACCTCCTAATCGACGGCGAGTACGACCTCTGGCACCTCGTCAACGCTGGGGAGACGACCTGGGCGGGCTTGAGCGCGGATCTCCTTAAGGCTGCGGGTCTCTCGCCGTTGCACTTCCTCGATCCCGTGCCGGAGTCGCGCCTCAACACTGCCTTGGCGAGCGAGCGCGGCTGGATCATGCCGACACTGGAGAGCGCCATCGCCCGCTACGTGCGGGCGGCGGGATTTCCCCGCACGCCCGCCCTGCGCCATGCCGCCGAATGAACCCGATGGTGCCACCGCGCTGTCCAAGCCCCCTCCCCGGCCGCACCAGGCGGGTGCGGTGAGTCGGTCATCGGCGCCAATCCTGTTCCTTGGCGGCTTCGAGTGCTCAAGCCAGCGACGCCTCGATGGGCGGCGCCTCGACCTCCTCGCGGCGACTGGACACGATCGCTGGGCTTTGGCGGATTACCGCGCCCTAGCCAAGCATGGCCTGCATGCCGCGCGGGACGGCCTGCGCTGGCACCTGATAGAGACCACGCCAGGCCGCTACGACTGGTCGAGCTTTCTCCCCATGCTGCGGGCGGCGCAGACCGCGGGCGTGCAGGTAATGTGGGACCTCTGCCATTATGGCTGGCCGGACGACCTCGATATCTGGTCGGAGGCCTTCATCGAGCGTTTCGCCAGATTCGCCGCCGAAGCGGCCGGTGTTGTTACGGGGGAGTTGGGCGAGCCCCCCTTCTTTTGCACGGTCAACGAGATTTCCTACTGGGCCTGGGCCGGCGGCGAGATCGGACGGATGGGCCCCCTCGCCCTCGGCCAGGGTCCGGCCCTGAAACGCCAACTCGCCCGAGCTTCGATTGCTGCTACCGCGGCAGTCCGGGCCGTCGCGCCGCAGGCGCGGTTCCTCCATGCCGAGCCGAGCATCCACGTGGCCGCTGGATCGCCCGAGAGCGAGGAAGCAGCGGCAGCCTATCGCACCGTGCAATACGAGGCTCTCGACATGGTGAGCGGTCGCCTCGCACCGGAACTTGGCGGAAGTCGGGACTGCCTCGACCTCGTGGGCGTCAACTTTTATCCGGACAACCAGTGGTATCACGGCGGCGGCACGATCCCCCTTGGGCACCACGCTTATCGGCCTTTTCGCGAGATGCTCGCCGAGGTTCATACCCGGTACCAACGCCCTCTCATGGTCGCTGAGACGGGGGCGGAGGGCACGGCGCGGCCCGCCTGGCTGCACTACGTCTGCGCCGAAGTTCGGGCGGCGCGCAGCATCGGCGTACCCGTCGAGGGGATCTGCCTCTATCCGATCCTGAATTATCCGGGTTGGGAGGACGAGCGGCTCTGCGAGGTCGGCTTGTTCTCATCGCCCGACGAGAACGGCCGTCGCGCCTGCTGCGCAGAATTCGCGTCCGAGATCGCCCGGCAGCAGCACCTATTCAGGGAAGCCGAAATGCACGGGGGCAACGATGCTCGCTGAGACCCCCCGTCGACCCTCTAGTGGACCGTCTGACTGGGAGCCCGGCGAGCTCGAAGCCGGGCCTGCCCATTTGCGCAAGCCCGCGCTCTTCATCCTGCACCACCTCAAGCGCTGGCGCTGGCATTTCGCGATCCTGTTTGCCCTCGTCGTGACGGCGGCCACCTGTGGTGTCGGGCAGCAATATGCATTGAAGCTCCTCGTCGACGCCATGGCGGGATCGCGGGACGTGGCTGGTCCCGTTGCGACTGTGCTCGGCCTCTTCCTTGGCTTGATTGCGGCCGAGAGCCTGCTCGCCCGGCTCACTGGTTGGCTGACCTGTCGCGCGACGGTCGGGGTCGGCGTCGACCTGCGGCTTGAATTGTTCGATCATCTGAGCGCGCAGTCGATGCGCTACTTCGCCGAGAACCTGGCGGGGTCACTCGGCCAGCGGATCACCGCCACGGCCGGCAATTTCGGGGCGCTGACGAATACACTGGTCTGGCGGATCATCCCGCCGCTGGTCGATGTCGGTGGCGCGGTAATCATCTTCTCCAGCATCAACGGCTACCTGACGGTGGCGCTCCTCGTCTTCGTCGTTGTCGTCACAGCGGGGTTAATCGGGTTCGGTGAGCGCGGTCGGCCGCTCCATCGTACCTATTCGGGCGAGGCAGCCGGGGTCGCGGGAGACCTCGTCGACACGATCACCAACATGTGGACCGTCAAGGCCTTCTCAGCGCGCGGCCGCGAGTGGGCACGCCTCAAAGGTGGATTCGAGACAGAGGCCGCCGCCCAGCGCCGAAGCTGGATGTATCTTGAAAAGGCACGGGCCCTTCACGACGCTGCCCTGTGGCTCATGGCGGCCGGCATCTTGTCCTGGACCGTGGTGCTCTGGAGCCGTGGACAGGCGAGTCCCGGTGACGTCGTGATGGTGGCAAGCCTGACCTTGCGCATTCTGCACAGCTCGAAGGACATGGCCCTGTCGCTGGTCGACGTCGCCCAGCAGTTCGGCTTCATCGAGGAAACCCTCGCGGTCATCGCCAAGCCCTGCACCGTGCGTGATGTGCCCAGCGCCCCAGCCCTGCCGCGCCGCGCCGGTGCGGTCGAGCTGCGCAACGTTACCTTCGCCTATGGGCGGGGCCGCAACGCGCTCGACAACGTCAGCCTGTCGATTCCGGCCGGGCAGAAGGTCGGGATCGTCGGCCCGTCGGGCGCGGGAAAATCGACTCTCGTCCACCTGCTCCAACGCCTCTATGATGTCGATCGCGGCGCCATCCTCATCGACGGCATCCCGATCACCAGCGTCACACAGGACTCGCTTCGCGACGCCCTCGCGGTGGTACCGCAGGAGATCAGCCTCCTGCATCGCAGCGTCATGGAGAACATCCGATTTGCCAGGCCAGAGGCCGGCGACGAGGCGGTCTTCCTCGCCGCGCGGGCCGCCGCCTGCGACGGCTTTGTGGGCCGCCTGCCGCAGCAATACGCGACGCTCGTGGGTGAGCGCGGCGCCAAGCTCTCGGGCGGCCAGCGCCAACGCATCGGCATAGCCCGGGCCTTCCTGAAGGATGCGCCCATCGTCCTATTCGACGAAGCGACCTCAGCACTCGATACCGAATCCGAGATGGAGATTCAGGCCGCCCTCATCCGGGTGCTGCGCGGCCGCACGCTCATCGCCGTCGCGCACCGGCTCTCCACACTGACGAGCTTCGACCGCATCCTAGTGATTCGGGACGGCGAGATCTGCGAGGACGGAACAGTGGACGAGCTCCGCCGGGCGGGCGGCGTGTTCGACCGGATGTGGCGACTTCAGGCGGAGGGTTTAGCCCAGGACCCGATCCTGGATTCTGTCTGACGAGAGAACCCAACGTAGGTGATGAAAGCCTTGGGATGGGGATCCTTGATAGGCCGCTAGGCGGTCCCCGTAGTTCCCTGGGGTGGCTCGACAGAGAGGAATAACTGACATGGAGGGTGGCCTGGTATGGCTCAGCATCATCGGGGGGATTGGAGTCGTCTCCCTCCTAGCTCTCGGCATCGTCGAGGTCGGCCGGCGCAAGCGCGCAGCTGAGGGTAAGCCCTCTAGCCTAGACGAACAATCCAGGCGCTAAGTCCGACCCGTACAGCCAGTTCACGGCTGCTGTCGGTCGATGCGACGTCCTCAGGACCGGCACGGCTCCGCGTCAGAGTTGACGATGCGTCCTTATGGCCCCAGCTGCGAGCGACGCGATCCCCATGTGGTCCTTGTCACGCGTCGGACCGTCAGGGCGCCGCCTTGATCCGTGTAAGAAGGCTTGCGTCGGCATAGCCGTCCGGAGGCAAGCCGATCGCGGCTTGATAGGCGCGGATGGCGGCTCGCGTTCTCGGTCCAACCTTTCCGTCGATGCCGCCGACGGGGTAGCCACGTTCCGTCAGGCGTGTCTGAAGGTCTCGACGCTCCTCCAGGGTCAGAAAGACATCGCTGCGCGGCCAATCGCGGGCCAGCGCCGGCGCCCCGCGCAGCCGGTCCGAAAGATGGGCGACCGTTAAAGCGTAGGCGAGCGCCGTATTGTAGCGCAGGATAGCGCGAAAGTTCTGCATGAGTAGGAAGGCGGGCCCGCGTGCGCCCATGGGAAGCACCAGGGTCGCACGCGTGGTATCCGAGGTGGGCGCCAGCGAGGCATTAGCTGGGCGCACCCCCAACTGCCGCCACTCTGACAAGCTGCGTTCCGTGACTTCGTCGGCGAGGGCGTAATCAAAGCCTTCAGGCAGCACGACCTCGGCTCCCCAACGCTCACCGGGCTGCCACCCAGTCGCCTTGAGGTAATTGGCCGTTGAGGCGAGCGCGTCGGGTACGGAGGTCCAGATGTCTCGGTTGCCATCACCATCGAAGTCGACCGCTTGGGCCAGGTAGACCCGCGGCATGAACTGCGTGTGGCCCATGGCACCTGCCCAAGAGCCTGTGAACCGCTCCGGCGCCACGTCGCCATTACCGCTGATCTGCAGCGCCGCAATGAGCTCGTCACGCCAGTATCCAGAGCGGCTGGCATCCCCACAGGCCAAGGTTGCCAGGGAGCGGATCACAGGCCGGACGACGCTCGCGTTATCGAGAACCGCCCCGTAGCTGGATTCGACGCCCCAGAAGGCGACGAGTGTGTAACGGTCGATCCCGAACCGATGCTCGATGCCTTCTAAGGTCAGGGCCCATTCCTGCAGCTTCTGCTGCCCCTCGCGGATGCGGGCTTCGGTGACGCCGGCATCGAGATAGGCCCAGATCGGTTTCTCGAATTCAGCTTGGTTGCGCGTGGCCGCAAGCACATCCGGGTCGGCAGCGAGGCCGAGGAGGCGCTCAGTAATTACACCCTGCGGAACATCGCGGTCCCGTGCGGTCGAGGCGAGTTCCTGAAGGCAGACCTCGAACGAGCCCGACGCCCAAGTGATCGCAGGTGAGGCCTCGTTCGACGAGACGGCTCCACCCGCCGCAACTATCGGGTCGGAGACGAAGGCCCCCGCAACTAAGGCTGGACCGACAAGAATGAAGCGTCGTTTGCGGGATTGCATGCGCACCTCTCCAATTCCCCGAGCTACGCTATGACCATGCCTGGCTCGATGCGGGCACGCACGACAGCCTTTTGGAGACGGCCAAGTTCGTGCGCACGCCTTTGCGCCAGCAGGGCTTGCAGGTCGCCTGCCAGGAGTACATCGCTGACCTGTAGGCGTCATCGAACGCCAGCAGCTCATCGCCCGCGTCGAGATGTTTGCCAGAACATCCTTCGGTCAAGACCTGCTCACTTTAACACGTGAGGATTGACGTCGGAGTGCAAGCAAGCCGGCGCCAACGTGCAGGAGGTCGCCCGCGGCATCGGGCTCGACAACCGCATCGGCGCGAAGTTCCTGCATACCGGCCCAGGCTATGGCGGCTCCTGCTTCCCCAAGGACACCCTGGCGCTGGTCAAGACCGCCCAGGATGCCGGCACGCCGGT
>NZ_BPQP01000121.1 GCF_022179305.1 Methylobacterium iners
CAACCACCCGATCGCGCACAGCCGAGCGGAAGTTGGCCACACAGCCATTGCCGGCCTTGTTGTTCACCACGGCCGGCCCCGCTGCGGCGGCAAGCATGGGTTCGGGCGGGGGTGGCGGGGCCTGCGTCGCGGCCGCCGTCCTGTCGTTAACGGCAGCGTAGAAGGCTCGCCCCCCCTGTTGCCCGACGAGGCGCAGGGAGGTCACCGGGCGGCCGTTCGGGTAGGACAGCCTCGCGGTCGTGCCATCCGGCAGGGTGAACCGGTCCGAGGCATTGGCGCGAAGGCTCCGGAGGGGCTGAGGCGTCGAAACGGTGTCGCCAGGCCGCAGCGTCATGCCGTGCGCGAACGGGCGATCTTCCGCAAAACAGGCCGTAGTCAGAGCCAGCAGGGCCCCAGCAGCAATCATCAGCCGTCGCATGGCACATCCTCCGTCTGTCGATCTGTCGGGTGAGCCGACTGTCAGGGCTGCGCGAGCAGCTTCATGAACTCGTTCATGCCATCGGCCATCAGCGCGTATCCGGCCGTGTTGGGGTGCAGCTTCACGAAGTCCGCCGTGTAGCCGTTCGCCGCCGCCTGGGTGTAGCTCCCAAAGCGAGCGTTGTGCTCGATCACCGGGATGCCGTTGCTGACCCCAAGCTCCCTGGTCGCATTCACGATGGCATCCTGCGCTGCCTGGGAAGCAACGGAGAGATCACTCGGGAACTGTGTCTCCAGGACCGGAAGACCGGTCAGCCTCGCCGCATCGATGAGCGCCTGAACGGAGGCCTTGAACGAAGCTGTCGTGGTCCCGGCGGTCCAATCGTTCGTGCCGACCATGATGAAGGTGACGTGAGCACCGATGGTCTTGAAGCCGTTCAGGTACGAGTACCCGAAGGCCGTGCTCGCCAAGTCGGCTGCCTTTGCACCGCCCCAGCCGAGATTGAGGTGACGGACGGACTTGATAGTGCTGTCGTAGGCGTCGATGCCAGAGATGAAGGCGCTACCCGTCGCGGCGCCTTTCGTGGCCTGGATCGCACCCGTGCCTCGCGTGAAGGTGAAGGTCTGCTTGCGAGCGGCCTGCGCCTGGTTGCCGAGGATCGTGCCGACAGCGGTACCGGCGAAGGTGAGGTCCCAGTCCGATGCACCGGTGTCCGTCAGCCAGTAGGCATCGATGGTATCGACCGCATCCGCGGGTGTGAACCGGAAGAAGCGCCCAGCCGTCGACGTGGTGAAGGGTCGGCCGCCGAGCGCGTTGGCGGCGTTGCCGGTCGTCACGAGCGACAGTGGCGTCCCGCCGTTGGCGTAGCGCGGATCGTAGGTGGGTAGGTAGGTGATGCTCTCGTCCGACGCACCGATGAGCGAGGTGGCGCGACCAGGGACGCCAAGGGAAGCTTGCGACAGGGCCGCGAGTTGCGCCGGTGGGGCGTTCGCGGCCGTGCCCGTCCGCGTCCCGTTCGCGCCGTTGTTCTGGTAGCCGTGCTTGATGCTGTCGCCCACGTGGGCAACGACCGTGTCGGCCGTACCCGCCTTCGTTGCCGCAAGGCGCGCTCTGGCGGCGGTCAGATCCGCGCCGTTGAGCGTGATCAAGGCTCCCGGCGGCGTGGCGGCTGGACCGACCGCCTGCCTGTTGAGGTCACGCAGGCGCAGCTTGCCTGAGCCGTAGCTGTCAAAGGACATGCGGGCGTCGGCGCTGGAGATCGCGCAGCAGAGCGCAACCTGCAGCGCCATCAACAGGCGCAACAGCTTCATGGTGCGGGGTCTTTCGGTGGGTCGTGGAGCGGCGGACTAGGTCGCGTGGGACGCTAGAATTCGCGGACGTAGACGGGCGTGTTGGCCGTCCCCGACACGAAGCTGCAGGCGCCCGTTCCGACGTGGTGCCCTGGCGTTTCGTAGAGAGCGCCTGCGGGGATCTCCAAGCTGTTGAAGTCCTGCGTCGCCGTGGTCAGGCAGGACATGAACACGCTGGTCGCCGCGCTGTAGGACGTACCCGGAGCGTTCCTGTTCTGGATCGCCAGGCCTCGCCGGTTCGCATTGGCCGGGATCAGGGTCTGCGCTGTGCCGGCAGTGGTCAGCGTGCCGCCGCGGTTCGTGGCCGTTGAGCGAACCACAGTCTCTACCGATCCAATCGCGTTCGTACCCGCCGCGAGGGGAGGAAGGCTGCTGACGCCTACCGTACCGATGGCATTGGTGCCGGCAGGCAGGGCGGGCAGGCTGGTGACGGCCACGGTGCCGATCGCGTTGGTGCCGGCCGGGATCGGCCCCGAGAGGCCGAACGACCAGGTGCCGCCCTGGCGGACGTAGAGGCCGTTGGTGGGTCCGATCGGCGCCCCGGTCTCGTCCGCGGTGCCGTGAAGCGGGAGGAAGATGCCGGACCCGAGATCGAGCGCGCGGTATTTGAACGCCGCGGCGTTGGCGTCCTTCGCAGAAAGGTTGTCCGCCGCGAAGGAGGGGGCCGAGCCGAGCAAGCACAGCGCCGCCGTCAGGGCTAGGAACGTCCGCTTCATCATGCCGATGTGCTCCAGGTAGACCCGGCTAGGAGACCGGAAGGTTGTCGGTGGAGAGGGGGGCAGACAGGTCGAGCCCGACTGAGGGTTCCGGTGGCTCCGCAGATCCCAGCTCGGCGCGCAGGAGGGCTACGAAGTCGGAGACGAGCACCTCGCGCGGAGCGCCGTTTCGGGTGAGCGTGATCGTGTCGGTAAGCTGCACTGCCGGCGCCACGGTGGGCGCGGGCAGAGGCTGATCGGCTGCCACGATCGTGCCGGCCCGAAGCTCGTACTCAGCCTCCGCGGGCGTGAGCTCGATGGTCGGACCTTTCGGCCGGCGACGGCCGGCCAGATTAGGTCCTGCCAGGGCCGTGATAGTGTAGGTCTGGCGACCACTCATAGTCATGGCATCCTGCGCCGACAGGGGACCCATGACTGTGGCCCTGCAGCTTCAAGGGGATGGTGGCCGAGTCCGGGAGGTAGATCCCCGGTGAAAGGGGACAGGGGCGGGCGCTACCTTCGCGCTCAACCCCGGACCACGACACTTCGGGCGGACCTTGAACGAGCGAACTACTTGCCCTTCTCACCCTTCTTGTCGTCACCCGCCGTGACGTGAACCGTCGTGAGGAACCCGCCCTCGGCGGTGACGATCTTCTCGACGCTGTCGGCTTTCCATTTCCCGTCGATCCCTGGCCCGAAGCCCGAGACGATCACGGGCGCTTCCGCGCGCGCCTGAGGAAGGCCAGGGCTTTCGAAGTGCCCGGAGCCGCTCTGGTTAATGTTGTCGTAGACGTCCGCCTCGGCGGCCGCGCCAGCTGCATCCTCACCGCGATAGGGGTGGGGGAGGATCTTGATCGGGCCGGAGCGGTTCGCCTTCTTCTTGTTGAGCTTGCGCTTGCCCGTCTTCTCGTCGAGCCAGGCACCGGCGACGCTGCCCACCTCGGGGCGCGGCTCGATCTCGATTTCGTACCCGAAGTTCTCGTTGCGCTGGATGATGATCGGGGAGAGCGCTTGGCCGCCGCCGCTCTTCCCACCGCCGCGCTTCATAGCCACGAGCTTTCCGCCGGCGGGCTTGAGGGTCGCGCCGACCTCCTCGGAGACCTCGGTGGCGAAGTCGATCGGCGACTGATCCCAGCGCAGGCGATAGCCGAGCTTGATCTTGGCGAGCTCCGGATCGACCGTTGCTTCGAGCCCCGCATCCTTGGCGATCTTCTTCATGAGATCGCCATAGGTCGTGTCGTCGTAGTGCTTGCGCCCCGAGGCCTTCAGCTTTTCCACGAAGTCCGCGGCGCGGAACTCCAAGGCGATGTGCTCGCCCTGCTCTGGGTCGCCGATCATCCGGGCCTTTTGGAAGCTGTAGCGACCCTGCAGGACGAGCCCTTCGTCATCCCAGCCCATCAGGATCTGATACTCGGCGCCCCGCTTAGGCAGGCTGACGAACCGCGGCGGTCCGATGCAGAGGATGCGGGCGCTGTCGCTCTCCTGACCCGCCTTGTCCGTCACCGAGACTTCGAGCCAGAGGCCGTTGAGCCCTTGCAGCACATTGGTGCCGCCGGAGCCGATCACTTCGAGCAGCGGCTTGCGAAACACGCCCTACTCCCAAGGATTGATGCTGGGCAGGATCTGCGGGCTGCGGTCGACGGACGGCACCACCAGGACGCGCCCTGCGGGGATGAAGAGGCCGCCGGCGGCGAGGCCGGGATTGGCCTTCAACAGCGCTTCAAGGTTGCCGCCGCCTTCCGCACCGAGCATGGCTTTGGTGACCACGTCGATCCGGTCCTCTTCGCGCATCGCCTGCAGAATGACAGGATCGCTCATCCGAAGAGGCCTCCGCTCCTGCGCCCGAGGAGCACGAGCTCGATGCTGAACTCGTGCCGGTGGCCGACCCCGTTGGGGGCGATCTTCTCCTCGGTGTGTCCGAGCCGGCGAATGCCGACCTCCCCGCCGATCTCGCCTACGTAGCCGGCGGCCAGCCGGATGTACCCGACGACGTCCTGGGCCTCGTGGTGCTCTTTCAGGATGGCGTACTGATCCAGCCCGCCCATCACGTTCGGGCGTGCGGCCAGGCGCAGCGTGATCACACGCTCGCCCATGCCGGTGGCCTGGAAGAACGGATCGTCGTCGAAGACGGCCTGGCTCGGCCAGTTCGCCTCCGAGCGGTACTCGAAACCCTGCGGGTTGAGGCCGATGACCTCCAGCACGGCGTCGCCGATCGCGCACAGGGGGATGCTCATGCGTAGGACCCGAGATCGTGAAGGCCGTTGTCACGCGCGTCCCGGGCCTTGCGGTCCGCCTCGCGCGAAAGCCCCCGCTGAAGGCTAGCGACGTCCGTCACGCCGTGGACGTGGACCGGGCCGTTGATGTTGACGCCTCCGGAACGGCGAAGCGCGGCGCTCTGGACGCGCGGGTTATCTCCGCCGCCGGCGGGAGCTGGTGTCCGGGCAGCGGCCGCTGTCGGCCGAGGCGTGCTGCCGGTGCTCCCGACCGGAGCCGAGGACGGAGCGACAATCCTCGGCTGGATCGTGGGCGTCGCGGTAAACGACAGGGCGGATTTCATCTGCGCCAC
>NZ_BPQP01000122.1 GCF_022179305.1 Methylobacterium iners
ACGAACTGGCTCATCGCCTGAGGTGCACACTTCCAGCAAAAAAAGAAATTACGCTCAGCAAAGCACACAAGCAACGAAACCCAGACCTCTGTGGGCTCGGAGCTAGCGAAACAGTCAAGCGTCAAGTAAATGATGCGAGTGCAAGACCTTGATCGGTCGCCGATCAGTGTAGCGAACCGAAGGCGCGTGCTAGTATTTCTCCGCTTCTAACATTAGAGTTTGCGTTGGATGACAAGCCCATTCTACAGCATAGCAGCGGATCCGCAGAGCAGCTACGTGAAGATCACACCTTTTTGTTTCATGACAAACGCAGATGTATCAACAGCGCTTTCGTCTACTCAATCAGATAATAGCGCAAAGCTTTGATTTACAATCAACCGCATGCAATGTAAATCACGGCAACCCCTGAGATAGTAGGTGTCAGCTGACATTAAGCTTGCAAACTAATCAACTCGGAAGGCCGTTGTGATCCAAAGTGTCTTACGTAAAAAATGAGCAGACATTGCCACAACATAAAAAGTTCAGAGTTCGCTCTTCTATGAAGCGTCACAAAGAGTCAGCGTTGATTTGGCGATTTCAGATCAAAAGCAGAAAGGTTTGCGAATAGACTATTATTGCGTTGATTTTTTCCAGCAGCTCTTTCCGCAAGTCGAAACCGCAAAATAATGGAACCTGTCCATCGTGCGAAAGTCAATTACAGTCTATTCACGTCCGGCTTGGAAAGCAAAAAATCCGTATACGGGTCTACTTGCCGACTCTCTTATATCAGCTGGTCTGCATGTCGAGAGCATGCCAAGATCCTTTGGCTTATTACCCCGCGGCGGAGGTGTGCTGCTATTTCATTGGCCGGATGAGTTCTTCAACTATCTTGGAATAAAGCGAGCTGTCAGAGCACTTCTTTTGCTTGCAGAAATTTTCGTCGCCAAGACATTCTATAGGTCTCACGTAGTTTGGCTCGTGCATAATGTGCAGCCACATAATCGAAGCGGCCAAACATTCATATTTGCTCGTGAAGTTTTTTTTCTCCTCGTCGACGGTTGCATTTTTTTGTCAGAAAGCTCGCGTGAAGCCTTGTTTTCGCAGCATCAAAGGTTAGCAAAAAAGAAGAATATTGTCATAGCTCATGGACATTACCGTCCCTGCGAAATCACAGTTCCTAAGCTGCCCCAGATGAGAACTGCAGAGTCCTTTAAGTTGGCATTTGTCGGTCAGATCGACCGATACAAGGGTCCAGATTTGCTTGCACGTGTGGTTGCAAGCGACCCAACACTAAATGTGGAAATCGTGATTGCTGGATCTTGCTCTGATGAAAAACTGGCTGATGAACTTTTAAAGCTTAGCGATAATAATAATCGCATGAAAATAGTCTTGAAATATTTAAGCAGCAGTGAAATAGAGAATTTTGTCGATGCTGCTGATGTAGTGGTTCTTCCATATCGGGATATATTAAATAGTGGCACAGCGCTCCTAGCATTATCCCGTTTTCGCCCGGTAATAGCGCCCCGTCTCGGCAGCTTGTTGGAACTAAGGGAGCAAGTCGGTGAGAATTGGTTGTATCTTTATGAAGGTGACTTTACAGTTCAAACTTTGAGAGAGTCAATGGATTGGTTAAGGACGCAATCATATCAAGCCGAGCCGAATTTGACAGACCACGAGTGGCCAAAAATTGGAAGATTAGTAAGTAAATTTCTCCTTCAGATTCAGTCTAGATAAGCTCCTGTTGTTTTAGTCTCAGTAATTTGCTAATGTAGAATCTCTTTGCTTTTACCAGTAATTGCTAAGTTTTATTTAAAGCATTTGTCCAATATGGATAGATAATTCGTCTCGTATTCGATTTTGATTAGGTGAGAATAGTTTTGTGCTGAATTCCTCTTGCTGCAAAGCGTTGGGAAATTGAACCCGCTTTCTGACGCCCCGGAGACACATGACGGGTCGGCACCCGATGAGAGAATCTTGCCGCTGCGTCGTTTTGGTGGTGGCAAGGGCCAACCCTGACTGATTTCAAGCCGCCAAAGAAAGGTCTACTTCGAGCATACCTGAAAGCGCATCCTTGGCCGGACTGTGAGTTGGCCCATTTTAATCACGTGGTGCCGTTTTGAGGTTTGAAATCTTGAAGTAAACCAGAAGTATCACAATCTTTGTTGTTGATCTTCGAGGTCGCACAGCATCGGGTGGGTGTCCATGTTCAGTAGAGGCCAGTTCGCGTCCTTCTCCGAAATGACGCTCACTGGTAAGGGCCACTTAATACCGAAAAGCGGGTCGTTGAAGCGCACGCCACCTTCGCTGAGAGGCGAATAGGGCGCCGATACAAGATAGCTGACCTCCACGTCTTCCGTGACGGTTTGGAAACCGTGGGCAAAGCCCTTGGGCACATAAAGCATGCGGCGGTTCTCGGCTGATAGTTCAAACCCTTGGTAGCGCAGGAAAGTCGGAGATGTCCGGCGCAAATCAATGATGACGTCGAAGATCGCGCCGCGTAGGCAACGCAGCAGCTTCACTTCACCGTATGGCGGCCGTTGGAAGTGCATGCCGCGTATTGTTCCCTTTTCAGCGGAAACAGATGCATTTTGCTGGACATAAACGGTTTCGAGGCCCGCCGCCTCGAACTCCGTCGTGCAGTATGTGCGCCCGAACCAGCCTCGCTCGTCACCTCGCGGCTCGATCTCGATCATCAAAGCATCTGGTAGTTTTGTTTCATGAAATATCATGTCACAAATCCTGGCTTGGGATGTGCTGAGAAGCGTGTGCGTTGTTCCGCATACAACTGATCCACGATTCGCCCTGACGGCAGCTCAACATCAGAAAATCGTATTGGCTGATCTTTATTGATAGAGTGCTTCAAGGACGCGCCCAGCGCCAAACCTAGAGGCAAGAGATCCTCGCAGTCGATGACTTCGCAGTTTTCGGCGACCCCATAAGCCTCATAACCTCCGAATTCCTTAATGATCTCGCCGGGCGCCAAATCTTTCTTGGCTACGGAGATTACGCCGACCTGCGGCGACCCAGCCGGTGCAAGAACCGCGTCTCGGAACAGAGCCGCGCGCGCGATTGATGTTGGCACTTCGAAATGGCAAAGGTGATAAGGGGTTGAAAAGCAGTAGTAGGGGCCTTTTCCTAGTTTATATAAATCAAGGAAATGCTGCTGAACAGGGTCATCATGCATTCCGATCACGAAAACGCCAGGTCCAGGTCGGACGCCAACCACGTAGTCGACAAGGCCGAGGCGGTTCTGATCCAGCGCTTCGGTTAAGGCTAAAACCGACGTCTCTAGCGGTACTAGGGGTGCCGTCGGATCGCCTCCGGAGAAGTCCAGGCCGAGCATGCCCCTGCGCGCGACGCCGAAGCCCGTGCCATTGGCTACGATTGCCTGTTCATAGGAAATTTTCGTGCCATCGGCGAATGAGGCAACCATAGAAGCCTTTTGACCCCACTTTTCTGCGAACGCCCGTTGCGTGGTCGGATTGCGGTAGGGATCGTGCAGTCCCTTGATGTTGCCGCATAGGACGGGCTTTAAGCCTAGGCCGGCAACGAAGCGGTAGAGGTTCATCTGTACGCCTGGTTGATCCCCGTCGGCGAAGGTATAAACAACGTTTGCTTTATCTGCCTTGGCCTTCAGGATTGGCCCGACTGTGCCATCCACCTCTGCATTCATCTGGACCACATGTTTGCCAGCTTCGATCGCGGCCAGGATGACACGCGCGGCGTAGTCGATTGAGCCTGTAACTTCGACTACCACGTCTACACCGTCAGCCTGGGCTAGCGCGACCGCATCTTCCGTGGCGACGGGCCTGCCCACCGCAATGGCAGCCTCAATGGCAGTCCGTCCTTCTACTGTCACCGCCTCGATGCCCAGTTCCGTGAAGGCGCGCAGCGCCTGTTTGACATGGCGGTTGGCCACACCAACGACGCGCATACCCTTGGTAGAACGGACGATTTGGCGGACGATCCCTCTGCCTTGAAATCCAGCTCCTATGAGCGCGACATGAATTGGATTGCCGTCAGTTTCCAGTCGGGCGAGCGCGGTGTCAACGATAATCATGTTTTCTCAACTCCACACTGTTCAGGGTACACCTAGGGCCGAATGCTGCTCAAGAATTTGCCTGCCATGCAAAAATCGCTGCTCTTGCAGAAGCTATGGTGTTGATAACTTCCGAATTTAGCATGCTCGACCAGAGGAGGTATGAATATTCCAGTAATACAATGACATGCCTGTTAATCAAGTCAAGCAGCTTAAGTTTGCACCTGAAAATTTGCCGTTAATCAAGTCTTCCAGTTCCACACGCCGGCCCCATGGTTGCCAACTGACATGCAAATTTGGATCAGGATCAGCGTCAAGAAATGGCCCACCTTCCATCCTAGGTACAGCCAGCGATCGATGAAGGTCTAACCCTGATCCGAAACGTAAGGCGGCGAACACCCCGATTTGGCAGTTGGTGAAATTGCCGGCCGAGTCCGTGTACTGCCGGCCGACACCACACGAGGCTTTGGCCTGTTTGAGAAAACCAGACGCGTCGATCACCAGAGCCACATCGGGTGAGGCGAGCGTCTCAACGACGTAATCACGCACCACATCCCGCAGAGCCTCCGCATCCCATTGCGTGCGATCGAGAATGGTCTGCTGACCCCGGGCTCCCAGCAGCCTCGGCCCGCATCCAGCCGGTCTTGCGGCGCTCGCCCCAAGCAGCCCGTCCAGGAAGGCGTCGGCGCAGGCGGCCACACTCGGGGCAGCAAACAGCGGGCGGATGCGCTGTTTGGCTTGCCACTGCGTCGTGTACCAGAGCTCTAGCGTGGACACGGGCGTGGCTGAGGACATCGCGCCTCCCATTCAAAACCTCTTAGATAGAAACGAACAACGCAACTGTAATGCATGACCTTGCCCGAGTTGAAGGTGCAGTTGGCGGGCCAGGGCGCTCAGATCAGCCTGGCGGCGCTCTGGCGCTTTTGCCGCTGCCACAAGCTCACGCGCAAATAAAGACGGCGCACGCCTCAGAGCAAGATCGGCCCGACGTGCTGAGCCGCCGGGAGGCTTGGTTCGAGGATCAGCTCGATCTCGACCCCGAGCGCCTGGTGTTCATCGACGAGACCTGGGCCTCGACCAACATGGCCCGACGCTACGGGCGGGCGCCGCGCGGCCGGCGGTTGCGGGTCGGCGTGCCTCACGGTCACTGGAAAACCACGACCTTCGTCGCTGGGCTGCGCACAAGCGGCCTGATCGCCCCCTTCGTGATCGACGGCCCGATCAACCGGCACGCCTTCGAGACCTACCTCGCCAAGGTGCTCGTCCCCGAACTCAGGCCCGGTGACGTCGTGATCATGGACAACCTGTTCAGTCACAAGGGCCCACGGACCCGCGAGATGATCGAGGCGGCAGGTGCCAGGCAGCCGGATACGACGCAACGTGAGCGGATTCCGCACTAAACGGCGACGACACGCTCGCGCAGATCCGCAGACTTCGTTGACAACATTGGGCTTCTCTCCCGCCAAAGCCGCGCCTTCGATCCTGTCGAGGTTCCCACCGAGTTTGCCGGAAAATCTTGTCAAATATGTTCCTTGTTTTAGACTATCGTAACAACATTCAAACATTCCAATTAAGTAAATAATCGGGTAACTTTTGTCTGCCAGAGTTGGTTCATCGATACTATTTGTCGGGTGAGGACAGATGAATTCACTATACGTTTCACCAGTTGGTAGTGGCACTAGAGACGGATCCAATGCTGCCAATTCCGCCACAATGAGTCAAATGTTAAGTCTGATTCAGAAGGTCGGACCTGGCGGAAACATCCTGATGCTTGCCGACCAGGGTAGCTATGCCTTGAGTAAGCCAATCATAATCAATTCAGGGGGCACTGCGTCCGCGCCGATCAGCATCAGGGGCGTCGACAGCTACGGCAACGCCATGGACGCGCAGTTCGTTGGGAGCCGGGCCGAGACTTGGGCTCCAGGGGCGGCCAACGGACAGGACGCCTTCCGCCTGATGAATGGCGCCAACAATCTCAGCTTCGAGAATCTTGCCTTCAGAAACGTCGACAACGCCATCCGGGTGGGCGCAGATATCTCCAACCTGCGCATTGCCCATTCCTCCGCTCAGAACGTCGCTCATTTTCTGGAGGATTATGCCTCGGGAACCAACACGAGCGCTACGATCTCCGGTCTGCTCATTGATGATGTCACCGTCTCCGGCTACGCCAAGAGTGTGGTGCGTCTGCAATATGACACTCACAACGTAGTTATCCAGAACACGGTCGGCGATAGCAGGGGGATCGATGGCGGCTTTGCCGTGGGTGTGCACCTGCATGGGACAGTCCACGACGTCCTACTGAGTCACGTCACTATGCAGAACAACGTCTACTCAGGCTCCAATTATTGGAACGGCGACGGGTTTGCCACGGAGGGTGGCGTCTACAACGTTCGCTTTGACCACACGGTGTCGCGCGGCAACGCAGATGCAGGCTACGACATCAAGTCGGCGAGCACAGTGCTGCATGGCGCAGTGGCGGAGGGCAACAATCGCAACTTCCGCTTCTGGAACGACGACACGATCGTGACCAACGCCACCGGCACGGATCCCCACCACAGGGGCGGCACGGGTAGCCAGGCGCAGATATGGCTTGCTGACAACGCGGCCGTGAAGGTGAGTGCTTCGGTTTTCACGGGTACGAGTACCGGGTCCGTGGTTTTCAACCTGGATCAGAGCCAATCTACCCTCACGTTAGAGGACGTCACTGTCAGCATGGAGGACGGTGCACAGCTCAGTGTTCTGTTCGATGGGTCCACCATTAAGGGCACACCTATACTGGGCTCCGCGCCTCCCGACACGACGCCGCCGGCCTCGCCGGTCTTTACGCTGGCCAGTGGGTTTGAGGGTGGCATC
>NZ_BPQP01000123.1 GCF_022179305.1 Methylobacterium iners
CCTTGTGCGTGAGCCGGCCGATGTAGAGCGGGTTGGCCAGCACGGCGTAGAGATGCCCGCGGCTGAAGGCTGACCCACCCGTGATGCGGCCCGTGCCATCCGTCCGCTGCGGGATGAGGATGCCGGCCTCCCTGAGCTGCGCCTGCACCGCAGCAACGCTGCCGAGCTCCAAGTAGCGGGCATAGATCATGCGGATGAGCGCAGCGTGCTCCTCCACGATGTGCAGGGCACGTGCCTCGACCCGGTAGCCGAGCGGCACCGTGCCACCCATCCAGATGCCCTTCTTCTTGGAGGCAGCGATCTTGTCGCGGATGCGCTCACCCGTGACCTCCCGCTCGAACTGGGCAAAGGACAACAGGACGTTCAGCGTCAGCCTTCCCATGCTGGTCGTGGTGTTGAAGGCCTGCGTCACCGACACGAACGAGACGGCGTGCGCATCGAACAGCTCGACGAGCTTGGCAAAGTCCGACAGGGCACGGGTGAGCCGGTCGACCTTGTAGACCACCACCACGTCGATGCGCCGGGCCTGGATCTCGACGAGCAGCCGCTGCAGGGCAGGGCGGTCGAGCGACCCTCCTGAGTAGCCGCCATCATCGTAGAGGGTTGGGCTGCAGCGCCAGCCCTCGTGCGCCTGGCTCTTGATGTAGGCCTCCGCCGCCTCGCGCTGGTTGTCGAGGGAGTTGAACTCCTGCTCCAGGCCGTGCTCGGTCGAGACCCGGGTGTAGATCGCGCAACGCAGCGCCTTGACCGGCGGCTTCATCGCGCGTCGCTCCTCTGTGCCGATGAGGGCCGCTCTCGCAGGCCGAAGAAGCGGGGTCCGTTCCACTTCGTACCCGTGATCGCCTGCGCCACTCTGGACAGGCTGTCGTAGGTCGTACCCTGCCAGGCGAAGCCCGGGTCGAGCACCATGACGCGGTGGAGCTCGCCCTTCCACTCTCGCACCAGCAGCGTGCCCGGCTTGGTGCCGGGCTGATCGGGAGGGGGGAGGACCTCGGCCGGGCTGTCAGGTCTCAGCCGATCGAGGAGCCGGGTGGTTGCGGGGCTGAGGTCGCCGTGGCGGTCGACCTGGAGCCGGTAGGCGAGCACCCGGTGCATGAGGGCGCGAGAGAGGTGTTCGGGCGCTGATCGCCCGAACACCATGCGCCAGCGCCGCTGCAGGCCGGCGGGATCGAGCATCGCCAGCCGGGCGAGGTCGGCTGAGAGCCTGTCGTCCTGCGGCGTGCGTTGGGAGCCTGTGCGCATCGCGATCAGCCGATCGAGACCTGAGCTCGCGCCTCAGCTGCCGGCTTGCGCGAGCGGCGGCGTGGCCGAGCCGGCTCGATGACGATGCGATAAGCCGTCGAGCCGTCCTCGCGCGGGCTCTTCTCGAGCGTGCGTCCTGACGAGCGCAGGCGCGAGAGCGCAGCTCGCGTCGTGTGTGGCAGCCAGCCTGTGGCGGTGATCAGCTCGGCCAGGCTTGCACCCTCAGGTCGGCTTAGCAGCGCCACGACATGCTCTCGCTTAGTGCCCGCTTGCGGTGCGTCGCTGGCCGGAACCGCCTTTCGGCTGTGTGCGGGCAGGGCAGGGGCTGGCACAGCGCTGGGCGGCTTCAGGCCTACCGCCTCGTATCCAGCAAGCGTAAGGTGATGGCTGATTATCCCCTCCTGCTCCGTTGCCGCGACAAGCTCATGCTTGAGCAGCTTGCCCAGGAGGCGCTGGGCGGAGGCGGGCTTCATCGTGGTGGGCAGGATGACTTGGGCATCGCCGCGAGTGGCCGCACCGGTAAGCACGGCGCCTTCAGACGGGGAAAGCGTGAGGTTCGGCATGGTCTGTCTCCAGGGTTGTGGCAGGGGTGCCACCACCCTGGCCCCGCAATCGGCATCTAGCCGGCGGGGCAGGTAGACCCTCATGGCCCGGAGACTTGAGGCGGCTCAGCCGCTGCAGCCGATCTTCATCAGGCATGCTGGGGCAGGCTGGGCCGACATGCTCATGATTGCTTCTCGTCTCTCGTCGTGACCACATAGACGCTCTGTTCGTGGCACTAGTCGAGCGGAATTTTGCAGAGTAGGCCGCGATCTTACATTCAACTCGCAACACAGCCTCACTCAGCAGTAATCCGATGCTTACGCTGACTTGCATCACAGGTGCACACGACGAGTTCCACGCTGATGTGTCCGATAGGAATAGCTAATGATATGACTCCTGCTACCTTTTACGAAAGCTACATATCTCAGTCTGCTCGACCATCGGACTACGAATCTGGGGGTCAGAGGTTCGAATCCTTTCGGGCGCACTGTTCATTTCAAGCACTTAGCTGCTACGCCCTTGTTTGGCATTCTGTGGAATTAGGGGGAAATGGGCTGAAAGAGTTGCGGCGATCAGACGAGATTACCGATTCGCGCGCCAACAGAAGCGCGGCCATATCACGTAGATCGGCTCTTGCAGCGGCTGCCTCTTAATCAGCGGGTCCAAGGTTCGAAACCTTGTGCACCCACCAATCACTTCAGTGACTTAGCGCATTCGCGGCTGCATGTACGACACGGTTGGGTACCACTGAGGTACCCCTGGTGGGAGCGTGGTTTGCACGTCAGGAGCTCGTCATAGGCCCTCGCGGATTGGACGACTCGTCACGTGTTTTTGAAGCGTTGCCCTCCGAAGGCAAAGGTCACACGTTCGAATCGTGTCGGGTGCGCCAAATACCTCAACAACTTAGCTCTTTTTCGGCATTGCTGCGAGATGGCCGCGGACGCGGTGCGGAAGCAGTATAACGAATGTGCTCGCAACTTGGCAGCGACTCAGGGCGTCCGGCGAGCTGCCAGAAACCAAAGGACGGCCAGCTGCACGTGCCAGCCGCCCATCGGCCCACTAACGATTCAGTACGGAATTGCGAGGGGTGATGAAATGCCATGCGCGGGCTATCTGGCTGCATGCGCCCCGCACTGCTCGAACTCGAACGGTGTGATCGGGAGCCGCATCAATGCGCTCGCCTAGCCGGACATCGGCCACGAAACACAGCTCACGTGCTGGCACACCGAGGGAGCCGCCCTGGGCTTCCAGAAGGAGCTGCAGCATCGCTACCGTGTATCGGCTCATCTCCCGCCGTTCGTCTCCGCGCCGCTGCCGAGTGTCATCGAGTTTGCAAGCGTCGGGATCGGGCGTCTTTGCAACGCGGATTATGCCAGCGCCGATCCGGCTTCCGTCCCCATGAACCAGGAAGTGCGGCCGGATAGAGAGCGTGACACCCTCGACCACAAGAGGCTCTAGACGAGGGCACTCCGAGAGGGGCATACCCCGCAAACCAAGAGCGTTCTCGTACCGTTCGAACAGGGTGATCGCCTCGATGCAGCGGCGCGCTTCTTCTCGGTCCCGGGGTTTGAGATCTGCATGAGCCGCCTTTGCGTACAAGGCAGCCTTAACCCGCTCAAGCGTAGCTATATCGCGGCGGGGGTCAGAGTTGTACGCACAGAGGCCACGGATGGCGTCGCCGTTTGCGGTCACTATGGGCGGTCTGGAGAACCGAGCGTTGTGGACGATCGTTTCCTGGCCGTCTGGTCGGAGGACGAGATATTGAGCAAGAGCGTTCGCGGAGATGCGCGGTTCGCGATGCTCTCTGACTGATGGATGGAGCGACGGGGAAGCGGACATGGAAGAAGAGCTTTCTATTCCAATAGATAACCATCGGACGCTATGTCTGACCGAGATCTCCCGACAGACGTTTGAAGATCAGGCGCTGCACGAACTAGGTAGCGACGCCGGTTTGTTTTTGGTGGTAGAGGACTGCGTCGAGGGCACCTTCGACGTGCTGGCGAAAGCCGCTCCTGGCTTCTCTGGGCACGCGTTGCTGCAGATGATATCGCGCGCCCTCACTTCAGATCGGCCTCGCCTTCAAGTCGTCTCGTGACTTGCCGGCGAGGCCTTCTCTAAAAGCCTACTTGGTCTTGGTAGGCTTCTGACCCGATGTCTGATCCTGTCCGAGCGCCGAGCCTGCTAAAGTGCGGATCTGCGCTGGTGACGGCTTCAGGTTGCCGGAGAGCACACGAGAAGCGATCGAGGAGACGCGGGGTGTCGTCTGACGGGGTGGATTTCCCTTAGCCATAGCAAAAAGCTCCGTAAAAACCGGAAGACAAGTAAGTCGGAACAGTTTATAAGGAGCCGTGGGCGCAGCGAAGGCTACGTCCTCGGCTTTAGACTTCAACATCTAAGGTCCGAGCCATGAACCACATGGCACACCTCCTTTCCCTCGGGGGTTTGTCTCGCGCGGCACAACTGCCAAGACGGACGCGCAAGACAGGGAGTAAGAACGGCGGCTGATATACATCAGCCGCCGTTTTCAGTTGTCAGCCTGATCGTCATTGGGGAAGGGTTCCTCACTGAACTGATCAGCTGAAATTACCAAATTTCCATCCACCATATACTTGCCATAACCGATGCGCTTTATGCGGCCCGTCTTGGCGAGGTAATTGATCGTATTATAAATTTCTTTAGGATTAGTCTCAGAGTGGTGCTGAAGAACCTCTTCTTTGATCTCACTCACTGACCAGCTTCGTTTATCGCGAATGAAATCTATGACAATGCCCATCACCTCCCCGGACTTGCGACCAGATATAGGTTTGGAATTCGCGCTCAATCTCTGAAGCACTGACCGTCGGCGAGCCTCAGGTAACGTGTCCAGAAGCGTCAGCACCGCCTTCATCACGGCGGCGTCACGCGCGTCGTCTTGCTCGTCTGCAGTGGGCGGAGTCGTGGATGCACGGGCCATGACCCGCAATCTAGCATCGTCGGTTTCTGAGCACAATCTCAGAAACGCTCGGCCGAATCCTCAGAGGTGTCTACTAAACAGATTCGCGCAACGTGTCCGATCTCGCTGTGGTTAACAAATTATTGCTTATCCACAGCCGGATTGAATCTCAGGGCTCTCAGCAGATCGTTTGGGTTCGTGGGGAAGCGTCTTGCACGTTTTATAAGCATCTCTCGTCGATAAATGCCGGGTGGTGATCGCCATCGTCGCCATGCCGCGATTTTTTCTCAACAAGGTCGTATCGCCAGCGCCGTTATCGCGCCGGACGGGTTGGCTCAAAATCTTTTGCCCAAGTCGCTAGAGATCGTCTTGCCTCGGAAGGCCACTCGGCCACCGGCGGCCGCGCCTCGTTTTTAAGCTTGCTTGGATGCTATTAAAGCATACTGGAAGTAAACTCGGCATTTGTACCGCAAAAGGCGCCTTCTCAGCCGCTGATGAGAATATAAAATGCCGAGCTTTTGTCTTGCAAGGTATATGGTACATGCCTGACTAGGGCAGCAACCATCACGCTTGGGAGAGTCGTCAGTTCAACGAAATAGAACCTGCTTTCCCCGACAAGCCATTCTCACCGGCAAGCCCCTGTGGGCCTGGAGGCCCCCCAGGCTTACCACCCCGCCCTCCGCAACCATCATTCCCGCCGTCGCCTGCCCCTCCTGGACCGCCCGGACCGCCTGCTCCAGGTGCGCCGCCTGCTCCGGGCGTGCCAGGGAGGGTACGCCCGTCCCTACCCGCGATTGATAGATGAGAAAGGGAAGTCTCACGGTCCTCTCCTGAAATCTGAACGACAACCGTTCCGCCATTCCCTGCAGCCCCACCGGGTGACCCGTCCCCGCCTGCTCCTCCAGGACCGCCGTGGGTGGCGTCATGGCCACCGCCGCATCCCCTGATTCCTTGGAGACCCCTTCCTTTTGCATTCCTACCTGGACTTCCCGACGCGCCTTGAGAGCCAGCCGCACCAGGCAAGCCGTCTTGTCCCGACAGGTCGATCCGCAGATCGCCGCCTGTTATCCTGTCGGCGCGGATAATCAATGTTCCTCCGTCGTCGCCGGGAGTGCCTGGAGCACCAGACGGAAGCTTTGACGCAAACGACAATATTGACGACTGGGAATTTAGTTTTATTTCCGAGGCCGCTATTGTTAAGGCGTTGCCATTTGTTATAATTTTGCTATCAGGTGAAAACTCTACTACGTCCGAGCTGATAGAGCGATCGCCATCCATACTAATAGTTCCAGCAATCGAAAAAATCTTTTTCGGATAGGCTGCCAATGGTGAACAAATACCTCGCGATGTCTCAATCATTACCATCAAATCTTTCGACGGCTCAGGGATACATGGAGAACCCACGCCTCCTTCGTTGATGACGGTCCCTACTGGGATCCCTGGACTACAAGTTCCATTGACTACCATTAGGCGCTTCAAGGTCGGTGCGGCACTAGTCTCTTCGCCATCCGTCCTCTTCCATTTTACCGTAACTGCGCCGGGCTCTCGATTTACACTGCAATTCAAAGCGCTGCTCCCGCCTAGGCTTTCTATGCATTTGGCGAAAGCTGTCATCGCTCCGGGAGCAACTTCACGTAAGTAGTTGTAAGTAGCCCCTTCGAAGGACGCATTCTGGGAATTCCGTGAACAATTATCTTCTTTCCAGCGGTCAACTACGGATTTTTCAAACTTTCCACCTACCTTTAGTGGTGCTCCGTAAACAATAGTATCAACATCCAATCCAGCTTTGATCGCCTCATCGTGACTTGAGAACTTAAAGCTGCATTGCCAAGCTGTGGAAGATTGATTTGAAGAGGATGCGCCCCTTGTTTGACGGACGGTCATCAATGCCTCCCTAAGAGGAGTCGCACAAATTTCTTGGCCATAAGTCATCGGAGAATAAATGAATGACAGAAGCGCTCCCAGCGAGCACGTAGCAGTCGCTTTCATCACAGCCCCCTAACGAATCACTGCGTCCCTGGCAGGTTCATACGATTTATTGCAGGCACTATTCACGTTTGAAAGGGGTCTCTTCCGCTCCTGCTATGATTTGCAAGGTGAATGGTTTTGCTGAAAATCTCCGTTGATTTTTCCACATGGTGAGTAAAAACTGTGTAGTGAAGAGTAATAACTAACTGACTGTGCGCAACTCTGAAATATATTTATTTCGCTCGAATGCGCGTTACTGGATACGGATGAGGCAATTCGGTTTTCGAGATCTTTGCGACCTGATCCGTGATCGCGACCATGTATGTCAGCCCGTAGGCGTTGATCTCGTGTTCCTGAACGCCGTACCGTCGCAGGGTGACGACGCAATTTACCATGTAGCGCTTGATCCCACGCTCTAGGATGCGCTGGGCCGCGGGCGAATCGGCCATCGGATGATAGTCTGACCGAGCTCTTCAGCCACAAGCTGGTTATCTGCCCCAGCGAGCCGTCGCTCTGCGGCATGCGTCTCCGATTCTTGTATGGTGACGCGCAGGGCCGCATGTATTTTGGTCTTTTTCTTCCGGGCTCATGGCTAAGCTCCGACCGTCGCATGCACCTGGATTGGCCACTGATGCCATGGTGAGGGATCGCCACGGCGGAAGTCGAGAACCTCCCCGACCGGGTCAGGCCAGCGGTGGACGATCTGCGACTGCGCAGACCCTCGGGTGAGCCTCGTGACCTGCACGAAGCCGCCGACGCCCAGCGAAAGCGGGCGAAGCTCACCTCGACAACAGCACCCTAGCGGGTATCCTGCCTGATGGCTTTAGCAGAAAGCTCAAAAGCCGACATGGTGGCCCAATGTCAGCAACTGGCGTGCGAACAGTAAAATATCTTTTGGAAGTCTATGACTCTGATGGAGAGAACATTTTTCAAGTCGAGTCGGCGATGCCGTTTGGCGCAATCTCAGAAGGCGATGAACTGAGGGCCGACAATGTGGCGGGCTTCGCAGCTGGAATGGTGTCGGGCAAAGTGAAAAGTGTGAAGCACTTTCTACAGGGCTCCACCGAGAAGACTTTTATGCACCTAATTATGGTGCATCTAGCGTGATCTATGAATGGCGGTGACCGATGGAGGCGTTAAGTGCCCTATCTCAGCTCATCGGCAATCCGCAGAGCCGAGTATGATCCGTCGACTCGAACACTGCAAATCTGGTTTACAAGCGGCGGACATCCGTACAACTACTACGGAGTTCCTGAGGAGATCTACCGCGGGCTTATCACTGCGGCGTCGGCCGGCAACTACTTTGATCGCTACATCAAGGATCGGTACAGCTAAGGCACCATCGGCACCGCACCCGTCGCCGACTTCGCCTTATTTCCCAGTCAGCCGCCCGGCCCCGATCTGCTTGAGCACGCCCCGGGTGCTTGATCCCTCCAGCAGCGCCCGCGCCACGGCCTTGTCGATCATGATCTCGTGCCGAACACCCTGCGGGCCCTGGGTGGTCTTCACCTCGTTGGTCTCGCCGGCATAGACGTGGAGCTCGGTCTTGCCGGTGGTGTTCTCTGACGTTCCAGAACTGCCCGCCTGCCTGCTCGGCATCGTGAAGCGGTCGCGGCCCGGCGTAGAGCCGACGAAACCCCCGTCGGCATAGCCCGAGCGGCCGGAGCGCAAGGCCTCGAGTGTCGCCACGCCGATGCGGTCGGTTGAGGCCTTGTCGAAAACAAATTTTCCCTTGTGCACGACGCCTGCGGGCATTGTCACGGGAAGCTAGGCGAGGTTGCAAACGCGGTAGCGTCTGCATCGACTCAGGCCGCGGCGGTTGCCTTCTGCCATGCCTCCGCGGCTTTAGCTCGGAAGAGCCGAAAGGTGCCGCGGGAGATGAGATGGCGTTGAAGGGAGAAGGTGTTCTGAACGGCTGCGTGCATCGAGAGGAACTGCTGGGCTGATCCTGGTGACTTGAAACCTTGCTGCTTGTGCTCGCGTCGTCGGACAGGCTGGTGCGAGTTCTCCGCTCGGTTGTTCTGGCGCAAGCCCTGCTCGTGGCGAGCGGACAGGCCGAGCTCTCGGTGTGCGGCCGCATACGAGCGGAGCTTGTCGGTGACGAGTACGGCTGGCGCAAAGCCCTGCTTCTTGATCAGCTTGCGTAGCAGCTTCAGGGCAGCGGCTTTATCGCGCCGGGGCTGGACCAGCACATCCAGCACTTCACCTTCGTTATCGACGGCTCGCCACAGGTACATGCGCCGGCCCTGGAT
>NZ_BPQP01000124.1 GCF_022179305.1 Methylobacterium iners
TGACCAGCCCCCATTTGGTGATCAGGGCGGAATGTTATTGGATTGAGACCTGCGCGACGGGTGGGGTGGCCTGCGGAGCGGGTCGGGGTTGCGCAGCTGGCCCTAGCGTCACCTCCGGGGCGGGAGGCTGGTAGCCCAAAGCCGAGTGAGGCCGGAGGGTGTTGTAGTGCCGGCGCCAGGCCTCGATCAGCACCTGAGCCTCGCGTAGGCTGTAGAAGATCTCGCCCTGCAGCAGCTCGTCGCGGAGCTTGCCGTTGAAGCTCTCGACATAACCGTTCTCCCACGGCGAGCCCCTCTCGATGTAGGCCGTCTTGGCCCCGACCGCCGCGATCCAGCCCTGGACCGCCTTGGCCACGAACTCGGGCCCGTTGTCTGAGCGGATGTGCTCGGGGGTGCCGCGGGTGACGAACAGGTCGGCAAGCAGCGCGATGACGTCGGCAGCCTTGAGCTTGCGGGCGACCTTGATGGCGAGGCACTCGCGGGTGAACTCGTCGACGACGTTGAGCATCCTGAACCTCCGCCCATCATGGGTCCTATCCTCGACGAAGTCATAAGCCCAAACGTGGTTTGGCCGCTCAGGCCGCAGCCGTATGCACGAGCCGTCAGCAAGCCACAGCCGACCGCGCTTGGGTTGCCGCTGGGGTACCTTGAGCCCCTCCCGCCGCCAGATCCGCTCGACTCGCTTACGGTTCACGCACCAGCCCGCCCGCTTCAGCAAGGCCGTGATGCGGCGATAGCCATACCGCCCGTACTGGCGAGCGAGTTGCACGATGTCGGCCGTGAGCCGGGCCTCGTCGTCGGGCGTGCGAGCCACCTTGCGCTGCGTGGACCGGTGCTGGCCCAGTACCTGGCAGGCACGCCGCTCCGAGACACCGGTGACCGCTCGCACGTGCTCGATGCAGGCTCTGCGGCGGGCGGGGCTTAGAAGTTTCCCTTTGCGGCCTCGGCCAGAATGACCTTGTCGAGGGTGAGATCGGCCACAGCCCGCCTGAGCCGGGCGTTCTCCGCCTCGAGCTCCTTGAGGCGCTTCACCTGATCGAGCTTGAGCCCGCCGAACTCGTTGCGCCAGCGGTGATACGTGGTCTGGGTGACGCCGATTGAGCGCGCCGCGGCATCAACGGTCTGCCCCTGCGAGACCAGCACGTCCACTTGCCGCAGCTTGGCGACGATCTCCTCGGGCGTGTGACGCTTGCGACCCATGCTCCCCCTCCATGCTCCCCCTCCATGCTCCAGCCCT
>NZ_BPQP01000125.1 GCF_022179305.1 Methylobacterium iners
GGCGCGCTGGGCGCCGTCCTCGAACATGCGCATCAGCTCCGCTTCCGGCACCGCCTCCCCCGTGAAGGCCCGTGGCGACCAGCGTTCGATGAAGAGGGGGTCGATCGAGTGGTCGGGCTCACGCGGATTCGATGTCGTCACGAAGCGTCTCCGGAGGTCGTTGGGAGGCTGCGATCACCCCCATGCAAGCCATGCACGAGGTTGGGGCCGACGCGCAAATGATGGCGGAACGGATCGATCTCGTAGGATGTCGCCGTCGGATAAGGCGAGGTGGATCCGTAGTGCACTAGCTCTTCCAGAGCAAAATAGGTCAGATTTTTCGTTCAAAATGTCGGTTACGGTTTGGTAACCTAGGTTGGTATTCTACTCCGTCGTTAGTAATGCCATCAGACCTGCGGTTCTACATGGTCTCCAAGGTTATTTATTCCGCGTGTGAACTTCGTGCAGGACGCGCCCGCCCACAGAGGCCCGATGGTCTGGAACGATTCGGACCAGACCGAAACGACTCGGCTTCTCCAGCAAGCCGAGAAGGTCATCTCGTCGGGCCGCTACCTCCGCAAGTTCGAGCCTGAACTTGAAGGGCGGTACGAGGCCGACACGCAGGCGGACCGCGTCCGCCGCATCCGGAGGACGATCGTTCTCGGCCTCGCGGTGTTCCATGCCTACAATCTGGCCGCGCTCGTCACGACGCCGGACCTCGTCTTCCTGAACCTCGTGCTGCGCATCGGCGTGATGACGCCCGTCGGTCTCCTCATCGCCTGGTCGGTCGGCAGGGTCACGCCCGGCCTTCGAGAGGCGTTCTGCGGCCTCGGAATGGTGAGTGCCACCGGCATCCCGCTCGTTCTGTTCTGGCTCAGCAACGCACCCTCCTACGTCCTCATGGCCTCCGGGGTCGGGCTGACCGTGATCTTCAGCAACACCACCCTGCCGCTGCGCTTTCCCTGGGCCTGCACCGTTTCAGCGACGGCCGCCGCCGGCATGGCCGTCGCCGTGGCCGCGCGGCCCGACCTCGGTGCCGGGGCCGCCAGCGTGCTCGTCCTCGATCTCGCGACGGCCATTCTGTTCAGCCTGCTCGCGACCTATCGGATCGAGGTCGGCGCCCGGCGCGACTATCTCCTGACCCTGCGTGAAAGCCTGCGGAGCGATCGCCTCGCCGCCGACAACACCGCGCTCGCCCGCCTCTCGCTCACCGACCCCCTGACCGGCCTGGCCAACCGGCGTGCCTTCACGGCCCGGCTGTCGGCCTTCTGGCAGGCCTCGACGCGCGGTAAGCCTTTCGCGGTGATCCTGCTCGACGTGGATCACTTCAAGCGCTTCAACGACCGCTACGGGCACGGCGCCGGCGACGCCTGCCTGCGCGAGATCTCCGCGATCCTCGCGCCGCTCGTCCCGGGCAGGGACGACCTCGTCGCCCGCTACGGCGGCGAGGAATTCGCCGTGCTCGCGGCCGATTGCAGCTACGCGGAGGCGGTCGGCCTGGCTGAGCGCCTCCGCCTCGCCGTGAGCGGGCGCGGCCTGCCTCATGCCGGCCGGGCCGACGGCATCTCGCAGGTCACCATCAGCGTCGGTGTCGCCGTCAGCGCCGGCCACACGACTTCGGCCGCCGCGCTGGTCGAGGCGGCCGACATCGCGCTGTACGAGGCCAAGGCCAGGGGGCGGGACCAGACCTACCCGATGCCGGCGTACTTCTTCGAGAGTGGCGGCGAGGCGCCGGCCGAAACGCCACCCCCGACGCCCCTCTGCGCCTGAGCCCTGCCGTCGCGAAGGCCTGACGAGGTCCCCCCTGCAGGCATCCGCCCTGCGGGTTCCGCGCCGTGAAGCCCGCGGTGCGGCCCCTACTCGACCACCTTCGCGGTCGGGCGATCGTCGCCGGAGGCGACTTCGTCGTGCCACTCCCTCTTCTCGTCCTGGTAGTGGATGCCCTCGGTCGAGCCCGGCACCTGCTGCTCCGCCGCAGCCACCTGGGCGGCTTGCAGGGCCTCCTCGCGGCTCGGGAAGGTCTCCGAGAACACGTCGGCGACCTTGTAGGCGTAACCGCCGTCATGCTCGACGATACGATAGGTGACCTCGCTCATGGTTCCTCCTGAGGCGGTGCTCTTTTGGGCCGGGGATCGTTGCCAGCGCGAACCGCCTGAGACGCGGAGGGGTTCCGTCAGTGGTGCGTCGGCGCCGGCCAGCGGATTCGCTGGACCGCGGCCTCGCAGCCCGCGATGAGCGAGCCGCGGACGTCATCCGGATCGAAGCCGGCGCCATCGGGGAACGCGATCACCTGGACCTCGGCGGCGCCGTCGCGGGAGATGCGGCCGATCCAGCCCTCGGGCGTCCGCTCGAACCGGACCTCGAAAAAGTGGCCGTCGCACGCGAACCGGTGGGCTTCCACGGCCGTATCCTCCATCCAAGCCTGAACCGCGCCGGATGTGGGCGCTCGCCCCGCCCCTTCGAAGCCCCTGCCGAAAGAAATCGTCGATGCCGATCCGTCCAGCCGCCCTGATCCTGCCGATCCTCGTCGCGCTCGCGAGTCATGCGGCGCTGACGCAGCCCGCGGCGGCCGACAGGCGAGATGGCGTGCCAGACAATCCTTTCGCCTCGAACTATCCCTCCCCGTCCGTGGCCTCGCGCCTCGACGCCCCGCCGCGCCGGGCGGCTCCGTCGCGGCGCTCCCGCGGAGCGGTTCGGCGATGAGCGGTCCCTGGACGGAGTGGATTGCAGCAGGCGCTGGCACCCACGTCATCCTGCTCGTAGCCAGCCTCGTGATCGGCCTGATCGCCGTCACGCGCTGACGACGCGCGGGGCTCAGCTCTGGCCGAGCTCGCCCGCGATGGCGCTGATGATGCGCGGATCCGTCGGATCGACTTGCGTGGCGAAGGAAGCGGCGAGGTTGCCGTCTCGGCCGACGAGGTATTTGTGGAAGTTCCAGGCTGGCGTCGAGCCCGGCTTCTCGGTGGCCGCCCAGCGGTAGAACGGATGCGCCTGCGGCCCGCGGACATGGGTCCTGGCGGTGATCGGGAAGGTCACGCCGTGATTCTGGCGGGCCGCCTCGGCGATCGCCATGCCGTCGAGGGGCTCCTGATTGCCGAAATCGGGAGACGGCACCGCGATGACCGTGAGGCCGCGGTCGCGGAAGCGGGTCCAGAGGGATTGAAGGCCGACGAACTGGCCGGCAAAGCCGCAGGCCGTCGCCGTGTTGACGACCAGGATGGGCTTCCCGCCGAGATCGGCGAGGGCAAGCTTCCCGCCTTCCGGCTTGTCGAACGCGAAGGCCTCGGCCTTCACGTCCCCAGCATGTGCGGCGCCGGCCACGAGCGATCCGAGGATGAGGAGAGCATTGCGACGATGGATCGACATGGTTGGCTCCTGACGATGCACGGCCGGCGTGCGCGGCACGCCAGCCTCGTCGGAAAGGTAGCCTGGAACCCTTCCGCGTCCAGAGATCCGGAACCTTTCGGCGAGGCTCAGCTTAAGCGAGGGCCATTCCGACGGACTGAACGGACCACAAGCCATGCGCGCAATGTTGCTGGGAACGATCCTCTTCGCGGCGAGCCCGAACCTCGCGCTGGCCCAGGCGCCTTCCGGCGAATTGGCTCCGTCGGCGGCGCCCGCCCCCGCCGCCCCCGCGACCCTGAGCAACGATCTTCGCCCCACCTTCGTGGCGCAGACGCCAGCCGACCGCGTCGCTTCGAAGCTGATCGGACTCACCATCCAGAACGGCTCGAACGACACGATCGGAGAGATTGCCGACGTGGTTCTCGACGAAAGCAGCACGGTCAAGGCCTGGGTGGTCGGCGTCGGAGGCTTCCTCGGCATCGGCACGAAGTACGTCGCGATCGACCCGAGCGCGCTGAAACTCGCGCGGGTGAACGACACCTCGCTCAAGGCGACGATCGAGACCACGAAGGACCAGCTGCGGGCCGCGCCGGAATACATCTATCTCGGCAAGTCGAAGCCGGCCGACGGCAAGAGCTCGGAAGGCAAAAGCGCCGAGACCAAAGCCGCCGAACCAAGGCCCACGGAACCGAAGGCGCCAGAGACCACCGGCGCGAACAAGCCGGAATAGCGCGCCGGACGCCGCTTCAGTTCCTGGCGGCCAGGGCTTCCCGCACGGTCGAGGCGATCGCGGTCGGCCGGGACTCACGGGCGACGAAGAGGTCTTGATCACTGAGACCCGTGGCCTCTCGCGCGCCGTCGGAGAGATCGCTCGCGAAGACGATGCGCAGGTCAGGGCGCAGGGCCCGAGCCTCCATGGCGAGGCGAGCGCTGCACAGCTCGCCCTCGAGGGTCACGTCCGAGACCAGCACGTCGACGGGGAGCCCGAGGGCCAGCACCGTCATGGCGTCGACGCCGCAATCGACCGTCGTGGCGCGGTATCCGGCTCGCCGGATCTGCGAGGCGACCTCGTCGCGCCAATGCTTCCGACGACCGGCGATCAGGACCTGGACGCCGTAGGCGCCGCCCGCTTGATGGGTCGTCGGAGACTCGCCGGCGCGCTGCGACATGTTCGTAACCGACACCCCGGTTGGTTTGCGTTGCAGCATCGTATGTCACGATCGCGCGACGGCACAAGGGCAGCGCGCCGGGATGCGGTGTCCAAAAGGGAGCCCGTTCCCCTACCGGTTGCCGGCGGCGGCGGTTGACGTCGCCGTTGCGGGCGGGGCAACAGGTCCCGCGCCCTGACGGTCGGGCGCGAAGACCGGAGATGCGAGCCCGATGTCGTCTTCGAAAGCCACGCCCGTTTCTCCGCTGGCGCCCGCGATCTATCCTGACCTGCCTGCCGTACGCGGCGTCGGCCTCGCGACGGCGCAGGCCTGCATCCGCTATTCGGGCCGCACCGACGTGCTCTACGTCGCTCTCGCCGAGGGCACCGTCGCGGCGGGCGTGTTCACCCGCTCGAAATGTCCGTCCGCGCCCGTCGATTGGTGCAGGGATGCGCTGCACGGCGGCTCGGCCCGGGCGCTCGTCGTCAATTCAGGGAACGCGAACGCCTTCACCGGCCTGCGGGGCCGCGAATCCGTGGCGCGCACGGCCGAGATCGCGGCGCGGGCCGCCGGCTGCGAGGCGGGGCAAGTCTTCATCGCCTCGACCGGCGTCATCGGCGAGCCCTTGGACGCCGGCAAGTTCGAGGGCGTGCTCGCCGATTGCGCGGGGCGCGTCGATCCGGGCGCCGACGCTTGGGCGGCGGCGGCCCAGGCAATCATGACGACGGACACCTTCCCGAAGCGCGCGACCCGGAACGTGCGGATCGGCGACACGAGCGTGACGATCAACGGCATCGCCAAGGGTGCCGGGATGATCGCGCCCGACATGGCGACGATGCTCGCCTTCGTCTTCACCGATGCCGCCCTGCCCCAGGCGGTGCTCCAGGACGTCCTGGTGGCGGGAACGGCCAAGAGCTTCAACTGCGTCACGGTCGACGGCGATACCTCGACCTCGGACACGCTTCTCCTCTTCGCGACGGGGCGCGCCGGCAACGATCCTGTGAACGAGGCCGTTGATCCGCGCCTCGCCGCGTTCCGGGAGGCCCTCGACGATCTCCTGATCGAGCTGGCGCAGCTCGTGGCCCGCGACGGCGAGGGCGCGCGCAAGTTCGTCACCGTGGAGGTGGAAGGCGCAGAAGGCGACGCCTCGGCGCATCGCATCGCCATGTCGATCGCGAACTCGCCCCTCGTGAAGACGGCCATCGCCGGCGAGGACGCCAATTGGGGTCGCGTCGTCATGGCGGTCGGCAAGGCCGGCGAACCCGCCGACCGCGACCGCCTGGCGATCTGGTTCGGTGACGTCCGAGTCGCCCGGGAAGGCGCGCGGGACCCGGATTACAGCGAGGCCGCAGCGAGCGCCGTGATGCGCGAGCCGAAGGTGACCGTCCGGGTCGATCTCGGCCTCAGCTCGGGTCGCGCCCGCGTCTGGACCTGCGATCTGACCAGCGGCTACATCGCGATCAACGGCGATTACCGCTCGTGAGGCCGGGGCCGCTCGCGCTCGTTGGGCTGGCGGCAGCCCTCCTGCTTCCGGGGCCCGGAACGGCGCAGGAGCGTGGCGCCAGCGAGGGGCGTATCAGCGTCCTCGGCCGCGCCAGGGCCGCGCTGCAGCCGGACTTCGCCAGCGTGGAGATCGGGGTCGAGTCGCGGGGGCAGACGCCGGCGGCGGCGCTGGATGGTGCAAGTCAGGCGGTCCAAGCCGTCATCGCGCTCGCGACTGCGTTCGGCATCGCTCCGGAGGATGTCGAGACCGCCGCGGTGACGCTCCAGCCCGTGAACCGGACGGTCCGCCAGCCCGACGGCTCGGTCGCCGAGCGGCTGGACGGGTACCGATCCGCCAACACGGTCCGGATCAGGCTCGGTGACATGAACCGCCTCGGCGACCTCATGCGCAAGGCTCTCGACGCCGGCGCGAATCGCATCGAAGGCGTGGGCTTCGGTTTGCGCGACCCCGAGGGCGCCGAGTCGGCGGTTCGGCTCGCGGCCGTGAAGGACGCGAGCCAACAGGCGGCGCGCCTGGCCGAAGCGGCCGGCGTCCGGCTGGGCAGGGTCGTCTCCATCGAGGTTCCGCCTCAGGGCGCCAATCCGGCGATGGCGCGCAACGCCGCACCGCTTCGCGCGAGTCGCGGGACGGCGGTGCCGCTAATGGCGGGCACGATCGAGGCGACGGCCGAGGTCGCAACAACCTTCGCGATCCAGCCTTGACCATAGCGCGCCTGCTCCTCGTCGTGGCCGTGGCGCTCGTCGACGCTGACGGCCGCGTGCTCCTCGCGCAGCGCCCGGAGGGCAAGCAGCTCGCCGGCCTCTGGGAATTCCCGGGCGGGAAAGTCGAACCGGGCGAGCGGCCCGAGGAGACCCTGATCCGCGAGTTGCGCGAGGAGTTGGGTATCACGGTCGCCGAGCCCTGCCTCGCGCCGCTCACCTTCGCGAGCCACGCCTATCCCGACTTTCACCTGTTGATGCCGCTCTACGTGTGCCGACGCTGGGACGGCCAGCCGTGCCCCCTCGAAGCGCAGGCGCTCGCCTGGGTCAGGCCGGGTGCCCTCAGGGAGCGACCGATGCCGCCCGCGGACGCGCCGCTGATTCCGTTCCTCATCGATCTGCTGGGTCCCTGACGGGACGTTGCCAGCGGAACGCAAAAAGGCCCGGCG
>NZ_BPQP01000126.1 GCF_022179305.1 Methylobacterium iners
CGCTGCGCGCCTTCACGCGTCTCGAGTTCGCCTCGCGCACCGGCGCCACCCAGGGCATCCGCTCCGGCACGCAGGAGCGCATCGGCAACGCCTTCGGCGCCATCGGCCAGGATCAGAACGGCCGCGTTCAGCAGTTCGTGAACACCGACAAGGCGTTCATCCAGTTCGCCGGCTTCACCGCCGGTCGCGCCTCCTCGTTCTTCGACTTCTACGCCCACGACTTCGAGTTCCAGACTGCCACGGCTGGCTCCGACGTGCAGTCGACGAACCTGCTCGCTTACACGACCAAGCTCGGCACCAGTGGATTCTCTGCAACGATCTCGATGGAAGATCCCTTCTTCCGCCGCAACACGATCTACTCGCAGGAGTTCGCTGCACCAGGCCAAGGCCTCTCGGCTCTGGCACCGCAGCGCGTGCTGATCACAACCAGCCCGCTCGGTATTCCGACCTTCCAGACGGTCGACGTGTCTCAGCGTAGCCGCCTGCCCGACTTCGTCGGTGTCCTGCGCTACGATGCGGCCTGGGGCTCCGCTCAGCTCTCGGCTGCCGTCAAGGAGCTGAACACCCAGAACCCGATCATTGGTTCAACGGTTGCCGGTACCCTCACCCCGGGCTTCGCTCTCCCGGCAGTTGGACCTACGAGCCGTATTGAGTCCGAGTACGGCTGGGCCGTCCAGGGTGGCGTGAAGATCAACCTGCCCTTCATCGCGCCTGGGGACACCCTCTACCTCCAGGGTGCCTACGGCGAAGGCGCGAGCATCTACACGGGCATCACCTCCTACAACGGCACCTACTCCTCGCGGGTCAGCACCATCAACGGCGCTGCCTTCGACCCGTACATGTCGGACGCCACCCTCAACCCGATCACCGGCCAGATCCAGCTCTCCAAGAGCTTCAGCGTCGTTGGTTCGTTCCTGCACTACTGGTCGCCCGAGTGGCGCTCGGCCGTGTTTGCCAGCTACTCGGAGATCGAGTTCGCTCGCGGCGCTCGCCAAGCCAACGCTCTGGCCTATGCTGGCGCTGGTACGGCAACCGCCAACAACTTCACCGGCATCGTCGGCACGCGCTCCTTCGCGCTGGCCCCGACCCTTCGCGACAACTACCAAGTCGTCGCCGGCGCGAGCCTGATCTGGTCGCCTGTGAAGGATCTCGATATCGGTGTCGAGGGTCTCTATACCAAGGTCGGCGTGCAGCAAGGCCGGGTCATCGACCAGACCCGCAACGCGCCGCTCACCGCCGCGCAGATCAACGCGGGCGCTCTGGTGCGGACCGTCACGGCCGACGACACCTACCAGGTCCGCATGCGCGTCCAGCGCGACTTCTGATCGGATCGTCAAAGCTCGGCCCGCCTGGTTGATCCGAGGCGGGCCGAACGGATCGAGCTTCGATTTCGAGATCGAACCACTAGGCCCGGCGGCAACGCCGGGCCTTTTTGCGTTC
>NZ_BPQP01000127.1 GCF_022179305.1 Methylobacterium iners
TCCGGTTGTTCGACGTATTTGCCGGCGTCTGGACCGACGGCGGGTGCGATCGCGGAAGGGGCGGAGGTGGCGACCGCGCAAGGCGTGTTTGCCCGCTACGAGATCATCGACGTCAATGCCGGGGTGGTCGAGACCCTGCGCGGGCGCCCGCTCGACAGCCTGCTCGCCTCGTTCGGCGACCAGCGCCCGGCGCTCGAACAGGTCATCGGGGTGGGCGACTACGTCGCCGTCTCGGTCTGGGAGGCGGGCTCGGGCGGCCTGTTCTCCGGTCCGCTCGTGGCCGACCGCTTCTCGGCCGGCTCCAAGTCGGCGCTCATCCCCGAGCAGGTGGTCGCGCGCGACGGCGCCATCTCGGTGCCCTATGCCGGCCGCATCCCCGTCGCCGGCCGCCGGCCCCAAGACGTGCAGGCGCTCATCGAGGCCGAACTCGCCGGCAAGGCCATCCAGCCCCAGGTGCTGGTCTCGGTCACCCGGCCGATCTCGCAGACCGTCACGGTGACCGGCGAGGCGGCCGCTGGCGCGCGCATCCCGCTCTCGGCCAAGGGCGACCGGCTCCTCGACGTGCTGGCCTCGGCCGGCGGCGTGCGCTCGCCCGTGTCGGAGACCTTCGTGCGGCTGTCGCGCGGGGCGCAGACCGCCACGGTGCCGATGACCACGATCGTGTCCAACCCGCGCGAGAACATCTTCCTGCGGCCCAACGACGTGCTGACCCTGGTGCGCGATCCCCAGACCTTCCTGGCGGTGGGCGCGCTGGGCAACGCCACCGAGATCCCGTTCCAGGCCGACGGCATCACGCTGGCCCAGGCGCTGGCCAAGGCGCGCGGCCTGTCCGACTTCCAGGCCGACCCGGCCGGCACCTTCATCTTCCGCTTCGAGCCCGCCAGCGTGGTGCGCCGTCTGCGGCCCGACAGCGCGCTGCTCGTCACGCCCTTGGTGCCGGTGGTCTACCGGATCAACATGCGCGATCCCAACAGCCTGTTCGTCACCCAGGCCTTCCGCATGCGCAACCGCGACCTCGTCTACGTCTCCAACGCCCCCTTCAGCGAGGTCCAGAAGGTGCTCTCCGTCTTCTCCACCGTCACCGCCCCCGTCACCGCAGGCGCCGCCGTCTACTCCGGCGTGCGC
>NZ_BPQP01000128.1 GCF_022179305.1 Methylobacterium iners
ATCGTCAATTTCAGAGTACGGTCACCAATGCCGGAGACGGGCCGACATCATCGCGCCCGCCGTGCAGGAACCGACGCGATGCCCACGCCAACCGTTTCGCCGGCCGCCGCTCTCGCGATCATCGGAGCCGCGCTTCTCCTCGGCGGATGCCAGGACGAGATGGCGCCCGGCGCCGCCAAGGCCTCCGAGAAGCCGAGCCATGCCGCCCGGCCCGTCCTGGTCCAGCGGGTGGCCTTCGAGGACCGGGTGCCCGAGCGCAGCTTCGTCGGCACGATCCGCCCTAGGATCGAGAGCGACCTCGGCTTCCGCGTCCAGGGCAAGGTCGCCCGCCGTCTCGTGAATGTCGGCGACGTCGTCAAGGCGGGCCAGCCGCTCGCCACCCTCGACGAGGCCGACCTGCGCCTGCAGACCGATCAGGCCGAGGCCGAGCGCCGGGCCGCCACGGTCTCGCTCGGCCAGGCCGAGGCCGACCTGCGGCGCACCCTCACCCTGTCCGGCCAGGGCTGGATTGCGGTGGCCCTCGTCGACAAGCAGAAGACCGCGACGGAAGAGGCGCGCAGCCGCCTGATGCGGGCGGAGCGCTCGGTGACGCTCGCCCAGAACGCCTTCTCCTACGCCGTGCTGACGGCCGATGCCGACGGCGTCGTGACCGCCACCGCGATCGAGCCCGGTCAGGTCGTCGCGGCGGGCCAGACCGCGATCCGCCTCGCCCACACGGCGGAGAAGGAGGCGGTGATCGCCGTGCCCGAGGCGCTGGTCGGCCAGGTCCGCGCGGGCGAGGCCCGCATGGGCCTGTGGTCGAACGCCAAGGCGCGTTATTCGGCTCGCCTCCGCGAGCTCGCGCCCGCCGCCGACGAGATGACGCGGACCTACCTCGCCCGCTTCTCCCTTCCCGATGCCGATGCCGGGGTTCAGCTCGGCATGACCGCGACGGTGACGGTGTCGGGGATGGCCGCCGAGCGGATCGTGCGCGTGCCGCTGCCCGCCCTGTTCAACCAGGGCAGCGGCCCCGCCGTCTGGACGGTGGACGATACAGGCCACCTGACGCTCAAGTCCGTGACGGTGTCGGCCTACGACGCGCAGGACGCCCTCGTCGCGGGCGGTCTCGCGGAGGGCGACCGGATCGTCCGGCTCGGGGTGCAGAAGCTCGACGCGGGCCAGCGCGTGCGGGTGGTCGAGGCGCTCGAGTTCTAAGACTCGACGGTCCAGGCGGGAAACGGTCCGATGAAGCGCTTCAACCTCTCCGCCTGGGCGGTTCATCACCGCGCCATGGTGCTGTTCCTGATCCTGGCCGCCACGGTGAGCGGCAGCTTCGCCTTTCTTAGCCTCGGCCGGGCGGAGGACCCGAACTTCACGATCAAGGTCGCCGTCGTCACCGTGATCTGGCCGGGCGCCACGGCGCGCGAGATCCAGGACCAGGTCACCGACCGCATCGAGAAGAAGCTGCAGACCCTCCCCTATTTCGAGAAGGTGATGACCTACTCGAAGCCGTCCTTCGCGGCGATGCAGGTCACCTTCCGCGACAACACGCCGGGCCATCTGGTGCCGACGCTGTTCTACCAGCTCCGCAAGAAGCTCGACGACGTGCGGGGCGAGTTGCCCGCCGGCATCATCGGTCCCAACGTCAACGACGAGTACGGCGACGTCGATTCCATCCTCTACATGCTGACCGGCGACGGCGCCGACTATTCCCAGCTCAAGAAGGTCGCGGAGGGGCTTCGCCAGCACCTGCTCAAGGTCGAGAGCGTGACGAAGGTCAACCTCTACGGCGTGCAGGAGCCGCGCATCTTCGTGGAGTTCAGCCACGCCAAGCTCGCGACGCTGGGGATCACGCCGCAGGTCCTGTTCGAGTCCCTCGCCCGCCAGAACGCCGTGACGCCGGCCGGCACGGTCGAGACCGGGGCCCAGCGCATCCCCCTGCGCGTCACCGGCGCGCTCGACGGGGTCAAGGCCGTCTCCGAGACGCCCGTCGAGGCGGGCGGGCGCAGCTTCCGCCTCGGCGACATCGCCACGGTGACGCGAGGGTTCGCCGACCCGCCCGACAACCTGATCCGGCAGGTGGGCCGCCCGGCGCTGGGGATCGGCGTCGTGATGGCGCGCGGCGTCAACATCACGACCTTCGGCCGGGACGTCGAGGCGGCCAAGAACGCCTTCCTGGAGAGCGTGCCCCAGGGCGTTGCCCTGGAGCAGGTCGCCGATCAGGCCAAGGTCGTGAAGGCGGCCATGACCGAGTTCGAACATTCCTTCCTCGAGGCCCTGGCGATCGTGCTCGCGGTGAGCTTCCTGTCGCTGGGCTGGCGCACGGGCATCGTGGTCGCCCTCTCGGTGCCCCTCGTTCTCGCCATCACCTTTGTGGTGATGCAGGCGCTCGGGATCGACCTCCACCGCATCACGCTCGGCGCGCTCATCATCGCGCTGGGGCTGCTCGTGGACGACGCCATCATCGCCGTCGAGATGATGGTGGTGAGGATGGAGCAGGGCTGGGACCGGATGCGGGCCGCGGCCTTCGCCTGGGAATCCACCGCCTTCCCGATGCTGACGGGCACCCTCGTCACCGTGGCGGGCTTCCTGCCCGTGGGATTTGCCGCCTCGGGCGTCGGCGAGTACGCCGGCGGCATCTTCTGGGTGGTCGCGATCGCGCTGATCGCCTCCTGGTTCGTGGCGGTCATCTTCACGCCCTATCTCGGCGTGCTGCTGCTGCCGAAGAACCTCGCTGCGCACGGCGCCCACACCGATCCGGACGCCGTCTACCAGACGCGGACCTACCGTGGCCTGCGTGCCGTCGTGCGGGCCTGCCTGCGCTGGCGGCTGACCGTGATCGGCGCGACGCTCGCGATCTTCGCCGCCGCCGTCGTCGGCTTCGGCCACGTCCAGCAGCAATTCTTCCCGCTCTCGGAGCGGCCCGAGCTGTTCCTGCAGCTGCGCCTGCCGGAAGGAACCGCGATCGGCACCACCACGACCGCGGTGAAGCAGGCCGAGGCGATCCTCGGGACCGAGGACCCCGACATCGAGACCTACACGGCCTATGTCGGCCAGGGCAGCCCCCGCTTCTGGCTCGGCCTCAACCCGCAGCTTCCGAACGAGGCCTTCGCCGAGATCGTCATCGTCGCCCGCGGCGTCGAGGCGCGCGAGCGGATCAAGGCGCGGATCGAGGCGGCGGTGGCCAAGGGCGCCCTGGCCCAGGCCCGGGTGCGGGTCGACCGCTTCAACTTCGGCCCTCCCGTCGGCTTCCCCGTCCAGTTCCGCGTCGTCGGGCCCGATCCGGCCAAGGTGCGCGACCTCGCCTACCGGGTGCGGGACGTGGTCCGGAGCAACGACAAGGTCGTGGAGGCCCATCTCGACTGGAACGAGATGACGCCCTCCGTCCGCCTCGTCGTCGATCAGGAGCGGGCCCGGGCGCTGGGCCTGAACGTCCAGGACGTGTCGCAGACTCTGCAGACCCTGCTCACCGGCGTCACCGTGACGACGGTCCGCGAGGGCATCGAGCAGGTCGGCGTCGTCGCTCGCGCCGCGTCGGCCGAGCGGCTCGACCTCGGCCGGATCGGCGACCTCACCCTGGTCTCGCGCGGCGGCAACGTGGTGCCCGTGGCCCAGGTCGCGCGTCTCGAATACGCGCACGAGGAGCCGATCCTGTGGCGGCGCAACCGCGACATGGCGATCACCGTGCGCTCCGACGTGGTGGACGGGGTCCAGCCCCCGGACGTCACGAACGCGATCTGGCCCCTGCTGAAGCCGATCCGCGACGGCCTGGCGCCGGGCTACCGGATCGAGATCGGCGGGGCGGTCGAGGAATCGGACAAGGCCAACGCCTCGCTGTTCGTCCTCTTCCCCGTGATGATCCTGGCGATGCTGACGCTCCTGATGATCCAGCTCCAGAGCTTCTCGCGGCTGTTCCTCGTCTTCCTCACCGCGCCGCTCGGGCTGATCGGCGCCTCGCTTGCGCTTAATCTGACGGCGATGCCGTTCGGCTTCGTCGCCCTGCTCGGCTTGATCGCGCTCGCCGGCATGATCATGCGCAACGCCGTCATCCTGGTCGATCAGACCGAGGCCGACGTCGCCTCGGGCCATCACACCCTGCGCGAGGCCATCGTCGAGGCGACGGTGCGGCGGGCGCGCCCCGTGGTGCTCACTGCGCTCGCCGCGATCCTCGCGATGATCCCGCTGTCGCGCAGCGCCTTCTGGGGGCCTATGGCGGTCACCATCATGGGCGGCCTGCTGGTGGCCACCTTCCTGACGCTGCTGTTCTTCCCCGCCCTCTACGCGTTCTGGTTCCGCAAGCGCCTCGACGACCAGCCGGCGGCCGCGGATGAGGAGACCCCGCCCCTGGCGCCGGCGCGCCCGCCGCTCGCGATCGCCGCCGAATGACGTCCACCTTCGAAGCCTAGGAGACCGACATCCAAAGTCCCGACACCTCGATGACGGCACCCGATCCGACCGCGCCCGCGACGCCGGAGCTGCGCTGCCGCATCCTCAGCATCGCCGAGCGGCTTTTTCGCGAGATTGGCTACCGCAAGACCACGGTGGCCGACATCGCCGCGGCCCTGCGCATGAGCCCCGGCAACGTCTACCGCTTCTTCCCCTCGAAGAAGGCCCTGAACGAATCGGTGGCCGAGCTGCTGCTGGGCGAGATCGAGGCGGAGCTCGCGCGCATCGTCGAGCGCCGGGATCTCGACGTCGCCGAGCGTCTGCGGGCCTTCCTCTCGGCCCTTCACGGCATGAGCGCGGAGCGCTTCACGGTCGACCGGCGCATGCACGAGATGGTGGAGGTGGCGATCACCGAGAACTGGGAGGTCTGCCGGCGCTATCGCACGCAGATCAACGGGCTGCTCCGCCGGCTGGTGGTCGAGGGCATGGAAACGGGAGAGTTCGCGGCGGGCGACCCGAAGGTCGCTGCGGATTGCATCCAGCTCGCGATCGTTCGCTTCTGCCACCCGGCCCTGATCGCGCAATGCGACGGTGAGCCCGGTCCCGGCGTCGATGAGATGGCGCGCTTCATCCTCGACGGCCTGCGCCCCCGCTGAGGACGATCCGGCGCAGCCGACCCGGAACCCTGCCGCGCACGCAACGATTGCCGGGGGAGGCATCCACAGGCGGGCGACATGCTGTGACGCGCTACGGCTACCACTGCTCCCACGAACAATTCTCGCCCGGCGACCTTCTCGCCTGGGTGAGGCTCGCCGAGGAGGTCGGCTTCGCGACAGCCTCGGCCTCCGACCATTTCCACCCCTGGAACGAGCGTCCGGGCCAGTCCGGCTTCGTCTGGTCCTGGCTCGGCGCGGCCATGGAGCGGACGCGGCTGCCGTTCCGGACCGTGTCGGCGCCGGGCTACCGCTACCACCCGGCGATCCTCGCCCAGGCCGGGGCGACGCTCTCGGCGATGTATCCCGAGCGGCTGTGGATGGCCCTGGGGAGCGGGCAATTGCTCAACGAGGGCATCACCGGCCTGCCCTGGCCCGGCAAGTCCGAGCGCAACGCGCGCCTTCGCGAATGCGTGGACGTGATGCGGGCGCTCTGGGCCGGCGAGACCGTGACCCATCGGGGCCGGATCACGGTCGACGAGGCCAAGCTCTACACCCGGCCGGACGTCCCGCCGCTGGTCATCGGCGCGGCCGTGTCCCCCGAGACCGCTCGCTGGGTCGGAAGCTGGGCAGATGGCCTCATCACCGTGGCCGGCGGCGAGCCCCAGGGCCTGGCCCGGATCGTCGAAGCGTTCCGCGAGGGCGGCGGGACGGGCAAGCCGGTGCTCGCCCAGGCCAAGATCGCCTGGGGCCCGGACGAGGCGGCGCTCCGCGCCGACGCCCTCGCGCAATGGGGAACCAACCTCTTCGAGGGCGACGCGCCCTGGCACCTGCGCACCCCGCGGCAGTTCGAACATGCCGCCGCCTTCGTCCGCGCCGACGACCTCGACCGTGGGATCACGGTCTCGACCGATCTCGGTCGGCACGCGGAGCGCCTGCGCGCCTATGCCGATTGCGGGGTCGACGAGATCACGATCCACCAGGTCGGGCGCAACCACCCCGCCTTCCTCGAGGCCTTCGGCAGGCATGTCCTGCCGCAACTCGCTTGAGGCCTAACCGGCGATGACGCCGTAGACCACGACGCCTGCGCCGACGACGATCATGGCGTAGGCGAAGGCGAGGCTCTTCCACTCGCCGCTCTCCCGGGGACCTTCGACCGGATCTTCCATGACGCACTCCCTCTCACGCTTGGATCCGAAGATCCGTTTCGAGCCGACGAGGGTGCCTCGGACTGGCGGCAGGCACCCTCTCGCGCCGGTTCAGCGGAACGACACGCCGGCGCCGAACGGGCCGACATGGAAGACGGGACGGGCGTAATAGCCGCGGTGACCGTAATAGGGACCGTAGTAGCGCCCGTAGCCGTAGCGGCGGTACATCGGGCGGCACTCGCCCCAACGGTTCGGCGCCCAGCCCGGGCCGCAGCCGTAGGCGACCCGCTCGACGGCCGCGTCCTGCAGGATGCCGGCAGGAACGGGCGAGAGCGGGGCGGCGCTTGCCGACGACGCGAAACCGAGACCGAGAGCGACGATGGCAATCGTGCCCAGCACCTTGACCTGTGTCATGACCTTACCTCCTCTGGTGTCCCGGGCCGCATTTGCTGACTCGCGGACGATCCCTGAGGTAGATCCTCAGTTTTTGGAAAGATGTGCAGAATGTTACGTGTGAGTTTGCTTGGCCGCACCAACTAATCGCGCACAATTGGATGTTCTCGTCGTCGGTGCGGGCGTCGTCGGCCTGGCGATCGGCCGCGCGCTGGCGCTGCGCGGCCATGCCGTCATCGTCGCCGAGGCCGAGGCCGGCATCGGGATGGGTGTCTCCTCGCGTAATTCCGAGGTGATCCATGCGGGGATGTACTACCCGGCCGGCTCCTTGCGGGCGCGCCACTGCGTGGCCGGCAGCGCCCTGCTCTACGCCTTCTGCGAACGCCACGGCGTGCCCCATCGGGCCTGCGGCAAGCTCATCGTCGCGACCTCACCCGCGGAGGTCGCGACAATCGAGGCGATCCACGCGCGCGGCGTCACCAACGGCGTCCCGGGCCTCGCCCTGCTCGACGCGGCGGAGGCGCGCCGCCTGGAGACCCACCTCGCCTGCGTCGCGGCCCTGCACTCGCCCCGCACCGGCATCGTCGACAGCCACGCCCTGATGCTGGCGCTCCAAGGTGCGATCGAGGATTCGGGCGGCGTGCTTGCCCTGCGCACGCCGATCGAGGGCCTGGAGCGCCGGGGTGCAGCCTGGCATGCGCGGTTCGGTGGCGCCGAGTCCGGCGAATTGGTCTGCGATGCCGTCGTCGTTGCGGCCGGGCTGTCGAGCCCGAGCCTGATCGGTGCGATCGAGGATTACCCGCGCGAGCGGGTGCCGCGCCTCGTCCTCGCCAAGGGCAGCTACTTCGCCTGCACGGCCCGCCCCGCCTTCGAGCGGCTGATCTACCCGGCGCCCGTCGAGGGGGGCCTGGGCATCCACCTTACTCTCGACCTTGCCGGCCGGATGCGGTTCGGCCCCGACGTCGAATGGGTGGATCGGCTCGACTACGCCGTCGATCCGGGACGCGGCGCCGCCTTCTACGCGGCCATCCGCCGCTACTGGCCCGGCCTGCCCGATGGGAGCCTCACGCCGGACTACGCGGGCATCCGCCCTAAGGTCACGGGACCAGGCGAGCCGGCGGCGGATTTCGGCATCGACGATGGCCGCGAGCACGGCCTGGCCGGCCTCGTCGCGCTCTCCGGGATCGAAGGCCCCGGCCTGACCGCGAGCCTGTCGCTTGCCGAGGATATCGCCGAAAGGCTGGAGGCCTGATCGGAGGCCTCGTCCGCGACACTTGTCGTTCTTCCACGATTTCAAAGCGTTGCCGCGGGGCCTTCATCGCGGGGCTGAACGGCGCCTCGCCAAGTGCCCGATGAAAGCCGTCACGCTGGCGCCGGCGGACGGTCCCGCCCCAGCTCCGGCGGTCCGGCGGCGAGGAACCATCGAAAGCGGCAAAGGTTGTTCCGGCTGTAAGGAAAGACGCTGAGGAGGCGCTGATGGCATCAGGAAACTCGACCTCGAAGCGAGGTTTTGCCTCGATGGATCTCGAGCGGCAGCGCGAGATCGCGAGCAAGGGCGGTCGGAGCGTTCCGGCCGAGAAGCGGTCGTTCTCACAGGATCGTGAGTTGGCCTCGTCGGCGGGCCGCAAGGGCGGACAATCGACGGGTACTGGTCGTCCCGGCGAAGACTAAGCACCGGACGGCGCGTGCCACCTTCGGGACGCGCCGTCTCAAACAGCAAGAGGCCC
>NZ_BPQP01000129.1 GCF_022179305.1 Methylobacterium iners
TCGCCACGAGCAGGGCTTGCGCCAGAACAACCGAGCGGAGAACTCGCACCAGCCTGTCCGACGACGCGAGCACAAGCAGCAAGGTTTCAAGTCACCAGGATCAGCCCAGCAGTTCCTCTCGATGCACGCAGCCGTTCAGAACACCTTCTCCCTTCAACGCCATCTCATCTCCCGCGGCACCTTTCGGCTCTTCCGAGCTAAAGCCGCGGAGGCATGGCAGAAGGCAACCGCCGCGGCCTGAGTCGATGCAGACGCTACCGCGTTTGCAACCTCGCCTAGCTTCCCGTGACAATGCCTCATGGCGGCAGCCGTGGGTAGCCAGAGGATCACATTTGGGAACGTGACAGGCGCAGGCGGCCGGTAGCCCAAGGACGATGACGTTCCGAGACGTACTTCTCTTGCATGCCTTCGACCGCCTGCCGACGTCGTTCGAGGGCTACAAGTTTCGCGAGGCGACGTCCGCCAACACCTGCTTCTCCAAGGACAGGTCGGCCACGAGCCGCCGCAACCGAGCGTTCTCACGCTCCGGATCCTTCATCTTCCTGGCCTGTTCGACCTGGAGGCCGCCATACTCCTTGCGCCGGCGATAATAGCTCTGCTCGGAGATCTCCGCCTCCTTAGCTGAGCCAGCGCCAAGCTCTCGCCCCGGGCTGTCTGCACCTGGATCTGGCGCAGCTTTAGCACAACCTGCTACGCGCTCATCTTCTGACCTCGCCGCATGTCCAGCTCCCTCTGTCCTGGTCAATCTCCTCAATAAGCCTGGTCCAAAACGAGCCGGCGATTGCGAGCTTAGCGGCCCGACGCCACACGAGTTGCCATAGTGTCCATGCAGTTGCAGTTTGCACGAGACGACCGCAACCACCCACAAGCCGAAGCCTCTCACACCTTCATCCGGGATGTGGCTCTCCCATGTGGCGGTGCCAAGTCCGCGCTGTAAAGGGTTGGATAAAGATTTTTATTGTTTGCGAGCTCACATTGACATAGGATGGCACATAACTGTGATAGATTATTAAATAAACTATGGATCACAACATAAATGACTGTTCAGATCTATTAGAACTGAAAATAAAGGAAAGCACTGACGTTTGACATCTGACTTACTGCAAACAGAAACACCACCGAAATACAGCCAGCCCAGGCCAGCGTCGGCTGCCACCGAAGAGCGGACCAATGGGATTTCGCCCCAGCTCCGTCGATGATCTCCTGCGTGTTAGGAAGGAGCCAGACGACAGCTAGCAGCAATCCTAACAGGATCTCGGTGTCAAACCGCCGAGCACATGATGGGCTATCCGGAGAGGCCCCCCTTCTGGAAGAGGTTCGAAGAAGCGAGCGAGTTGATCATCCGGGCCAATCCATCCGTTCAGGCCAACCATGGCTGAGAGCATATGTGAGGCAGCTTCGAGACAGGAGGACCGGAAGAACACCCACGCTACCATGACGCATAAAAGCGTGAGGACGCGACCAATCCAGATCCCGGCCAACCCCATCGAGCCGGTTAGCCCCAGATGCATGCGCAGGCTTTGCCAAGCATGATTGATCATGAGATAGGTCCCGTGCAGCGCCCCCCAGATCAGGAAGGTCCAGCCGGCGCCGTGCCAGAGGCCGCCCAGAACCATCGTAATCATCAGGTTGGCGTAGCGCCGGGCCTTGCCGTAGCGATTGCCGCCCAGGGGCACGTAGAGGTAGTCCCGCAAGAAGCGCGAGAGGGTCATATGCCAGCGCCGCCAAAAATCGCTGATGCTCGTGGCTTTGTAGGGTGAGTTGAAATTGAACGGCAGTCGGATACCAAACATCAAGGCTAGGCCGATAGCCATGTCTGAATATCCAGAAAAATCAAAATAAAGCTGTAGTGTGTAAGCGAGGACGCTGCGCCAAGCCTCGACTCCACTCAACTCTGTTCCGACGGCCGCTTCAGCGAAGAATTTATCAGAGATAGTAGAAATATTATCGGCAATCACTACTTTCTTAAACAATCCTAGCGCAAAGTATGTAACGCCTATTGCAAAATTTCTTTCATTGAGTCGATCTCGGACAGGTTTGGTAAACTGCCCCATCATCTCCCGATGGTGGACAATCGTTCCGGCAATGAGCTGCGGGAAGAACGTGACGAAGAGGCAGTAGTCAACAAAACTGTATTCGCCCGCGTCACCATTATGCGCGTCAACGAGATAGGCTATCTGTTGAAAGGTGAAGAAGGAGATGCCGAGCGGCAGGACAATCGACTGCACAGCAAAATCGACGCCCGTCAGCACACCGACGTTCTGAACGAGAAATACGCAATACTTAAAGTAAATGAGCAGCACTAAGTTAGAGACTACGCCTAGCCAAAGAAGTGCCCTGCGGTTCGTTACTGAGTCATTCACCTGACTAAAGGACCGTCCGATCATGTAGTTTGTTATGCAACTACCAACAAGTATTGGCAAGTGCAGCGGGTACCAGTAGCCCCAAAATAAAAACGAGCACGTCAGGAGCCAAGCTTGCGCTACATGTTCTGTGCCGAAGCGACCGAGGACGGCATAACCGATCAAAGCTGTCGGGAGGAAAGCGCCGATGAACGCGTATGAGTTAAAGAGCACTAGCGTCATCCTTGAACGCCGCTCGTATGGCACTCTGCTGATTTAGGCTGCGGAAGATCCATCGTGTGAACGCTGGGACCGTTGACCAATGTAGGTGGTCAGGATCGGTAAAGTCGTTGTCGTCCACGGCTGGCCCAAAGCGTCCATCAAGTACAACCGTGCCCGTGCGCTCCAGATGTGCCTTCACGCCCTGACGCCAGCTGAGATCGCGGCTGCCGGAAGGGTCGTAAGACCTACCCCAGGCCGGCATTGGTGGTAGAAGCACTACGACCCAAGCGACCCCTTTGTCGCGCAGCTCCCGGGCAAGCCGCTCCATGTGCTTGAGGCATTCCGGTGTTGCAGCTCTGTCCGAACGAACTTCGGGCGGTGTAAATGTCAGAGGACCCGAGCCGTACTGATCCATGACAAGCGGCTCTCGGTTTCGGGTTCCATCCCGCATGCTGCGGATTTTAGCGACGTCCTGCAGGAACAACCTCGGGCGGAAGTTGGTGAAATACAGATGCCATGAGGTCTCACGCGCGCTTATATATCGACGAGCAATGGAGGAATCAAAAAACTTTTCATCTTCACTGCAATTCTGAAAGTCCTGCATGGACACGACGGAGACTACTACACGAGCTGTTGGAATTTCATCGAGCAAGAACTCTGTCAGATATGCAGTCTGATGTATTTGCAGATAACATGGAGCCGCATTTACTGGGCGTAGGCTTTTCCACCGCCCATCGACGGCAGAAAAGTCTAAGTTACGCCAAGTCACCGATGAGCCGACAGCAATGAGGTTGCGGTCGGTAAGGGTCGTTTCGTGGAGGAACTTGAATTTTTCGTCGATGCAATTGGTGGCGGTTAGCGGCGGGGGTGGCAGATGACCAGCACGGTTCAGCATCCACAAAGCAATGCTGCCTGAGGAGAGGAAGGCAGCAATCCAAACGACAAGCGCACGGTTGAACCGCGCAAAGACTGACGCTGGCATATGAAAGATCCCAATGGCAGGAACGCTGCCGGCCGTAGGGCTGGCCCGTTTGTGCTACAAATCGGGATTCCGACTAGGGCTGGCTAATTGGAATGCGACGCTGACCGCGCCGACATTGAATTATGACTTTAGACCGCCTGCGAAAGCACGCATTAACATAAGAGGCGCAGCCCATAGCCACGCTTGTCTTCTTTCTCACCGCGTCATGATGTGCACGATAACGCACGATGATCCTAAAAACCTGCCACCCTATGACAACTCGATTTTAGGCACTCCGATAGAGTAATTACTACTTAGCCGCGGCTGATCTAAATCGGACAATAAGGAAGCTGCTGCTCCCTCAGCCGGCACTATCGAGCCGCCATCGCGATCCAAGGCTCGGCTAGGTTAGGCTGACGAGTCCTGCCGCGGCCGCCAGCCATACGGACAGGAACGAGACGAGCGCCCATTCGAGCTTGGTCGCCCTTCGGTTGAAGCGGGTCGGTTGGGTGCAGAACTCATGCATCGCGCCGCACCCCTAGTCAGCCATGGGCTAGCACAGCAAATCGGCTGCCCGTCCCGCGGAGCCTCACCGCCGATCCCCATACGGCCTGCGCCAGGGGTTCATCTCCTTATCCATCCAGAACCCGACCTGGATGTAGGTGCGCGCGCAACGACGCTCGTCTGAGGCCAACAGGGGCTTTGTTGTCATTCAACGCGCGGTTCCTCGGATCGTTGGTGGCTGACTGCAACGAGTGGGCCACCATAATGGCTCCGCTGACCTCCAACATCGCGACACGACCTTACACCACGGTTGCCGGGAGGCGCGGGCTCGGGCGTGAACCGAGCGTGCGGAGCTTTGCAGGCTCCTGGCTGAGTCCTCATTCACCGCGGCAGCGTCACTGCGACCGATTGAGTGCGGTCGGTTCACAGGGCAACCAATCCAACCGCACACTACGGCGCACTGGGCAGAGCGGCGCGGCGCACCAACCTGCCCGGACCGGCCGAAGTGCCTGCCTAGGTGTACGGTCCCGGGATGAGGTGTGACGGGTTGATCCTGAAGCGTTCGGGCTCTTTGGTCCAGGCGTTGAGGATGAACTCGGTGGGTGTGAGCCCGCGCAGAGTCTTGAGCCTGCGGGCGTGGTTGTAGGCATCGACGAACAGATGCAGGTGGGCACGAAGCTGGTCGTGGCTGTCGTAATGGTAGCGCTTGACGGTGGCGTCCTTGATTGTGCGGTTCATCCGCTCGACCTGCCCGTTGGTCCAAGGATGGTTCACCTTGGTCAGGCGATGCTCGATACTATGCTCGTCGCAGACACGATCGAAGATGTGCTGGCTGTCCCAGATATCCCGCTGGCGTGAGGTGAACTGGATGCCATTGTCGGTGAGGACCGTGTGGATGCGGTAGGGCACCGCCTCAATGAGATCACGCAGGAACTGAGCGGCTTCCATCTTACCAGCGCTTTCCACCAGTCGCACGAACGCGAACTTGCTGGTGCGATCGATGGCCACGAACAGTCTGAGCTTGCCCTCGGCCGTGCTCACCTCGGCGATGTCGATGTGGACCTAGCCGATGGCGTAACTCGCAAAGCGTTGCTTCTTGGGTTTGTCGCCGTCGATCTCGGGCACGCGGCTGATGCCATGGCGTTCCAGGCAGCGGTGCAGCGAGGACCGGGTCAGGTGCGGGATGCTCGGCTGAAGGCCGTAGAGGCAGTCGTCGAGCGGGAGCAGCGTGTGCCGGCGGAAGGCGACGATGACCGCTTCATCCTCGGCTGTCAGCACGGCGGAGCGCGGCTCCTTGGGACCCATCCGAGCGTCCGCCGTGGTCGCCCGCTTGCGCCACTTCTGGACCGTTGTCGGACTGACGCCGTAGCGCTTGGCCAGCGCCCTTACGCTCTCTTCACGTAGCTAGAGCGCGACGGACTGCCTCCGTCGTGGTGGCGCTTCCATGGAGAACCTGGCCCATAGCCCATCCCTCGCAGCGTGGTGATCAATCGTACCACCACACCGCGGGATCAAACACCTAGCCGGCGCAAGAGAAGTTGCGTGAACAACACCGCCGGCATCTGCCGCGCAGGGCTTCTTTATGCGTCTTTAACGAGGACGGACGCACAATGGGGCAGGTTCGAGACCAAGAGCCATCATGCTCGTCGCTGGTTGGATGACAGCTTTGACAGTGACGGCATCTTCAGCCCGCCCGGCACCCGCCGCGGCGGGCTTCTTTTCACGGCAAGGCGAGCCCCTCGACTGTGTTCCGCACCGACCCGGCAGATTGACGGCCCGAGGTTGTGATGATGTTTCGACCAATCGCCCGCACGGCATGCATGGTGAGCCCAGGTGGGACGGGAGCGGACGTGCAGGTGTTTGTGGTGCTAGCAGCGGGTCTGAGGACGCGGTCATCAGGCGTGAGACCGGCCGCCGCACATCAAAGTCGAACCCTCATTCTACCGCTTACGCAATCTGCACGTCAGCGGCTCACTGACATCTCCACAGCCGTCAGCCCTGCCGACACCTGCTGCCCTGGGCTTTTCTTTGCGCTGCGCAGCGGGCATCAGATTGTCGGTCCAGAGGTCGATCCCCCAACCCGATGTTCTGGACAGGCCCTGCTGTCGAGCCCCCCATGCGCTACGGCAGCAGGGCCACCCACCTTTCAGCCCACCCCGCTCGCGCCACTGGGGGCCATTTTCGCACTCGCTGTTGCGCGACCGGCATTGCAGTTGTGGCTGTCACGTAGCAGGCTGGCTGAGCTGCTCCTCTTGAGCAGTCGGTACGGACCTGCTTGGTTCTTTCCCCCGATCAGCATCAGCAGAGCCAACCGAAACTTCCCTCAGCCCGCCCGGCTCACGCCGCGGCGGGCTTTTTCATGCGGTGGTCCTAGGCGTCCTGGTAGCACGTGCATGATGATCAAGAGGAGTGCCGCATGAGCTCCGGGTCAGCCACGGTGAAGCACAGGAGCGGGCGCGAAGTCCGCGGGCAAGCCGATGCAGGTGAACCTCTACCCGGCAGGCTCGCAGGAGAGCTCGGAATGGCGGGAGGGCTACACCTTCGACAAAGCCGGGATGAACGTCGATCAGGAGGATGTGACGGACTCTGCTGAAGAAGATCGGTGACGACCCTTGGGCAGATCCTGAAGCGGGCGCGAAGTTGCGTGATCATACTCGCTATAAATATAGTGAAGGGTACTACGGATCACCCCAGTGATGCCGATGAGTTCTAAGCCTTCCTCGGCCGTCATTCGCAATCTGTATGGAATACTATGCGGACCGTTCTCTCTATGGTATATACCGTTAAAGTAGTCGAGCACTAATGATCCGCTTAAGTATATACAGAAAGAGACGGTCAGACTAGCTATGGTGATAAATGGCAGTTGCTTCAGAAAGGCTGCATAACGCATGCCGCCAACGAGAAGAACGGATGTGAAAAACATAACCACAAACGACTGTATGCTTTTCTCGTGTAGACTTGCGGCTTCATCAAGCGAGAGCAGCAAAAAGGCTGCGGCGGCACCCAGCCAAGTGCGTTGAGCGCCGTCGGTGCGGTTACTCACGAGATAAGCAATGAAGAAGAGGATGGAGCACATCAGCAGCATGACTGAACTGAACCATGCCGGAATGTTCCCTTCGCCGTCGAGATCAAAGAGGGTAAAATACTTATCGAACTGAACGGAGCCATCTCCCATATGGAAGGTATAGCGCGCAACATACGCAATCCACGCTGCGATGATCAGAGAAGCTGCTAAAAGCACCAAGCCGCTTGTCACCTGGTCAGGGCTTGGACGACGTAGGGTATGACCTTCTCGTTCAAGACACATATGGGCCTCCTGCAACAGCGAATCATTAGCTGGCAAAAGGCGTAGAGATTGTTTGGGGTATCGTCGAGGCCAAATACTCTCCAATCGCTTCAAATTGCGGAGAGTTGTGGCGGCAGATGATCAAGCCTCGTAGCTGACACCTTACGCTTGGTCACTGATCTAGACCTAGCGCTTCCTGCCTACTTATGCGACGACCTACAACAATCTCACCGTTCCTCGTTGCCTCGTCTTAACTCCGACACAAAACAGCTCGCTCGAACCGAAGCGTTCGCCGCGTGGTATCAGGCGCCGGTGTGGCGGCCTGAACTTCGTCAGCCCAACTTCTTGGTGGCGGAGTTAAACAAGGCGACAACCTCGTCCTGTGCCCCTGTGCAACGCGGCAAGGCCAAGGCCAGAGCGCGGCAAGGCCGGAGCGGGCGCAACGGGTCGGTCCTACGCATTTCATGCGGAGTGCAGATGATCCCCGAGCAGGGTAGAGCAAAACTCATACTGCACACGCATTTTACAACCAATCATGTTTGACTTAGCGGCCGGCGAGGTGGGAGGGGGGGGGAGCTTTGCTCGCCTACCTCGCCGGTTCCCACCATATACGTTGCCAGTTGCTATGCAGGAGTCTCTCACTTGGCTTGGCCTAGAGTATTGGTCAGATCAAAGCCAGCCGGTTTCACTGCGTCGGGAACTGCCTCTCTCCCGCAACGATGACGAACCGTTACCAACTCGCGAATACGGCGATGCTGGCACTGTCGCTACCGTCGTCCGTCGGGTGTTAGGCTTTCCAGCCTCTAATCCCGTACGGACGGCATCAGGTTGGAACGGTTCGTCGGCGTTGATGATTTCAGCGCCGCTTGCAACCGCACTGGAATGCCAATGAACGCCGACCATGCCCTTGCCCCACCGCAGGCAACTGATGCCGATCGCCCTTCTGGAAGAAGTCTCGTCGCCCCTGTCGCGCTGCTCATCGGTGGGGTTGTCACGATAGCTTGGACGGCCTTCCTGGGCTGGGGAGCGCTGCGCATCCTCATCTACCTTTTCGGGACCGAGTAGGGGGCAAGCAGTGACCTGACTGGCTGGCTTTGGACCGGGCTGATCCTCTCATTCAGCCCGGTCCACAGCCAGCCAGTCAGGTCACCGTCGCGCGAGGAATTCGCGGTGATGAGGGATTGTCTCAACGCTCTTGAGGAGCGGGATGTCATCAGGACATGCACCGAGACCCTGGTTGAGGCAGTCGGCAAGCGGGCTGCCCTGGCTCAGTAATCCACCCTCCCCTCACGGTCGACGAAGTGGGCCGCGGTGTACATCCCGCGGCAGGGCCATGTGCGCTGATACTTGGCCGCGCCCTATGTGAGTACCTGTGCCGCCTTCAGGAGACTCACCCGTGAAACTGCTTTCCGCGTTCGCCATTTCGATGGCTTTTACCGCAGGCGTTTCCGGCGCCGTTCTTGCCGACCAGCCGGGGGCTGATTGGATGCCCGCAGAGCAGGTCAAGAAGAAGCTCATCTCGTCTGGCTACACGTCCATCACCAAGATCGAGGCGGACGACGAACACTGGGACGGCGAAGGCATCAAGGACGGCCAGAAGATGAAGTTCGAGGTCGATCCGAAAACAGGCGATATCCTCTGTCAGATACCAAACCAGTAACAGCCTAGGCCCGGGCGCACGCCGAGTTATCGCATCTGGATAGTGCAGAGATCCAAACTGGGACACTATCCGCGGACTAGTTATATATTTATTAAGCAAGAATTATAGCATAATTACCACGTCCAATAATTCTCGAAATGTTAAGGCAAAATTTGGGGTAAACGCCTTAAGGCGAGTCTGGAATCCTACAATTTGTTCCTCATCAGCAATACGAGTTTGACATGTCAGATCGTCGGCGGACCTTCAGGCAGCCATGCGAACTCATAGGTCACATATACATGCCACACTCGGATGCGTTTTCTAACGAGTGCCAGATCCTCGACATCTCATCTCATGGAGCCTTCCTTCGGCCGAGCCCTAACGCGCAACTGCCGCCAACTTTCGATCTTGTCATTGGTGACAGCAACACAGCGCGCCCTTGCCGTCTTGCTCGTATCAATAGCGAAGGTTTTGGCGTCGAATTTTTGGACCCTGTTCGAACCGAAATCGAGAAGGCCCTAATGGAGGCCGCTTTCGAGGAGGAAATCCTATTCGACCTCATCGCTGGCGTCTCCATAGACGCCTCAACGAGCGTCGCACGCCTCCGTCGAGCTGTCGCTGCGATGATGGATATTGTTGAAAAGCGTAACGAGATGACATGGCAGCAATCCACAGCGGCCTAGGATGGGAACCCATACAACCATCTGCGATGTCGAGCGCTTTTGCTCTGACGAATGGGGTTGATGTCCGCGGGAGGTTGGCATGGCGCAGTTGGGCATTGTCACATCAAGCCGACATACTGCTCTCTCCTGCCAGTCAGCCGGATGCCGCCACGTGCGATTCCAGTGGCTTAGCCGGCCTCCCCTACCGGTAAATACCTTCCGAAACGGCCTATACTTCGTAGATGTGACAATGCCAGTGGGCCTCATATGAAAACGGCCCCGCTAGAGCGGAGCCGTTCGTTGCGGTCGATGAATGGAAGGTTACCAGCCGCCGTAGTAGGTCGGGCCACCCCAGGAATAGCCGTGGCGAACTGGCGCGTAGCCGTAGCGGACAGGGGCATAGCCGTAATCGTAGTGCCGCACCACGCGGCGAGGATGATAGGCCGGCACGTAATCGTAGTCATAATCATAGCTGCGCACGACACGACGCGTCCGGTACACCGGTGCTGCGTCGTAGCCGTAGTCATAGGCGCCGTAGCCATAGGCAGGAGCCGCGTAGGCACTCGACGTCGCGGCACCCAGAAGGGCACCAGCCGCGAGGCCGCCGATCACGCCGGCCGCAATCGCGCCGCCGCGGCCGCGCGCTTCAGCGCCGGTCGAGGCAAGGGTGCCGAGGCCGATCACGGCTGCGGCGGACAAGGTAGCAAGGCGGTTCATCTTCTCACTCCAGCTCTGAGCGTGGGGACCATGGCTTATGAACGAGCAGGCTCGGATGATCGTTCATTCTGCCTGAAGGAACGCTGAAGGCTGCGGCCATCGAACCGCCACGAAACCGAATTGCACTGCCTCGTAGATGAGACGATGACGATTGAGGCTACAGTGATTTCGCGCGCTTGGTGACGAGGTTGAGGCGGTTAACGGACGGTTAACTCCTGGCCCGCAACCTGGAGGCCGTCACCAGACCTGGAGCAGTCGGACGATGAGACACGGTATCGTCGGCATTACCCTTGCGGCTGTGCTCACCCTGACGGCGCTACCCAGCGCACAGGCGAGAGACGGCATCGGTCCTGGAGGCGCCGCCGCACTGGGCGTGCTCGGTGGTCTGGCCATCGGTGGCGCCATCGCCTCGTCGCAGAACCAGTACTATCCCGGACAGCGCGTCTATCGCGCGCCGCGTCCCGTCTACGTCGAGGCGGAACCCTATTGCCACCTGGAGCGGCGCCGGTACGTTGATGCCTATGGCGACGTCATCATCCGCCGCGTCGAGGTGTGTGAGTAGACGAGATGGTCCAGCGCAAGCTCAACCCCCTGGCGCTTGGGCTGCTGGGCGTTCTCGCAGCCTCTTGCGCCACTGCCTCGCTCGCCGAGGCTCGCCCCGCAGGTCGCGCGAAAACCCAGGCTCGGACAACCTTGGCGCATCTCGATACGGCATCGACCGAGTGCTTTGCTGAAGCCGTGCTGGCCAACCCAGTCGCGCTGGCTCACGCCAAAGCGTCACGCTGGTATCAGGCCGCTGGCGTCATCGGCGTCGTCTGTCGGCGTGAGGTTGATCGTATGATGCAGGCCCGTGACGCCATCCAAGGTCCGGGCGCAGGCCAGCGCTACTTCAGGACCGTCTACGCCAAGCGCCTTGACCGCGAGCTGGCTGCTCGCCTGCGTCCCTGGCTGGAACGCCAATCCGTGGCAAGTGCCGACCTGCGCAACGAGCAACCCGTCGAAGCCGCTCCCGAGTGAGGCTTGACCAGATACGAGCGTGGCCGGTCGCCCTCCACCACATCAAACTTCCGTTTGTGTCAGGATGGCGAGGGCTGTCCACCTGAGGCAGAGGTCGAGGTGTCGGGCCTCTCCCTTGCGATGCTCTCAGGATAAACCGTTTCCAGTGCGTAGGTGAGGAGCCGGTAGGGCTCCCCCGCGTCGTTGGCCTTCAAAGCCTCCTCCACGCGCCTGCGGGCGTCGGCGTAGATCAATCGCAGGGCGTCGTGAAAGAGGATGTTGGATCCTGACATCTAGCAGTCTCTCAAGCCAGGCTCAGCGACAGGTCTCGCGGTACTGACGGCAATTGCCCCGGCCCCGCTCGCCCAGCTCGTCCTTGTATAGGCACGCCTGGCGCAGCTCCTGGCAGATGTCGCGCCGGGGCGCACGGGGCCGGCTACACTCCTCGCGGAAGCGACGGCAATTCCCCTGGCCGACCTCGCCCAAACTGTCCTTGTTTTCGCACGCACGCCGGAGCTGATCGCAGTAGCCCCCACCCCTACGGCCACCGCCACGGCCGTAGCCATCATCGCGGCTGAAGCCACCGCCCCCGAACTCGATGTACTGGGCTGACACCGGGACTGGGCCGATCAGAAGTAGGGCTGCCGCGGCAGCAGCGAAAAGGCGGCGACGCATCGAGAGGCTCCAGCGAGCGGTTACGGACCACACCATGACACTAGTGCTTTCTGGGTGAATTCGGCCTGAACACCAGGCTGTGAGATGGTTTCAGCCGCGGTAGTAGTGCGGGCAGCGACGCGAGCATTTGTGTGCTTGCTGGACTTCGCCAATCCCCTGGAGCCCCGATGCTCGCTCTCTGTGGCTCAGTCGGACGCGCTGCCTCGCCCGGCGGTCTCTGCTCTAGAGCCGCAATCATACAGGCCGGCGCGGAGGTCGCTCATAACGACCTTGACGGCCATCGCCCCGCTCCAGCCGGTCAGCAGCTCAAGCGGCGACCTTCGCGACGCCCGAAGACCCGGTAATGCGCTGCGCCGGACTCCATCTGACCGCGGTTCACCGCGCGACGAACATCGGGATTGCAGCGCAGGTACTCGCTCTCATCGAAGCCGTACTGACGGGCACCATAGCCACGTCCGCGTTCTCCGTAGCCCGCGTCGCGATCGCGGTAGCCGCCACCGCACTCCTCGCGAAACCGTCGGCAGTTGCCCTGCCCAACCTCACCGAGGCTGTCCTTGTTCTCACACGCACGCCGCAGCTGATCGCAATAGCCGCCCCTACGACCACCACCCCCATAGCCATCGCCGTACTGGGCTGATCCCGGAACGGAGGAGGCGATGAGCATAGCGACGGCAGCTGTGGCGAGGGCACCATGGCGCATGGGGAACTCCTGAGTGACGAACCACCTTCAACGCAGCGGCAAGCCAGAGCGTTCAGCCATGTAGCGCGGCATGCTGATCCTCGTCGGGCCCAGAAGCGAGCCCAGGGCATTGTCACGGGAAGCA
>NZ_BPQP01000130.1 GCF_022179305.1 Methylobacterium iners
CATTTGATTTTGCGCGCTACACATCCGCCACGACTCCAACGCACCAGCCCTGCCACAGATCTCCTTCGAGCAGTTCCTCGCGGTTGACATCCGCGTCGGGCGAGTCGTCTCGGCCGAGCCCTTTCCTGAAGCGCGCAAGCCCGCCCTCAAGCTCACCATCGACTTTGGGCCAGTGATCGGCCTCAAGCGATCATCGGCGCAGATTACCGAGCACTACACACCCGAGGCGCTGGTCGGCCGACTGATTGCGGCGGTTGTGAACTTCCCGCCCCGCCAGATTGGCAAGTTCAGGTCGGAGGTCCTCACACTCGGCTTTCCGGATGAGCAGGGTGCCGTTGTGCTCTTTGCTCCCGACATGGCCGTGCCGGTCGGCGGACGCCTGTTCTGATAGATGCCTGTTCGAAAGCTCAGTCCCGCCGGCACCCGCTAAGCGGGTTTTTTTGTCGCGTTGTCCTGGCCGGGCACCTGCCTCATGGACGGCGATGGAAGTTCACTGACACTTCCACATCCTTGAACCCGCCCGGCACACGCCGCGGCGGGCTTTTTTGTGCGCATCGTTGCACGTTCGCAATTTTCCGGCTTACCGGTGTGTAGCAGGATCGCTGGGCTGCTCCCTCGAGCAGTCGGTTTGAGACTCGCTGGTTCTTTCCCTGATTAGCATCAGTGATGCCAACCGAAACTCAGATCAGCCCGGCCGTCTCTCCGACGGACCGGGCTTTTTCCTCCTTTTGCGTCGAAACCTTGCCACGCCACTCGTCGTTCGTAGCCGTCCGCGACAAACGAGCGGGCCAGGTCACTTCGGGAGAGTTGCCCTGGCCCACTGGCTTTGCACCCTCAGAGCAGTAGCAGAGCGCACGCGGCCCCTTAGACCTGCTCTTATCGAGCGTGACTTTAAGCCAGCATCAAAGTCGCGCCCTACAGTGAGTGGGCCTACGCTACATCGGTCCAAGATGGCGCGCGCCGTCATCCCGAGCAATCTTGGCCACACCCTTTGTGAGACTGGCCAGGCATGTTCCCTTAATCCCCTCAGCCGACCTCCTGAGCCACAGCTGCGTTTCCGTGAATCAGCTCACGACCTGCATAGATGCCCCCGACTGTTTGCAACTCAAGACGCTCCAAGTCGCGCCGACGAACCTCGGCCATCGCAGCATGAGCCGAGTCCGGATCATCGCCGATTGTCTGCAGCGCCTGCGCACCGAACGCGAGTGCCGACTCAAAGGTCTCGCGCAGTTGGAACGTGACCCCAGCATGAATCAGTTCAATTGCATGCTCACGGTCGCGAGCCCGAGCAAGTACGGGGACGAGTGGGAACTCGGCCTTTGCGATCTCAGCAATCCGCTTGGCAGCGTTGCGATCGTCCACGCAGATCAGGATCGCCCGCGCTGTCGCAGTCCCAGCCGCATGCAGTATATCAAGACGCGTGCCGTCGCCATAATAGACCTTGAACCCAAATTCCTCGGCGACCCGGATGTAGGCGGGATTAGTGTCGATGATCGACACCGTGCAGCCGCGGGAGATCAGCGGTTGGCTGACAATCTGACCGAAGCGCCCGAAGCCGATGATCAGAGCGCTGCCAACGAGGTTTTCCGGCACATCAACGCCGTCTGTTGAGACACCCGCCTTCCGGCCGAAGCGATCATAGGTGATCACCATCAAGGGCGTCAGCGTCATCGATAGGATGATGGTGGCCGTCAGGATCGCATTGGTCGTGCCGTCGATGATCCCGGCGCTGGTCGCGGCGGCATAGAGCACGAAGGCGAACTCGCCGCCCTGCGCCATTAGGATAGCCCGCTCCAACGCCTCTGGGTGCGAGGCTCGCAGGGCTCGGGCTACTGCGTAAATGACGAGGCTTTTCACAACCATGTAGGCGGCGACGCTCGCCAGGATCAGTGCCCAGTTCGCACCGATGACGGTCAGGTCGAGCGACATGCCAACGCTGAGGAAGAACAGGCCGAGCAAGATGCCCCGGAACGGCTCGACGTCGGCTTCGAGCTGATGCCGGAAGGTTGACTCCGAGAGCAGGACGCCGGCGAGGAAGGCGCCCATGGCCATCGAAAGGCCGCCGAGCTGCATGGCCAGCGCCGAGCCGAGCACGACCAAGAGGGCGGCCGCCGTCATGACTTCTCGGGCTTTGGAAGCGGCTAGGAGACGGAACATCGGGTTAAGCAGCCAGCGTCCGGCCGCGACGAGCGCTGCAATGGAGCCGAGCGCAATAGCGATGCTGTAAATGCGATCGACCGTGTTCGATGCTTGGCCGCCGGGCGCCAGAAGGGCGACGGCCGCGAGCAGCGGTACGATGGCGAGATCCTCCAGCAGCAGGATCGCGACGATGCGCTGGCCCTTCGGGGTTGAAAGCGAGCTGCGCTCTTCAAGGAGCTGCATCACAATGGCTGTCGAGGTCAGTACGAAACCGGTGCCGGCCACGAACGACACGGCGAGCGGGAATCCCATCGCGACGCCAACGAGGGTCAAAGCCGCGATGCAGGCGCCGACTTGTGCGAGGCCGAGGCCAAAGATCTCGCGCCGCAATCCCCAGAGCCGGGACGGCTCCATCTCCAGGCCGATGATGAACAGAAATAGGACCACGCCGAGTTCGGCGACGTGCAAGATGGCGTGGGGATCCGAGAACAGGCCAAGCCCGAAGGGGCCAATGGCGAGCCCGGCCACGAGGTAGCCGAGGACGGAGCCGAGCCCCATGCGCTTGAACAACGGAACCGCCACGACACCGGCGGCGAGGAGGGCGACCACTTGGACGAGTTCGCTCGCAGCGCTCGACGCTTCACCAGCCATTGCGTTCACTTGTCCTTTTGGGCGGGTTAGACGCGCCGCACACGAGTGGAGGCTACGAGTCGTATCGCTGGACGAAACGACAGGCGGGTTAGGCGGCCCCGCATGTTTTGGGCCCCACGCTCCTGACCCATGCCAACGTCGCCGTCGAGCCTCACCGGGGTCTCGTCAGGGATACCGAACCGGTGGAGGGGAGGGCCTGACGCACAGCAAACGAGCTGAGGTCGCGCGAGCGAGGGACGATTAACGTCTGGATGGCACTACAAGTGAAGTGATCACCAGGGATGGGGTCTTCCGCGCTGTGCCAGCTCATTGCCGATCCACCTCTTGTTCAGCCTGTTGAACCTCCAGTGGGGTGTACAGCGCAACCCCGGCTTCGATGCGGACCGCCGTTCTGACCGCTTGTCGAGGGCCAGCCAAGTGGTCCGGCCTCAAGTAGGAACTTCAGCCATTCTGATAATCCAGCGCGACGCACCACTTGCAGCACAGGTGCAGCAACCGCTCCCCTTCTAGTTTTCGGTAAGCTCAGGTTCTTGGAGCAACCCGACCGGAACTTGTGAATGAGAAGCCCTGCGCTCCATAAAAGCCGATCATCACCGCCTCGGCGATTGGCGGTGAGGCGCCATCGGACGCAGACCAATCGACGAGGAACTTCGCGCCTGTGCCACCTTGGACATCCTTGTCGGCGATGACGATCTCGAGCGTGCCCAGACCCGCCAGTGTTCGCGGACTATCAAGGTAGGCACGGACGAGCGCTCCATCCGTACCGTAGTAATCGACACGCTCGATCCGGACCGGCGCTGCCTGCGACATGTTGCGGATGCTGAGTGTCACCGTCAGGTCGATACGCGTAGCTCCCCCGCCGGCTGCGATGCTGGAATATGCCGGCACATAGAAGCGTCCCTGGCGTCCCCGCACCAGCATTTGGCGTCTCAGCCTCGGCGGGAGAAACCACTGCCCTCCAAATCCCCGGCACCGTCGTCTCAAACGTTGAAAGCGAACCGACGAGCAGACTAACGGCGGCGAGCGCAACGCCTGTTTCGACGATCCACGAATCGGTTCGAAGACCCTTCTTCCGGCTGAATTGGTCCGAGCCAGGCGATCGCATGCTCTCATCCTCCATCACGTCACGCCTTCAAGCCTCGGGCTTCGACGAGGGACTTGTCCTCAACGTTCTCGTGCTCGCCTCGGCTAATCGGGTCGCTGCCGAGATCCCGCACGGCCTCCAACTGCACGCCTGCCCGCGCTTCAGCCGTGATCTCCCGCGGTGCGCAGATCACGAGTGCGGAATCATCTCAAGCAAAGCCCAGAAGGGATCTGACGTGTTCGTCCTGAAGAACCTTGCCGCGGCCGGCGGGCTTTTTTTACCATTGCGACGCTGCTCGCCCCAGATTGGGTGAAGGTTTTATTCGCTACCGGCCATAGCGTGGATGACAGCCGCGACCTCCGCCCTTTGTGGGTGATGCGCGCTGTCTTAGATCGCCCCGTTGATGAGCGCGGAAATGTCTTCCGGCGAGAGAACCTTGTTCTGCTTCAGAGTTTCCAGGAGCCGGGCCATCAGTGCAATAGTAGCCTGAGCCACAGCGTCCGAGTCGTAGATATTCATTTTTGCTTTCCTTGCTCGTCAGCAAACATCCGCCAGCGAAGAACTAAGGGATGTTTTCGACTGAACGATCAGCCCCAACATCCCCACCTTCTTCGTCCGTTCGCGTTCGAGCGCCTGCTCCGATCTGAGCACGCTCGAAGGCATCACCGGCGGGGCCGAGATTATCGGTATCGAACGCTGCGAACGTGCCTCGTTCGCGGAACAGGAAGTTCGCCATCTCGCGCGCGATCTCCAGCTCTCCCAACACGATGCGGTCGGCGCCGAAGCGCTGCAGGTGCGCGACCGCCGCGTCCGAGTGCGCGCGCGCGACGATCTCGATGTCGGGATTGGCAGCACGTGCCCGCTCCAACAGGGTGCTCGCCTCGAAGGGGTTCGGGATCGCACTGACGAGGCACTTGGCTCCAGCCAGGTTCGCCGCCTCCAGCAACGCACGGTGCCCCGCGTTGCCGAGAATGACCTCCACTCCCTGGGCGCGGAGTGGCTCGACCGTTCCCTCTCGTTCTTCAATGACGAGGAACGGCTCGCCGCGTTCCAGTAAGGCTTTGCCGATCAGGCTCCCCACTCGGCCGTAGCCCACGAGAACGGTGTGGCCGCTTAGACTCGTGGCGGGCAACTCGGACGCAGGCACAGCGGGAGGCGCGCGGTCGACCTCGACCGGATCCTGCTTCTTCTGCTCGCGTGCCTGTAGGCGCGGCGCGAACCTGTCGAGTGCCACGAACAGGAGCGGGTTGATCAGGATGGACAGGAGGGCGCCTGCCAGGATGAGATCCTGTCCCTCCTGCGGCAGCAAGGCGAGGCTCACGCCGAGACCGGCCAGGATGAACGAGAACTCGCCGATCTGCGCCAAGCTGGCCGAGATCGTCAGGGCCGTCCCCAAAGGGTGGCGGAAGGCTATCACGATGAGCAGCGCGGCGATGGACTTGCCCACCACGATGATCGCCACGGTCGCCAGCACGGGTCCGGGCTGCCGCACCAGGATGGAGGGGTCGAACAGCATGCCGACGGAGACGAAGAACAGCACCGCGAAGGCGTCGCGCAGGGGCAGGGTCTCTTGGGCCGCCTGATGACTGAGCTGGGACTCGGCCAGGATCATGCCGGCGAAGAAGGCGCCGAGCGCGAAGGATACACCGAACAACTCCGCTGAGCCGAAGGCGACGCCGAGCGCGATGGCGAGCACCGCCAGGCGAAACAGTTCGCGCGAGCCGGTATGCGCCACCCAGTGCAATATCCAGGGAATGACCCGGCGGCCCACGAGGAGCATGAGGCCGACGAAAGCCGCGACCTTGATCAGGGTCAGAGCAAGGGCGAGCCACACGCTGCCGGGATCAAGCCAGCCGACCAGGCCGACGGCCTGAACCGCTGCTGCCGTGTCGTTGCGTGCGACGGCATCGGCGCGCCCGCCCAACAATCCGGAAAGTGCAGGCAGGAGCACCAGGGCGAGCACCATCGCAAGGTCCTCGACGATGAGCCAACCGACCGCGATGCGGCCCTTCTCGCTCTCGATCAGCCGCCGCTCCTGCAAGGCTCTCAGCAGCACGACGGTGCTCGCCACGGAGAGTGCAAGGCCGAACACAAGGCCGGCGCCGAGCGACCAGCCCAGTGACCAGGCCAGCGCCATCCCGAGCCCAGTGGCGATCGCCATCTGGCCGATGGCACCCGGCAGGGCGATGGCTCGCACGGCAAGAAGGTCTTTGAGGGAGAAGTGCAGCCCGACGCCGAACATGAGCAAGATGACGCCGATCTCAGCCAGCTGAGGCGCGAGCTGCTGATCGGCGACGTAGCCCGGCGTGAAGGGGCCAATCGCAATGCCAGCCAGGAGGTAGCCGACCAGAGGCGAGAGCTTGAGCCGATGCGCGAGTGCGCCGAACACAAAGGCAAGCCCGAGGCCGGCAACGATGGTGGCAATCAGCGACGTGTGATGCGGCATCAAGGCTCCTCGGCGGGGAGAAATGGGGCTCCTTGTTATCGGTGCTGCACCTCGATATATCAACCTTAAACGTTGAAGTTGTTCCTTTCGGGTGAAACCTGAATGCCGCATTCGCTGTCACCCGAGCAATGTCGAGCGGCCCGTGGTCTGATCGACTGGACGCAGGAAGAGCTTGCCGATCGAGCCGGCGTTTCTCGTTCGACCGTGCGAGACTATGAGAAGGGGCGGCACGATCTGCATCGTGCCAGCGCGGCCATGATCCAGGGTGCCTTCGAGCAGGCCGGTGTGATCCTGATCAACGCCGAGGGCGATCTCGGCCCAGGCGTCCGCCTGCGGAATGGCGTTGACCCTGAGTAGGGACAACAACAATCCGAAGCGGCGTGCGAGGAGCCGATCTTAGGGTTTGGCGCGTCGTTCAACGGCCAGACCACGTTGTGATTGAGGATGCCTCCGGCGTTGCCCTGGCGCATATCTTCTTTGACCCTTCTGACAAGCCTGATCGCGCACCGGGTCAGTTGACGCGAAGCGAAGCTCTAGCGGCTGCACACAGGATGGTTGCTGCCCAAGATGCAAAGATTGCGATCCGCCGAGCGACGGCGAGGATCGAGGCTGGTGGACATGAGTTGGGCAAAACGATGCGCAAGCTGCATTAGCCCCCAACGGTAGCTTTGCCTGAGCCAACACCCAAATCACCCATGCTAAACCGTCGACGACTTAGTGCTTCACCTCAGCTAGCGCTGTATTCGACTCGCCTTCTGCAGAGATACCTATAAAGGTCCTGCGTAGTATTCGCTAAGCTCCTCCCAATCTCTGCGGGACAGAAGCGCTTTGTCACCGCGAGAGAACTCAGGTGCGTTTCGTAGCTGCTCTTCCGTGATGTTTGTCCGAAAACCGTGAAGCGTTGTGTCGTAGTGTAGTTGTTCCCATGGGATCGTGTGGACCTCTGAGCCTACACCCAACAGGCCGCCAAAGCTTGTGACCGCATAAATGACTTGGCCGCTAACCTTCTCGATAACGAGGCGCTTGATGGTTCCGATGGACTTTTGATGTGCGTCATAGACGGCGGTTCCCTCGACGCGATCGCTCTCGACAAGAGGGTGGGTCGGAGTTGAAGACGCATTCGCCTGTGACATGGCTCGCCTCCTTCATGTTTTCGCCCGTTCCAAGAAGAAAACGTCCTACAGATTGCTGAGTTCCCAAGGATGATGGGACTACATCTGCCAGCGTGCGAGCATTATAAGCTTTGCCTTTCAAAATGAAGGCCAGCTCCAATCTATAGCTGGACAATAAGTCCCACCCTGATCCTTATCTGGTGGGCTCGAGCAGTGGGTCATAGTTCCGTCGAGGTTTACGGATGTAGCACCGGGTAATATCGCGAGAGCCGCGGATGCAGGAGCTGCAACGCCTTCGTTAGTGTTGTCCTTACCAGCACCGCATTCCGGAGCACTCGGGATCATTTGCGTGTGGCATCTTGAACTGAAGCGACAAAAAGAACTTCATGGCTCGCCGATGAAAAGGGCTGAGGCAGGCAAGGCACAGTACCAGACAATTGGCAGTGTCTCTCAATCTGGAAGCGTTCAGCGAGTTGGCTGAAACCGGCCAATTGCTGCTCCAGGCCGAACACCCTTCTCCTGCGAGCTTCGTCAAATGTGCCGCTTCAACGGCGTCCCGAGTTTTACAACACAATCCACCCAAAGCGGAAGTCCGGCTCGCGACGGCTTGGCGCTAGAAGCGGAAATAGGGCCTGTTCCTAGAAGTAGACGCTGCGCTATCGTTGCAGCCTAAACCTGCCTCTAAATGGGAACGGAGCCACGTCGTTGCCCGCTGCCCGTCACCGCTCGCCTCAGCATGCGAGCAAGCTCTTCGGCCGAGTAGGGCTTTCGCAGAAGGTCGAAGCCGTGGCCATCGTCCTGCGCGAGCACGTGACTGTAGCCGGAAGTCAGGACCATCGGCAGGTTCGGGTGGCTCGCGCGCAGCTGTCGCGCCAACTCGATGCCGCCTATGCCTGGCATTACCACGTCTGAGAACACCGCATCAAAGTGCTCTGCACCCTCCTGCAGCCTGGCCAGCGCCGCCTCCGCGTTCTCAGCCCAAATTGGGTGGTGGCCGAGATCCTCCAAGATTTGCGTGCAGAAACGCCCAACCTCGAGATTGTCTTCCACGACCAGCACACGAAGGCCTGCGTCTTCGCCAGCCACCACGTCATCTGACCCTGCCACCGTCTCTTCGACAGCCGGCTTGACCTGCGGCAGGTACAAGGTGAATACAGTCCCCTCGCCCTCAGTACTACTCACGCCGACGTCTCCGCCCGACTGCTTGGCAAAGCCGATCACTTGGCTCAGTCCCAAACCCGTCCCCTTGCCCACCTCCTTTGTCGTGAAGAACGGCTCGAAGATGCGTGCGAGGTCAGTTTGAGGAATGCCGGTGCCAGTATCCGTGACCGACACCGCCACGAAGGGGCCAGGGGCACCCGCATGCCCACGGATGGGCGGCATCGGCGCTCCAGCGTCGAGGCGCAGGGTGAGCTTGCCCTCCCCATCCATGGCATCCCTCGCGTTGACCGCGATGTTGACCAACGCTGTCTCGAACTGGCTTGCGTCCGATCGGACGTAGCAGTGCTCACGAGGCAAATCGGTGATGACTTGGATGCGCGCGCCAGTCACTGAGTCGAGCATGTCCGAGATGGTCCGGAGACGCTCAGAGACTTCGAACACTTCGGGTTGGAGAGCCTGTCGTCGCGCGAAGGCCAGCAGCTGGCTGGTCAGCTTCGCTGCCCGGTCTACCGTGTCCGACACCGCGCTCAGATAGCGGCGTCTGCGCTCTTCAGCCAAATCAGGCCGGCGAAGAAACTCCACCGAGGAACGAATGATCGTCAGCAGGTTGTTGAAGTCGTGTGCCACACCACCGGTGAGCTGACCAATGGCCTCCAGCTTCTGCGACTGGCGAAGTGCCTCCTCGGCTTGCCGCTGTTCGGTGATGTCGCGGCCGAAGCCGTAGAGCAAACCGTCCTCAGGTACGATCGTCCAGAGAATGCGCCGCGTGCTGCCGTCGCGCGTGACGAACGACAGTTCGGTGTCATCGACGGGCTGCGTAGCGGCCAGGCGGCTTAGGATGTCGGAGAGCGCGTCCTGGTCCTCCGGTGCTACGAAACTCAGGAAGGCTTGTCCGACCGTCTGACCTTCGGACCAACCCAGCGCGCGAGTCCAAGATGGGTTCACACTCTCGATCCGCCCATCTGGCGCGGCGACGACCTTCAGCACTGGCGACAGAGTCCATATCCGGTCGCGGTCCCGCGTCTGAAAGGCGACCTGCGCCTCCAGGCGACTAGCCCGGGTTTGAAGCAGGTCTTCAACACGCTTGCGGTCGCTGACGTCGTGCACGAAGACGTAGAAGCCGTCGACCGATCCGTCCGCCGCGAAGCGCGGCATGTAGCGGATGTCGGCAATCCGGACCTGGCCGTTGGGACAGGCCCAGTTCATCTCGATCCTGACCTCCTCCCCCGCCAAAGCCCGTTTCATTTGTGGGCGCCGGGCCTCGAACTCGTCCTCACCAAGGACCTCCGAGAGGGTATGGCCGACGACGCTCTCAGGCGCTCGCCCCATCCAGGTCTGATAGGCGGCGTTGGCGAACCGGTAGGTGAAGCTCCGGTCGATTAGGCCGATCAGCACAGGCATGGCATCAGCCACCAGACGGAGTTCGGCCTCTCGCGCCCGCAAGGCAGCCGCCGAGCGCCGGCTCTCCAGCTGCGCCATCACGGTCCGGGCAAGCGCCTCGAGGATGAACTCCTGCTGCGCCGTCAGCGTCCTAGGTTCGCGGTCAAGCACGCACAGCGTGCCGATGGCCCACCCATCCGGCGTAAGCAGCGGGACGCCGGCATAGAAGCGCAGGTGCGGCGGGCCGGCGACCAGGATGTTGGATGCGAGCTCCGGCACCTGCTTCAGGTTCGGCAGAACGAGGATGCCATCCTCCGCCAGGGCCTGGGTGCAGAAGCCGAAGTGAAGCGGCATTTCCCGTGCATCGTGACCGACGGCTGCCTTGATCCACTGCCGATCGGTATCGATAAAGTTGACGTGAGCCATCGGTGCGTCGCAGGCCTGTGCGGCCATCTGCGCGATGTCGTCGAACTCGGGCTCTGGTGGTGTGTCAAGGATGGCATAGCTGCGGAGCGCAGCAAGGCGACGAGGGTCATCGGGATCGAAGCTTGGTGGGCAGTGATCGCTTAGTGTCCGTGTCACAGGGGCCCTCATAGCTCACGATACCGGCAAGCCCTACCGGAAGAGCGCAATGCCGGATCAGGAGCTACAAGGCGATCCACTATACCGAAGGGTCCGATGACAGACCTTCTCAATCGCTCGCATAGGTCACATGAGGCCGCTCACCACGGGAGGCGAACGACCGCTTTCCGCCGATTGTGTTGAAAAACTCGGTGGCGGCACTTTTCAGTGCATGCGCCCTACCGCGGAGGGGAGCAATCTTCTCTTCACAGGACTTCGCTTGCCCCAGCGAGCAGATCTTCAGGAGCTTGGTGGAAAGTTCTTCTGCTCTGAGCTACGTCGCAGGAGCGGCTTCGACCCCCTCCCGAGTTTTTCAACACAATCCGCCCTTGTCGGACCCTGGAAGTGTTCGCTTCTGGGCCGCCTGATTGAATGGACGTGTATGACCGGTCAGGTGGCTTTGCGCCCGCCCGCTTTCGGGGCGCAGAAATGTCTAAGACGACGTTGGCGTTCGCTCAGTGCTGATCCGTTGCAGACCTTCGTATGCCTGACCCTGAATGCCGGATCAAAGGATCTCGCCCACTTCCTGTGCCTCCCTCGCGTTCCCTGTGATTGAATCACGTTCGGCAAAGTAGCTACCGATAGTCTTCATCTTGACGCGCTTCGCAACGCGACGGCGCGCCTCAGCCATACCCGTGGTGGCCGTTTCTGGCTCATCGCCGATCGTCAGAAACTCGCCAGTGCCGCCGGCGAAAGTGCTTAAACTGTAAGTTCCAGTTCAGCATTCTTGCGCAGGGTGCCAGCAGCTGCGGTAGCCCAGCCCAGCTCTGTGGCGAGATGAATTATGCATGTAAGCCGATTTTCCCCTAAGATTGGCACGACCCTTCAGCTGCTTCTAGGCTCCATGACCGCCCTGGTCGTTGTCGCAGCGGGAGCGCCAATCTACGGCGAGGTTCAGAAACTCCGCGACAGTGCACACGTCACGCAGGTTGCGGAAGCCGGTCGCGAGGTGTTCGCCGCGCTCCAAAACACGCGCACCCAGCGTGGGCCTACACGCGTGGCGCTAGAAGCCAAACTCCCAGCCTCCGACGCCTTCCTGGGCATGCTTGTCGCCGCGCGCCAAAAAGCTGACCCAGCCACGGCCCGTGTTATCGAGCTTTGCAACGCAATCGACTGTACGAGCGGACAAAGCGAGATCGCTGCAGGCTTGCCTCGGAGCGTCGAGCGCTTTGCTGCGCTTCGCAAGGAAGCCGATGCCGCCCTCAGAGTCCCCCTGGAGCAGCGGCGCCTAGCCCTAAGCAGCGAGTACAACGCTGCTGCGAGCGAGGTGGTCGACAGGTTGGAGAAGATGTCGGTCGCGCTTGGGGAAGCGATCCGGATGGTTGACACCACGACGGCAGAGCTAATGGCTATCAAGCAAGCTGCTTGGCTCGCTCGTGATGGCATTGGGCTAGAGCGCACAGCCCTGGCCGAAGCGCGCAGCAAAGGCGAGCTGACGCCGGCGTTGGATCGCAAAATGGCTGATCTGCGTGGCCGAGCCCTTGTGAACTGGTCGGTGCTCAACGAGCTTCTCGCTCGGCCCGGCGCCCCGAGTACACTGGTTGCCCTAGCAAGCACAGCCAAAAGCGTGACGTTCGGGACCTTCGAACAGGTCCGCAAAACCGCCTATGAGGACGTTGCCGCTAAGCGCGCGCCAACCGTCAGCAATGATGAACTTGATCGGATCGGTAACGAAGGCTTGGAAGCTCTGACAGCCATCCCGAATACCGCGATGAGCATGGCCCAGGAGCACGCACAAACGCGGCAAGCGGAGGCTTGGACAAGGCTGTTGGCTCAAGCCGGATTGCTTTTGGTGGCCGTTATCCTTGCTCTTGCTGGGTTTGTCATTGTGCAGTGGCGCGTGACAGGTCCAATTATCGGCATGACTCGGATAATGCGCCGCTTGGCTGGCGGCGACCATGATGTGCAGGTCCTCGGCGCTCACCGCCGAGACGAGATCGGCGAGATGGCGAAGGCCGTGCAGGTGTTCAAGGATGGCCTGATCCGGATGGGAGATCTTGAGACGGAGACGGCGCTTGCGCGCTCCTCTGCGGAAGCGCAGCGAAAGGCAGCGATGCGCGAGATGGCAGACAACTTCGAGGCTGCAATCAGCGGCATCGTCGGGATGGTCGCATCAGCCGCCACCGAGCTGCAGGCGACGGCGCAAAGCATGACCGGCACGGCTTCTGAAACGGCCAGTCAGTCCTCCACCGTTGCGGCTGCCGCTGAGCAGGCGGCTACGAACGTCACTACCGTTGCAGCGGCAGCCGAGGAGCTGGGCTCGTCCGTGCAGGAGATCGGCCGGCAGGTGAATGGCTCAGCCCACCTCGCCCAGGCTGCTGTGAACGAGGCGGCACAGACCGCCAGCCTCGTCAACGAGCTGAGTGGTGCAGTCTCGAAGATCGGCGACGTAGTGTCGATGATCACCAGCATCGCAGGCCAGACGAACCTCTTGGCGTTGAACGCCACCATTGAGGCAGCACGGGCTGGTGAGGCAGGACGCGGCTTTGCAGTGGTTGCAGCTGAAGTGAAGGAACTCGCCAATCAGACGGCACGCGCGACAGAGGACATTTCGAGCCAAATCGGCAGGATCCAAGGCTCAACAGGTCAAGCGGTCTCCGCCATCGGCAGCATTTCAGCGCGCATCCAGGAGATCAGTGGAGTAGCAACCGCTATCTCCGCTGCTGTCGAGGAGCAGGGCGCGGCGACGCATGAGATCGTGCGCAACGTGGCTCAGGCAGCGGTCGGAACGGGTGAGGTGACAAGCAATATCACGGGCATGGCGAGTGCTGCCGAAGCGACTGGTGCGGCGGCTACTCAGGTGCTCGCGTCGGCCTCTGAGCTGTCGCGCCAGTCTCAGAGCTTGAGCACCGAGGTAAATCGGTTTCTTGCCAGGGTGCGCGCCGCCTAAGGTAGTTCATCCACGTCTCACACGCTCAGCAACTCTCATACTGCAACCCCGCCCGTCTTGGGCGGGGTTTTGTTTATAAGCCGACCGCTCGCGGAATGACTTGGGTGACGCTTCGAACCGCCAGGCACAAAAGCTATGCCGTTCTGTAACATCCAGACTGCGAACGATCGCTTTCCGCAATCGCGTAGCCTGGCCTCTACGGCGAGGTTGCGTCGAAAGCCAAACGCCCGCTTCCGGACGCGACGTTCAGTTCCGCATTCCACCCTTCTCGGACATTGGCCTGAGAGGTTGACCGGGTTCACCCCTTCACCGGCCGCGCGAGCAGGATCGCCGTGCGGGCCATGTTCCGCCTGTAGGCCAGTGAGGCGGTAGGCACCTCAAGCGCCTTGGCGGCAATCTCCAACCCCTTCAGGGCCGCGGCAAGAAACCAACTGGACATAACCCATTGAGAATGAACGATCCCGGTTCGGTCCGATCCATTCCGATGCGATCTCGTCCATAGGGATCAAGCTCAACCTTCGGGAAACCGTCGGGACGATTTTCGAGGTTCATGGGCCCTGAGTGCAGCCTCCGACACCCAGGCATCCGTCAGCCCCGTCGCCACCCCGCCATCCCCACAGCAATGACAGCCTGGGCGGACGGCATGCAACCGCCGCCCTACGTGCGTCGACGTTGGGTGTCGACGACCAATTGGAAGGCCAGCGTGGTCTGCCGCCGGCTCGGGTAGTAGAGGTGGTAGCCCGGGAACGGCGCGCACCAATCGGCGAGCGCCTGTACGAGCCTGCCCTCCGCAATGATCGGCGCCGCCTTGTTCTCGGCTGAACCTCGCGGAAACGAGCGATCAGTAACATGGGCCGGCCGGACGCCGTCGAGGGCGACCAAGGGAGCAAGCGTCATCCGTGTCCGTTAGGAACTTCCGCCACCGTTACACGCCCGCCGGACAAGGGACCGCCGGGCAGGATCCGCTCCCTCTGACGACGACCGAGATCGCGGATGCCGCGATCCGCGAGATCGTGCAGATCTCGCTCGGCAGCGCGCCCTTCGACATCTTCCTCGATCAGCTCCTCGTTCCAAACGTGACCCCTTCCGCTGGATCGCCCAGCTCGGGCAGATCCGCGAGACGCGTACGGCACTCTCAGGTCTGTTCGGTCGGTTCGTCGCCCGAGCCTACCTGACGCGTTACTGGGGTCATCGCTATTTCGAACCCATCCGAGCCAATCTTCAGGCCCTGGGCGGATGGCCCCACTTCACGGTCCAGAAGAACCTGCCCGGCGATCTGCCCGACTGGATCGTGGCGACGGCAGCAGGAGCGAACACGTTCGCCGTTGCCGAGGCCAAGGGTTCCCATAACGGATCCGGCCCCATGCCGTCGTTGTCGGCCGCGATGGCCCAAGCCCGCCGCATCGACATCATGGCGAACAACAGCAAGCTCAAGGTGAAGCGTTATGCCATCGCCACCCGATGGGCCGTGCAGGGCCACGCTCGGCTGCAGGACCCTTACCTCTGGGTGGACGATCCCGACGAGGGGGAGGTCGATCCGACCCCGAAGGACCTCCGGCACATCAGACGTAGCATCGCGCTCGGCCACTACTCCGCCTTCGCAGAAGGCTTCGGACTTGCCGAAACGGCGCAGGCCCTGCTGAGGGCGAAGCTGGAGCCGCCCGGTCGCCTCGACCTCCCCTGCCGCGACCAGACGATCCTGTCCGTTGTCGGGGGCGAACCCTATCCAGTGATCGCGGCTGCCGTCGTGCCGAACGGCGTGATTCCACTACCTCGCGACACCGACCTCGACACGTTCGGGGGGGCGCTGTTGACGCTGTTCGGCGAACGGGTCGCCATCCTTGCCGTCCGCATTGACGCAATCCTTGACGCCGATCGTATGAAGGAAAGGGAAGGCGATGTTTTGCCATTGCCAGCCGACCCGTCCTTCTGGCGACTTCGCCGCGGGCAGGGCGACGGCTCCGAGCAGGTTCCGCTTACCGAAGTCAGGCTCCAGCGCCTTCTGGTCGGCTGACATCGCCTCGGCTCGCACCAGCAGTGGACAGGTAAACGTGGTGCTGGCCCGGGGCACACGGCGGTGGTACACACGGATCATGAAAACGGGCGCCGCGAGGCCCATTTCCCTAGGGAAAGCGTGAACTGGGGTACAGTCCCCCCCTCTCCGCCAGTCAAACCTTAAGCGCCTGTGATGACGGCATCTTTGTGATTGCGTGAGCTACTGAGCGCGCTGCTGCTACGAAGCCTTGGGAATGCGCGGCCTACGCGCACCCCACGTGAGACCTCAGCCTCCGCCGAGGCGATCGCGTTCCCGCTGCCAAGCCTCCCTCACCTCGCGAAAGTGCCGCTCCTCCTCCGTCAGGGGCCGGGCAAAGCGCCATTCCCAAAGGAGCACGCAGCCGATCCCCACGAACAGGATACCGACGAAGAAGCCCTGCCAAAGGAGATCGTTGGAGGTCCAGGCGTTCTCTATACGAAAAAGCGTAGGCCAATATTGATGGCAGCGATCGACCCGGCCACGATAAACACTAGGCCGATGAGGCCGTAGCGACGGCGACGCCAGATCTCACCGATGTCGTTCATGGGTCGGTGTCTCCGCTCACGCGGGACCAACGCTGACCCATCGCTCTAGTGCCTCTAGGCTGAGCGCCGCGGTCACCGGAATGGCTCGGTTCAGCGGTGATCCCGCGCGGAGCGCCGTCGCTCACCGCCCCTACAAGCTGCCGCTCAGCGGTTCCGGAGCATCGTCCCGCGGCACCTGCTCACCTTCAGGGGCTTGCTGGCCGTCGACACGCGCTCGTTCGACACCCTCGACGATCACGACGTCGACGGTCGCCGCCCCCTCCCGCAGGCGCGCCACCTCGGCGTAGGCCGGCGAATGCCAGCACGCGCGAGCCGTCTCGTAGGTGTCGAAGGCGATGACCACGTTGCGCGGTCTCGCCTCGCCTTCGACGGCCTCGAGGCGCCCGCCAGCGACGAGGAACCGCCCGCCGAAGCGTTCGACGACGGCCGGAAGCGCCTGCGCGTAAGCGGCGTAGGGCTCGGGGTCCGTCACGGTGATGCGGGCGATCCAATAGCCGCTCGGCATAAGTCTCTCCTTCCTGAAGGTACCGCTTTAGCCCGTTGCGTTGGATGATGCCCTGATTGGGCTCGGGCGCCGAACCTGGCAGGGGCGGAGAACCGACCATCGAGGAATGGTGCCGACGGCAGCCACACCGCATCGCCATTCCTGCCGGGCCGCCTCTGCGAGGACCGTCATGGCGGAGCCCAGGTTCAGGGCCGGCTCCCGCGGCATGTTCACGAAGCGGAGCTGGACCGGGATCAAGGCGGCGTTGGGCCTGTAGGGGTCGAACGCCATCAGCTAGGCCCTGTCCGCTTCGGGAAGCGTGGCTTTCCAGATGCCTGCTCCCCATGAGCGTTCCATCTCGATCAGCGTCGCTTCGCCGTCGCGGACGGCTTCGCGAAAACCTCCTCGCACATGCTGCCGAGGCTGCTGCGCATCACGCCTCTCGCCCATTCGCGACGTCCGTCATCGATCAGCTTGATCGCCGCCTCCTGCGGCGTCGCCTTGGCGCAAGCCCGCATGGCCTTCATCTGCGGGTACTCGATGTCCTGTCCGCAGGATTTCTTCGCCTGCAGAAACAGCCCGTATTTCTGGAAACGCTCGGAGCAATCCTCGGCTCCCGAGGCGGTGGTGGTAGCAAAGACGCCGGCCATGAGCGTCAGGGCAAAGCAGGCGTGCGGCGCTGATCGTGATGGCATTCCGGCGTTACGTCCTCATGGATGTCGGCGCGAGCAACGTCGGGAGGAGCTGAACGGTTCAGCCGCTTGGCTTCATGTCTGCCGCACGCGGGTCCGCTCCACGAAAGCAGCCCACAATCGTGGCTTCGGCCCCTTGCTGACCCCGCTACTCAGCCGAAGCGCATCTCGGCCGGGAGCTGTCGGCAGGCGCCGAGGAAGGCGAACTGGTGTTCGGCTCGACATGAACGCGACCGCGAATGGCCATGCCCGCATGCCCGGCGGTGGGCTCACCGCTTGAAGTCACGAAGACGAGAGGTGGCTACAAGCTGGGTGCAGGTCCAGGTTGCATCGGCAAACACGCTGCAAAGGACAGAGCGCAGTTCCTACAGTGCGTTAGCTCGAAAGAACGAGGCGTGCCCAACCGATCCGGGCATACCAATGCCCGCAATTCAACCCCGTGCATTAACTTTCTGTTAACTCCTGAAATTCGATCTGATGGCCTCACTCAAGGCTATAGATCACACTCATGGTGTCTATAATGCAACAATTTGACTTTGGCTCGCGAATTTCTTTAACACAGATTGGTTTCGATCTACGCGATCACCTCGCCGATACCTTTGACGAGCCTGTCGAAATGGTGTTTGGCGCATTACTTGACGCGCTCGACCATGCGGAGGGGGCCCTCTGCTTGGCACCCAACGACTATCAGTGGAGCAGCACCGCCGCAGCGTTCGCCCATGCCGGCAGCGGTAATTAGGCAGCGTGCTTTCGCTTTTCACGCATGGCGAGCAGCGCCTGCTGAGCCTCTGGCTCCTCAGCGCCAGTGTGTTGATCGCAATGAGTGGTTGCGAGGGCCATCATCGCTGCGACGCACTACAACTTCTGGTTGTTAATCTCGAGCAGGATGGCAGCGTCGGCTTTGAGCCAGATTTGGGAAGGCCCTGTTCATGTCGTTAAGCCGCCGGTTCTTCACCTGTGCCTGTTGCGCCTCGC
>NZ_BPQP01000131.1 GCF_022179305.1 Methylobacterium iners
GGTGGCGAGGGCGCGGACCAGTTCTACGCTGTGTCCTATGGCGCGGGGCAGGACACACTCACGGGCGGAGCAGGTCGGGACACCTACCACCTCGACTGGTACGCCTCAAACCCTGCTTTCGTGGCCGACGTGGTGACGGACTTCGCCACCGGCACAGGCGGCGACGTGCTCAACTTAGACAACGTTCTGGTTTATCTCACGGGCTACAACTTCGGCGACGATCCATTCGCAACTGGCCATATGCGTGCGGTTGCAGACGGCGCCGACACGCTAATTCAGGTCGACCCCGACAGTTCAGGCGTCGAAGAGGCGTTCGTCACACTTGTTCGACTGCAAGGTGTGGCCCCCAGCGCGCTAGCGTTCTCCAATGTATATCCAGAAGCCCCAAGTCTCGGGACCGGAGGAGTAAACATCCCCCCTGACGATTTGACGATCACTGGTGGCTCCGTCAGCGAAAATGCAGCGGATGGTACCGTCGTGGGTACCGTGACCGGAAAGGATCCCAACACCGGTGAGACGCTAATCTATGATCTCGTAGATAATGCGGGCGGCAGGTTCACGATCGATGCGGCGTCTGGCGTAATTACCGTCGCAAACGGCTCTCTTCTTGATCGGGAGAGTGCGTTTGCTCACTCGATCAGGGTGCGGGTCACTGACCAGCTAGGTCAACAGTATGAGGAAAGTTTCTCGATCGCCGTAGGCGACGTCAACGAGTTTGCTGTTACTGCTCCGCAAGACATCAATAACGCGGCAAACATAGTTCGGCAAAACGCAATCGGCGGCAGTACTGTCGGCATTCGCGTCTTCGCCTCTGATGCAGACGCGACGACGAGCGCCGTCACATACGACCTTACTAGCGACGCAGAGGGCCGCTTCATCATCGATGAGGCGACCGGTGTCGTGCGCGTAGCGTCGGGGGCAACCTTCGACCACAACGCAGCGCCGAGCCACCAGATCACAATCAGAGCGACCTCCGCTGATGGAAGCAGCAGCACGGCGGAGTTCACCATCAGCGTTGCCGAAGATCTGAAACTGAGCCTCAGCAAAGCACAGGTTGAGGAGAACGCCCTTGCTGGCACCGTCGTCGGCGAGGCGAGAGTCGAAAACTCTGACGAAGGCGTGACGTTCGATTACCAGCTCCTCGATGATGCTGGAGGACGCTTTGCCCTGGATCAGGGTCGGATCCGTGTTTTGGACGGCGCCGTCCTCGATCATGAGGCGGCAACATCTCATTTTATTACCATTCGGGCTGTTGGCAGTGACGGCTCCGTGCTGGAACAGCAGGTCAGCATATCTGTTGCTGACATCGAAGCTGACCTTGTTGTTGACGACGTCAGCGTCAGTGTGCCCGAAGATCAGGTCACGGCTGGTCAGCCGCTACTGGTTTCATGGCAGATCAGAAACCAGGAGAGCAACGCTTACTCTGGCGGATGGGTGGATCGTATCTACCTTGACGATGTCTCCACGCCAGGACTGGACATCTTTGTCGCCAACCATGCGTTCGAGGGTACGCTGACCGCTGGCGAGAGCGTCACCAGAGTGCAAAACCTCGACATTCCACTGACGCTCAGTGGTGAGTACCGCGTCGTCGTTCAGACGGAAGCAGCAAACGTCATCGCCGAAGGCCAGAGCGGCGAGACGAACAACGAGGGCCATTCAGACCCACTGACAATCTCGCCGGCACCAGTACCCAACCTCAAGGCGCAAACCGTGATCGTTCCGACGTCTGGCTTTGCTGGGCGGGACGTGGAAGTGCGCTGGACGGTGACCAACACCGGCGACGCTCCAACGTCAGCGCCCTACTGGAACGACGGCATCTACCTCTCGGCTGATGATGAACTTGACACAAACGACGTCTACCTCACCCAAGTGGCAAACCCTGGCTATCTCGAGCCAGGGCAATCTTACACGAACTCGCAAATTGTCAGGCTGCCGGCAGGGTTAGAAGGTAACTACCGCATCCTCGTCAAAGCGGATTTGAACGATGGGGTCGAAGAGCTCAGCTGGGAGGGTGACAACCTCGATGCAAGCTCCGTCATCGACATCCGGCCTATTCCGCTCTCCGAGCTGCCGAATCTTGCAGTCACAGACGTCGCAGCTCCCGAGCAGGCTCTGTCTGGCCAGCGGATGCCGCTCACGTTCAAAGTGGTGAACGTTGGTCAAGCAGATATCGTCGCTTCGGAGCTGTCCGAACTAGGAGACTTCCAGCCGTGGCCGGGATACGAGGCTGTTAACGGCACGTTCCAGCTCGGGGAGAGTGGCGGTTCTTTTGGTCTTGGCGGTCGCACTTACATACGTGAGATGTCGACGGAGGGCTTCAGACCAGATTGGATTGAACGCGTCTACATGTCTGAGGACGCCGTCTTAGACAATAATGACGCGCTTGTGCATGAGGGTGTGAGAGATCACGTATATTACAAGCTCTACTATGTTATTGAGGAACGGCCGGCATTGCTTGTGGCCGCAGCTTCTAGCAGCGGCTCTTCAAGCGCACGCGCTTCCAGCTTTAGCGGTTCTTCAGGGGGCATAATCGATGGCGCCTTTGGTGGCGGGTTCGGCGGTTCCTTAAGTAGCGGCCTTAGTGCTTCTTCAGGGGGTGGTCTCAGCGCTTCTTCAGGCAGCGTACTCGGCGGCACTTTTGGTGGCGGGTTCGGCGGCGCTCTTGGTGGCGACAGAATTGTCGCGCGCTACTACGAGCGCGTGGGATCATTTCCCAACGCCAATGGCGCAGACTCGATCACCCGAACGATCAACGTCACGCTGCCGGTTGGTGTCAGTGGCGAGCACCACTTCTTCGTCCAGCTAAGCCCAGCGCCGTCAATCGGCGATGCCTTCGAAGCGAATGACTTTGCCGGCGACAGCTCGCCCACGCTGGTGCGCCTGACCCCGCCGCCAGATCTCGAAATGCGTACCCTCAGCCCTGCCGGTGAGGTGAAAGCAGGCCGTGAGCTGAGCCTCACCTACGAGGTGACAAACTCCGGCTCCAGTGCGCCGCCCAACAACTTCTGGACTGATAGCTTCTTTCTCTCGTCAGATGCCATCCTCGACAGCACCGACCTGCTTGTGGGCCAGAAAGTTCACAACGGCACGCTCCAGGCGGGTTCCAGCTACACCGATACGATCACTCTGACGCTACCAACCAACCTTAACGGGCAGGTGCATATCCTTGGCCGTACCGACGCCTTCAACGCGGTATTCGAGTTGAACGACGGCAACAACGTCACGGCCACTGATGCCCTTCCTGTCATCATCAACGCAAGCGATCTGGTGACTTCCTCCGCCGTGGCGCCGAGCACAGGCAAAGCAGGCGAGGCAATTGTCGTTGAGTGGGCCGTCAGCAATCAGGGCAACGGAGATACCATCGGCTCAAGCTGGACTGATCGGGTCTATGCGTCTCGTGACGGTACCCTTGGCAATACCGATGACGTGCTTCTTGGGACCTTCAGCCATGACGGCATCCTGAACCCCGGCGAGGTCTATACCAGGCGCGAACAGATCGCTTTGACACCAGAGCTCAACGGACAATACCAGATCCTGGTCGAAACTGATGCAACCCGTGTGGTCTGGGAGAACGGGGCAGACACCAACAACGTCACGGCTGCCCGCACCTACACCAACGGCACGACCATCAACATCGAAGCGTTCTCGCCACCTGACCTCCAGGTCACCTCGGTGGTGACCCCCATCGCTGCCGGTGATGGGACGCAAATGACGGTGCAATACTCGGTCAGCAACACCGGCGATGGTCGGACCCGAGCGGAATACTGGACAGACCAAATCGTCCTCTCCTCTGACGAAACACTCGGAAACGCTGACGACATCGTTCTAAAGGACATTCACCACTACGAGACGCTGCAGCCAGGAGCAGAATACACGGTCTCCAGTGCTATCGATGTGCCATGGAACCTGCAGGGCGACTGGCACGTGTTTGTGCGCACGGACATCGAAAACCAGGTCTACGAGCCGGGTGGTGAGAACAACAACGCGACAGCTGCGTCAGCTCCAATCCGCATCCAGCAGACGCAGACACCCGACCTTGTCATTCGCAATCTGCAAGCCAGCGACACTGCCATCAGCGGGCAGAACATCAAAGTCAACTGGACCGTAGCTAACACCGGTGAAGGGCTTGCAGCGCCTGGCTGGCGGCAGGTCTTCTACCTGTCGCGCGACTCTCTTCTGGACCGAAACAGCGATGTTTATCTTGGGTTCACTACTCAGGAAGACGGCTTATTAGCTGGCCAGGAATTAAGCTTCAGTTCAGAGTTCACCATCCCTGTCGGCGTCGCTGGCCCGTATTATGTCATCGCCGCAGCTGATAGCAGCAATGCAATCTTTGAGCGTGGGGGCGAAGCCAACAACATCGCAGTCGATAGCTCTGCTGCGCAGATTGCGCTGCCGCAGAAGGTCGATCTGGTCGCCGGATCGATCACGGTCCCGCAGAACGGCACACCGGGCTCTGAGGCCAGCATCACCTACACTGTCACGAACCAAAGCGACCGAGAGGTGGACGGCTCCTGGCGGGACAGCGTGTACCTGTCGCGTGATAAGATCTGGGATCTTAGCGATCAGCTCTTCGGAGCCGCCTCTCAGAACGGCCCATTGTCTGCAGGTGGCAGCTACACCACGACGGTGGCCGGAACGTTTCCCGGTGTACTGAGCGGAGACTATTACGTTCTCATCCGCAGTGATATCCGCAATCAGATCCTCGAAACTAACGAGCAGAACAATCTAGGCGCCTCGCTCGACGGCGTTGAACTTGACGTGGAAAACCTCCCGCTCGGCGGCTCGGACAACGGGGTCATCGATCAACAAAAGTCGGTTCATTACAGGGTAGACGTCGCGGCGGGCGAGACGCTGCGCGTGGGGTTTGACAGCGCATCGCCCGTTGGGCGGACCGAGCTTTTCGTCAGCTATGGCGAGATGCCGAGCCGGGCAGACTTCGACTACCGCTTCAACCTGGCCGACTCGCCGGACCAGCAGATCGTCATCCCGAACACGCGGGCTGGTTCTTACTATGTGACGGCCTACAACCCGTCGCAAAAAATGGATTATTCGATCAGCGCGGAAGTCTTACGCTTCTCCATCACTGAACTTGGCGTGGATAGTGGCAGCAACCGCGGCCAGGTCACAATCCGGATTGATGGAGCTGAACTCACAACCAGCACGGCTGCCGTGCTGGTGGGCGCGGACGGTGTTGAGCACAAGGCCAGCAGGATTGTTTGGCAGGACAGCACCGAGGCTTGGGCGACGTTCGACCTGCGCGGCCTTGATGCTGGAGCCTACGACGTCAAGATCACCGATGGCGCCAAGTCTGCCGTCTTGGACGATGGGTTCACCGTCAACAACCTTCCCCCGGGACAGGTCGTGTTCGAGATGGACACACCACCAGCGCTGAGGTTGGGCCAGACCGGCACTGTACGTGTCTACTACAGGAACGAAGGCCAGACAGATGTCGCAGCACCACTGCTGCAGATCTCTGGCAATGCCCGCCTCAAGCTGCCCGGTGACGAGGAGTTCGGGGGCACTTCCCTACAGCTGCTCGGCATCAACAATGAGGGCCCAGCAGGCATCCTACCTCCGGGAGCGCAGGGCAGTTTCCAACTCTTCTTTACGCCTGACTTCGAGGGCGGTGGTGCCGTGCAGCTTGGCCTCTCAAGCCTTTCGGCAGATCGGGAGATGGACTGGGCTAGCATTTTGGAGAGTGCTCGCCCCGACAACATCGATCCAGCCGCTTGGGAGCAGATCAAGAAAAACCTAATTGCCGAGTTCGGCACGACGGCAGGCGACTACACCGCTATGCTGGCTGAGAACGCCACGCACCTCGATCAACTTGAGAGCCGCACCAACGATCTCGGGCGGCTTCTTGAAGTGGCGTTCAATGAAGCCACCGATGGTGGCGCCCTGCTCCGCTCGACCGAGATCGGCGTGATGGGCCGCGACCGAGCATTTGCGTGGGACATCACTGCGATAAGTGACGCCGACGGCAACGTCACCGTGTCACTTGGTGGTATGCAGCTTCAGTTCGAGGAGCAGGCTGACGGCAGCTACAAGGGCGAGGGTACCGCTAAACTAACGAAGGCGGGTGGCGCCTTTGATCTGCGGCTGCAGAATGGAACTCGCATCGAGTTCAACGTGGATGGGCGCTTTGATGCGATTGAGGACCTAAACGGTGGCCTCCTGCAAGCCACTTATACTGACGCGTTCCTGACCCATGTCTCCGCTAGCAATGGCGACAGCCTTAGCTTCGACTACAATGCGCAAGGCCGGATTGTTCTAGTTACCGACCAAACTGGTCGAGAAATCAGCCTGGATTACGATCCGACTGGCGAGTACCTGACTGGTATCACAACGCCCGAAGGAAGCACACGCTACGAGTACGTCACGGAACCTGGTCCAGCACAGCACGCGCTGGCTCGTGTGACGCTGCCTGACGGGACGGTGAGCCACTACGAGTATAACTCATACGGTCGATTGTCGGCGGTAAACCTGAACAATGGAGCCGAGACGTTCACCTACAGCTACAGCGACGCCAACCGCGTCACGGTGACAGATGCCACGGGTGCTACAACCATACTGCTGCTGAACGAGCGCGGCCAGGTGGCGCAAGTCGAGAACCCACTTGGGGAGGTGGCGCAGCTCAGGTACGATGAAGATGGGAACCTTTCGGAAGTCATAAATCCGGACGGGACGACCTCGAGCGGCGCGTATGACGAGGTGGGACGCTTGGTGAGCACGCTTGACGCGCTCGGCAACAGCGTTCGCCTCAGCTATGAAGGCCAATTTGGTCGAATCGCAAGTGCGCGCGATGAAAATGGTAATCTGGTCAACTATAATTATGATAACCGGGGCAATCTGCAGGTCATCACCCACGCTGATGGCAGTACGGAGCGGTACAGCTATGATGCTGACGGAGACCTAAGTGTAGCGATCAACCGGCGTGGTGACAGCACAACCTACACCTATGACGGCAAGGGATACTTGCTTGAGAAGGCTTATGCTGACGGCACCCGAGCAACATACACTTACGACGCACGCGGCAACCTCGCGACCGCCATAGATGCCGATAGCAGCAAGTCCTTTGCTTACGACACTTCTGACCGCCTGATCCGGGTCTCCGATAGTGACGGGCGCTTCCTGGCCTACACCTACGACACCGTAGGCCGCAGGAGTTCAATGGTCGACGAGACCGGCCACGAGGTACATTATCGTTACGACGAAATGGGCCGGATGGCAGAGCTTACCGATGCAGCAGGTGAGCAAATAGCCGCCTACAGCTACGACGCTGCTGGTCGTCTCGACCGGGGGAACAACGGCAACGGTACATACACAACCTACAGCTATGACGCCGCTGGGCAGCTCACCAGCTTAGTCAATTACAAGGCGGATGATACTGTAAACTCACGCTTTGATTATACCTATGATGCTATGAACAGACGGATGAGTTCTACTACGCTCGAGGGCACCACGTCTTACGAATATGATGCGATTGGCCAACTCACAGGCGTCACCCTGCCGGGAGGCCGTTACATAGAGTACCGCTACGATGCGGCCGGCAATCGAATCGCAGTGACTGACGACGGCGACACCTTGGAGTACTCAGCCAACAACCTCAATCAGTACACCTCGGTTGGCGGCGCAGCCTACACCTATGACAGGGATGGAAACCTCACCAGCAAAGCTGAGGATGGTATCACAACGACCTACAGCTATGACACTGAGAACAGGCTTGTCAGTGTTAGCACGCCAGGTGACACTTGGAACTATGAGTATGACGCACTCGGCCATCGTGTAGCTAGCGTGCACAACGGCACACGAACTGAGTACCAGATAGACCTGTCAGGCTTTGGTAACGTTGTAGGCGAATACAGCGCGAGCGAGGAACTCGTTGCGCGATATGTGCATGGACTTGGATTGGAGTCCTCCCAATCTGCGGCTGGCCAAGCCTTTTTCGACTTCGATGCAATTGGCTCCAGCATTGGTCTTACTGGTGATAATAGCGCTTACCTGAACCGCTATGAATATCTGCCCTTCGGCGAGCTTCTCTCGTCACAGGAAATTGTGACGAACCCCTTTGGCTATGTCGGCCAATGGGGGGTCATGGAAGATGACAGCGGCCTGAACTTCATGCGGGCAAGGCATTACTTGCCTCAAGAGGGCAGGTTTATGCAAGCAGATCCCATCGGATTGAATGGAGAGACGAATCTCTACAGATACTCTTTTAATCAACCGACAAGCTACATCGATGCTAATGGCGAGGTCGCCTTTGTGCCCGTTCTTATAGGTGCGGCTCTCGTTACGGTACTTATAGGTGCCAGCACAGTTGCTACTGTTGGACGCGGGTTGCAGGCAAGGACGGATGCTTATAATCGTTCGTTAGATTTTGAGGTTGGGGAAGACTATAACACTCAGGGCATCAGGCGCTCTGTCGACTATCTAAATACAAATATACAATTCAACGAACTAAGTGTTAAAGCAATCAAGACTATTGACATGGTTAAGAAGGCGCCCAAGCCAAGTTCTGGGGGCAGCACCCCAATTGCAAAAATCGATGAAAAGATTGCCAAAGCCGTTAAAAAAGTTCTTGAGAAAGGCGGAAGTATACAAGACAGTTTCAGTGATATTATCAAAAAAATTACTTCCATTATTGTTCCACGCGACCCGAATGACATCTTAGGGCCACAAGGTTTTGGGCCGGATCGTTGGGTCGATGACGACGCCCTACCTTACACAATTCGCTTCGAGAACGTGTCAGACGCGACCGCGCCTGCGCAGCAGGTCACGGTCACGCAGCAACTGGATAGAAATCTCGATGCCCGGACCTTCCGGCTGGGTGACTTCGGCTGGGGCGACATCACGATCGATGTACCGGACAACGTGGCTTTCTACTCTGAGCGCTTGGACCTGACTGCTACCAAGGGCTACCTGTTGGACGTCGTTGCAGGTGTGGATCTCGAACGCGGTGAGGCATTCTGGTCGCTGACCACCATTGACCCCAACACCGGTGAGATCCCCAACGACCCGCGAGTGGGCTTCCTGCCTCCCAATGTGGAGAAAGGCACGGGCGAAGGCTTCGTCAACTACAGCGTGCAACCCGACGCGGAGGCACAGACGGGCGACGTCATCGACGCGCGTGCCACGATCATCTTCAGGACGCAGGAGCCGATCGACACACCCGCGATCTTCAACACGCTCGACTTGGACGCTCCCACGTCTCAGGTGGAGGGCGAGCCGGCGAACGCGAGCGTCGCAACCACAGAGTTCCTTGTCGAATGGGGTGGTAGCGACGTCGGATCTGCGATCAAGGGCTATACTGTCTATGTGTCTGTCGACGGCGGGGCGTACGTTCCCTGGTTGACTGATACAACCCTGACGGAAGCGACGTACGTCGGTGACCCGGGAAGGACCTACAGGTTCTACACAACGGCCACGGACAATGCCGGCAACGTGGAGCTGGCGCCCAGCGTGGCAGATCGCGTGGTGCAGGTCGCTCCTGACGCTATCGTGGTTGATTTCTTGGCGCCGTTTGTCACCTCCGTGAACTTACCGCCGAATGGGAACTACGGCGCCGGTCAAACGCTCGATGTCGCTGTGCGCTTCTCAGAAGCGGTGTTCGTCTCCGCCGGCGTCACGGCTCCAAGCTTGGCGCTGACCCTTGGTGAGACCGCCAGGCCAGCCAGCTATCATTCCGGGAGTGGCACGGACACGCTCGTGTTCCGGTACCTGATTGGTGCGGGCGAGTTTGACCCAGATGGCGTAGCAGTGGCCAGCGCGCTTGAGCTGAATGGCTCGACTATCACGGATCGTGCCGGCAACGCGCTCACCGGTGCCGCACTTAACGTCGGTGCGACTGCCGGCATCAAAGTCGATAATGCGCCTGTTCTGAAGGCGGCGATTGCCGATCAAGTCGTCGATGCTGGCAAACCGTTCTCGCTTCTGATCCCGGTCAATACGTTCACGGATCCTGATGCCGAGGATACGCTGACCTACACAGTCGGGCTCGCTTCAGATGGTGCGCTCCCGAACTGGCTCGGTTTTGATCCGGCTACGCGCACCTTGTCAGGTACGCCCCCAGAAGGGTTTGCAGGTGGTCTTAGCCTGAGGGTCACCGCCACAGACATTGCGGGTGCAAGTGCGTCCGACGTGTTTGATCTGATCCTACCCTCCCTTCGCCCCCCCGTCGGAGCCCCTGACGCATTCACGACAAATGAGGACACGCCGCTCATCGTTCCCGCAGCCGAGGGTGTGCTCGTCAATGACACAGACGCGAACGGTGAGAGCCTGCGCGCCGTACTCGTCAATGGTCCCCTTGACGGTGAGCTGGTGCTGAACGCTGACGGCGGCTTCATCTACACGCCGAGGGCGAATTTCTTCGGCACCGACAGCTTCACCTACCGTCCCACCGATGGCACGGTCCTTGGTGATGCTGTGACCGTGACACTGAATGTTGACCCAGTTGTCGATAAGCCGACCGGCACGGTCCAGAGCGGTCCTAGCAACGAGACACTGCAGGGCACCGCTGCCCGCGACGTATTCTTGTTCGACACGGCTATGGGTCTGGGGCTGGGCAACGATACCATCCGGAACTTCAGCTCCGGCGACCGCATCGTGACCACAAGCCGACTGTATGATGCCAACGAGGACGGTTCAGTCAGTTCTGGCAGCTCGGACCGTTTCTCCCTCCCTGACGCCATCTACGATGCAATCTCCGACACGGGTTCGCTGAAAGTGTTCTCGAGCACTGGCCGGGTGGTGTCGAACCTGGTGCTCATGGGCTCCGAGGTGCACGATGGCGTGACTTACTACTCGTATGCCGCCTCAGGCGACCCGGTCACCAGCACCGGCGTGAGCTTTGGCGACACCACCCCGCCCGGGCTGACGATCACCTCCAACAGGGCAAGCCTCGGGGTGGGGGAGACCGCCTTCCTAACGCTGAGCTTCTCGGAAGCGCCGGTCGGGTTCAGCCAATCCGATCTCAGCGTCGAGAGCGGCAGCTTGGGCGCGCTCACCGCCACCAGCGATCCGCTGGTCTACACCGTCAGCTACACGCCCGAGACTAACGTGCGGGATAGCGCCATGCTGATCCAGGTGGCCGCCGGCTCCTACTCCGATGCGGCAGGCAGCCCGGGTGGAGCGGCCGTGCTCAGCCTGGCAATCGACACTGCGGCTTCTGGAACTGTGGCCTACACGGGCACGGCGGCCGACAACGTGTTTGTGGCGACCTCGGGGGCGAGCTGGACGATCAACGGCCTGGGCGGCAACGACACGCTCACGGGCGCGGAGCGGGCTGACACGCTCATCGGCGGCGAGGGCGATGATCGGCTGGCAGGCGGCGGTGGGGCTGACACGATCGAGGGCGGCTTGGGCCGGGACACGGTGGTGTTTGCCGGATCTCGGGGCGACTACAGCGTGGTCAAAAGCGGCGCAGGCCTGAGCGTGACGGGCACCCACACAGGGGCCAGTGACGCCACCGACCTGATCACCGGCGCTGAGCGGTTTGCGTTTGCCGGCAGCGCGGGCGCACCGGCGAGGGCGCTTCTCAGCACGGACCTGAGCGAGGTGCTGACAGGCACGTCGGGGCGGGACGTGTTCTACTTTGACACCGCGCTGGGTCTTGGGCTGGGCAACGACACCATCCGGGGCTTTGCCGCCGGTGATCGCCTCGTGACGACAAGCCGGCTGTATGATGCCAACGAGGACGGCCGCATCAGCGCCAACAGCTCGGATCGCTACCTGCTGCCCGACACCGTCTACGACG
>NZ_BPQP01000132.1 GCF_022179305.1 Methylobacterium iners
CTCCAACGGCACGGTATGGGGGCACGAAGCCCTCGTGCGTGGGACCAACGGTGAGGGCGCGGGCCAGATTCTGGAGCAGGTGACGGAAGATAGCCGCTACAAGTTCGATCAGGCGTGCCGTGTGAAGGCGATCGAGCTGGCCGGTAGTCTGTTTCCTCCTGACGGCACCACCAAACTCTCGATCAACTTCATGCCGAATGCGGTCTACGAGCCTGCCGCCTGCATTCGGGCCACGTTGGAGGCTGCCCATCGCATCGGGTTCGAGCACCGCCAGATCATGTTCGAGTTCACCGAGAACGAGCGCATGACGGACATCCCTCATGTCCAGCGCATCATCGAGGAGTACCGCAAGCAGGGCTTCGTCACCGCGATCGACGATTTCGGTGCGGGCTACGCCGGCCTCAACCTTCTGGCCCACTTCCAGCCCGACTTCATCAAGATCGACATGGAGCTGATCCGGAACCTCACCAGTTCGCCTGCCAAGCAGACCATCATCGCTTGTATCACCACGATGGCCCGCGAACTTGGTGTTGCCGTCATTGCGGAGGGCATCGAGACGGAGGCGGAGCTGCAGACGTTGCGGGCGGCGGGCATCAACCTGTTCCAGGGCTACCTGTTCGCCAAGCCGTCGATTGCCAGCCTGCCGGCCGTACCGTTGCTGGAAACCTTGGCGCCCCTGTCTGCGGGCGGGCGGCGCACTAAGCTTCCCGCCGAAGCTTTCGTGCAGACCTACGCCTCGCCAGAATCATCAAGCCATCGGAAGGACGCCTCTTTCCGATAGCCCTTCACTCCATCGCAAGATGAAGGGGTTAGTGTCCTCACCAAGCGCTGCTCTCAAATCAGGAAGCCCAACCCATGTCTGCCGCAGCTCTGCCTCTCGCCGTGATGCCGAAGGCGAAGCCACGCTCGGCGGCGTTGCCGGAGATGGCCACGGCCGTCATGATCCTGAACGAGGGCTGCGAAGTCGAGTTCGCCAACGAGAGCGCACGGGCCTTGTTCGCCGGCGTCGAACTGCTCGGTTGCGGGTTGAACGCCCTGCTCACCATCTGCGACGTCAAGGGTGGCGCCGACTTCCTCGACGCCGTCACGGATTACCCGTTGCTGACGCAGGGTCGCCTCGCCCTGTGCGATGGCCGCTACGTCGACGCGATCCTCAAGCCGCTCTCAACCGGCGGTTATGTCCTCACCTTCGATGACGTGACCGCCTACGTGCGCGACGCGGCGCTGGCGCACAAGGATGCGCTCACCGGTCTGCACAACCGAGCCAGTTTCCAGGACCGTCTGAAGGAGATGCTGGCCCGGGCGAAGCGAACGGGATCGGAGGTCGCCGTTCTGTGCCTCGACCTCGACCGCTTCAAGGCGGTCAACGACACGCTGGGCCATCCCGTAGGAGACACCCTCCTTCGCAAGGTCGCCGAACGCTTGCAGAGCGCGTTACGCGAGGGAGACGTCGTGGCACGCCTCGGCGGGGACGAGTTCGCCGTGCTGCAGGCCGATGCCGTCCAGCCTCAGGCGGCCGAGACCCTGGCCGCGCGTCTCGTTGACCTGCTGGGACGAACCTACCTGGTCGACGGGCACATGCTCAACATCGGCACGAGCGTCGGCGTGGCGGTGTCGCCCACCGATGGCTCGGACATGGACGAGCTCATGAAGCGCGCCGACCTCGCCCTGTATCGTGCCAAGTCGGACGGCCGGGGAACCTTCCGGTTCTTCGAGGCCGACATGGACGCGCGCATGAAGGCGCGGCGCTCACTCGAACTCGACCTGCGTCGGGCTCTGGCCCTGAAGGAGTTCACGCTCGCCTATCAGCCTCAGATCGATCTGGCGACGAACGCCGTCACGGGTTTCGAGGCGCTCATTCGCTGGGAGCATCCTGAGCGTGGGATGGTCCAGCCGGCAGACTTCATTCCCCTGACGGAGGAAATCGGCATCATCACGCCGATCGGGGAGTGGGTGCTTCGTACAGCCTGCAAGGAAGCGGCCGGGTGGTCCAAGCCGGTGTCGATTGCCGTGAACCTATCTCCTGTGCAATTCCGCAGTCCCAAGCTCGTCGAGATCGTGATGTCCGCGCTCGCACGCTCTGGCTTGGAGCCGAGCCGCCTGGAATTGGAGATCACCGAGGGCGCTTTGCTGGCCAACACTGAGAGTGTCTTGGCCACCCTTACGACACTTCGCGCCCTCGGCGTTCGGATCTCGATGGACGACTTCGGCACGGGCTACTCGAGCCTGAGCTACTTGCGGAAGTTTCCTTTCGACAAGATCAAGATCGACCGCTCCTTCGTGAGCGGCATGGTCGACAACGAGGATTGCGGTGCCATTGTGCGGGCGGTCGCGAGCCTGGGTGCAAGCCTTGGCATTAAGACGACCGCCGAGGGTGTCGAGACAACGGAACAGCTTGCCGCGATCCAGGCCGAAGGCTGCGGCGAGGTCCAAGGCTTCCTGACGGGTCGCCCGATGCCGGCCGCGATGGCCGCAGCACTGCTGTCAGATAGTTCAACTCTTTAGAGGATCTGATAGGCTCATGAGCAAGACACTCACAAGCTTGGTCTACTACAGCCGGAACCGGATCCTGGGGTCGCCCGAGCTGGTGTTCCAGGAGGTGCATCGCATCCTGGAAGTCAGCCGGATCAACAACGCGCGTGTCGGCGTCACCGGTGCCCTGCTGTTCAACTCAGGCTGCTTTGCTCAGGTGCTGGAGGGGCCGCAAGAGGCGGTCGAGGCGACGTTCGAGCGGATCCAGCGCGACGACCGCCATGGTGAGGTCTCGCTGATGAGCGTCGGCCCCATCGCGGACCGCTGCTTCACGAACTGGTCGATGGCCTTCGTGGGTGCCTCGCAGGTAGACGCCGACCGCTTCGGCGGGATTGCTGGCGAGAGCGGCTTTGATCCGAATCGCATGACGGGGGATCGCGTCCACGCCATGCTCTACAATCTTACGCTGGAGGAGGAACAAGCCACTTGATCGGCGACGCGGTCGTCAGCGACGCTTCCATGCCGAACTAGGGAATCAACAAGTCCGCAGACTATGGCTAATGCTTCATTGACCAGAAGCCATGCGCTCAGGTGGATCGAGATGCCCGTGGTCGCTTGCCCGGGCGACAGCTGCGTGCCTGTCCGCAATGAGCCCTTGCAGAACCTCCTTCATGGCGAGCCGCGCGTCCTCAAAGGTTGCGTAGCTCTGGGGCGAGCGTCGCTTCTCTCCGCCACGCTCGCTGATGGACCAGACGAACGTGTCGGCCTGAAAACGGCAACGCCTGATATCGAGGTTGAAGGGGTGGGAAGGCTGCTTGGTCATGTTCCCCACTGCTACAGCCGACTTTATCAACAAAGGCCAACAGCTTGGTGGTGCCTGCCCGCGGGAGGGACAGGAACGAGCGGTGTGCCTTTGATCATCCGAGCAAGATGCGTCTCCACAACCTCTCGATCTTCGGGTGAGCGCCCGTCAGGACGGCAACCACCCCGAGCGGTCCGGCGACAGCGATGAATGCAAGTTCGGCCATCCGGCACGCTTAGCCCGTGGCACCCGGATTGGATCTGTGACACTCCGCCGTGAGACAGCTTGCCCGAAAGGGTGCGACCCTGCTGCGGCTGCCCAGCCGAGGGCCAGGGCGAAGCTTCACCGTCAATCAGCCAGCACCTCGGCTGACGAGCCATACGAAACCTCGTCTGAGGCCATCCAGGCCCAGCGCCCCCAGCGCGGCGAGACCGGCTGAGCTGAAATCGGGCATCCCCGACACGGGTCCCTGTTCAACCGTTCTCACCAGACCGGGTCCAGTCCCGCTCACTGATTGTACAGGAACCCCTCTGATCATCGTCAGATGCCGGCAGCGATAGACAGGATCGACGGGATCGATTCTG
>NZ_BPQP01000133.1 GCF_022179305.1 Methylobacterium iners
AGTGACGAACCTAGGCGCCGAGGTGTTGGCGATCGGGTGCGACGTGTCTAAGCCGGAGCAGGTCGAGGCGGCCGTGAGCCAGGTGGTCGAGCGCTTCGGGCGGCTCGACGTGGCCTTCAACAACGCGGGCGTCGAGAACAAGGCAGCCCCACTGCACGAGATCGAACTCGAGGAGTGGGACCGCATCCTCGACGTCAATCTGCGGGGCACCTTCGTCTGCATGAAGCACGAGCTGGCGCAGATGGTGCGCCAAGGCGGCGGCGTGGTGGTCAACACCTCGTCCGGAGCCGGCATCCGAGGGGTGGCCGGCGGGGCATCTTATGCCGCCTCGAAGTTCGCGATCATCGGCATGACCAAATCTGCTGCGCTCGACTACGCCACCCAGAACATCCGGGTGAATGCCGTTCTGCCTGGAAACATCGAGACGCCGATGATGGACCGCTTCACCGGCGGCGACATCCAGAAGGCGATCGACCTTGAGCCGGTTGGCCGGCTCGGCAAGCCCGAGGAGATCGCCGAAGCCGTTCTCTGGATGTGCTCGGACCTCGGCGGCTTTGTCACTGGCTCGTCGATCGTCGTCGACGGCGGCTGGTCGCTCTGACGTTTACTGCGAACGATGGAGGATAGGTCTCATGGACATCAAGCGAAGCGGAACTCAGCCCTCGGGCGCGGGGCCCAGGGAATGGTTCACCGGCACGGTAAGGATTGATCCGCTTCACAGCGCGCCCGATCCGGCCCGCGTCGCGATGGCTAGCGTGACATTCGAGCCGGGCGCACGGACGGCCTGGCACACGCACCCGCTTGGCCAGACGCTGATCGTCACGTTCGGGCGCGGATGGGTTCAGCGCGCGGGCGGCCCCATCGAGGAGATCGCACCCGGCGACGTCGTCTGGTTCGAGCCGGACGAGAAGCATTGGCATGGCGCCAGTGCGAACACGGCGATGACGCACATCGCTATCCAAGAGCGTCTCGACGGCAAGGCTGTGACATGGATGGAGCAGGTCACCGAAGGGGAGTATTCCGGGTCCTGAGCACTGGCGACAAGGTCCGCTTTCAGCGATACGACGCCAAGAGCGGACCGGCAGGTTTCCATCCAACCTAGATCTTGGCCTCTGCCTCAACAGCTTGGGAGCGGACCTTCCGAAAGTCGGCAAGGGGTCGAGAGCAGGCGGTACCGACCGTCGAACTTGAACCACTAATCCTACGCGGCTGGCTCGGTCCCCATAGGACGCTGTCGCCATACGATGCTTACCGAAGCGGCACGTCGACCGTCACCCGCAGCCCATCCGGGTCGTAGGCGATGTCCACCTGTGCCTCGACCTGGGCGGTCAGCACGCGGTTGAGGACACGCCATCCGAAGCCCTCCTGCGTTGGCAGCGCCACGGGAGGCCCATCGTGCTCGTTCCAGACCCAGTGCAGCCGCTTCCCACCTGCGTCCTCCTCAAGGGACCAGGTCACCGCGATGCGGCCGTCCGCGTGGGCCAGTGCGCCATGCTTGAGCGCGTTGATCGTCAGCTCGTGCAAGGCCATCCCGATAGGCACCGCCAGGGCCGACGGCAGCACGACCGGCGGACCTTCCAGCAACAGCCGGCCGCGTCCGTTCTCGTAGACGAGGAGCTCCGCCTCGATCAGTTGCCGGAACATCACCGCCTGATCCACGTCCTCGGTGATCATGGCGTGGGTCTTTGCCAGAGAGGTGACGCGCCCCGTGAGGATTCGGGCGAAGTCCGGGATGCTCGTCGATGACCTGACAGTGGCGTTCAGGACGGCCTGGACCGTGGCAAGCGTGTTCTTCACCCGATGGTGCAGCTCGCGGACCATCAAGGCTTGGCGGTCTTCAGCGGCATGTCGCTCGGTGATGTCGCGCTGGGCCGAGACCCAGTGGGAGATCTGACCGTCGTCACTGCGAATGGGGGTGATGAGCCACTCGACGAAGTAGGTCGAGCCGTCCTTCCGATAGTTGATGGCCTCGCCCTGAAAAGGTTCTCCGGCGACCAAGGCAACCCGGATACGTTCAAGGACCTTGCGGTCTGTCTTGGGGCCTTGCAGAAAACGGGGAGACCGGCCCACCACCTCCTCCGCCTCGTACCCAGTCATGCGGGTAAAGGCAGGATTAGCGTACTCGATGCACGGGCCAGGCTCATCGAATTCGGCTGAGGTGATGAGGATGGCCTCGTTCGTAGCCTCCATGGCCGCCTGCAGGATGCTCAGATCCATGACGGGCGTTGGGCGTGGGTTCCCAGAGCCGACTGCTTCAGGATCGCCGTCGGCCGAGAACATGCCCTCCATACGTCGTTCCCGTGGTCGATTGAGCCTCCGGCTCGCGCTCGATGTGCGGACGCACCGTGCCTGGCCTCCTGATCAACCTGCGTATCGGGCACAAGTTGCCTGTCATCGCATGGACCACGGGCACCACCACGGGAGGGCTGGAAGGTGCTACCATCAAGTCGCGGTGATCAGTTCCTTGATGCGCGAGGCGAGCGCCTCCAAGGCGAACGGCTTGGTCAGGACCTACATGCCGGGCCGAAGCTAACCGTTCCCGAAAACGGCGTACTCAGCATAGCCGGTGATAAACGGGGTGCCGGGTAGGACCTAGTGCTCAAGGCTCCCAAGAAGCCGCTCGTACTCCGCCTCGGGCTGTCCGTAGGCCGACCCTGCCAGCGCCGCGAGCCCGGCCCGGTCGCAGATGGTGATGGTGCCGCGCTTGGTCTCGATCAGACCGTCACGCACGAAGTCTCCCATCACGGCCGTCACACTGGTGCGGGTCACGCCCAGCATCAGCGACAGAAACTGCTGCGTCGTGGGCAGCACGTCGCCCTCGACGCGGTCGTGGCACATCAGCAGCCAGCGCGCCAAGCGCCGGTCGATCTTGTAGCGGCCGTTGGCCAGCGCCGTGCAGGCCGCCTGGATCTGCACGGTCTGGGCATAGCGCAGCAGCAGGACGTCGAGATCGGGACTGAGCTCCAGCGCCTCGTAGAGGGCCGCGACCGGCAGCGACCAGGCCAATCCGCCCGCCTGCACGCAGACCTCGTGCGGGGTCCGGTCGGCCTCCAGCAGGACGGGGACGCCGACGAAGCCTTCCCGGCCGACCAGCCCAAGCTCGATCCTCTCGCCGTCGGCGGTCACGGCGATGCTCGACATGATGCCCTGCTCGATGAAGTGCACGGCTTTGATCGGTGTGTTTGGTTCGATCAGCCGTTCACCAAGCGCCAGCGTCACCAGTTCGAGGCGGGGCTGCAGCAGGGCGAAGTCGACGGGCGCCAGGGCCGCCAGCAGGCGGTTCCGGCAGGCGCTCTGGTTCGGGTGGGACACAGGGCTCGTTCACGGTCAGGGCGGGAGCATGAGGCTCTCAGCCGCCTGCGCCCTGATGCGTGCAAACGATGCGGGACCCTACGCCGATCCGAGCTTTCTCGCAAATTCCCATCATATGATCGGTTGGATGTCGGGTTTCGGACATAGGCATGGTGGGACATCGCCGATGTGAGGCCTGATGCAGCACGCACTGATCCAGAAGCTGGAGAGCTTCGAGGCCCTGAGCGATCGGGACCTTGTGGCGCTCAATGCCCTGGTGCCGCGGGTGCGGCAGGTCGGAGCTGGGATCGACCTCATCAGCGAGGGCGACAATCCCGAGAACGTCCACCTCATCCTCGACGGCTTCGCCTGCCGCTACAAGATGCTGCCCAACGGCCAGCGCCAGATCATGGCCTACCTCCTGCCGGGCGATTTCTGCGATCTCAACGTGTTCATCCTCGACCAGATGGACCACAACATCGGCACGATCTCGGCCTGCCAGGTCGTGGACATCCCGCGCGCCGCCATCGACGAGATCACCGCCAAGCATCCGCGGATCACGCGGGCCTTCTGGTGGTGTGCGCTCGTCGACGAGGCGGTGCTGCGCGAGTGGCTGGTCAATCTCGGTGCCCGCGAAGCGCATCAGCGCCTTGCGCATCTGCTCTGCGAGTTGCTCGCCCGCCTGGAGGTGG
>NZ_BPQP01000134.1 GCF_022179305.1 Methylobacterium iners
CGCAGCCCCGGGATGACAAGCTTGGGTGCTCAGTTACTTTAAAAGGAACGCCCATCTGCAATTGCCCTCCCCGCAAGGGGAGGGAAGGGCGCTCTACCGCCCCGCCAGCAGCGGCGACCAGGTCGGGTCGGAGGCGTAGGAGGGCGTCGGCACGGGCTGCTCCACCTTGCCGGTGATGTCGACCATGTAGAGCTTGCCGCCGCCCTCGCCGCCGGGATCGCGGAAGAACAGGACGTATTGGCCGTTCGGCGCAAAGGTCGGGCCCTCGTTGTGGAAGCCCTCCGTCAGCACGCGCTCGCCCGAGCCGTCCGGCTTCATCACGCAGATCGCGAAGGAGCCCTTGCGCTGGCGGGTGAAGGCGATGAGGTCGCCGCGCGGCGACCAGGCCGGCTGCGAGGCCGAGCCCTCGCCGAAGGAGATGCGGGTCGGGTTCGAGCCGTCGGCGCCCATCACGTAGACCTGCTGCGAGCCGCCGCGGTCGGACTCGAACACGATCTTCGATCCGTCCGGCGAGAAGGTCGGCGAGGTGTCGATGGCGTTGCCGTTGGTGATCGGCGTCTGCGACTTCGAGGCAAGGTCCATGGCGACGATGTCGGCGTTGCCGCCCTGCTGCACGCTCATGACGAGGCGGCGGCCGTCGGGCGAGAAGCGCGGGCTCGTGCTCATCGAATCCATCCGGCCGATGGCCTGGCGGGTGCCGGTCTCAAGGTTGATCACCTGGATGCGCGGCTGCTGGCCCGAGGTCTGCGTCATGTAGGCGATGTCCTGGGTCGCCGGCGAGTAGCGCGGCGCCACGACGGAGGCCTCGCCGCCGGTCAGCGCGCGGACATTGGCGCCGTCCTGGTCCATGACCATCAGGCGCTTGCGCCGGTTCTCCTTGGAGCCCGACTCGTCGACGAAGGCGATGCGGCTGTCGAACCAGCCGCCGAGACCCGTGATTTTCGAATAGACGGCGTCCGAGATCAGGTGGCCGGTGCGGCGGGCGTTGGCCGGGTCGGTGCCGTATTGCTGGCCGGTCATCTGCTGGCCCGAGGTGACGTCCCAGAGACGGAACTCGACCTTGAGCTTGCCGGACGCGTCACGCCCGACCCGGCCGGTGACCAGCGCCTGGACGCCGGCGCTGCGCCACTTCTCGAAGCCCGGCACCGCATCGAAGCCGGGGCTTTCGGGAAACTTCGCCTTGTCCAGCGGCGTGAAGTAGCCGGAGCGGCGCAGGTTGTTCGTCACCACGCTCGACACCAGCAGGCCGAGGCTCGCATCGCCGCCGAAATCCGTGATCGCGATCGGCATGGGCTGGAAGGCGCCGCCGCCGATCCGGAGCTGGAGCTGGGCGTTGGCCGGCGCGGAGAGGCCGAAGAGGATCAGCGCGAGGAGCGCGAGGCGTTGGCTGAGGCTGCGAAGCATCATCACTTCCGTAAGGTGGGGCGGATCTGCTCGACGCGCTCTCCTCGCCCTTGTGGGGAGGAGTTGGAGGTGGGGGTGGGGGTGGTTCCGCCTGGTGAGCGGCGGGGTCACCCAGCCACCCCCACCCGCAATCCCTCCCCACAAGGGGGAGGGGAGCTCAAGCCCGCGAGAACTCGAACTCCGCGTTGATCGCCTTCCAATCGTTATAATACGGCGCGTATTGGGCGGGGATCTTGTAGGGCGCGCAGCGGCGCACGGCTCGCAGCGCGGCCTGGGCGATCGATTGGTCGACGGAATTGGCGCCGCCGCGCATGATCCGCGGCTCGGTCGAGAGCGAGCCGTCCGGGTTCAGGCGGATGTCCAGCATCGGCAGCACCACGCCCTGCGCCGCGCCGGGCGGCGCCGAGTAGCAGCGCTCGATCTGCGAGGTCAGCATCCCGATGAGCGCATCGCGCAGGGACGGCGACAGGCGCTGCGCGGTGCCGGTCGCGGCCCCGAGCGAGGCCGTGCGCTGCACGTCGCGGCCGGTGGCGCCCGTCGATTGCGAGGGCGCCCGCGAGGCGAGGAGCTGCTTGATGTCGCCGGCGCTGAACTTCTCCGCGAGCTCGGCCTGCTTCTTGGCCTTGGCCTCGGCATCCGCCTTGGCCTTGGCGTCCGCAACGGCCTTCGCCTTGGCATCTGCCTTGGCCTTGGCGGCGGCTTCCGCCTTGGCCTTCGCCTCGGCCTCGGCCTTGGCTTCGGCGATCTCCTGCTGGCGCTCGGCTTCGGCCTTGGCCTTGGCTTCGGCCTCCGCCTTCTCGGCCTTGGCCTGCGCGTCCGCCTTCGCCTTGGCATCCGCCCTGGCCTTGGCGTCCGCCTTCGCTTTCGCCTCGGCCTTGGCCGCGGCCTCCGCCTCTTCGCGCTCGATGAGCTGCGCGAGCTGCTCGCGCTTCACCGCCTCGGCCTTCGCCTTCTCGGCCTCGGCTTTGGCGGCTTCGGCCTTCGCCTCGACCTTGGCCGCCTCCGCCTTGGCCTTCGCCGCGGCCTTGGCTTCCGCCGCCTTGGCGGCGGCCTCGGCGGCCTTGGCCGCCTCCCCGGCTTCCTTCGCCGGGTCCGGCTCGTTGGAGCGCAGCGGCATCTCCTCGGCGCTCGCCACCTTCATGTCGGCGGGGCGCTTGGGCGGCGCGGGCATGTCGACCTTGGCGTTCTCGGGCTCGCGCTCCTCGAACTTCTCCGCGACGCGGTCGGCGCGGGGCTTGGCGTCCGGCAACGGCTTCTCGGCGTTGCGCTCGCCCTTGGTGATCTCGGAGAATTGCTGCTCGGTCATCACCTCGACCGGCACGCCCTCCTGCGCGTCGGGCAGGGCCGGCGCGGCGACCGCGAACAGGGCGCCGGCGAGCAGGGCGACATGCACCCCGCCCGAGATCCAGACGCCCGGCTCTCGGCGGTCAAAGGGGAGCTTCACCGAGATCACGGCCGCTACTTCTGGTCCGGCTCGGTCACGAGGGCGACCTTCTTGAAGCCGCCGCCGGTCACGATCGCCATCACCTGCGCGACGCGGCCGTAATCGACCCGCTTGTCGCCGCGCACGAAGACGCGCTCCTCGAAGCCCGACTTTGCCGTATCGGTGAGCTTGGGCACGATGGTGTCGTCGGTCAGCTCGTCCTCGCCGAGGAAGACCTGGCCGGTCTGGCGGATCGAGAGCGTCACCGGCTTGGTGTCGGAATTGAGCGGGCTGGCCTTCGATTGCGGCAGGTCGAGGGGCACGCCGACGGTCATCATCGGCGCGGCCACCATGAACACGATCAGGAGCACGAGCACGACGTCGATGAACGGCGTCATGTTGATCTCGTTGATGGCGCCGCTGCGGCGTGCCCGCCGCCGCTTGCCGCCACCCTGCGCTCCGCTCTGGGCCATGCCCATGACGATATCCTCGTGTTCGGGGGGCGATCAGGCGGCGAGCGAGAGCCGCTCGTCGATCTGGCGCGACAGGATGGCGGAGAACTCGTCGGCGAAGCCCTCGAGGCGCGACTGCGCCTTGGAGACCGTCGCCTGCAGCTTGTTGTAGGCGAGCACGGCCGGAATGGCCGCGAACAGGCCGATCGCGGTGGCGAACAGCGCCTCGGCGATGCCCGGCGCCACGATGGCGAGCGAGGTGTTCTTCGAGGCGGCGATGGCCGTGAAGGAGGTCATGATGCCCCAGACCGTGCCGAACAGGCCGATATAGGGGCCGGCCGAGCCGATGGAGGCGAGGAACAGCAGGCGGGATTCAAGCCGCTCGACCTCGCGCTGGATCGTGACGTCCAGCACCTTGTCGATGCGCTGGGACAGGCTCTGGATCTGCCGGCCCGAGCCCTCGAAGGAGCGCTTCCACTCGCGCATGGCGGCCACGAACAGGGCGCCGAGGCCGGAGGGCTGGCGATCGTTGAAGGAGCGGTAGAGTTCTTCCAGCGAGCGCCCGGACCAGAACGCCTCCTCGAAGGCGTCCATCTCGGCCTTGGTGCGGCGGAACAGCAGGGTCTTGTCGACGATGATCGACCAGCACCAGACCGAGGCCACGATCAGCCCGATCATCACCGCCTTTACCACGAAATGGGCCTGCCAGAACAGCCCGAACAGGCTCATGTCCGGCGCAGGCATCGCCTGCATCGCGTCGGCGGGGGTCATATGGTCGTCCTCGTGTCGAACCGCCCGTGCGGGCGGTCCCCGCGCTCGATCGGACCTGAAGCGGTGTATCCCTCAGATCGCGCTCGAATCTGTCGAAAGTATGGGTCCGCTGCGGCGCACCCTTGACTGCGTTCTTCGGGCCTCAGGGTTAACGATCTGTTGCGCGCCGGACGGAACGTCCTGCCTCAGGGCTCGACGGCCCCGGCGGGCAGGGTCCGGGACAGGGCCCGCCGCAGCCCGTCCGGCAGGCGGACGGCGCGCCCGTCGCGCACCGCGGCGACGGTGACCTCGGCCCGAAGCAGCACCTCCTCGCCGCGCCGGACCTCCTGAACGAGCGGCATCGAGGCGCCGCGCAGCTCGGCCGGCTGCGTTAGGATCGTCAGCACGTCGTCCATGCGGGCGGGCTTGAGGAAGTCCAGGCTCATGCGCCGCACGACGAAGATGAGCCCGGCCTCGCGCTGGAGGTCGGCCTGCTCCATGGCGAGCGCGCGCAGAAGCTCGGTGCGGCCCCGCTCCATGAAGCGCAGGTAGTTCGCGTGGTAGACGAAGCCCGAGAAGTCGGTGTCCTCGTAATAGACACGGAGGGTCAGGCGATGAGCGGTCACGCCGTCGATGCCCCCGCCAATTCCACCACGACGATCTCCGGCGGCATGCCGAAGCGAACGGGCAATCCGCTCATGCCGAGGCCGCCCGAGACCACGAGGTCGGTGTGCTCGCGGACATGGCCGTAGGCGTAGCGGTTGCCGTAGCGCGAGGGCACCACCGGCGCGTAGCGGGGGAGCCGAACCTGGCCGCCATGCGTGTGGCCGGAGAGCTGCAGCGTGACCTGGGCGGGGATCTTGGGGAAGATGTCGGGCTCGTGCGCCAGCAGGATCGCGGGGGCGCCGTCGGGGATCTGGGCGAGCGTCCCGGCAAGGTCGTCCGCGCCGGAACGCTTCAGCCCGATCTTCCACCAGATCCGCTCGAAGGCGAGCTGGTCGCCGAGCCCGGCGAGCCAGACCTCGTGGCCGCGGACCCGGAGCGGCAGGGCCTCGTTCTCGAGGACGCGGATGCCGTTGCGCGCAAGCGCCGCGCCGGCGATCGTCGGTCCGCGCCCCGCGCGCAGCGCGCTGCGATCCTCCCACCAATCGTGATTGCCGAGGATGGCATAGGTCCCGAGCGGCGCCTCGAGCCTGCCCAGCACCGGCGCCCATTCCGTCGCGTCGACGAAGCGCGTCACCACGCGGGTGCCGGCGACGTAGTCGCCCAACAGGACGACGACGTCGCCGCCGAGGGAATTGGCGAGTTCGACGATCCGGGCGATGTGGCCGGTGGTCATCCAGGGCTCGCAGGCATGAATGTCGGACACGGCGACGATCCGGAGCGTCAACCCGGCGGGCCAGGGGCCGATCGGCCGGATGCGGTAGCGGGTGACCGACAGGCGCATGGGCTCGATCCCGACCGCGTAGGCGGCCGTTCCCGTGCCCATGAGGGCCGCGCCGCCGAGGCCCAGCAGGACCGAGCGGCGGGTGATGCTGACGGCTTCGCGGGCGGACCCGCTGACTTCAGCCATCCGGATCGCCGCCCGGGAAGAGCCCATATTGCGTGGCCGGGTCCTGTCTCGGCTCGGGCAGACCGAGGTGT
>NZ_BPQP01000135.1 GCF_022179305.1 Methylobacterium iners
GGATCGACGGGATCGATTCTGTCAGCGGAGCAGGCAGGCAGCGTGACCTGACCAGCTGGCTTTGGACCGGGCCGATTGAGAGGATCAGCCGAGACCGGAGGAGTTGAGGATGAAGCGAGGACAGAAGCCGAGTGCGGAGCAGGTGGTCCTGACCCTCGGGGCCGACCTCGTCTGCGCAATGACACGTCGTAACTTAGTCTCCAGGGCCTTGCGGTTGGCAATCCCGGTCAGGGCATCGGTGGTCGCCTCCTGCTTTACTTCGATCAGATTCTGGCGAAGCTTGGCAATGCGCAGGGACGACGCCGAGAGTTGCTGTTCCAGGACGCGGTTCCGCGCGCTTGCTTTGCTGGTCTCCAGGGACAAGGCGGCGACGGCCTTGAGCAGGTCCTCAACCGTACTTCCCTCGTTCAAGCGGTCCTGCCATTCGGCCAGTGCCATGCCGTATTCGGTCAAGGGCTGCTGGTGGGCCGTGACCTGCTCGACTATCTCCTCGGTTGCCTGCGCGATCTGGTCGGCACCATCGCTCAGCGTGGCGGTGCGCCCGTCCTCTGCGATGCACTCATCGTAAGTCGATTCGAGGAACTCTGCTGTCAGGGGTAGGCCGCCGTCGAACCGTTCACGAATGCGGCGTGACACCTCTGGATCGGAGCTGCCGTAATAACTGTATAGCAACTCATAGTTGCGCGGCGTCGCAGGCAAGGAGTGCTGCCGAAGGCCGTCCCAAGTCATTTCTGGTAAGGAGAGACCAACCGTTGTCTTTGGGATCGCAGCGGTTTGTTGAACGCTCATGCGTTGCACTCTCTGCGTGTGACGCTGCGCAGCACTCAACTCAGGTGCGCGCGAGCAAACTAGCGGAAAGTCGGTATTGCTTCGTAGATCGACGTTCTTCCGGAACGTTCAGTCGAGATCAATCTCGTCCTACCCATTCAATTCATTGTGATTCTATAGGTACGGTCCAGTGGTTTGCTCAAATTATGAGCTGAATATGGTCTCATGGTGCGAGGAAGATGTAGTAGCCCATTGTATGGGTTGCCTCTTCGGCGGCCTTGCTCTGAAAGCCCAGTGCAGCATCAACTTCGCTAGACCACGTTGCACGGTAGGCCCAACGTTCCGCCTCCACAAAGGTGGGTACAGGACGATCCTGACGAACGGCACAGCATAGATCAGGCTCCTGTTTGCGGCAGAACACATTGTAGTGGGCAAACTTTGGGTGTAGTTGTGCCATGCGGTTTTGTGGCTCTTGGCTGAATGGGTAGGCAAAGCAGCCGACGTGCACGCATCGCGACGTGCGCAGGCCCCTTGTTGGCCGCATGCTCTACGCCAAACCCGATTGTATGAAATGTGACATTAAGCGACGCGGTGCGGCCGGAACGTATCGTGTGCCGGGGCATTCTCACGCCCATTCGAGGCGTGCAGTTGAGTAAGCGTACCCCTATGTCAGACGAGATGACGACCGATGCCGTAGGTCGCACGACCGTGCTCGTGGTCGAGGACGACAGTCTGGTGCGGCTAATGACGGTGGAAGCCCTGACGGACGAGGGCTATCAGGTCATCGAGGCCGCCACAGCGGATGAGGCGCACAGGCTGCTTGAAGCCCACAGCGATGTGCAGGTTCTCGTCACCGACGTTGAGATGCCAGGAACACTGAATGGGTTTGCGCTCGCGCATGTTGCGCGCGAACTCTCGCCCTCAATCGGTGTGATCGTCTTCTCGGCTCGCACCTTCCCCAGCAAAGGTACCCTGCCAGTAGGCGCACGATTCCTGCAAAAGCCTGTCGGACCGTCCGCCCTCATCTCGCTCGTTCACGACCTGATAGCCGAGCGAACGAAAGGCCTTCCTGCTGAATTTACATTGGACGAGCTTGCCGATCAGCCCATTTCCAGCGGGATATCGAGTGTGCAAATCACACCGGTTGGTTCGTAGCTCAACCGCACCTCGCCCCCGAGTTCATTGGCCAATCCCCGCTCAATCATCCGGGTGCCAAACCCGCTTCGCGTCGGCGGCGTCACAGGCGGACCGCCCCGCTCCTCCCAACGCAGGCTCAGCCGCAGCTTGGCATCCGTTCCGTCGCTTCCCGCCTCGCGCATGGTCCACGTCACCGTCACAGTACCGGTTGCGTTCGAGAGCGCGCCGTACTTGATCGCGTTCGTGGCAAGCTCGTGCAGCATCATCGAGACCGCCAGCGCGATTCGCGCCGAGACTCTGACCGCATTGCCCTGCCACTGGCAGCGCTGCCCGTCACCGCCATGCAGGCGAAGTGCGTCGGCAACGATCTGGGCGAGATCAGCGCCGTCCCAGTTCTCGGCCGTCAGCACATCATGGGCCTGAGCGAGAGCAATTAGGCGTGCCGTGATCGACTCACGCGCCTCGTTCATCGACGCGGCACTGCGAAGCGTCTGCGTCGTGAACGCCTGAACGGTCGCAAGGGTGTTCTTCACACGATGGTTGAGTTCGTTCACCAGCAAGGCTTGGTGCTCGGCCGCCCGCTTCGCATCCGTGCGATCACGCAAAATCTTGAGGAAGCCGACGAGCCCGCCCTCATCGTCGCGCAGCGGCATCATCAGCCCGTTGGCCCAGAAGCGGCTACCATCCTTGCGCAGGTGCCAGCGGTCGTCCTCGCCCCGGCCCTCCGTCACAGCCAGACGCATCTCGGTTTCGGCAATGGCGTTACGGTCGTCTTCAGGCGTGAAGATCAGGTTGGCGGGCGCACCGATTGCTTCCTCTTCGGTCCAGCCCATTAGGTTCTGGGCACCCGAGTTCCAGCCCGTGATGCGGCCTGAAAGATCGATGGTGAAGATCGCATAATCCTTCGCGCTCTCAACCGCGAGGCGGTAGCGGGCTTCGCTGGTTGCGATGAGGCTACGACTGGCGACCAACTCGACATTGACCTGCTCCAACTCGGCGCAGCGGGCCTCAGCCAGAGCAAGGGCGGCTCGCGCATCGGCAAGTTCTCGCTCATGCCCGGCTGTTGCCGCTGGAACGTCCTTGGCTGTGCGCCGAACGGCTTCATCGAGCGACCGACGCAGCCGCGCGATCTCGGCCTCAAGCTCAACCTCACGATCCGGGATCGTAACGGCATGATCATCCAGGGTGGTCAACGTGGTCACCGAACGTGCAGGGCTGTTGTCGCAACGCTGCGGTGGTTTCGCGAAGCGTCCATCCACGTCCATCTGACCAAGTTCAAGGCACGGCTATGGCGAGCCATGGTGGATTGGCGTCGTCTGCGTAGAGTCTCGGTGTCGCACATCAAACAGGCTCAGCGCTGGCGGCGTGCAGCCCTTGCAGGCGGTCAGGCCCAATGATCTCGTCACCAACCCTGATCCACGGAACGCATCCGTCATCGCGTGACGTGTTCAGGGCGTAGGCCACCGCCGTCTCAAGCAGAGACCACGCTTCAGGTCCTAGGCTCAGGTGGGGTGAAGCAGCCGCGAAATGCTCAGCGGTAGGATGAGCGCCCTCTTCTGCCCACAAGAGCAGGACGGGTAGGGTTCTATCCAGACGATCTTCCACCCGAGCCTCCTTACGCAAAACGTGTGGACACGAACCTTAGCAAAACCAACAAAACGTGTTGTCAGCCGTAGCTTGCCGTGTCAGGTTCCGGCTGTCCGTACAAGGCTATACGGGAGAGCCCAGATCGGCATCGCCGATTATGGCGTCGAGCAACGACCGCCCCCGGAAGTTGCTAGGCACAATCTCGTAGAGTGGACGATCTGGAGTGAGACGCTGCGGCGTCCGCCAGGAGGTGCGAGGCCCAGTGCATGGCCTCTCGTGTCTCTCGGTATCCGCGACAGAGGGGGGCGACCGGAAGGGTTCGCCGGGCCTACCGCCCGTCTGTCGAGGAGAGCGCCATGTACGCGGACACCCCTGAGACGTTTCCTGCTCCAGGCTTTGACTGGAATGACGAGCCTTCGTGCGCCGAGGTGTTCGGGCACGTGGATGCTGCGATCTACACCACCGATGCTGAGGGCTGGCTGACCTACTACAACGAGGCGGCGGCCGCCTTGTGGGGCTACCGTCCTGAACTTGGTAGAACCCGCTGGTGCGGTTCCTGGCGCATCTATCAGCTTGATGGCACGCCGCTGCCGCTTGATCAGTGCCCCATGGCGGAGGCGATGCAGCAGGGCCAGGAGGTGCGTGGCGCTAGAGCCGTGCTGGAGCAGCCCGATGGAACGCTGATCCCGTTCATGCCCTTTCCGACGCCGCTGCGCGATGCATCAGGACAGGTGGTCGCGGGCTCGAACCTGCTCCTCCCGCTTCAGACACCAGCCCCGCTCGCTTCGTCTAACCAATTGGACGAAGAACCTGACGCAATCTCGCCGTTTGCGTTTGAGGCCGCGTTGGACCCTGACCGCTTAACAGGCTGCATGCAGTGGGCACTGGCGGCGCTCGCCGATGTCGAGTTGGCCTACCAGTTGGATTGCGAGCGCCTCGCGAAATGGACTGGCCCAAAGGCAGAGCGGGATCGCATCCTGAGACAGGTGGAGCACAGGCGGCGGAGACAGCGTCAGCCCTTGCAAGAGCTTCTCGACGAGCTTGACAGGTGCTTTTCTGCTACTGTTGCAAGCCGCTTAACAGCATGCGTGCAATCTGTGACATCGAGACAGGCACTGGCCTGATCTTTAGTGGCGGGAGGGGGCGGACCGGCTGTGAGGCGATTGCGGTATCACGCTGACCCACCAGTTGGCATGGAGATGCGCTGGATGTCGCAACGAGCAGCGCTCATGTCTTGGCCGAGAGCATCACCATCCGCGTCTTGCCGCCATTGCGCGAGACCGAGGCCCACTTAGCCCCGCCCTGAACGATGAGGCCACGCCGACGCCGGCTACAGACCTCCGGGTGCGCAGCCCGGTGGTATAGCATGTGATCAGCGATCTCAACGCATCAGCAGCTTCGCGTAGATGCGTGCACGATTGTAGTACATGATGAACAGCAGTAATGCGTGAGCAGGATCAAAAGGCGGGCGGATGATAGCGGAGGATCGGCTCTCTGGTCTCGACCGCCTGATTACCATTCTCGAAGAACGTCGGATCGAGCAGATGCTCCATATCGCCTTCCGGATGGCTGAGGACGCCGACACCACTGAGGCCGAAGCTGGGCTGCGCGAAATCGAGGCTGCGTTTGCCAGGATGCGGGTGCAGCGG
>NZ_BPQP01000136.1 GCF_022179305.1 Methylobacterium iners
ATCCCGGGACCGTACACCTAGAACTATGTCAGCATGTGACGGCGCGGGCTTCTGGCGCGGGTCCACCCGAGCGTGGCTGCAGTGGATCCCGCTGACAATATAGGACGAACCTTACAGGTGGATCTGCGCGAGCGTGTCGTGGCGGCGATTTATGCGGGCGCATCGCGGCGCCTGGCGACTAAACGCCTCGGGGTCGGAGCGGGCAGTGCGATCCGTTGGCACGAGCGCTTTCGGCAGGAAGGGCGGGTTGGAGGCGGAGGCGCGGGCGGGCAAGGCCGGCCGGCTGGGCTCGCGGCTCGCACGGATGGTCCTCGTGATCCTGGACGAGCTGGGCTACCTGCCGTTCCCGCGAGCGGGTGGGCAGATGCTGTTCCACCTGGTCAGCCGGCTCTACGAGCGCACCTCGGTGATCGTGACGACGAACCTACCGTTTGGCGAGTTGCCGAGCGTTTTCGGGGATGCGAAGATATCGACGGCACTGCTCGACCGGCTCACGCACCACTGCGACATCCTGGAGACGGGCAACGCCAGCTGGCGGTTGAGGACACGCAGCTGACGCCTGATTGCGTGATGCGCCCACGGCTCGCTCCGGCGTCAGGCTGGAGACGAGGCCGATGCCGCTTCGCACACCTGACTGGCTGCGCGACATCGGCCTCTGGGGCGGTGCTTGTGCAAGGAAGAAGGTGGGCCCTTCTTGGACGCCGATCCCGGGCCCCTCTTCAACGCCGATTGACACTATGCTGAATAAACACACACCTATGTTTCGCGTCTGAAATAGCGGAAATCTACAAATGCAACGCTACCGCATATCAGTGCCTACAACTGATTATAAAACTCTGAGCTTTAGAAATTTACAAGGGGTTTCATTCGAAAAGCTGCTCTCGCCTAAAGCGAGCTCTACGCTGTCTTGAAACGTAGGACCGAACACCGTAGCCAACTGCAAACCCAAGAGCGATCAACACCAGGATTGCGAGTAGCTGATTCAACAATGAAACTAGGACTCCGCCGGCCACTCCGGCTCCAAAAAGCGCGCAGCCGGTGCCGCGATTAAGAGACTTGCTCTTCTCCACAGCTATAACCAATCGGGCGAACTGAATCTTTCGGCTCGCCACTCCCGCGATATAACTAAGTCTGGCGTTCAGGGTTTGCGGCATGGGCGTCAAAACCACTCGATCTAAATTCGGCCGTTTCGGAAATTCCTAGGTAGTCCAGCAGTCTTGCTGGACCTCTTCGTCGTAAGTCGGTCGTGCACTCCGATGCAAGCTGATGGCGATTCGAGCTAGCAGACCTGCGCCGTCGTTACGCTCGCCTCTTGCTCGGGCGGAATGGGTTAAGCTGCCCTTCAGTGAACTGTCACTATTTCATCGTTCGCCCCCTCTAATGAGTTTGACCCTAATCATCGCTCGAGGAGGAACAGGGGCTCACGTCAACATGCATGACGTAGCTACATTCTCCTCTGCTGTCAGTTGCTGCTAGAGAAGATTCCGGCTGGGATGGTTCAGAAGCCGCCACGCTGCGGGCGCGGCGTTGTTCGATCAGCGCCGAAAGCTGGTTGCTAGCTAACCCGCTAAACGGCCGGACCGAAGCTCTTGCCTGTGTATTTGTGGTACTTGTGAGCGATCCTCGTCGATAGCAGGGGGCTCTACTTATGCCGCCTACTGGCTCACATCGACGCGAGAAGGAAGCCGCCCAAGCATGAATTCAGCCCAGCCACTCGCACAACTCCTCAGCGCAGGCCCCGCGACACCAAAGCTATGATGGCTCAACTTTTCTGCTGCAGTCCTCTTTGGACAGAGAGTGAGAGCCCTCGAGCTCGCAAGACGCGCAAATTTTTAGATCTTCAAACTCACAGATATGAAATAAAAGATGACTGGCGTGGTTAGACGACTTTGTGCTCTGAACTGATGGTAGCGCTAATTCTCGTGAAATTCACCGTTACACCCCGATCTAGACGACATGTATTAAATATTATTTCGTATTCCAAGTTTAATAAGTGTACATATCTATTTTGTACCTTTAATCATCTTTACAATTATTAAATTATACCGCGTGTAAATCAAGATATCTTCGTTTTTAGCCTTTATGATACAAACATTCCCGAAGGGTTGCAAAAAAAACAAATTACTAATAATGCTACTTCTGCACTGCAAAAAACCCCTTGAGGAACCGCTATGAAGCTTGAGGGCTCTTCGAGCACACTCTCGGTTAAAAATGACGGAAGAGATTTGCCGTCGACATATGTCAGCGGTTTGCTGCCACTTAAAACCTTGTTGGACTTTGCCTTATCTGCTGCAGGTCTTTTTCTGCTTGCTCCTCTGCTTTTGATAATCGCCGCCCTTATTAAGTTTGATAGCCCTGGTCCAGTTATGTTTAAACAAATCAGGACGGGGCAGAACGGACACCGATTTCGTATTTACAAATTTCGGACAATGACTGTGATGGAAGATGGTGCATTGATTCGCCAGGCGACGCAAGGTGACAAACGGATAACACGAGTGGGTTATTGGCTGCGCAAGACTAGTCTGGATGAGCTGCCACAGCTTGTGAACGTGGTCCGGGGTGAGATGTCACTGGTAGGTCCCCGTCCACACGCCCTTGCTCACGACGAGTACTATGATCGAGAGATTGAGACATACAGACATCGTTTTTGTGTCAAGCCTGGGCTTACGGGCTGGGCACAAGTGAATGGTTCGCGCGGGGAGACTCCGACAATTTCTGACATGCAGCGGCGGGTAAACTTTGACGTTTGGTACATCGAAAATCGCTCACTTACATTGGATATTGCAATTATAGCGCGGACTATAGTTTCTGAGATCACGCGCAAGACCAATGCTTATTAGCCTGGTCATTTTCAATCCAGATCAATTACGAGATAAATCTCGGGATAGCATTTGTTCGCTAATAGGACTCCTGTGCCTTGTAGAAGTGTGTTACTTAAATGGGGCAGCGCGCGTAAGATCCTGGGCAGCTGAAATAGTTCAAGCACTTCGCTTTAGCACACATTAATGTGCGTCGAACGTATCGTGAGCTTCCGCTTGGAGACAGACGACGTCTTCACCTTCTCGACGAAGCCGGATCTTTTGAGCGTTTGAAGGTGCGGACCACATGCGGTTGCATGCGGGTGTGCCTGCCAGATCTGCTGGACGGAACGCAGAAAAACTCCGACCCGTGCGGCAACAGCGCGACCGGTCCAGTGGGTTACTTAGCCTAGTGGTTTCGAACAGGTCGATGCGAGCACCTCCGCCACCCTCCGGGTGGGATGAGGCGAGATGCCGGGGGGGCGGATCTTGTTGCGCAGCAGGTCGTCGATGCTCCCCTCGCCGTAACGCTGCTGCCAGCGTCAGACGGCGGGTCGACTAACGCCCGCTTGCGGGGCCTCGTCCTGCACACCGAGGCGCTGGGCCGAAGGCAAAACGATGCGGGCTCGCAGGATGTGCTTGGGGGGGCGTGAACAGTCGCCGGCGAACCCGGCCAGCCGTGGCTGGGTGGCGTTGTCGAGGAGCGCGCAGGCGGTCTGGGCTATCACCCAGAGCCGCACGCATAACTGACCTCGTGAGTTCTCAGTCGCCGTCAGTGCTGTAGGCCGTGTTATCGCTTGAGCCAGTCGAATGCTGCGGCGATGTAGAGGACGCCCACGAAGCTGACGGCGGTCATGTTGTCACGGGCGGCGATGGTGCGCCATTCCTTGAGCCTGGCCCAGAGCCGCTCGACCCGGTTGCGGTTGTTGTAGATCCAGTCCGGGCAGGCCACGGGCGCTTCGTGGTGTTGGGGCGGGATCGCAGGACTCGCCTATGTTCCAGATGTGCGCGCGAAAGGCGTGGCTGGTGTAGCCGCGGTCTCCTACCATCCACTGGGGCACATCTGGCAGTCGGTTGAGTAGGGGAACAGCGTGGAGCCGTTCGTGGGCCTGACCGGGCGCCAGCCGAAAGGCGATGGCACGTCCACTGCCATCCGCGATCATGCAGGCCTTGGTGCCATAGCCGCCACGTGAGCAGCCAAGAGCTTCACGAGTGTCTCGCTGGCCCCAGATCCCCCCTTTTGGCAGCCCCCGCCGCCTTATGGTGAGCGCGCACGTTCGTGCCGTCGAGGAACACCATACCGAGCTGGACTCCTCGCTCCTGCACGAGGCTGAGGAGCCGCTCCCAGACGCCGGCACGCGCCCAGCGAATGAAAATCTGGGCTGCGCGCCACCACGGACTTAGATTCTTCGGAACGGCTCGCCACTTGGCCCTGTTCTCGTGCCGGCAGAGGATCGCTGAGAGGGTGCGCCGTAGATCCTGCGGCGGCGTCTTGGCTTTTGGACCGCATGCCACGACCAGCGGCCCCAGTTCAGACCATTGCACGTCGCTCAGCATCGTTCCTCCTCCGAGGAGACAAAATACGAACACAGCCAATCAGTTCAGACGACAGGCCCTAAAGGACATCGCTCGGACCACCCACCACAGAGGCTTAACCGCGCCCTTCGCCCTCGATGGCTCGATCAACCAGCACACCTTGGAGACCTACGTTGCCGAGGTGCTCGTCCCCATGCTGCAGGCCGGTGACATCGCGGTCATCGACTACCTGTCCAGCCACAACGGACCCAGAGTGCGCGAGCTCACCGAGGCGGAAGGCGCCAGCCCGTGATACCTTCAGCCCCCCTCGCCGGAACCGAAGGTCTGCGCAGCGACTTCAAGGCGATGGAAAACGCCTCAGCCAAGCTCAGGTCGGTCCTGCGCGTAGTCGCCGAGCACACCAAACGAGGCGCTGTGGTCTACCATCGGCAGCCTCGCGGAAGCCTTCACCCCAGCCGAATGCAGAACCTACGTCGCTGCAGCAGGATACAGTGAAACGTGAGTGAATGCCGCTCCAGCTCGCGTTATCCCGATCGCCGGCGGGCTGCCAGCTCGGCGGACTGGTCAACCTGTTCTCGCTAACGTGGAAGTATGCCTCCCAGTCCACCCATACTGCGTCGCCTACGCCGGTTCTCCCTCCGGCCCAAATCTTTCATAAACCACAGAGAAGCCAATCACCTCGCTTCACTGCTCATACACCCATCCAGCCTCACCCACGGTTCCTTCAAGCTGTAGACCTAAATTTGAAATCAAACATGACGACCTGACTTCAGGAAGATTTCTATGCCAAAAGATAAAACATAAAAAAGCGAAATTTTTTACGACATATCAGCAATATAGGATTCACTCAGCTCAGTCTATATCAGAGGTACGGAGAGCCTTAAACATGAGTATCAAGCAAAAACTTGTCGCAAGTGTGCTGTGGATGACAGGTGCCGCATTGTTCAATAATCTCTCCACTCTCATCGTTTTTGTTGCTCTCGCCCGAATACTAACTCCCACCGAGTTCGGAATCGTAGCATTCGCTGGCATCTTTATCGATTTTAGCCGCGTACTTGTTCTCGCGGGTATCCCAGACGCTCTTATTCAACGTCCAGTGTGGGATGACATCACCGCCAGCACGGCATTCTGGATGAACATGACAATAAGCGTCGTTCTGAGCCTAATTCTTGTGGTCGTAGCAGCGCCGCTCATTGCGACATTATACGACGAAACATTTGGTTTGGTGCTTGCCACCATGGCAATTATCCTCCTAGTAGAAGGAGCAACTACGGTACATGTTGCGCAGCTTAGAAGAGAATTTAGACATAAAATAATTGCAAGAAGAGGCATAATTGCAAATAGCATTGGAGGGCTTCTCGGTGTGACATTGGCCTTCAACGGCTGGGGTGTGTGGTCTATAGTGATAAGCCGCCTACTTGCTTCAATAACCACAAGTGCAATTCTACTGTTCTCTTCAAGCTTTCGTCCAAAAATGACGTTTTCAACAGCAATCTTTAAGGAACTTTTTTTATTTTCAAGCCCTATTTTGTCTAGTCAGCTATTGAATCAAATAAGCGCGCAGACGCCATCGCTTCTAATAGGAATATTTCTAGGACCATTTGCAATTGCGCAGTATCGAGTCGGATCGAGATCGCTCGGACTGATCACAAGTCTAGCCGTAATGCCAATACAATCAACATCTATCTCTGCTCTCTCCCGCACCGCTAAAACCCCGGGGAGATTAAGCCAAGCGTACTTAAGATTAACACGGATATGTGGATTGCTGACCTGTCCTGTCCTTCTCGGCCTAGCGGCAGTTGCGCCGGACTTCGTCTTAGTGCTATTTGGATCACAATGGAGTCAGGCGGGGCATGTACTGACCGCTATCGCCATCATTGCTCTTCCTCTCACACTTGGCTATTTCGAAAGTCCTACGTTAAACGCGGCTGGTCGCAGTGATCTGACTTTCAAGACGTCCCTCGTGGCAAGCCTAACCGGAGTGGTTGCAGCTTCTCTCGCAACTCCTTTCGGCCCAGTATGTGTAGCTGCTGCGTTGACGTTACGCTCACACCTTACCATGCCTTACAGCGTCGGCCTCGTTCGCCAAGCAACCGGAGTTACCTTTCATCAGGCAATACAAAACATACTTCCCAGTTATGCTTGTGCTGCAACCATGGCGATCATTGTGGCCGCCTTACGAATAGGCGTGTTCGCGGACATGGCGGAGGTAATGCGACTACTGATATGCATCTCCGCTGGCGCTTTATTATATTGCCTCCTCATGATCACATTTGCTAGAACCTACCTGCAAACAAACTTGAAGGATATTTTAAATGCGATACCTAAAAAGTAATTGCTTGCTCATGAGGCACAATCGACGTGGGAATCTATCATAAGTGAATGGAAGATAATTATGAATTCAGGGGAAGAAATAGATCGGACTCAGCGTGGGAGTACTGAACTAGCCCAAGCTGATCAAATGTTTCCCAACATTCAGAAAAGTTCCTCAGGTAAACTTGACCTTCCAGATCATAAAAGCAGCTGGTCGCACTCTGAAGACTCGGCTCTTGAAGCGATAAGTCGCTTTGAGGGACAGATTCTTATCGACCTCGACGAAACGCTATATCTTGAGAATTCGACAGAGACATTTCTGTCTCTGGCCGTTCCAGGATTACTTGCTGCGTATATATTACGAGTCTTAGACCTTATCTCTCCTTGGCGAAAGATCGGCGGTTTTGAAGCACGCGACAATTGGCGGCTTATGACTATCTTGATCTTCTTTCCATGGACGTATTTACGATGGGTCAATTACTGCAAACAAACCGCACCACACAAGCTTAACGTCAAATTAGCGGACGCCCTCCGAAGTCGAGGCGAAAAAGATGTCATTGTTAGTAATGGTTTTCAGTTAATAATTAGGCCTTTAGTTGTTGGTTTGAATTTGAGCGAGATCGATGTAATCTGCTGTAGAGTCTTGCGACTCAAGGATCGAAGTCAAGGCAAATTGGCACTTGCCGTACGTAAACTCGGTCTTCAAGCTGTAAAGGCTGCTATGGTGGTAACAGACTCATTGAAGGACGCAGAAATCTTATCGGTATGTAAATACCCTTGCCTCGTGGTGTGGCGCGAAGCGGTGTTTCGTCGTGCCTTTGACAAAGTAGCTTACCTTCCGGGTGATTATCTCATTCAAGTTAAGCGGCCGAAGCAGGGAGCTCTCAGGAAGTTAGTCCGCGAAGATTTATTTGTGTGGATAGCGGTTGCACTAACTGTAACGGATGTTACTTGGTGGCAAGTTCTTGGCATAATTCTGCTTTTTGCCTCAATGTGGTCAGTCTACGAGATCGGATATTACGATAACGACTTCTGCGCTAAGCATTTCGAGAGCGATCCGAAGCTGAACCCGCGTTTTGATGAATTTAATGGTCAGATTTTTGTTAGAAAAGCCTGGTTCTTCGGGCTTATTACGGGCGTCACAGGGACAATCTTGATTAGTGGATTTGATGATATTTCAAAGCCTTTTGTTTGGTGTGCCGTATTAATCTCATTACGAGGGACTTATTGGTTGTACAATCGGGTTGATAAGAACACTCGAATTTGGATTTATTTAATTTTACAAATTTTTCGAAGCGCTTCGATGATTGCCATAGTCGGAATCAGCTTGTTTGGATTCGCAATATGCCTAAGTCAAGTCATCACGCGCTGGCTTGATTACATCATATATCGAAGTGGAAAAATTGAAGGCCAGTATCTTTGGCCAAAGACTCCGAATAGGTCCATTCGCTTTATCTTATTAGTATTGTTTATTTCAGCAATTATCTTGTCGACTGGACCGGCGAGCTTGTATACCTTGGCTCTCGTGATTGTACCGTGGTTTGCCTACTTGGCTGTGTTGTATGAAATGCGCGATATTGTTTCTGGTGCGCACAGGATCGATGAAGTTAAGCGCTGATAAATAATAGTTAAACTATATAAAAGGTCTAAATCAGTGGATCCGAAACAGATCGTATTTCCCTTTTTAGGCTCAGACGTTGGCGGTAGCCATGTATCATGCTTCACTTTAGCGCAGCAGCTTGAAAGTGAAGGGATTTCCTGCATTATCTTGTGCATAGGAAATTCAGCTATTGCGGATGAGGCGCGTCGGTTGGGGCTTCATGTTGAGCCAACTAACGAGCCGCCGGCGCTTCCTCCCGCTGTGAGGAACAGCCCATTGGTTGATCTTCGACGTCTACCTAAACGGGTTCGACTGCTTCGTACTATTTGGAAGCCTAGTACAATTATCCACTGCAATGACATAGCAGCCTTGCAGGCATGGATATTGCCGGCTCGATTAGCAAACCTTCCAATTTTGTATCATCACCGTTCGATAAATAAGATGCGCTTACCGAACCGTAAACTCATCCAAAAAGCGGCTGGGACAATCGTAATATCGGATGAATGTCGAGCCAATGTAGCCTTCCTCCCAGACGCACAAGTGCGACAAATTGTTAATCCTTTCCAAATTCAGGTAGATATTGATCGAGATGACGCAAAGAAAGTCGTCATCAAGGAGTTCGGACTGCCGGAAAAAGCGAGATTAATCGGTTTTGTTGGAAATTTCTGGCCTCGCAAGAGACCAAGCTTCTTTCTTGAGATTGCTAAACTGATGACGCAGGTAGACGAGAACGTGTATGTCGTTATTTTTGGACGAGACGGAGAGATAAAAACAAGCGAATTGGTGGATCAAGCCGACGCCTTACAAATCGGCCACCGTACCGTTTTCGCGGGGTTTCGAACTCCTGGCGAAAAAAATATCGCTGCGTTGGATCTACTCCTTGCTACGGCAGTGCGGGAGCCCTTCGGCCGTACGCTAGTTGAAGCGATATTGGTTGGTACACCCTACCTTGCCACTGATGATGCCGGTCATACTGAAACAGCACGACGCTGGGGAGGGGGGCGGCTCATACCGATCGATGCCGACGCCACCGAGTTCGCTGCTCGTGGCCTTGAAGTACTACATGGTAAAAGTCCAGCGCTGTTTAATGCGGCTCGTAGAAGTGTTGCATTTGACGTTTCGCCTGCCGGCCATACGAGGGCCGTCACTCGGTTCTACAGCGACGTACTCTCGAGTAACCGCCTGCTGTAGTGTTTGGTGAAAAAAATTCATCATCAACGTGTTACTGCAATTCCGATTTTTGATGGCAGTTCGAGTTTGATAGATATCGCCCTTTATTATTGCCGTGGCATGATTTTTGGAGACTTGCTCGGAGCATATTCAACTGACGGGAACTGAAACTAATGAATTCGAAGTTTAATGCTGATTGTAGTAGTCAACAAACGCGAGGTAAGAGCTTACCAAGCGTTTTGTTCCCGTTTGCGGGACAAAAGCCTGGCGGCAGCCATATCTCCACCTTTACGTTGGCGAAAGCACTGAGGGAGTTCTACGGCATTCACTCAGTAGTGGCGGCGCCTGCAGGTACCAAAGTTGAAGCTGAAGCGTTGCGATTTGGGCTTAAGGTACAGCCTTGTTTGAACGTACCGCTTACATCCAGCCCAGGTCTACGTGAACTCGCATTTTTGCCACGACGTGTGGCTTATCTGCGAACGTTGGGATCCAATGTTGTAGTACATTGCAACGATGTGTGGAACCTTCGTGCTTGGTACGCTCCATCGCGACTTGTAGGGTGTCCGATCGTTTATCATCATCGTGCATTCGCAAAGCCAACTATTGCTAATCGTGTTCTTATTGGCGGGGCGGATAAGATCATATCGATTTCAGATGCCTGCTGCGATGATCTGCGCTCGATTGTTAAACGTGATGTTGTGCGTATCACTAATCCCTTTGATGCAATTTCTTATTTCGGTGGGGATGAGTTGCGTCAGGAGTTGCTGAAGCAGCTTCCGTCGTCTCCGAAAACTACTTTAATTGGCTTCGTTGCAAATTTTCAGATTCGCAAAAGGCCTGAGTTTTTTTTAGACGTTGCTGGGAGCATAGCTCAGCTCGATTCTGACGCTCGATTTGTGATGTTTGGGAGTGAACGGGATATAACGGTTTCCGACTTGCGGAGCCGGGCAGCGCAACATGGGATCGCTGATCGCGTGATATTCCCTGGCTTTCGCTCGCCGCCGGAAGCTAACATAGCTGCACTTGACTTGCTTATCGCACCAGCAATTTCGGAGCCTTTTGGCCGTACCCTGGTAGAAGCGGTTCTTGTCGGAACACCATACGTTGCAACTGCCGACGCGGGGCACTCGGAGATCTATCGTCGGTGGCGCGGCGGAGTGTTGGCTCCCTCTGAAGCGGATTACACCAGCTTTGCGTTGGTATGCGTCGACGCGTTGCGCAATCCTGACAACCTTCGTCTTACGTCTGAAGCTAAGATGCAAGTTATGGACGAGATAGATCCGCGTCGACATGCTGCCGAGGTGCTTGAGATCTATATGCAAACTGCTGAAAATTAAATATGACTGAATGGTCGACCACGCTCTTACAATTCTAGGCTTGTGTTTAGCGGTACCGCTGTTGAGCGCT
>NZ_BPQP01000137.1 GCF_022179305.1 Methylobacterium iners
CGTGTCGTCCTGCGAGGCCATCGCCCGTGCTGGCAAGGTCGTGGCCGATGTTGCCTTGATCGATCTTCACCTTGCCGATGGTCCGACCGGAACTGAGGTGGCTCGGTTCATTGCCACGCAGACCGCCATGACGGCGGTCTTCGTGACCGCGAATCCGAAGCGGCTGCCGCTGGACTTCTCGGGTGCTGTGGGGGTCATCGCCAAGCCCTACACGCAGCAGGGTCTAACGGCGGCGCTGGACTTCGTCATGGACGCGGTGACCACGGACGCGCCATCCATGGACCTCCCACGCAGCCTGACCCTGGCCCCCGCCTATGCGGAGCAATGGCTAGAGCTCAGAGCGACGGAACAGGTCCCAGTGAGATGAGATCGTCAGGCGCCTTCCGGGCTGCCGGGCTGACGCTCAGCCAGCCGCCCGCTTGGCAGAGGTAGGCTGGCGTCGGGCCTGAGCTTCGTTCCCGGCCAAGCCCTTGGCTTCCTCTTTCAGTAAAGTGCTAAAGCGTGCCGACGCGCGCAAGGCGATCCTGCTTCAGCGATCGTCAACAGCGAACTCGGCGCCAGGATTAGCGTATTCATTCCAGTCATCTCTCGTCGCGACTAACAGCATCGTCGTGTAGAACCATACCGTTGCTACGAAGCTCGACCATGAAGTTCTGGAAGCCAGACAAATGGGTTCGGCTGGTGTGAGCACATCCCACGAGAATGATGAGCCGAGATATCGCGCTCACTTGATCAACCACCAAGGGGCGGTGGTGTCGGTCGCTCGGATCCAAGCTTGTTACGATATCGAGGCGCGCGAGAAGGCCAGCGCCCCTGTAGATGGTCATGCGATCGACCTGTGCTCAGGCCTGCGCTTCATCAACCACTTCCCGACGCTTGAGTGTCCAAGTTGCGGCCCAGCGTTGCCGGCGATCGTGCTACAGGCTGCCATTGGTCATGAGGCAGATGATCAGCCTCAGTGGCTATCAAATGGACCGCCCTGACATCCGCTAGCACCTGCTTGTTCAGGGACAGATCGGCCATGAGCCACCGTAATCGTGCGTTCTCGCGCGCGAGCCTCGTCATTTTACTGTCTTGGTCGACTTGCAGACCGCCACACTCCCTGCGCCAGCGCCAATGACTCTGCTCGGAGATCTCCGCCTCCTGAGCTGAGCGAGCGCCAAGCTCTTGCCCTGCGACGTCTGTACCTCGATGTGGCACAGCGTCAGCAAAACCTGCTCTGCGCTCGTGTTCCGCCCTCGCCGCACGTCTGCCTCTTTCGGTCCTGACTGATCCTGCCAATCAGCCTAGTCTGAAGGAACGGGATTGTGTCAATAGTATTTAAGCGGAAATTTAGACCTAGTAATACATTACTATAAAATTTACGGACCAGCGCTCGTAGAAAAACTTTCTCGTTTCCCAACATATGTTAGGCAGATCGCAAGCTTTAGTGTGTTTACGGGAAGAGAAGAAATTCGTGATGAGTTCGGCGTCGGGGCGAGGATGCTGCGATGGGTCGAATGGGCTGTCAGGGATGCAAGGGCGGTGAGGCGCTGCCGTTCGATTTCACGATGGCGTTCCATCCCATCGTTGACGTCTCCAACGGCACGGTATGGGG
>NZ_BPQP01000138.1 GCF_022179305.1 Methylobacterium iners
GTCACGGCCGCCCGCGGCTTCAACTGCATCACCGATCAGCTACAGTCTCATCAAGCGCGCTTGCTTGGATGCACGCGAATGGCCGACCCACCTGACGCTCGCCATCTACATCGCGCCGCAGCAGTTCATGGATGTTTGGCTTTTTGAACGTATTCTAGCGATTTTGATCGAGACGGGCTTTCCACCACACCGCTTTGAAGTTGAGATTACCGAGAGCGCGCTGACTCATAATCTTGAAGCAACTCGCAAGACGCTGACCTCGCTGCAAAATCTCGGCGTTCGCATTGCGCTCGATTATTTTGGAATGGGTTATTCAAGCCTCTACCATCTGCGCGAGTTGAAGTTCGACGAGCGGAAAATTGATCGCAGCTACGTCGATAGTGTCACGATAAGCGACGGGCGCGCCAAATTTGTGGATGCCATCATCAAGCTGGGATCAAGTCTGGGCTTGGTGACGACAGCTGAGGGTATCGAGGCAGAGGCGAGTTCCACCTGGTTGGCTGACCAGGGTTGCGAATTCGGACAGGGCTACCTCTTTGGTAATCCGATGCCAAAGGGCGGGATGGATCGGGTGATAGCGACGCCTGAACGGGCATCGACCGCCAATCTCAGCAAGGTGGAAGCGGCCTGATTATCGAGCGAGCACACGTGCGGCTTCCTTTGTCGTCGTCACCGCTTGCGAGACGTCGGTGATCGAGCCTGAGATCGCCATGACGTTCTGCGCAATCGCGCTCACCGCAGCAGCAGCCTCTTGCATGTTCGCAGACATGTCCCGCGTCACCACGCTCTGCTCCTCAACCGCCGCCGCCGTGCTGACCACGTAGTCACGCATCCGCTCGACCGAGCCTTGGATCGTGTCGAGCGAACCGACGACCTGTTTCGAGACAGCCTGAACGTTGTCGATCTCGGCTGAGATCTGCTCGGTTGCCCGTGCAGCCTGGTTAGCGAGGTTCTTGACCTCTTGCGCGACCACCGCAAAGCCGCGGCCCGCCTCGCCAGCCCGTGCCGACTCGATGGTGGCATTCAACGCCAGCAGGTTGATCTGACTGGCGATGTTCTGGATCAGGCCGACGATGCCGCTCATCGCCGCTGCCGTCGTCGTCAGCTTGCCCGTGAACTCGCCCGCTGCTCCGACCTGCGCATGCGCCTCGTCCGTCGCGGAGCGCGCCTTGCTCATGCTCTCGGAGATCTCAGCGACCGACGCTGCCAGTTCCTCGGCAGCTGCCGCCATCGTCTGCACGTTGTTGGAGGTGATCCCGGCAGCCTGTGTCGCCTCGCCGGATTCCTGGTTGGAGCGAAGGATCGCGGTGTCGATCTCGCCGAAGTTTCGCTCGATCAGCTGCTTGAGGTCGGCCATCAGCGCGACCTGCTGGGTGATGTCGGTGGCAAACTTCACGACTTTGTAGGGCCGGCCACCTGCGTCGAGGATCGGATTGTAGGAGGCCTCAATCCAGACCGGACGTCCTCCCTTGGCGACGCGCTTGTACTGGCCGGCCTGGTACGCACCCTCGCGCAGCTTGGCCCAGAACTCCGCGTAGTCGCGGCTGTCCTTCGTGGCCGGGTCAACGAACATGCTGTGATGCCGGCCCACGATCTCAGGCAGCGCGTAGCCGACCGCGCTCAGGAAGTTCCGGTTGGCCTCCAGCACGGTGCCATCCAGGTTGAAGGCGATGACCGCCTGAGACTTGCTGATGGCCGCGATCTGGCCCTGACGGTCGGCGTCCTCCGCCTTCTGCCGCGTGATGTCGGTGGCAAACTTCACGATCTTGTAGGGCCGGCCGCTCGCGTCAAAGAGCGGGTTGTAGGTGGCCTCGATCCAGATCTCACGGCCGCCTTTGCCGACCCGCTTGAACTGGCCTGCCTGGAACTCACCCGCCCGCAGCTTAGACCAGAACTCCATGTAGGCAGGGCTGTCTCGGAGCGCGGGCTCGACGAACAAGCTGTGATGTTTGCCGACGATCTCCGGCAGGGTGTAGCCGATGACGTTGAGGAGGTTCTCGTTGGCGACGATGACCCTCCCGTCGAGCGTCAACTCGATGACGCCCTGAGACTTGTCGAGGGCTGCGAGCTTGGCCTGTGTTTCGCGGGATGTCGCTTTGCCCAAGCCACCAAGCATCGTCAGCTCCGTTGCAGAGACCGCTTTCTGGCCCTGCTTCATCCGTGGTCTCTGGCGCGACAGCGAAGCGCTACGGGCCGACACGGATGACGCTGCGCTTCAATCCTTAACTTAGATGAAAATCTGCCGCATTCTCTAACCGCGCGGCGGTCACCTGAAGGTTTTGTTCGCTGCCAGCGGTTTGAAGACGCTCACTGCCGTCCAAACCGGGCAGGCGGGCCTAACTCATTGCTGTGGGTCGATCTTCAAGGCGGACCTCTCCAATTTTATGCTCAAGCCTGTGACCCGAATAGCATTTTCGCCATCACAGTGGACACCCCTGAATGCCGATCGGCGTTCAGGGGGTACCCATCTTTGTGAGGTAGAATCGAATTCTTCCAAACAGTTAAGCATTTGATGGCAGTGCGCCCACTCTTGGACACTGCTTCACACCAGATGGGTCTGAAACAAGGCGACTCATCCCTGATACCGAGACGCAAATTCCCTGTTAGGCAAAGCAGGGAATTGGTCGCACAAGCAGCTGACAGACTTGCACATTTCAGTCTGCGACTCTCACTTGAACTCTGTTTTTCGTGAACAATCCCTGTTTTTGCTAGGCGAACAGGGAAAATGGCAGCAGAGACAAGCTCGCACTAGACTGCGTCCACCACCAGGCAGTCTCCGAAGGCGCCGTTCAACCTGGCGCGGAGAGACAGCTGGTGGCACGATCGATCACCCCTCTGTTTCCGTAGCCTCGCCGGCATCTGGAGCCTCGCCGGCATCTGGCATCCACTCTGCTCATTGGTAGGGTGCTGCCGGGCTTGTGCCGGCCGGTCGGCCAGATTGCGTCGCGGTGATCGGCGATGTGGGCGAGCGCCTTGCGCAAGGGACGCAGCCGGTGCGGCTGACCGACGATGTAGGGGTGGAGCGCGATGCCCATGACCAGCGGCGCGCTCGCGGATTGCTCCCGCATCTCGTCGAAGGCCGCCACGATGGCGTCGGCGAACTGCGCCGGGCTGTCCTTGCGGGCGACGATCGCCGGGATGTCGTTGAGCTCCTGCGGGTAGGGCACCGAGAGGATGCGGCTGCCGCCCCGCGTCGCGAAGCACACACGCTCTGCCCCGAGATCGACGGCCTCGAGAGGTTTCTCCGCACCGCTGGTGGAGCGGGAAAGCCGGAGCAGCATCACGTAACCGGGCTTCCATGTTCACAAGCGGTGGGAGCAGGCCGATGCGCGTCGGGGACGCCGTGGGAACATCGTAGAAGCTGTGGCATTCTGTATCCCACGCGGTCACGATCCACCGCGCATAGCGAGTTGCATTGATGAAGAAGCTTGTTCTGCCTGACCGGCCGATCTGGCCGCCGATTCCCCCGATGATGGAGGGTGGCTCAACGGCCCAGCCTCAGGACGAGGCGCCGACGGAAGCCACCGCACCGGCAGTTCCGCGGCAAAGCCAGCAATCCAAGCCTGTGTCCATCTCCGAAGCCTTCGAGGGGTTTGGATCTTTCTCCGGCTCGGCCTGACCAGAGGGACGGCACCAGCCCGTCCAGCGTCCTGGCCGCTCGGCTTGCTCGCGCCTTCCGCAACCCGCGCGGAGGGCGCATTGCCTTGTGGGCGTGCGGGGATGGCGACCCGTATCGATGAGGGCGGTCGCATCGGCGGTGGCAATGAGTCCGTCTCCGTGCTCACATCGCTCCCGTGCGCAAGGGCCGTCGACCGGGCTCGAGCTTGGCCCCGCTCCGCGTTCGATACCGCGTGGGGCTCGCGAGGGATGGCCGCGGCCATCCCATGCCTCCGTTCGGCGAAGACATGCGCCTGTGCCGAACTGAGGCATCGGCTCTCATCCAAGCGATGAATTGCAGATACCGGCTTCAGGCAAGATTAACCAAGTCGGTGCCTACTCGCGCACAGTAAAGTCAGATCCCTCCCGGCAGCATTCCCACCCCGTGTCGGCTGCACGCGGCGCGTTCGCGCAGGTGCGGCCGGCGGTGGGCGGCCGACGGAGGAATGTGCGTATCGAGTAGGGTCGCCATGCCATACGTCGCGCTTCGCTCGAGCCACTGTCCCCGGCACGATCGTCGCCGTCGCCGCAACCGTGCGTGGTTGGCCATCACGGTGGCAGCCTTCAGCCTCGCCGGAGCGGGGCTCGTGGAACGGCGCGAGACGCAGCGGACGACGGTGGAGGTCTCAGCCCCTCCCGAAACGGCCGTCGCCCTGGCGGCGCCCGCCGCGTATGCCTGGATGCTCGATCCCACGCCTGCTCTCGGGAGCGCCGGGTCCGGGTTCAATCCCTCGGCGCCCGCGGAGGCGGGCTTCCAGCTCGCCGCCGTCGCAGCACCTCCGGCCGTTTCGCCACCTGCGGCTGCGCAGGATGCGCGCCCCGCGCCGCAGCCGGAGCGGGTGGCTGTTGCAGCCTCGGTGCCGACCCCCTTGCCGGTTCCACGGCCGCCGGAATTCCGGCGCGAGGCGGGCATCAGCACCCCGCGTCTCGCGGGCCGTTCGACCGTTCCTTCGACCCAGAGCGTGTTCCGCGCCGCGCGGGTGGAGGAGCCCTCCCTTCTCGAAAGCATCTTCGGCAAGGCCCCGGGCTCCGAGGCTCTCGGCTATGCCGCGGTGGACGGCACGTCCGAGGGGATCGCCTCCGGTCGCCGTCTCGACCGCGTTCCCGGGCCGGCGAGTGCTGCAGGCACCGCGATCTACGACATCACCGCGCAGCGAGTGACGCTGCCCAACGGCGAGGTGCTGGAGGCGCATTCGGGGCTCGGCCCCAGCATGGACAATCCGCGGCACGTGCATCTCACCATGCGAGGCTCCACGCCGCCGGGCACCTATGACCTGAAGGAGCGCGAAGCGCTGTTCCACGGCGTGCGCGCGATCCGGCTCAACCCGGTGGGTGGTCCCGCCGCGATTCACGGCCGCGTGGGTCTCCTCGCCCATACCTACATGCTGGGCCCGAGCGGCGCCTCGAACGGCTGCGTCGTGTTCCGCGACTACAATCGCTTCCTGCAGGCCTATCTGCGCGGCGAGGTCCGTCGCCTCGTGGTCGTAGCCGGAAACGGCCAGGATGGGCCGTCCTGGGGCGGTCGCCGCTACGGCATGTCGGGCCGGTTGGCCAAGCGCGGCTGAACGGTCTGACCGGCCCAGGCCGGAATCGTCGTTCAGCAGCGTCCACGAGGCGCCTGCTCCGAGCAGGCCGGAAGCCTTTCGCAGGCAGCGCTGGGCATAGGCACACACGATCGCCAGGCGCCCCTCTCAAGCCCGCGCGCAGCCTGAAGAGGAAGCCCGGCCTCGCGCCCTTAGGCCGATGCGGCGGCCGGAACGGGCACGAGGCGCGGACCGGACCTGGATCCCGACCCATGGCGATGCTGGCGCCCGAGGTCGACGAGCGGGCTCAGCGCATTGTCGGCGAAGTCGAGAAGCTTGGCCTCGCGCCAGGTCAGCTTGAATTCGGAGCCCCCTTTGCCGAACAGCCGGCGGCGCTGCCTCTTCTCCTCGACCAGCAGGACGAGCTTGCCGCTCCAAGTCCGCTTGAACCAAAACCGACCCGTGAGTTCCATCGCGCACTCCTTGCGACCCTGCTAGAATTCAACAGTCCAGCTTCGGGCGACAACGCCCTGCTTATGGCTAAGGTTCATTTTCGTCAGTCATTTTGCCGGGCAAAAAACGACCGTCGGTGGCGGTAGGGGAAACGATCGGGCCATGCTCCGAGGCGGCGCGGCCCTCTCGTCCTATGGGCGCGGAGGCACCGCTCTCCCGGATGAGCTGTACCGCGACCCCACGATCGAGCCAGGCTGAGCGCCGGTTGGCGCCCCTCGTCCTGCGCAGCGCGGTGTTCCAGACCCCCTCGATCAGGTGAGTCAGGCGAGGGCCGATGTCGTAGGACATCCCAGCCGGGTGCGACATCTCGCCGAGGGTCTATTCCTCGCCTAGGAATGGGGACACATATAGAACATAACGCGAACAAGCGCGGTTCTCACAGCAGAGGCGATCCACGATGGCACGCTACCGCTTTCACTGCACGAACGGGCTCGAATGCGTCTTCGACGCCAAGGGATCGGACATCCGGGTTGCGGACCGGCTTCGGCGCCGGGCCGATCAGGTCGCCCGAAACGTCATGCAGATCCTCGAGGATCGCACGGATTGGTCGGAGTGGCGCGTGACCGTGCACGACCTGAAGGGCCGGCGCGTCCTGCTGCAGCCCTTCGTGCCATCGTCGGACCGCGCCACGGCCCGCGCCGCCTGAGGGGTCATGACCGCATGACGAAGCCCCGCACCTACGCCCTCTCAGGCCCAACGCCGCAGGACAGCGCGCCGGACCAGTCCATCCGTCCGCTGAGTTT
>NZ_BPQP01000139.1 GCF_022179305.1 Methylobacterium iners
CCCCATACCGTGCCGTTGGAGGCATTGATGATGGGATGGAACGCCATCGTGAAATCGAACGGCAGCGCCTCACCGCCCTTGCATCCCTGACAGCCCACTCGGTCCATCGCAGCATCCTCGCCTCGACGCCGAACTCATCACGAATTTCTTCTCTTCCCGTAAACACACTAAAGCTTGCGATCTGCCTAACATATGTTGGGAAACAAGATAGCAGTTCTACGAACGCCGAATCGTGAGATTTCTACTAAATCATTACTTGGTCTGGAAACGCGGTTAAAGATATACCGACGTGACCGGTTGGCCTTGGACCGGGCTGATCGAGTGGATCAGCTAGGACCGGAGGTGTCGAGGATGAAGCAAGGACACAGACCGCGTGCGGAGCAGGCGGCGCTGACGCTGCGCCAGATCGAGGTGCAGACGACTCAGGGTAAGAGCATCGCGGTCGGCTTGTCACGTTGGGCTGCGGCCTGGCCTGTCGCGGCTGATCCAGCACCGTAGCTGGAGAGGATGAACGCGCCTTCCTACGCCGGTTACCGGTTCCCCAAGGCGTCATCCAGCGCGCTGTGTGTCAGCGGTGATGAGAAGTCCGCGCCTATATCCGCAGGATGGCCCGGGTCACCCCATCAGCCATCCCGCCGTGATGCGGTTATGCATTAAGGTCCTGGCCCTCATGGGCTGTGCTCCACGCTCTGCTCCGCTCCAGGTTCGCGTAGACCTCTTCGACAAAGCCAGCCGACGTGCCGTCGCTTGGTAGAAGGTCAGCTTAAATTTTGACGGGGTTGACCCTGCCTTGGTCCTGATGGGGGAGCATGGCATGATCCGCTCATGGACAACACCGATGAAGCCTGAGGCACCAGGAGCGGACCGACAACGACGGAGACGAGACCGGCGAGGGAAAGCGCGATCATCGGTGGGTGACCCATGCGGTTGCGACTGCGATGACCCTGAAATCGCGCCGCACCATCAATTCTGCCAAACCTCATACCACCATGCTAGCATGCCGTGAATGCATGCCATAACCTTGAAACTCCATCATTCATGCGCTGAGGCGACCCTTGTCTGGCCGGAGAGGCAGCGGCACGATTCTGCGGCTGAGCAGCATCTTGATCTGCTGCACCCACCCTTCCTCCTGATCCTGCCCAGCAATGCGCTAGGAAGTGTTCGCAGGACACAATGCTCGGCCGCTTTCCTCCTGCTGCAGTTATCGCCTTGCACATTGGGCTGCTTGGGCCGGGCATCGCTACTGCCCAGGACGAGCCGATTACCCTGGCCGACGACCCCTTTGAGATCACGGACCCGAACGCCACCCCCGTCGGCGAAGCGGTGTTCGCGATTGGCGGATCGTATGAGCGTGCGCCGAGCGGACGCGTGCGCAACACGTATGGAGCGGAGACTGAGATCGGCTTTGGGATCGCCCCGGATCTCGATCTCCGGATCGGCCAATCCGGTGCCTACGGCAACCTAGACATCGGCCGCAGGCTCGGCACGATCGCCTCTGGGCAATCTGAGGGCGTCGTGCGGGGTGGACGTGCCGAACTCGGCGGGGTGACGCAGCTTGGGAGCCTCTATCAGGTTAGCAGAGAACAAGGCGCCGCACCCGCCGTGGGACTGCTCGGGCGCGTGCGAGCGCTCTACGGGCCGGAGGGGACGGCCTATGAGACGGATGCAATTGCCTTGTTCGGAAAAACCCTCGTAGAGGGCGAGAGACCGCTGGGGATCAGCCTGAATGCTGGTCTGATCTCCCGCATCGATCCAGGGCCGAGCGACCGACCGCACCGCTATCTTGTCAACGTTTCGGTTGGACAGGCGATCTCGCGAGATACGGCCTTGGTGGCAAGCTATGCGCGCGAGCAGCAGGAGCGCGGGGACCAAGACTTTAGCCTAGCTCAGATAGGCCTGCGCCATCGCCTCCGGAGCCAGAAGGCCATCGTCGGCGTGGCGATTGGCTTTGGACTGAACCAGGACACGCCGCAATATCAGGTCGCGGTCGCTGTTCAGTGGGAGATCGGCGGCCAATGATCGACTAATAGAGGGCTCTGACCCACGCGGCAGTAAACCATGGCCACCGCGCGAACGCCTTCAACGATCACCTCAATCAGCCGGTTCTATAGGAGCTGCCAGGTACAGAAGGATGCGCGTCCATCCTCAGGCTTCGTCGAAGAACTCGACCTTGCCATCATCCAGATCGTAGCGCGCACCCACCACCCTCAGCTTGCCTGCTTTGATCGGGTCGACAAGCAGCGCCTCTGCCGTCCGCAGACGGTGCGCAGTCCGACGAACGTTCTCGCGAACCGCGTTGTCGAGCAGATCGCCGGACTGACCCTGCGCCTTCAGGACGGCTGGAACGATCGGCTCGATCATCTTGCCGATGCTGCCGGGGAAGGTGGCGTTCTCCTTCACCACGCTCACAGCGGCTTGCACGGCCCCGCACTTCTCGTGGCCGAGCACCACGATCAGCGGCACGCCGAGCTCGGCAACGCCGTACTCGATCGAGCCCATAGCGGCG
>NZ_BPQP01000140.1 GCF_022179305.1 Methylobacterium iners
CGTTCTTCTGGGGTGTGACCAAGACTTGAGGGGTGGCCAAGACTTGACGGGGTACGACGCCCCGCCGGTGTCACCTTGGACGTTCTGCCCTCGAAGCCTGCGGAGTGACGCCCCTGTCCCGACGGATCCCTGTTCGCTCGGTCGGTATGCGCTGTAGAAGGCCTCGCCGATGACCCGTGTCATCCTGCGCCGCATCCTCTCCACGATCCCTGTCATGGCGGTCGTGGCCCTGTTCGTGTTCAGCCTGCTCTACATCGCGCCCGGCGATCCGGCCGCGGTGATTGCGGGCGACCAAGCCTCGCCGGAAGACGTCGAGAGGATCCGCCAGAGCCTCGGCCTCGACCGCCCGTACCTCGTGCGCTTCGCCGAATGGTCCTTCCAGATCCTGCGCGGCGATCTCGGGACCTCCATCTTCACGAACCTGCCCGTCACCACGATGATCGGACAGCGCATCGAGCCGACCCTGTCCCTGATGGGGGTCACGCTGGTCATCGCGGTCGTGGTCGCCGTGCCGATGGGCGTGGTCGCGGCTTGGAAGGCGAATACCTGGATCGACCGCTCCGCCATGGCGTTCGCGGTGTTCGGGTTCTCGACGCCGGTCTTCGTGGTCGGCTACTTGATCGCGTACATCTTCGCGCTGAAGCTCGGCTGGTTCCCAGTCCAGGGCTACACGCCGCTCTCGAGCGGTCCCTGGCTTTGGCTGCGAAGCCTGATCCTCCCCTCGGTCTCCCTGGCGCTCGTCTACATCGCGCTCATCGCGCGCATCACCCGCGCCTCGATGCTCGACGTGCTGAGCCAGGACTACGTGCGGACGGCAAAGGCGAAGGGTGTCGGGCAGCGCACGATCCTGTTCGTCCACGCGCTGAAGAACGCGGCCGTGCCGATCGTCACGGTGATCGGCATCGGCGTGGCGTTGCTGATCGGCGGCGCGGTCGTGACGGAGAGCGTGTTCGCGCTGCCCGGGCTTGGTCGTCTCGTCGTGGATGCCATCCTGCGGCGCGACTATCCGGTCATTCAAGGCATCGTGCTGCTGTTCAGCTTCGTTTACGTTCTCGTCAACCTCGCCGTCGACCTCGTCTACACGCTCGTCGACCCGAGGATCCGCTACTGATGGCCGGCACGACGCTCCCGCCTCCGCGCGACCTCGTCATCGCCGATGCGCTCCCGGATGTCCTCGCCCCGCGAAAGCCCATGACGGGCCTCGTCGGGGCCGTCCGCCGGCGACCCACCCTCGTCCTCGGCGCATCGATCCTTGTCACGATTGTATTGGCAGCCGTGTTCGCTCCCTGGGTCGGCACCGTCGATCCCGGGACGCTCGCCACGGCAAAGCGGCTGAAGCCTCCCTCGGCCGAGAACTGGTTTGGCACGGACATGCTCGGCCGTGACCTTTACTCGCGGGTGATCTACGGCGCGCGCGTTTCGCTGGCCGTCGGCTTCTTCGTCGCCCTGCTAGCCTCCGTCATCGGGCTGGCGATCGGCCTCGTCTCAGGCACGGTGCGCTGGATCGACAGCATCGTCATGCGCTTGATCGACGGCATGATGTCGATTCCGCCCATCCTGCTCGCCGTCGCGCTCATGGCCTTGACCCGCGGCAGCCTGCAGAACGTCATCGTGGCCATCACGCTGGCCGAGATCCCGCGCGTCGCCCGCCTCGTGCGCGGCATCGTGCTGTCGCTGCGCGAACAGCCCTACATCGATGCGGCGATTGCCGCGGGCTCACCGATGTGGCGAATCGTGATCCGCCACATCCTGCCCAACACCCTGGCGCCGATGACCGTTCAGGCGACCTACATCTGCGCCTCGGCCATGATCGTGGAGGCGATCCTATCCTTCATCGGTGCCGGCGTGCCCCCGATCACCCCATCGTGGGGGAACATCATGGCCGAGGGCCGCGCCCTCTGGCAGGTCAAGCCGAACCTCGTGTTCTTCTCAGCCGCCTTCCTGTCGATCACCGTCCTTGCGGTGAACCTCGTCGGCGACGGCCTGCGCGACATCCTCGATCCCCGCATGGCGAAGAGCCTCTAGTGCTTCCGCGTCTTAAACGAACTGGTCGCACCATCCTCGCCGAATGGGCAACGCGGTCATGACCAGACGTTCTACGAGAGGCTGCTGATGGCGCTCCTGGAAGTCGACACGCTGCAAACGCATTTTCGGACGCCCGACGGCGTCAATCGCGCCGTCGATGGTGTCTCCTTCCACGTCGAGAGGGGGGAGACGCTGGCGATCGTCGGTGAGAGCGGCTGCGGCAAGTCCGTGACGGCCATGTCGATTCTGCGGCTGATCCCCGAGCCGCCGGGCAAGAGCGCAGGTGCCATCCGGTTCGGGGGACGCGACCTCCTGAAACTCTCCGAGCGGGAGATGAGGCGCATCCGCGGCGACGAGATCTCGATGATCTTCCAAGAGCCGATGACCAGCCTCAACCCGGTGCTCAAGGTCGGCCGGCAGATCGGCGAGTCCCTTCGCCTGCACCAGGGCCTCGGCCGCCACCAGGCCGAGGCGCAGGCCGTCGACATGCTCAAGCTCGTTGGGATCCCGGAGCCGAAGCAGCGCGCTGGAGAGTACCCGCATCAACTGTCGGGCGGCATGCGCCAGCGCGTGATGATCGCCATGGCGCTGGCCTGCTCGCCCAAGCTCCTGATCGCCGACGAGCCCACGACCGCGCTCGATGTGACGATCCAGGCCCAAATCCTTGACCTGATGCGCGACCTGAAGGAGCGGGTCGGCGCGGCGATCCTGCTCATCACCCATGATCTCGGCGTGGTCGCCGAAGTCGCGGACCGCGTGGTGGTGATGTACGCCGGCCGCAAGGTCGAAGAGGCGCCGGTCCGTCGCCTGTTTGCCAAGCCGCGCCATCCCTACACGCGCGGGCTGCTCGGCGCCGTGCCGCGGCTCGGCTCGTCGCTGGAAGACCGGGCCGGCCGGCTCGCCGAGATCCCCGGCATGGTGCCAAGCCTCAAGACGCGGATCGAAGGCTGCGTCTTTGCCGGGCGCTGTCCGGAGGTGCAGGATGTCTGCCGGCGCCATGCGCCGGGTCTGGAGGAGAAGGCGCCCGGCCATGTCGCCGCCTGCCATCTTTCGCTCCGCGACCAGGCCGCTGCTGCATGAACGCGCCGCAGAAACTCCTGTCCTCGGCGCCGCTCCTGGAGGTCAACGACCTCAAGATTCACTATCCCCTGGCTGGTTCTCTGTTCGGCCGCGCACGGCGCGTCGTCTACGCGGTTGACGGGTTATCCTTCCGGATCGCTCGCGGCGAGACGCTCTCGCTCGTCGGCGAGAGCGGCTGCGGCAAGTCGACGGTGGGCCGAGCGGTGCTGCGGTTGCTGAGGCCGACCGCGGGCCAAGTCGTGCTCGCCGGCCGCCGCATCGACGACATGTCGGCCGGGGGCCTGCGTCCCCTTCGGCGGCAGGTGCAGGTGATCTTCCAGGATCCCTTCTCGAGCCTCAACCCCCGCATCCGCGTCCGCGACGCGCTCGCCGAGCCGATCCGCAACTTCGGGCTCGCCGCGGATCGGGCGGACCTCGAGCGCAGGCTCCACCGGCTGATGGACCGCGTCGGTCTCCCGCGCGAAGCCCTGTCGCGCTGGCCCCACGAGTTCTCGGGCGGCCAGCGCCAGCGCATCGGCATCGCTCGGGCGCTCGCGGCCGAGCCGGACCTCATCGTCTGCGACGAGGCGGTCTCCGCGCTCGACGTCTCGGTCAAGGCGCAGATCGTCAACCTGCTCGGCGATCTTCAGGCCGAGCTCGGGCTCGCCTTGTTGTTCATCAGCCACGACTTGGCCATCGTCGAGCACATGACGCACCGAATCGGCGTGATGTATCTCGGCAAGATCGTCGAGACGGGAACGAGGCGCCAGATCTTCGTCCGCCCACGTCATCCCTACACGCAGGCGCTCCTGTCCGCAGTGCCGGTTCCCGACCCGGAGGCGCCACGTCGCCGGATTGTGCTGAAGGGCGACGTGCCGAGCCCGATCGATCCGCCCAAAGGCTGCCGCTTCCACACGCGCTGTCCCTACGTGTTCGACCGTTGCCGCACTGAGGAACCGGCCTTGAGCGAGATCGAGAAGGGCCACGAGGCCGCCTGCCACCTCAACGCGCGCCCAGCGGGGGAGAACCCGCTCCTTGGGGGGACGTTCGCATGAGCGATGCCCACGACCTGATCCTGCGCGGTGGACGGGTCATCGACCCATCGCAGGATTTCGACGGTCTTGCGGACGTGGCTTTCACCGCGGGGAAGGTTTCGGGTTTCGGGCCTGATCTTGCCGCAAGCCCCTCCACCGAGATCCGTGATGTCACCGGCGCCATCGTGACGCCCGGGCTGATCGATTTACACACCCACGTCTATTGGGGCGGCACCTCGCTAGGCATCGATCCCGACGAGTTCTGCCGTCTCTCAGGCGTGACCACCTCCATCGATACGGGAAGCGCCGGGCCGGGCAACTGGGCGGGCTTTCGCCGGCACGTCATCAAGCGGGCGGAGGCGCGCGTGCTCGCCTACCTGCACGTCTCGTTCGCGGGCATCTTCGCCTTCTCGAACTCGGTGATGGTGGGTGAGAGCGCTGATATGCGCATGATGGCGCCCAGAGAGGCGGCCGAGGTGGCGGACGCCAACCGCGACCTCATCGTCGGCATCAAGGTCCGCGTCGGCCGCGTCGCGTCCGGCGACCAGGGGACCGCGCCGCTCGACGTCGCCTTGCAGGTCGCCGAAGAGGTCGGGATGCCGCTGATGGCGCATATCGATCATCCGCCCCCATCCTACGAGGAGGTGCTGGCGATGCTGCGGCCCGGAGACGTGCTGACCCACGCCTTCCGCCCGTTCCCCAATGCACCCTGCACCGGCCAGGGCAGCGTCAAGCGAGCCGTGCGGGAGGCCCGCGAGCGCGGCGTGCTGTTCGACATCGGGCACGGCAAAGCGTCCTTCTCGTTCAAGACCGCTCGCGCCATGCTGGCGAACGGCTTCTACCCCGACACGATCTCCTCGGACGTGCACCAGCTCTGCATTGATGGACCGGCCTACGACCAGGTCACCACGCTGTCGAAATTCCTGTGCCTCGGCATGAGGTTGCCGGAGGTCATCCGGTGCTCCACGGTCAATGCGGCCTTCGCCCTCAAGCGGCCGGAACTCGGATCACTCAGGCTTGGCTCGCTCGGAGATGCGACGGTGCTGAGCATTCGCGAGGGTGAGTTCGATTATGCCGACGTGACTGGCGAACACATGATCGGTGATCGTCGTATCGTGTCGGAGGGTGTCGTGTTGAAGGGCCGCTGGTGGCATGCGGCGGAAGGTTCGGCGTTCGGCAGGCGCGATGTGTGACGCGGCTCGCTGACACGATCGCACGCGAATTCGGCACGCCGGCCGTGGTCGTCGATCTGGACGTGGTCGAGGCCAACGTCACGGCCGTCCAGGCCTTGTGCGACCGCCTGGGGCTTGCGAACCGCCCGCATATCAAGACGCACAAGTCGCCGGAACTGGCCAAGCTCCAGGTGGAGACCGGGGCACAAGGGATCACCTGCCAGAAGCTTGGCGAGGCAGAGGTCATGGTCGAGGCCGGGCTCAATGACATTCTGATCAGCTACAACATCCTAGGCGAGCAGAAGCTCAGGCGTCTCGGGACACTCCTGGAACGGGCGCGGATCACCGTTGCGGCGGACAGCGCGACTACGATCGATGGATTGGCGACCTGCGCCGCCCTTGCAAGCCAGCCGCTGCCCGTTGTGGTCGAGTGCGACACCGGCATGAAGCGCGCGGGCGTCGAGACACCGGGCGAGGCTGTCGCCCTGAGCCGTCGCATCGCAGCCACGGCGGGCCTGACCTTCGCCGGACTGCTTTTCTACCCGCCGCCCGACGGCTGGGAGAGGACGCAACGCTTCCTCGACACGGTCTCCTCAGGCCTGCATGAGGCCGGGCTGACGCTAAGCATCGTCTCGACCGGCGGCTCGCCCAACCTCGCACATCTCGGTGCCCTTCGAGGCGCCACGGAGCACCGGCCCGGCACCTACATCTTCAACGATCGCATGCAGATGGCAGCAGGCGTCGCAACCCTCGCCGATTGCGCACTCACGGTCTACGCCACCGTGGTGAGCCGGGCATCGGACACGCGCGGGATCGTCGATGCCGGTTCGAAGACGCTCACGAGCGATCCCGGGGGCCTAGACGGCTTCGGTTTGATCCTCGACTATCCAAAGGCGCGCATCGCCCAGCTCTCGGAGGAGCACGGCTTCCTCGATCTCGCCGGGTGCGACGCGCGTCCTCTGGTCGGAGAGGTGGTGCGGATCATTCCCAACCACGTCTGCGTCGTGGTCAACATGGTCGACCGGCTGATCGCCGTGCGAGGCGAGAGGATCGTCGGCGAGATAGCCGTCGCCGCGCGCGGGAGGACCGTCTGACGCGCAAGGTACCGCTCGGCGCCCGCCAGCAGCCCTCCTAGCCCGCCATCAGGACACGTGCGGGATCGGCCTTCATGCCTTGCCTCCGTCCGTCGACCGGAAGACGAGCGCTTACCTGAGACGCATCAGCAATCCGGCCATGAGCCGCGCGCGTTGGGGAAGGCTGTCGACCTCGACGTGTTCGTTGAGCGTGTGCCAACCCTCTCCGCAAACGCCGAGCCCGTCGAGCGAGGGGATGCCGAGTGCACCGGTGAAGTTGGCGTCGGAGCCGGCACCGGCCGACCCATGGGTCAGTTCGAAGCCGAGTTCGCACGCGACTTCCCTGGCAAGCTCGTAGACCCTCATGGTGGCCTGAGACGGTTCCCAGACGGGACGCGTCACGCCGCGCCGCACCTGGAACCCGACCCCGTCGGCATCGATCTCCGTCAGCGCCAGGATGCGTTCGATGCCGTGGTCGAGGTCGTCTTGGCGCTTGGCCATGCTCAGGGCTTCTGCCTCGCAGGATCGCGGAACGCAGTTCACCCAGCGTCCGCCGTGGATGACGCCGACGCTGAAGGTACAATCCTCGCTGGACATCGCCTCGATCTCGCCGACACGGCGGGCCATCTCGGCGATCGCTGAACGTCCTTCCTTCAGGTTCGCCCCTGCATGGCTGGAGCAGCCCGTCGCCGTGAGGTCGAAGCGGGCGATTGCGTAGCGCCCCGTCACGAGCCCACCGTCGCGTTGCGCGGGCTCGGGCACCAGCACGTACGCGTTCTTGGCACCTTCCGCTTCGATCAGAGGGCGGCAGCCGGGGCTGCCGATCTCCTCGTCCGAGGTCAGCAGCACGTTGATCGGCAGTTGTGTCTCGAGACCCGTGCGCCCGAGCGCAGCGATCGCTGCAATGGCTGCGAAGGTGCCGCCCTTCATATCCAGGATGCCCGGGCCATACGCCCGGTTACCCTCGCGGCGGAACGGCAGGGTCTCGAGGGTGCCGAGCGGATGCACCGTGTCGAGATGGCCCATCACCAGGATGCCGGGCGATCCCTGGCGCCGGTGCGGAAATGAAGCCCTGACGCAATCGCCGAAACCGCTTGGCCCGGACACGCGCTCGACCTCCGCGCCCGCCGCCACGAGGTCGCGGGTGGCGAGATCCATCATTGCGTTGACCGCCTGCGGTTCGAAGGTTGGGCTCTCGCATTCGACCCAACGCTGCAGACCAACGAGCATGGTGTCGGCATCGAGAGGAAGCCCGGAAACATCCAACGCCTGCATCTGCGTACCACCCTCAAGTCCATCGATTGCCGAATGGACGCTAAAGACATCAATCCGGACCTCAAGCGGCTCCGCATCATCTCAGGTCGCTGGGTGGCGGCCGCAACGTCGCTCGCTCCGAGTTAGGCGGCACCGTGCGGATCGACAGCTCGCGGCGGGGCGCTCGCAAGGACGATAGGCTGGTGTCATGCTGGGTAGCGTTTGGATACAACGCGCGCACGGCCTGCGCCCTCGTCACCGACAGTCCTGGCCTGCTGGAGGCGTCACGCAACCGCTTCGACGCACCTGACACGTCCGACGAGCAGGATGGGATCCTGAGCGCCTTCTGACGACGCGGCGGCCGGGAGGTGTTGTTGACCCAGGTCGGAAGGAGCAGTGGCCTCAATCTGTCCGGTCGCGGCTGACACCAGGGTTGCCGTACACCGCCCAGGCCGCAACCGTCCCGGACAAGCCTCTGCAGAAGGACTCAAAGTCAGCAATGGGTGGAAGCCGGTCCTTGACCCCGCGTCCAAAAGCAGACGTTTCACCTCCGACCCAACCTCGCCAGAGAAGCCGTTTGGTGTCGTCCTCGCAACCGGCCTATTACTGCTGCACTTGCTCATAACAGAAAAGCCCAGGCCGCAGGGCACGCCGGCCGAGTGCTATGCGGCAGCCTGCAGCTTAGCGATTCGATTGAGCGCCACTGTTCGAGCTGATTGTAATCGTGCCAATTGGCCAGATAGTTCCTGGCTCGTCGCGCTAGCTTGCTCCAACTCGCGGCAGACCTCCGCGAGATCACTGAAACCAAGCATGCCGGCCATCGAGATCATGGCATGCGCATCCTGTGCAAGTCTCTTCCGTTCTTGATCGTCGGCTACGATGGCGAAACGGCTATGCAGCTCGCTTGCGAGGCTAGCGATCAGTTCAGCGACCTTCTTCTCCCCAATGAGGTCCTGCAGGCTCTTGTAGATGTCCACGTCCAGAAGCGAATCTGACAACGGTACAGCCGGGAGTGCTGGCTCCACATCAATCGACCGACTGCGCGAGGCCCAGCGCTCGACCACGGCGTAGAGCGCATCACGCTTGAACGGTTTGCCGATGTAGTCGTTCATGCCCGCTTCGCCGAAGGCGGCCACCTGATGCGGGAGAACGTTGGCCGTCATGGCAATGATGGGCAGCGCTCGCGCCTCATGATCAAGTTCGCGGATATGCCGCGTTGCCGTCAGACCATCCATACCCGGCATCTGAACGTCCATCAGTACGAGATCGTAAGGCTTCGTCTGAACGGCCAGGATGGCGTCGGCGCCGTCTCCTACGATGTCTACGCAATGGCCGGCCTTCTCCAGCACGGCACGAGCAAGCTCTTGGTTGATCTGGACATCCTCGACCAAGAGGATACGGACACCCTCAGAGTTTGCTGTCGGGCTCTTCAACGCCTCCGACTCCGGTTCTAAAAACGGCGCTTTCAACAACGTCACCGCAAAAGCGAAGGTTGATCCGCGTCCTTCCTGGCTCGTAACCGCAATTTGTCCGCCCATTAGTTCGACGAGCCGCTTGGAGATCGCGAGGCCAAGTCCAGTGCCGCCAAAGTCGCGATGGATCGAACCGTCGATTTGGGAGAACCGCTCGAACAAACGGTGCTGCTTGTCCTGCGCAATGCCGATCCCGGTATCGGTGACAGAGAAGCGGAGGGCAAAGGCACCCTCTTCCTGCAGTTTGCACATCACTTGCAACGTGACCGAGCCACGCGGCGTGAACTTGATAGCGTTGTTCAGCAAGTTCAGCAGCACTTGTCGGAGCCGGTCCTGATCGCCGACAAGATGATCAGGCAGGTGGGGATCAACCTCGACAATGAGTCGAAGGCACTTCTTCTCAGCCGACGAGCGAACGATAGAGACAGTATTATCGATCAAAGCCAAGGTGGAGAACGGCTGTGGCTCCAGTTCAATCTTACCGGCTTCGATCTTCGAAAAATCCAGGATGTCGTTGACGACGGTCAGCAGCGCGGCGCCGGACGTCTGGATGCGTTCGACAGTCCGGCGGTGGTCTTCCCCAAGCGTTCGGTCGTCAAGCAGAAGGTCCGCGTAGCCGAGGACGCCGTTCAGAGGTGTCCTGATTTCATGCGACATTGAGGCGAGAAACTCGGTCTTTGCACGTGTCGCCGCTTCCGCAGACTCCTTGGCCTGCTTCAACTCGCTCGACTCTGCGTATCGACGGTCAAGTTCTCGTGCGAAGAGGAGCAGTGCCGCCACAAGCACGAGCAATAATACTCCAGCCAATACGCTTTGTGTCCATGCTGACGTGCGCCATTCAACCAATGCTGTTTCACGCGACACTGCTGCACTTACGTAGATGGGAACTTTATCTATGAAACCGAACGCAATGACCCGTTCGATACCGTCTGTTGAGCCAACCGTCCAAAACGGCTTTGTTGATTTAGGAACAACATGGAATTTATAATTGTCGCTGGACGAGAAACTCCTGCCGATGAGGTCGGCGACATGGGGCGAGCGCACGAGAAGCATGCCATCGGATCGCCAAAGACTGAGAGTGGCGTCTTTACCAAGCTCGATGTTGGCGTAGATTGCTTGAAAAGCTTCCGGGTTCAGCGCAGCCATGATGATGCCTGCGAAAGTGCCATCACCATTGTTGATGCGCCGCGCAACTGGCAAGGTGGGCAGTCCCGACAGTTTTCCTATGAAGGGACGCCCGACGTATAGACCAGCGTTTGAGTTGTCTCGGAGCTTGATAAAATAGTCTCTTTCATTGAGAGCTCGGGGCTGAACGGGGAATGCCATCGCTTCGTGCACAGGATTGCCATTCGCATCAAGGATGAGAATGGCAATCCTGTGCACGA
>NZ_BPQP01000141.1 GCF_022179305.1 Methylobacterium iners
AGCCGGTCGAGGAGGTCCTCGAGCGCCGCCTCCCAGGGCCGGGGCGTGAGGCCGTAGGCCCGGCTCAGGCTCGCCGTCGAGAGCCGCGAGTTGGCGGGCCTGCGCGCCGGCGTCGGGTAGGCGGAGCTCGCGATGCCCTCGATCGGCACCGTGCGTCCGCCCCGCCTGGCGGAGCCTGCCACGATGGCTTGGGCAAAGCCGCACCAGGTCGTGGCACCCGCGTTGACGCAATGGTGCGTGCCGGTGGGCGCGTCGGGGTCGTGCGCAAGCCGCAGCGCGACCGCGATCAGCGCCGCGGCGAGGTCGGTCGCGCTCGTCGGGCAGCCGTGCTGGTCGTCGACCACGCGCAAGACCTCGCGCTCGGCGGCCAGCCGCAGCATGGTGCGCACGAAGTTGCCGCCGTGCGGGCTCACCACCCAGGCGGTGCGCAGGATGGCGTGGCGCGGGTTGGCCGAGCGCACCGCGATCTCGCCCGCCGCCTTGCTCGCCCCGTAGACGCTGCGCGGCCCGATCGGCGCCTCGGGTTCGTAGGCGCCCGTGTCGGTGCCGTCGAAGACGTAGTCGGTCGAGACCTGCACGAGCGGGAGGCCGGCCCGTGCCGTCGCGGCGGCGAGCACGGCGGGCGCCAGCGCGTTCAGGCGCCAGGCTTGCGCCACCTCGCTCTCGGCCCGGTCCACGGCCGTGTAGGCGGCCGCGTTGATCACCGCGCCCCAGGGTCGGGACGCGACCGCGTCCGCCAGCGCCGCGGCGTCGGTCAGGTCGAGCTCGGCCCGGCTCGGCGCGTGCAGGCGCACACCCTCGGGCAGGCTCTGCGCCTGCAGCTCCGTGCCGACCTGGCCCGAGCCGCCGAGAACCAGAAGCTCCATCTCAGGTGCTCCCCATCTCAGCCTGCCTTGCCGGGCGTCAGCCCGAGCCGCTCGCCCGTGTAGCGGCCCTCGCGGATCGGCCGCCACCAGCCCTCGTTGTCGAGGTACCACTGGATCGTGGCCTCCAGCGCCTGCTCGAAGCTCCTGGCCGGCGCCCAGCCGAGCTCGGCCTCCGCCTTGGCGCAGTCGATGGCGTAGCGCCGGTCGTGGCCGGGCCGGTCCGTGACGAAGCGGATCAGCCGGTCGTGCGGCGCACTCTCCGGCCGCAGCCGGTCGAAGGCGGCGCAGAGCGCGCGGACCACGGCGAGGTTGTTGCGCACGGCCCGGCCCCCCAGCAGGTAGGTCTCGCCGACCCGGCCGCGCTCCAGCACGGCGACAAGCCCGGCCGCGTGGTCCTCGACATGGATCCAGTCGCGCTCGTTCAGGCCGTCGCCATAGACCGGCAGCGGCCGCCCCTCGAGCGCGTTGAGGATCATCAGGGGGATCAGCTTCTCGGGGAAGTGGCGCGGACCGTAGTTGTTCGAGCAGTTCGTCACCAGCACCGGCAGGCCGTAGGTCTCGGCCCAGGCCCGCGCCAGGTGGTCGGAGGCGGCCTTCGAGGCCGAGTAGGGCGAGC
>NZ_BPQP01000142.1 GCF_022179305.1 Methylobacterium iners
GTTCCGAGACAGACTCTAAGCCGACGCGCCTGTGTCGGGCACATCGTGCGGAGCAGAGCCGTGAAGAAGAGCAGGTTCACTGAGGAGCAGATCGCCTTTGCGCTGAAGCAGGCCGAGACCGGGACACCGGTCGCGGAGGTGCTGCGTCGGATGGGCATCTCCGAGCAGACGTTTTACCGCTGGAAGAAGCTCTACGGTGGCTTGGGCACAGGCGAGCTGCGGCGGCTGAAGCAGCTCGAGGACGAGAACCGCAAGCTCAAGCAGCTCGTGGCCGATCTGAGCCTCGACAAGCACATCCTGCGAGGCACGTGCTCGCAAAAAAGCTCTGACGCCTGCTCGGCGACGCGACCTCGTGTGCCAGGTTCAAGCGGCGCATGGGGTGAGCGAGCGGCGCAGCTGCGTCGCGCTCGGCGTCGGCCGATCGGGCATCCGCTACCGCTCGACCAAGCCCGACCAGGCACCGCAGCGGATGCGCATCTGCGATCTGGCCAAGAGCCGGGTGCGCTATGGCTACTTCCGGATCTACATCAGGCTCGCGCCGGGAAGGTTGGCGGGTGAACCACAAGAGGGTTCACCGCCTCTATCGGGACGAGGGCCTCAGCCTGCGGCTCAAGCGGCCACGCCGGCACGTCAGCGACGCGCGTCGCGAGCGCCAGCCCGCTGCGATCCGGCCGAACGAGCGCTGGTCGATGGACTTTGTCTTTGACGCGCTCTTCGACGGTCGCCGGCTGCGCGCCCTGACAGTCGTCGATGCCTTTATGCGGGAAGCTCTGGCGATCGCGGTCGACCAGGGCATCAAGGGTGAGCAAGTGGCGTCCGTCGTTGGTGAGCTCGCGCTCGTCCGCGGCGCACCCGGCACCATCCAGGTCGATAATGGCCCCGAATTCGTTTCCAAGGCGCTCGACCGCTGGGCCTACGAGAACGGCGTCACGCTGGACTTCTCGCGCCCAGGCAAGCCGACCGACAACGCGCTGGTCGAGTCGTTCAACGGCCGCCTGCGCGACGAATGCCTGAACGCGAACTGGTTCTTGTCGTTGGCCGACGCGAGGAGCAAGATCGAGGCGTGGCGGCGGCAGTACAACGAGAGCCGTCCTCACACTGCCTTGGGGTGGCTGACACCCCAGAAATTCGCCCTGGCGGCGGCCCTGCAGGCCGCCGAATGAGATCCGGAAGCTCACCTCTCGGCCGGACCAAAATCCGGGGGACCCTCAAAGCCGACGATGCACTAATACCGACCCTCTTTGAG
>NZ_BPQP01000143.1 GCF_022179305.1 Methylobacterium iners
GTCCTTTAGGGGGCTACCTCACCGGGACCATACACCTAGGTCGTAAGCGCTCTGGGAATGGCCCTGCTTGTCAGGCGGCCTGGGCGGCGGGCACGATGGGGGTCCAGTTCCACGGCAGCAGCTCGGGCAGACGCCGGGCCGGGTGATCGGCGATCCGGGTGAGGACGTCCCGCAGATAGGCTTCCGGATCGAGCCCGTTCAGCTTCGCCGTCTCGATCAAGCTGTAGAGGGCAGCCGCGCGCTCCGCCCCGCGCTCCGACCCGGCAAACAGGTAGTTCTTGCGCCCGACCGCCACGCCCCGCAGCGCCCGCTCGGCGGCGTTGTTGTCGAGCGCCAGCCGGCCATCGTCGAAGACGCGGGTGAGCGCCGCCCAGCGCGCCAGCATGTAGCGGAAGGCCTTGGCCAGGTCCGACGATGCGGAGAGTTGAGGCAAGATCGTCCCGGCCCACGCCCGCAGCGCGTCCGCCAGCGGTCGGGATCGCAGCCCGCGCTCTCGTCGTCGCGCGTCGGGTGGTCGGCCCCGGATCGAGCGCTCCACCTCGTAGAGAGCGCCGATCCGCTCCAACGCCTCCCGCGCGATCCCCGAGCCGGTCTTGGCGTGCACGTCGAAGAAGTAGCGACGCGTGTGCGCCCAGCACGCCGCCTCGATCAGCGCTCCCCCGGAGCGCCGATGCTCGTAGAGCGCGTTGAACCCAGAATAGCCATCCGCCTGCAGCGTGCCCGAGAAGGGGGCCAGGTGGGCAAGCGGCCGCTCACCTCGCCGGTCGGGCGAGGCGAAGAACACGGCGGCCGGCGCATTTGCTCCCTCCCAGGGCCGCTCGTCACGCACATAGGCCCACAGCCGCCCCGTTCGGGTCTTGCCGGTCCCAGGCGCCAGCACCGGCACCGGCGTGTCGTCGCCGTGCAGGACCACAGAGCCCGCCAACACCTCTCCCCGAAGTTGGTCGACAAGCGGCATCAGCGCCGCCGCGGTGGCGCCCACCCAGCCCGAGAGCGTGGAGGTGGCCAGCTCGACACCCTCGCGCGCAAAGATCTCCGCCTGGCGGTAGAGCGGCAGGTGATCATCGAACTTGGCAACAGCGATCCGCGCCAGGAGCCCGGGGCCGGCACGCCCGCGCGCAATGGCATGGTGCGGGGCGGGCGCTTGCACGACCGTCTCGCACGCCCGGCACGAGAAGGCCTCGCGCACGTGGCGCACCACCTTGAACCGGCCAGGCACGTAGTCGAGCGTCTCGGTCACGTCCTCGCCGATCCGGCGCAGGGCGCCACCGCACGAGGGGCAGGCGCAGGGCCCCGCATGGACCACGCTCTCGCGGGTCAGGTGCTCGGGCAAGGGGCGTCGTGCCGGCCTGGCTCTCTCAACGGCCTCGGCGACGGCGGGAGCAGCTGCCAGGCGCTCGGCTTCGTCGGTCTCGAGAGCCTCGATGGCCAGCTCGAGCTGCTCGACTTGGCCTCTCAGCTTCTCGGACGAACGCCCGAACTGCGCACGCTTGAGGCGGGCGAGCTGCGAGCGCAGCTTCTCGATGAGGGTGCTGGCGTGCACCGCGTCCCGCGCCATCCCAACGATCATACGCTTGAGGGCATCGACATCGTCAGGCAGCGAGGCAGGATCGAGAGCCATGTCAACAGCTTAGCTTATGATGCAGCCCGCCGCCAGCTTTGGCTCGTCAGCCCGCAAGCCGTGGCCGGTCCGTTCGTTCAGGCGCCCGCCAATCGATGCCCTCCAGGAGCATGGCGAGCTGCGCCGGCGTAAGCGCGGCCGCGCCCCCTGGCGCCGATGGGCAGACGAAGCGGCCCCGGTCCAAGCGCTTGGCGAACAGGCACAGGCCCTGGCCGTCCCACCACAGCACCTTGATCAGCCGTCCCTGCCGGCCCCGGAACACGAACATCTGGCCGGAGAACGGGTCGCGCCGGAGGTGGTCCTGGACGAGCATCGCCAGGCCGTCGAAGCCCTTCCTCATGTCCGTATGGCCGGTCGCCAGCCAGACACGTGCGCCGGCAGGCACCGGGATCATCGGCCCACCAGCATCTTGATCAGGCCCCGCAGGAGCGCAGGATCGATTGTGGCATCGGCGCGAACACGGTGACCACCAGCCAGCTCGATCTCGATGACGCCAGACCCGACGAACGGGAACCTCGTCTCCCCAGCGGGGCCGGTTGGCGCCGGCAGGGCGAGCGGGACGAAGGCAGGCTCGCCCGGTCCTGCGGCGGCGCGCTCCTCGTCCCAGAACTCGCGTCGCCAGGGGAAGACCAGCGAAGGGGTCAGGCCGTGGCGTCGCGCCACCGCCGACACGCTCGGAGAGCGCTCCGCCTCGTCGACGATCGCGCGCTTCTCCTCACGCGACCAAGACCGGCGCGTGCCGGCCACCACGACGTGGGTGTTCAAGCCAGGTCCAGACATGGGGCCGATACAGTGCTCCAGCCCGACATGCATCCAGGCCTACCCACTAGCCCCACAAGGCGCCCGTCTCCGAGCGCTTACCCTAGGTCGGCTGACTCTCGGACTCCTCAATCTCGGGGGTGTCCTCTTGGAGAATAGATGAACGGGGTTCGTCAACCTGCTAAGGTTTGAGGATGATCCCGACTTGCTTCAGACTTCAGTCAACTTCTGTCGCACCAGCCAAGACGGATCTCGCAGGGTAAAAGGCAGGAGCCGGCACATCGGCTCGCTGGTTGGTACCCACATAACCGGATGAACATCGGAGCTTGACGGAAACCATAACCAAACCCCGGTCAATCAGGCACAGGCTATTGCGGGCCCTTGTCTACCTGAAGACAAGGCTTTGTCGACGAAGTAGATTACTTCTGGAGCAGGCCCTGTGATTGGCGGCAATGAGCCAAGTCGCAAGGCCAGTCGATTGCTATTCCCAAATTTGAGACATCAAGAGAGTGACTCGATGCGTGTATTTAGCGTACTATTGGTCCGCCTTGACACAGAAGCGACAAATCTCGAATGGGCTCTGATCTTGTTCCTGTTCGTCGGATTAGCGGCTGCAATAGGTCTTTTGAACTTGGCAAGGACCTAATTGATTGGCCACTCTACATTCGAACTCGCTGTACTAACGATTAGAATTATTTGGTAGTTGACTATGCGAGAGCATTCCCTAGGCGCGATATGGGGTCCTGGCCCAGTGTCTCTGACGCAGGAGGGAACAATAGGGTCGTTCCCACCTTGATTCGGTTTTGTGACTCTCACCACGTCTGCGTTCAAGCCTTCGATCTTCTCGCCTCAGGGTGCCAAGGACGCGCAGGCCTGCGGTGAACCTTACGCGGCGTAGAGGCTACGCATACAAGGTCGAGGATACTAAGTCTTATTAAGGCAGCTTGCAGCTGGGACCGAGCTTCACGCTTGTGTCAGCGCCGTCCGCCTTCAGGAGCATCGAACCCGGTGCAACGCCGCTTAGGTCGCAGGCGTCGACCGTGACGCTCGCACCGCTCTCTAGGCGGAATACGATGCCGGGCATCTGCGTGCGCGCGATCAGCTTGCGCACATGCACCCGCGCATGGCGGCCCGCCCAAATCGCGC
>NZ_BPQP01000144.1 GCF_022179305.1 Methylobacterium iners
GTGATGGAACACGATCGGCTGCGCCTCCCTCGGACCCCAGTCCTTGTAGTAGATCTCCACGCCGTCGCCGGTGGTCACAAAACTCATAGAGGTCCTCCTGGATTGAGGGCGTGCGGCGGGGGCGCCGCGCGGGGCTCCATAATCCGGAATGACCGTGATCTCGATCGGTCACACCCGGATGACATGGATCGCGGTGCGCGCGTGCGCGCCTCAGGGAGGGCGAGACCGTCGCCGGGCGGCCGCGGGTGAAGCTTCCGCGGCCGCCACTCTCCTGCGTTGGAACCCGGCCTCAGGCCTTCGCAGCCGCCTCCGGCTCGGCCTCGCCGCGCGTCTTCCACAGGGAGTAGAGGATGCCGGCCAGGATGAGGCCCAGGGTGACGGCGAGGCTCAGGACCGGCGGGAACTTGCCGCCGTCGAGCACGAAGTCCGCCACGAAGATCTTGGCGCCGATGAACACCAGGACCAGGGCGAGCGCGTATTTCAGGTAGTGGAAGCGGTGCACCATGGCCGCCAGCGCGAAGTAGAGCGCCCGCAGGCCGAGGATCGCCATGATGTTCGAGGTGTAGACGATGAAGGTGTCCGTGGTGATGGCGAAGATCGCCGGCACCGAATCCACCGCGAAGACGAGGTCGGCGAGGTTGACGACGACGAGCGCCAGGAAGAGCGGCGTCGCCGCGAGCACCAGCTTGCCCGTCCCGCCGTCCGGCACCTTCACGAAGAACTTCTGGCCGTGGAGCTCGGGCGTCACCCGCATGTGGCGGGAGATGAACCGCACGGCCGGGTTGCCCGCCACGTCCATCGGCGCGTCGCCGGCGAACAGCATCTTAACGCCGGTGACGATGAGGAAGGCGGCGAAGAGGTAGAGCACCCAGTGCCATTCCTGCACGACGGCAGCGCCGACGCCGATCATCAGGCCGCGCAGCACGATCACCGCCAGGATGCCCCAGAGCAGCGCCCGGTACTGGTACATCCGGGGGATCGCGAAGTAGGTGAAGATCAGGCTGATCACGAAGACGTTGTCGATCGACAAGGCCTTCTCGATGAAGAAGCCCGTGTAATACTTCATGCCGAGGTCGGCGCCCTTCTCGACCCAGACCCAGGCGCCGAACAGGAGCGCGATGCCGATATAGAAGGCCGACAGCTTCAGGCTCTCGGCGATGCCCATCTCGCGGTCCTCCTTGTGGAGGATGCCGAGGTCGAACGCCGTGAGCGCGGCGACGAGGCCGGCGAAGGCCAGCCAGAACCAGATCGGCGTGCCCAGCCACGCCTGAAACAGAAAATCCATGTGCCTCTCCCGTTGCGACTTCGAGCGAGGGCGCACGGTTTCAGAGGCTGCAGAGAATCCGCGACCGGGCCTGACATCGAGCGCACTCGATGCGGTCCGACATCACGACGCCCAAAAAGAGCGCCGCCAGAGGGGCCCGGTCCGCACGGGCGGAGAAGTCGGTGCGGGACCGTTAAGGTTCAAGAGCCCGGGAACGGGTTTTTCCCCGGGCTTGTGGATTCGTGAGGGCCGAGCCCTGGGCTCAGGCCGCCGCCCGCTGGAGGCTCTCGGCGAGCTGGCTGGCGTACTCGTCGACCTTGTAGATCTCGGAGACGGAGTTCTTGAGCTTGCTCGCGTCGTCCGAGCGGCCGAGGGCGTTGGCGTAGGCCGCCGCCGAGCCGAAGCCGGTGATGCCGTAATGCGACATGCGCTGGTACTGGGCGATGATCACGGCGTCCCGCAGCCTGCCTTCCTGAGGCGCTTCCTGCGTGCCGTGCTTGAGGGCCTCGGCCACCAAACCCTCCATGCCCTTGCAGTGCTCGGGCGCGGACTCGCCGCCATTGGCGGCGATGAGCTCCTTCAGAACACCGGTGTGCTTCTCGATGCCGCCGACCGACTGCTCCAGCATCTGCTTGAGCTTGGCGTCGCTCGCCTTCTGGCTGAGCTGTCGCACGGCCTTCGTCATCTGGTCGTTGGCCGACCAGAGATCCTGCAACTCGTCGAGGTATACGTCCTTGAGGCTGTTTGGTGCCGACATGGATCTCGCTCCCTGGCTGATGTTCCCGGAGAACCTGCCGCGGCCGGGCGGGTTCCGGGGCCGCAGGACCGGCGGCCCGAACGGCTTCTTCGTCAGGGTGCGGTCGCGCCGGGATCGGGGGGAGGAGGCTGCCGAGGCCGCAGGATTGGATTACGCGGCCGATGCGGCGGTTTGGCGGAGCCTTGCCGGCGGCGGGCCGCACGGCGCCCCGCCGCCGCAATGAAGCGGGCCCGGTGCGCGAGTGCGACAGCACCGCGACGCGGCGACGCGCCTCTCAGCCGGTCCTGGCTTCTCCCCCGGCCCGCCTCGCCATCCGCGCGGCGGCGAGCGGCAGCTCGATGCGGGCGATGAAGCCCCGGGGCTGGCGGTTCGTCAGGATCAGGCGGCCGCCATGGCCTTCCACGATGGCGCCGACGATCGACAGGCCAAGACCGAAGCCGTTGGCCTCGTTGAGGCCTCTCGCGCGGTCGCCGCGCACGAAGGGCTTCAGCATCGCCTCGCACTCGTCATCCGGGATGCCGGGACCGTCGTCGATCACCTCGACGCTGACCCCACCCGCCGCCGGCCCCATCCGCACCCTGGCCCGGCCGCCATACTTCACGGCGTTGTCGACGAGGTTCGTGATCGCCCGCTGCAGCTCGTCTGCCCGCCCCTGCACCAGAACATGCCGGGCCTGCTCGAGCTCGACATCGGCCCCGACATCCGCGAAGCCGTCGCAGACGGTCTGGACCACGGAGGCGAGATCGATCAGCGCCGGCGCCTCGAACCGGCCGGCGCCCTCGTCCCGGATGAAGGCGAGGGCGGCCTCGACGAGGCCGTTCATCTGGCCAAGGTCCCGCAGCATCATCCCGCGCGCCTGATCGTCCTCGACGAACTCGGCCCGCAGCCGCATCCGGGTAATCGGCGTGCGCAGATCGTGGCTGATGGCGGCGAGCATCTGGGTGCGGTCGTCGATGAGGCGCCGCACGCGCTCGCGCATCCGGTCGAGGGCTCGGGACACTGCCAGCACCTCCTTCGGCCCCTTCTCGGGCAGCGCGACGAGATCAGCTCGGGTCCCGAAGGCCTCGGCCGCTTCCGCGAGACGACCAAGGGGGGCCGTCAAGGCGCGGGCCGCCCAGACCGAGAGGATCAGGAGGGTCGAGCCGAGAAACAGCAGCGAGAAGATAAGGACGCCCCGGCGCGGATTGAGGCTCCGTTCCGGCGGCAGGAAGACGCTGAAGCGCGCCCCGTTCTGGGTCGAGACGCCGACCGTCTGCCCGGGCGCGTCCGGCGGCCCGGGCAGTTCCACCACGGTCAGTGGCTGAGCATAATAATCCCGTAGCCTCTGGATGAAGGCCGCGTCGCCGGCCTCCTCCGCGGCGTTTCCGGGCACATGTCCCTCCCAGGGCGCGAGGCGGAGGTTCGGCAGCGATCGAGCCGCGTCGCGCAGGAGATTTGCCCTCTGCACCGGTTCGGCGGCATCGAGCAGACGGGCGACGGTGGCCACGCGCATGCTCGCGGCGACCGGGTGGTTCTCGTCCCGCCACGGCTCCCGCAGGACGACGATCAGCATCGCGATCACGATGTGGGCGACGATGATCGCCGAGGAGACGAGAAGTGTGATCTGGCCGCCGATGCTGGAGGGCAGCCAGCGCCGGACGCGGCTGGGCAGCGGCCGCGAAGCCGGTCGCTGGGACTTGGACGCCTCGGGCGACGCGGTCTCGCCGGTCGAAGGCGGCCGGGACAGCGCGTTCATGAGCGCGTGACCTCCGGCGTGAACAGGTAGCCCCCCGAGCGGATCGTCCGGATCGTCTCCGGGTTGCGCGGATCCCGCTCGATCTTCTGGCGGATCCGGCTGATCAGGACATCGATGCTGCGCTCGAACGGCCCGGCCGCGCGCCCCTGCGTCAGGTCGAGGAGTTGGTCGCGGGACAGCACTCGTCCCGGTCGCAGGCACAGCGCGTGCAGGAGGTCGAACTCGGCGCCCGTCAGCGCCACTCGCGCCTCCTCCGGGCTGAGGAGCTGGCGCAGCGCGAGGTCCAGGGTCCAGCCCAGGAAGTGCAGGCGCCGCACGCCCTCGTCCGCCCTGTCCTCGGCGGTCGCGCCGCGCCGCAGGATCGCCCGGATGCGGGCAAGCAGCTCGCGGGGGTTGAAGGGCTTGCCGAGGTAATCGTCGGCGCCGATCTCGAGGCCGACGATCCGGTCGATCTCCTCGGTCTTGGCCGTCAGCATCAGGATCGGCACCGTCGAGGTCACGCGCAGGCGCCGGCACAGGCTGAAGCCGTCCTCGCCCGGTAGCATCACGTCGAGCACGATGAGGTCGACCCGGGAATCCGCGAGCAGGCGGAGCATCTCGCGCCCGTCCCCGGCGATCGTGACCCGGCACTCGTTGGCACGCAGGTAGCGCGCGACGAGGGCGCTGATCTCGCGGTCGTCCTCGACCACGAGGATGTGAGGCGTGGAGGGCGTGGAATTCATCGCTACGGGTTCTGCTTCGGCAACTCTCGGGGGTGTCCGTCCTGGGAGGCGGTTATGCGGCTAGGAAGCTGGGAAGCGAAGACCGCACAGACGCTTGATTTGTAACGCCGTGTTTCCGCACCGGGCGTCGGTTACGATCAGCAACCTTCGCCCGCATCCATATGAGAGCGGGCCGGCCGGCGCGCTTGCGGATTGCCTGGGGCGAACCGGATTCCTATCTCGAACCCTGGCGCCGGCCACGACGGCCTCGGCGGCTCGACCTCTGGAGATCACGATGCAGACCTCGAACCGCCTGTTCGACGACTTCGCCCGCCTGATGACGGACGCCGCCGGCGCGGCCCAGGGCGTGCGCCGTGAGGCCGAGACCCTGTTCAAGGCCCAGGTCGAGCGACTGATCCGCGACATGGACATCGCTTCCCGCGAGGAGGTCGACGTGCTGCGCGATCTCGTGGGGACGCTGCGGACCCAGAACGAGGCGCTGGCAGCGCGGGTCACCGCGCTCGAAGCCAAGCTCGGCCAGGATTCGACGGCCGGGATGTCGGAATCGGTCTGAAGATTTGTGCACAGGAAGGATGAGGCTGGGCCCCGCTTTCCTGTTCATCTTCCGCGCCGGCCGCTTTGATACGCGAGTCCGGCCCGGTCTATAGTCGGTAGGCTACTGATTCGCCCCGCACACGGACCTCTAAGCTGCCATCGACAGACACGTGAGCGACGTGATGCCCGCATTCGGGCGACGCGGCTCGCGTGTTCGACGGCTCGCAGCTCCACGATGATTCGTGCCGCGTCGCCAACTGGACCGCCATGACCCAATTGCGCATCGAAGACTACGACCGGCACGAGCATCCCCTCGACGTCGTCGAGCGGCTGGCCTCGCTGCGCGACTGGATCTTCGACCGGGCCGAGACCGACGAGATGTCGGTCTCCGTCTCGGGCCGCTGGGCCGATTATCACGTCGCCTTCACCTGGATCGAGGACGTGGAGGCCCTGCACGTGGCCTCGGCCTTCGACCTCAAGGTGCCCGAGCGCCGCCGTACCGAGGTCTTGAACCTCGTGTCGCTGGTCAACGAGCAGCTCTGGGTGGGTCATTTCGACCTCTGGTCGACGGACAGCGTCGTGATGTTCCGCCACTCGCTCCTGCTCACGGACGGCGCGGCACCGACGCAGGGCCAGTGTACGATGATGCTGAAATCGGCCGTCGATGCCTGCGAGCGCTACTATCAGGCCTTCCAGTTCGTCCTCTGGGCCGGCAAGTCGGCCCGGGAAGCGCTCGACGCCGTGTTGTTCGAGACGGAAGGCGAGGCCTGAGCGCGGCGGGGGCGTGTCCATCGTTCCGACCTGGGTTGTCATTCCGGAGCTGCGAAGCAGAACCCGGAAGCCAGAGCCGCCAACGTCCCAAGCTGAAGAATTGTCGACGGTTCTGGGTT
>NZ_BPQP01000145.1 GCF_022179305.1 Methylobacterium iners
GCACGATCTCGAATCGTTCCGACCGCGCAACTGACGAGGCAGCGTTACGCAGCAACACGGACCTCGTCGCGGTCCAAGAATGTCGATAGTTCCCAAACGGACAGAGGCTTGCTGTAGTGGTAGCCTTGTATCTCGTTGCAGCCCTGCTGCCTGAGCGAAGCAAGCTGATCCTCGGTCTCGATCCCCTCTGCCGTGATCGTCATGCCGAGCCCCACACCCAGGTCAATGATGGCCCGGACAATCGCGGCCGTGCTCGGATTGCCGATGTCCTGCACGAATGAGCGGTCGATCTTCAGCTTGTCGAAGGGAAAGCGGCGCAGGTAGCTTAAGCTTGAGTAACCTGTCCCAAAGTCATCGAGGGCGGTGCGCACGCCCAAGTCCCTGAGGTGATGCAAGGTGTCCACCACGTCTGGACCGTCTTGCATCAGCACCGACTCGGTGATCTCAAGCTCCAGCCGATGGGCAGGTAGGCCCGAGGCTGCAAGGGCCTGCATCACCGTCTGGACCAGACCAGCGTTGCGAAACTGCATAGCTGACACGTTCACCGCCACGCGCATGTCACTCGGCCATGTCGATGCCGCGCGGCAAGCTGTTTGCAGAACCCACTCACCAATCGGAACGATCAGGCCGGTCTCTTCCGCTAAGGGAATGAACGCGCCTGGCGAGACAAGACCGTGAGCGGGATGCCGCCAGCGCACCAGCGCCTCCGCTGAGGAGACACGACCGCTCGCCGCGTTCATGATGGGCTGGTAGTGGACCTCGAACTCGCCGCGCGTGAGTGCGCCGCGCAGGTCCATCTCCAGACGCCGCTTCTCCTCTACCGCCTCGTCCATCGCGGCCTCGTAGAAGCGGCGCGTGTTCCGTCCGTCTCCTTTGGCCCGGTAAAGGGCCTGATCGGCCCGTCTGATCAGGGTCTCAGCGTCCGACGCGTCGCGCGGCGCGAGCGCGATGCCGACACTCACACCAACCTCGACCCGCTGACCTTGCGTGATGACTGGCTCTCTCATGACATCGATGAGGCGCTGTGCCATCGCGTCAGCGCTTGCGGGCTGATGAGCCCCTGCACGCTGAAGGATGGCGAACTCGTCACCGCCGAGGCGGGCGAGCGTATCACCCTCGCTCACGACGCTCTGGAACCGCCGTGCTACCTCCTTCAGGAGCGTGTCACCAGCCAGATGCCCCAGCGTGTCGTTGACAGTCTTGAACCGGTCGAGGTCGAGATACAGCAGTGCACACGAGCCGCCAGCCTCCGAGAGGTTGGCCAGGGCCTGATCCAGCCGCTCGCGAAACAGAAGGCGGTTGGGCAAGTCCGTGAGCCCATCATGGCAGGCGAAGTGCGCGAGTCGCTCCTCGCTTCCTTTCCGTGCCGTGATATCGATGTGTGTTCCGATGACCCGCAGCGCGCGGCCCGCCTCGTCTCGGCTGACGACGCGACCGCGTGCCAGCACCCAGGCATAGCTGCCATCCTTGCGCCTGAGCCGGTGCTCGCACTCGAACAGCGGCGTCAGACCCTTCAGGAGCGCGTAGAACTGCCGAGTTGCGCTTGCGCGGTCCTCTGGGTGGATGAGGCTGACCCAGGTCTCGACGCTGACCGCGATTTCGCCCGCTCCATACCCGAGCATGCTGAGAAGGCTCGCCGAGAACCAGAGTTCTTCCGGTTGAGTGCGCCAGTCCCAAACCCCGTCTGTCCCGCTCTCCAGGGCGAGAGCAAGCCGCTCCTCGCTGGTGCGGAGACGTTCCTCACCCTGACGCTTGTCCGCCTCCAGAGCCTTGCGCCGCGTGATGTCGCGCACGCAGGCCACATAGCCATCCGGCTTGCCCGTAAGTGGGTCCAACGTGACGTTGATGGAGGTTTCGACCCAGACCCAATGGCCCTCCTTGTGACGCTGCCGGGGAGCGTAGGTCACGCGTGACACCTCGCCCGAGACAATCTGCCCTTTAAGGGCATGGGTCATGGCAACATCGTCGGGGTGGAGAAAGTCGATGGCCTTCGTGCCGATGAGTTCAGCATCCGCGTACCCGAGAATGGCCTTGCAAGCGGGCGAGACGTAGCGCCGGGTGCCATCGAGATCGGCTCGCACGATCATATCAGTCGCGTTCTCGGCCAGCAGCTTGTAGCGCGCCTCGCTGCCCAGAAGCGACGTTTCCCACTGCTTGCGCTCAGACACATCCCGGAGAAAGGCGTTGAAGCTCAAATCGTGCGTCGCGGAGCGATCTGCCGACATTGCCATCTCGATAGGGAACTCAGTGCCGTCACGCCGCAAAGCCTTCAGGTTCAGCCGCCGCTTGCCGACAACCGCACTCTCGCCGGTCTGAAGGTAGCGCCACAGACCTGTGGCGTGGGCCGCCCGATGCCGCGCGGGCACGATCAACTCAGCTAATGAACGACCGAGCGCCTCCTGCTCGGACCAGCCAAACATGGTGTCTGCGGCCGAGTTCCAACGCGTGATCACACCCGCGGCGTCGATGCTGATGAAGGCATCCTGCGCGGTATCCAGCACGTGCTGGTAGCTCTCCGCCTGCTGGCGTGCGTCGCGTTCGGCCTCGTACAGGCGCAGATGAGCGAGGACGACGGCGGCAAGGTCCTGAAGCTGCTGACGCTGCGCAGCGTTGAAGCTCCGCGGAACCGTATCAATCAGACAGACAGTGCCAACTCGGATGCCCGGCCGAAGAATGAGTGGTGCACCCGCGTAGAACCGGATGCCAGGCTGGCCGGTGACGAAAGGATTGGCGGCAAATCTGGCGTCCTGGGTTGCGTCCTCGACCACGAGAAGTTCGTCGGACTGGATTGTGTGCGTGCAGAAGGTGATGTCGCGCGGCGCACTCTCACCGACAGACCCGCAGCGCGCCTTCTGCCACTGTCGATCCGCGTCAACCATCGTGATGGTCGCGATGGGCACGGAAAACAGGGCCTGAGCCGTTCGACAGAGTGCATCGAAGTGAGCCTCGGGCGGCGTATCAAGGATGCCCAGATCGTGAAGCGCCTTCAGGCGCTCGGCCTCGTGGGCGTGCAGGGAAACCATGCCTACTCTCGCTGCGCCAGACCTGCCGCGTTAAGCGAAGGCTCCCTGCTGGCGATCACAAGATTGTGTACGATCAGACGTTAATGAGGATTTGCAGAACTATCATATGTTGGCCAGCCGCGCTTTTACCTTAAGCGGCTCGCCGCGCTTGGGTGCGGGGAGCAACTGGACCAGTGGATCAGCGCACGCGTGGAATGCTCGATCAAGCCATGATGCTGCTGCATCATGGGCATCGGTCCATACAAGGGTGCAGTGGTTGCGCCGCCTAGGTAGATGCTGAGGTTCCGTGTAGCACCCGGAGCACCGTACGCTTGCGGGCAACGACCTCCGCATATGGTTCAGCGCATCGCGTCTGGTTTCGACCACCGGCTTTCGCCTCGTAGAGAGCAGCATCAGCCATCCGGTACAGATCGATCGGCGCCCCAAGGTCGGGACGTTCAGGCTCAAGAGTTGCGAGCCCGATACTGACCGTGAACGTGCCGGGTGTGATGCCCGCTGCGGCCGCCGCGAGTGCAGATACCTCCTCGTGAATTTTTTCAGCAATACGGAGCGCGCCCGCTTGCTCGGTCTCGGGTAGGAGAACGACGAATTCCTCCCCACCGACGCGGCAGACGAGATCCTCTGGTCGATGCACGCTGGCAGCCAGTTTCAGCGCGAATTTTTGCAGGACCTCGTCACCGATGGCATGACCGTACCGGTCATTGATACGCTTGAAGTGGTCGGCATCGATGATGAGCAGCGACAGCGCTGTCCGCTTCCAACGCGCACTCTCCCAGGCTTGCGCGAAGGCCTCGTCAAAACGGCGCCGATTCGGCAAGCCGGTAAGGAAGTCCGTCCGTGACATCCAAGTCAGCTGGGCCTGCACAGCGGTACGGCGGCGCAGCTCCACAACAAACAACAGGGAAAGGCCGAAGTTGATGCCGCAGAGTATCAACACGACTGTGCCGATGACAGTCGCCTTTGCCAGCCAAGTGGCCTCGATCCCTTTCGTCGCTAAAGCCACGTTTAGGATGAGCGGAAAGTCGCCGATCTGCGTAAAGGTGTAATGCCGCTCAACCCCGTCGCGCACTGAGGTGTCGATGAAGGTGCCCCTGCCTTCCCTGACAAAGCGATCGAATGTCGATGCACCTGCTATGTTTGCGCCAATATCTGACTCGACGAACGGATGACGCATGATGCGCGTTCCGTCACGATGGTAGAGGTTGATGGCATCGTCTTGGTCAAGACTGATTTGACTCAGAAGCTTGCTGAAGTAGGACAGCTGCATGGTGCCAAGCACTACGCCGCCGAACGAGCCATCGGGCTTGCTGATGCGGCGACTAAGGGGGATCATCCGTGCGCCGGTCAGGCGCGAGACCAGCGGTGTCCCGATGTACAGGCCCAGATCGTTCCGGAGCTTGTGGGCCTGGAAATAGTCGCGGTCGAGGTAGTTCGCCTTTCGCGGCGCAATCCCTGCCGCATCAATGGCAACGTCACCCTTCTCATCGATGACCAGCAATACGCCGATGTCCTTTGCAGACGCCGCACGATCGAACAGGACGAGCTGACGGATCTCCGGGGCCAGTTCCGCAACGCCGGGCACTCTGAGGTTTTCGACGACAGCACGCAGCGAAAGATCGAAGATCTCGACATTTCTCGCGATGTCTCGCTCCATGACCTGCAGCAGGTTTCTAGAGGTGTGCTCCGCCTTCAGCCAGGCATCCTTGCGCATGTCGAGGAGCATGAGCCCGGAGACTATCAACATCCCAAGCGGCACCAAAACGCCGAGGGTCAGCCATCTCCGGGATTGGTCGAAGGAAGGGAGTAGGCGCATCGCGACCCTTCGGCATCACGAAAGATTGCCATTACAAGCTCACGGATGAGGCTCACGTAGCCGTAAATAATTCCCTTTTGTGCTGGTCCACTTTCCTCCATGCATACTTAACGATTGTCTGGTAGGCTACTTACCTTGGGCATCTACCCGGAGGTTTGCCGCCGCGATCCTCTTGCAGGCTAGGCGCCGTCGTAGTTCGAAGGGCAAACGCCTCCAGCCCGTCGTCGCGCAGAACTGAGGCAATCGAGCCCCCGATCCTGTCGCGCGGCGCCATGGTGCGCGCCTAGGTCGGCACAGTCAGGCACTCTTCCAGCCTTCGCTCGAGGACAGTTGTCGAAGGCCACGGCGTCGAAGGTTGTGCTGGGCACGCTGCTGCCCACGATCGTCGTGAGCATGTTTCCGCGCGGCGCGCCGATCGACTGGAAGCTGAACGTCTGCTTTGGGACTAAGTGCCTGAGTCCACTTTCGACCCATTGCAGAAGGTCGGAAGGTCCGCTTCGAGGCGGCTTCTGCAAACGAGCCGTACGACTGGGCTGAATGGAATTGCGACGGTCTGCTTTCGGGCGGCGCGCTGCAAAGCAGCCGCCCCGCTAACAGCGTGAACCTCACCCACAACCAAGGCGGGTGCTCGGTGGCAGTCTGATGATGGCAGGTGTCGTGCTGGTCGCGCTCTCCTGGCCGCTGAAGGATGCACTGGGAAGCCTATGCGGAGCTTGGCGTCTTCTCGGCTCCATCGACCTCTTCCTCGGTCGGCAGTTCGCAGCGGTTGTGGATGTCCGTAGCCGCCATCGCTGCATGGCCCATCGCGACCACCACCTGATCAAGGCCGCGTACCACACCGCCGGCGGCATAGAGGCCCGGGATTGTGGTTCGGTTGTGCTCATCAACGATCAGCGCGCCTGTGCCGTCGTGTCTGGCGCCCAGGGCCAAGGCAAGTTCGGAACGAAGCTTCAGCCCGAGGGCGGAGTAGAGCACCTCGAAGCGGTGTTCCTCGCCGCTCGACGTGCGTAGCACCGTGATCCGATCGCCATCAGTGTCGAGGTCAATCACGGGATCATGGACAACCGTGATGCCGTGCTTCTCGACCCGCTCACGCTCACTCTCATCGAGATGCATGCCCTGACCCAGCGTCAGCAGCGTCACGTCGCGCGAGTAGGTGCGGGCTACGAAGACCGCTTCGCCCAACCCCTTGTCGCCGTAGCCGATCACAGCAATGCGCTTGCCTCGAGCCTCGTAGCCATCGCAAATTGGGCAATAGCGCACGAGCCCGCGCCGGATCGCATCGGGCAGCTGAGGAAGATCCGGCTCCACGTCGTCGGCCCCCGTTGCGAGCAGCACCCGGCGCGCCCGGATCTCGTGCGAAACGCCGGTCCCACCTTCCTCCTGAAAGCTTGCACGGAAGCCTTGCTCGACCCTGTGCAGCGTCGTGACGGTGCCCTTGACGATCTGCCCGCCGTAGCGCGCAACGTGCTCGCTCTGACGGGCGAGGATCTCCTGCCCCGAGATGCCGTCCGCGAAAACCGGTATGTTGTGGCTGGTTGGGATCCAGGCCGCACGGGAGTCGCCGGCATCCACCACCAGGAAGCGACGCTCGAAGCGGGCCAGATAGAGTGCAGCGGCATTGTCACGGGAAGCTGAGTGAGGTCGCAAACGGAGCAGCGTCTGTATCAACTCACGCCGCAGCAGTTGCTGTCTGCCATGCTTCCGCGGCTTCCGTTCGGAAGAGCTGAAGCGTGGGACGGGTGATCAGGTGGCGTTGTAGATAGAACGTGTTCTGGACCGCAGCATGCATCGACAGGAAGCGCTGAGCTGACCCTGCTGACGGGAAACCCTGCATCTTCCGCTCGCGTCGTCGGACAGGCTGGTGCGAGTTCTCCGCTCGGTTGTTCCGCCGCAAGCCCTGCTCGTGGCGCACTGACAGCCCGAGTTGCCGATGCGCGGCCGCATACGAGCGGAGC
>NZ_BPQP01000146.1 GCF_022179305.1 Methylobacterium iners
TCGCAGAAGATGGAGGCGGTGGGCCAGCTCACGGGCGGCCTGGCGCACGACTTCAACAACCTGCTCGCCGGCATCTCGGGTTCGCTGGAGCTGATGCAGACCCGGATGCAGCAGGGGCGCTTCAACGACGTCGAGCGCTACATGGCGGCGGCGCAGGGGGCGGCCAAGCGCGCTGCGGCCCTGACCCACCGGCTGCTCGCCTTCTCGCGCCGGCAGACGCTGGACCCCAAGCCCACCAACGTGAACCGGCTCGTGGCCGACATGCAGGAGCTGGTCCAGCGCACGGTCGGCCCGGCGATCCCCATCGAGGTCGTCGGGACCTCGGGCATTTGGACCGTGCTCGTCGACCCGCCCCAGCTCGAGAACGCGCTGCTGAACCTCTGCATCAACGCCCGCGACGCGATGCCGGAGGGCGGGCGCATCACGATCGAGACCGCCAACAAGTGGATGGACGACCGCGCCGCCCGCCAGCACGACATGCCGGAGGGGCAGTACCTCTCGCTCTCGGTCACAGACACGGGCACCGGCATGAGCCCGGAGGTGGTGGCGCGGGTGTTCGAGCCGTTCTTCACCACAAAGCCCCTGGGCCAGGGCACCGGGCTGGGCCTCTCGATGATCTACGGCTTCGTCCAGCAATCGGGCGGGCAGGTCCGGATCTATTCCGAGCTCGGCAAGGGCACGACGGTGTGCCTCTACCTGCCCCGGCATTACGGCCAGGCCGACGAGGATGCCGGGCCGACCAACCTCGCCACGCTGCCGCGCTCCGAGCAGGGCGAGACCGTGCTCATCGTCGACGACGAGCCGACCGTGCGCATGCTCATCACCGACATCCTGGCCGATCTCGGCTACACCGCCATCGAGGCGGGCGACAGCGCGGCCGGCCTCAAGGTGCTGCAATCGGACGTGCGCATCGACCTGCTGATCACCGATGTCGGCCTGCCCGGCGGCATGAACGGGCGCCAGATGGCGGACGCCGCCCGCGCCACGCGGTCCGACCTGCGTGTCCTGTTCATCACGGGCTACGCGGAGAACGCGGCGGTCGGCAACGGCCACCTCGCGCCCGGCATGGCGGTGCTGACCAAACCCTTCGCCATCGAGACCATGGCCGCGCGCATCCGCTCGATCATCGAGGCGTGA
>NZ_BPQP01000147.1 GCF_022179305.1 Methylobacterium iners
TAGGTGTTTGATCCCGCGGTGTGGTGATACGACTGACCACCATGCGGCGAGGGATGCGCTATGGGCCAGGTTCTCCATGGAAGCGCCACCACGACGGAGGCTGTCCGTCGCGCGATCCAGTTACGTGAAGAGAGCGTAAGGGCGCTGGCGAGGCGCTACGGCATCAGTCCGACAACGGTGCAGAAGTGGCGCAAGCGAGCGACCACGGTGGATGCCCGGATGGGTCCTAAGGAGCCGCGCTCCACCGTGCTCACGGTTGGGGAGGAGGCGATCATCGTCGCTTTCCGCCGGCACACGCTGCTCCCGCTCGACGACTGTCTCTACGGCTTGCAGCCGACGATCCCGCACCTGACCCGGTCTTCGCTGCATCGCTGCCTGGAGCGGCATGGCATCAGCCGACTGCCCGAGATCGACGGCGACAAGCCCAAGAAGCAGCGCTTTGCGAGTTACGCCATCGGCTACGTCCACATCGACATCGCCGAGGTGAGCACGGCCGAGGGCAAGCTCAGACTGTTCGTGGCCATCGATCGCACCAGCAAGTTCGCGTTCGTGCGACTGGTGGAAAGCGCTGGTAAGATGGAAGCCGCTCAGTTCCTGCGTGATCTCATTGAGGCGGTGCCCTACCGCATCCACACAGTCCTCACCGACAATGGCATCCAGTTCACCTCACGCCGCCAAGATATCTGGGACTGCCAGCACATCTTCGATCGTGTCTGCGACGAGCATAGTATCGAGCATCGCCTGACCAAGGTGAACCATCCTTGGACCAACGGGCAGGTCGAGCGGATGAACCGCACGATCAAGGACGCGACGGTCAAGCGCTACCACTACGACAGCCACGACCAGCTTCGTGCCCACCTGCATCTGTTCGTCGATGCCTACAACCACGCCCGCAGGCTCAAGACCCTGCGCGGGCTCACACCCACCGAGTTCATCCTCAACGCCTGGACCAAAGAGCCAAACCGCTTCAGGATCAACCCGTCACACCTCATCCCGGGACCGTACACCTAG
>NZ_BPQP01000148.1 GCF_022179305.1 Methylobacterium iners
GGATCGTGGAAAACGCTCTAGGTGACACGTGTCGGCATTGCCACAGCCGTCACCACTGAGATAGCCGCGCCCCAGGAAAGACGGAAGGGCTTTGCCGCGTCGCAGGGTTGTTGAGTATACCTTTGGGTAGATCAGCCGGTGCCGAAGGCTCGCCCGCTATCACGAGGCTACATCCTCCTCCCCACGCGCCCTCATCGTGCTGGCCGCTATGATCCTTATCAGACGCCTCGCACAAATTTATCAAACCGTTACGAACCATGGGCTGCCTCAGGCAGTGTTTCTCCTGATTCACGACGTGTAGTAATAGGCGTCAGCAGCGGAATACTTACTCCGCGTAGGGTACATTCGCGCTAATGCAGCCGGAGGCACCTTATTAAGAACAGCTGCAGCGATCTTCTGACTAACATTTGGAGCCGAGTCTAACGAGGCTCGTATTACAGCTTCGGTTGTATCACCCCAACTTACGACGTAAACAAACATGTCCACATGAGGCGCGACTGCCATTGCATCCGCAGTGTGATGCAAGGGGGGAAGGTCAATAAGCAAGTAGTCATATTCCTTTCGCAGTTCATTTAAAACCAAAGGCAAATTCGGCGACAAAATTATCTCGCCGGGAGAGGCTAACGTGTTTGTCGTACCAGCGGGCAGAAAGTCTGTTTCCGCCAACCCGCCTTTCAGTATTGAATTTTTTAGCACCTCAAGATCATCCAAGGCATCCATCAGCCCTGGTTTTCCTGTAGCGTTGGCTTTTTGCGAGAGATTCTGCCGCCGCAAATCCCCGTCGATGACTAAAACCCTTCCACCTCCGCTACGTATAAGAGAGCCAAGACTAACAGCCGAGGTTGTTTTTCCTTCGTCCGGTAAAGTCGATACTAATGCAACAATCTTATGATCATCTACTGTATAATCATCTATAGCATGCCTGACCCGCCGGAAAGACTCCGAAAAGCGAGAATTGAGATTCAACACCGCGTAATCTAGAGCAAGTTCCCGTCGAAAACCTGTTCCACCTGTGGGCCAGATTTGATCTTTATACGGAACGTCGGGTACAAGAGCTACTCGATCAGTGCCTATAAGCCCTTGAAGTTGATCCGCGGTCCTCACTGTTGAGTCGAACATCTCTCTGGTGAGCGCGCCGGCGAACCCTAAACCGGCACCGACAATTAGCGCAGCCGTTACCAACAGGGGCGTCTTTGGCCAGCTCTTTTCTCTCGGCTGAGCCGGACGAGTTACAACGCGAACCGGGGCAACTGGAAGTGACTGCTGTTGGATCGCTGTATCGTATCGCTGCAGAAGCGAATCATGAAGTGCACGTGACGACTGGGCAGCACTCTCGAGATCGCGCAGCTTTATCTGCTGCAAACGCGAACCATAGGTAGTTTGAATAAGTGTTTCTATGCTGCGTTCCAGTGATTTTTCGCGCGCACGCGCAACCTCATAGTCGCTGCGAATACCGGCTGCAACCCTCCGCAACTCTGCATTCACTGCCCGTTTCGTCTCACGTATGTCATTTTTGGCTGCCAAGACGGCACTGTGGTTCTCCCCAAAACGCGAGGCAAGATCTGAAGCTCGACGACTTAGGTCGGAAAGTCGGCCAAGTAAGGTGTTGATTACATCGTTTCGAATGGCTTCTGACACGCCGGAGTCTGCCGAATCGGAGCGAAGCACCTCCTCCGCTCGATCAAGTCTGGCCTTAGCTTCCGCTGTTTGCGCGCGAGCCGTAGATAACTGTGTCGTTGCCTGCGTGATTTGTTGATCGTTAACAAGTGTTCCAGATACATCAACCAACTTGTTCTGTGACTTGAAACTGAGAACCGCCTCTGCATCTTTGGATGCTCGCTCTCGCAATTCCTTTAGCCTTGATTCGAGCCAGTCTGAAGTAGTACGAAGAACCTCAAAGGCTGCAGCTTGTTGATCTTCAATCAATGAGTCTACCACAGCATTCAATACACGCGAAGCCTGGGAGGGGTTTGCCGCTGTGTAGTTCAAAGTTATAGCGAAGCTAGTGCCGGTTCGCTGCAAAATTAATCGGCGTCCAATGAAGTCAATAGCTGAGCGGATGCGCTGTTCCTCAGATTGTTGAGGGCCTGACGATGAAGCAAATATTTTCGTTATTTCGTCAGAAGTGCGTTGAAAAACATTTTTGAAGGCTCCTTTAAATTCCGGGTCTTCCAAGAAGTTCAATTTAGCGACAGCACGCCGAAGCACAGCTTCGGAGGAGAGAGTTGCCATTATGCTGTCAACCAGATTAGTGTCTACTGGCGCCTCGCCAACTACCGCAGAGTCCTGTTTCGCTTGACCGAATACCTGAACCCTGCGTGGATCAATGACGATGGTAGCTGTACTAGTGTAAAGTGGCGTTGCTAAGAGACAATAACCAAAAACAAGAGTGGTGAGGAGAAGCGAACTAGCCGCAATCCACTTCCAACGACGACGTATCACAGTCCATATATGTCGAATGTCGACAAGACTGACATCCTCTGACTCACCAGTTCGTTTTGTGGTTCGAGACGGTGCGCCTAAAGTTTGAAGCATTTTAAATAATTCCTACTCAAAGCCAGATTTACGTTATGGTTTCAGTTTTCTGCAGGGCTAAGATTTATGTCTGGACTCTATTGATCCTACCTTAATATTTTGGCTCCATAAATGAGACATATGAAACTTTCTTCTCTTCTATACAGACAATTTTCGTTACGTGCGTCACAATTTTTGGCAAACTAAACTTTGCACACATTGGCGCTCACAGTCAGGGAAGTTAGCTAACGTCTGCAACTCCCATTGCAATTGCTGCTCAGGTTGGCTGGAAAGATTGATGATCCCCAGAGGTTACCCCGCCCATCGCGCTTGATGGAATTCTCGCCTCATGATCAATCAACAAGCGGCGCTGCATGGGGAGGTCTGATCCGAAGTGCACGGTTCACTGCGGTTGATATACCTGGAGGCCATAGTCAGACGGGTCCTTTTCGAGCGCGCGACTCATAGCTCACTTTCGATGCAACGCGAAGAGCGTAAAACAAGCGAGAGTGCGTGGCCTACAGGCCATAGGATCACGATTGATCCCTAGGCTGCCAAGCAGACACAATTTAGCCGATCTTTTTGATATGCTTGTTTCCTAAAATACATTGGAAAGTGGTAGCGGTTATGCCAAGCCTTAGCAATGCGAATTGGCTTGGATCTGAACCGAACCAAGACGTTGCGAGGTTTGCGGTTTTGTGATTCCTGGCAGCCGTTTGCGGCTTCGAGGTACTGATGGCGGACCTGTTCTGGCACTCGGATAGGCTGTGGGCGGCAATCTCCCCGTTCATGCTCTGGGATCAGCCCGGACTGGAGCGCAGGGACAGTCTTGGCTTCATTGGACAAACAAAACAGATGTGCCATCGCCAGGGTCGGCCTTTGCTCCATGGGTAGCTTGGCCCGTGGAGCCGGTCGGGGGTGCGCAGCCGGCCAAGCGGTGAAGGCGGGCAAAAACACCTCAGGCGCGGGCGGCCGATAGCCGAGTGCGCCGTGCGGGCGGACGATGATGTAGTGCCGCTGCCAACTCTCGATCAGGATCTGCGCTTCCCGCAAGCTGTAGAAGATCTCCCCATCCAGCAGCTCGTTCCGCAGCCGCGCGTTGAAGCTCTCGACGAAGCCGTTCTCCCACGGCGAGCCTGGAGCGATGTAGGCGGTCTTGGCGCCGACAGCAGCGATCCAAGCCTGCACGGACTTGGCGATGAACTCCGGACCATTGTCTGAGCGGATGTGGCCAGGCACCCCGCGCAGAACGAACAGGTCGGAGAGCACGTCGATCACGTCTATGGCTTTCAGCTTGCGCGCCACCCGGATCGCCAGGCACTCGCGCGTGTACTCGTCGAGCACGTTGAGTAGGCGCACCTTCCGGCCATCGTGGGTGCGAGCCTCGACGAAGTCGTAGGACCAGACGTGATCGCGATGCTCGGGCCGCAGACGCAGGCACGAGCCGTCGCCGTCCCAGATCCGCCTGCGCTTGGGCTGACGGGCGGGCACCTTCAGGCCCTCGCGCCGCCAGATCCGCTCGACCCCCTTGTCGTTGACGAACCAGCCGGCGGCCTTCAGCAGCGCGCCGATCTTGCGGTACCCGTGAGCTTCCATACTGCTCGGCCAACGCCACAAGCTCAGCTGTGAGCGCCACCTCGTCCTCCCGGCTCCGCGGCACTTTGCGCTGTGTCGAGCGATGCTGACCGAGCGCGCGGCAGGTGCGCCGCTCGGAGATGTCCATCGTCAGCATGATGTGCCCGACACAGGCGCGTCGGCGCGCGGGGCTCAGAAGTTTCCCCCGGGACGCCTCCTGCAAGATCAACTTGTCCAGCGTGAGGTCGGCGATGGCCTTGCGTAGGTGCTGGTTCTCGACCTCCAGGTCCTTCATCCGTCGAACTTGATCCGTCTTCAGTCCGCCGAACTCTTTGCGCCAGCGGTAGTAGGTGACCTCATTCACGCCAATCGCGCGGATCGCCTCCGCTACGCTGTGGCCTTGGCCAACCAGAACGTCGGCTTGGCGCAGCTTCGCGACGATCTCCTCAGGCTTGGGTCGCTTCCTCGACATCGATCCGTCCTCCAGGCTCGAAAGCCATACCAAAAGCGGACCACTTCAGTGGGGGCAGATCAGCGACTGGCTATTGCAGAAAGCCAACAGAGATAGGAGGAGTGTCCGAGCCGTAAATGTTGTAGGTGTATGGTTTACGGACGTAATACTACGGGTTGAGACTGAGCATACGCCGCAATTGCAGCTAATAGACGATTCGGATGCGAAGCACTGGCCGGGCCTGCACTGTGTGGTACTTCGGTGCTTGATTGTCGTTGTACGATCACTTAGCTCAACGACTTCTTCAGTTATACGTCCAGTCTGTTGCGCCACCGTCGAATAACCTGGCGCCAAGGTTTGGGCAGAGTCAGATAACGATAGACCGTAGAAGGTCCTGAACTTGTTGTTCAAGCCGGCCCGCATTAGGTCGCTGTCGGAGCGGCTCCGAGCGCTGTAGTTGCCTGGTTCGGCGTGGACGAAAAAGGATTATTGTTATGCAGCGGTTGATCATGGCGGTCGGGCTCAGGAGAGCTCCGACCGCCATGATCAACCGC
>NZ_BPQP01000149.1 GCF_022179305.1 Methylobacterium iners
AGTTCTGATCAGTGAGAACTGATATAAGCGCTGATTTGAGCCCTCGATGGAAGGACCCAGAAACCCTGAGACCGCAACCCGATGACGCCAGAGCTACGCCAGGAGCTTGTCAGCAAGCGGGTCGAGGGCATCGACGCCGCCTTGCTTCAGATTGGGTTGGGCCGCGATGCCAAGGATGCGGCGCTGAGCATCTGTGCGCACCTGATCGATCTACTCAGCCTGCTCGACCGCAACCCTGGCCTGGATGCGGCGGCCGACGACCTGCAGAAGAGCGTTCACGCAATCGTCGAAGCAGGCGAAGGTCGCGGCGTCGAGGATCGACAGGCGCGACTGCTGGCAGATGCTTACGCTCGCTTTCGTGCTCGTCTCGAAGCTGCCTGCGTTACGGTTATCTCCTGAAGCGCAAGCGGAGTGGAGATGTAAGTACTCAAACCTGTAGACGAGCAACTAATGCAGCAGGATCATAGCACGGCCGTGGGCCATCGCGGCTCACCTATGGCATGTCGAGCCTTCCGAAGGCTGGGTAGTTGACGTCGAATACGGGAGGCGGATGTGCAGGAGGCACTTAACGCGGATAAGGCCGCCCGCGTGATCGCAGCGAACGTCTACACGGCCTTTACACTCCAAGCCGCTGCGTTCATTCACCCCGCCAAGGAGCTGGTCATTGTGGCCCGGCTCGTGGAAGCCATCCGTCCAGAGATAGGCTCGTCGCCCGAGGTAATCATCTCTGTAGCGAACGAGATCCTAGAGGCTTGGGAGGAAGGTAACGACGAGGTGCGCGGTCCCCGGGTGGTCTCGATCAATCTATTGGACGGCTCCGTGACAATGAAGGAAATGCATTAGCCGGCGTCATCTTCATCGAGTAGTGCAGCGAAGGGTTTGGCGTACGTTTGAAGAAGCCCTGAGCCGAACCAGCTTAGGCCGGGTTCCCGCTCAACGGCCCTACAGCCGTGTGCTCACCTTCAGCCCCGCTGCCCCCCCCGCCGGGCAGGGCTTCTTTATGCGTCTTTAACGATGGCGGATGCACGAAGAGGCAGGTTCGAAACCAAGAGCCACAACGCTCGTCACTGATTGGATGACACCTTCGCGACGGCAATTTCCGCCCGGCCAGCACCTGCTGCGCCGGGCTTTTCTTTGCTTCGTTAGCTGGGCATCATCCTGCGGTCTGGGAGCTTCTCTCCTGTCGCGCCCCGGACAGGCCCTGCTGTCGGCTCGCCCGAGCATCCGGCAGCAGTGCCACACATCGTACAGCCCGCTGGGTTCGCTCGCGGTGGGCCCCTCGGTCAGGATTCCACCCGAGCGTGCGCTTTGTACGTGACCCTACTGCAGGATGGTCACAGCGGGCGAGGCTCCATCCAGCCTGCTGCTAGATCCCCCGCAGCCGAGCAGCAGTGGGACACATGGCTTCTCTCCGCCCGCCTGGAAGCAGGTGCGTGTTGCCACTTGGAAGCCGTAGGTGAGCAGAGCACGCCTCGACGACTTCAAGAACCCAAGCGAGCTAGCTGTCTGAACTCGGGCGTATACTGGAACGTCTTGTCATCACCGCTCCACGCGTACTCATCACACGTCAGACTGAGTACCTGCTCCTCCATTTCGAGTGCATCGAGCAAAGGCCCAAAAGCCTCCTGAACGGGCTCATCAAAGGTATTGACAAATTCCTTCCGCAGTTCATGTCCGATCTTTGCTAATACATACAGCGAGCGAAATCCATATTGTTGCATTATAGACACCATCAAATTGTCAGTAAATCGATTATCGGGCGGAAATGTCGCCTCACGCAGATTAATAACTGGTTAACGTGCCCTATTTGATAGATCATAACTAATGTTATCTGGCTTTATCTTAAGCTATACAGTGGGCGCAATTCAATTGTAGGCATCAATGACGCCCACGAACGGACGCGCTACTTAGAGTGTGCGTGGCAGCCTGGCGCAACCCTAACCAGCGGGCACCGCCAATGGGCAGCTGGTTTCGACTGATTTGCATGCGGCGGCGGGGCTGCGCACTTATCCGATGGGCGCCTGCTGCATCTTCCGCGAAGGCTTGGCCGCTCAGGTCGCCAACGCCATCAGGTCATCACTTTGGTTCGCCTGAGATCTCGCTCCTACATCATGCCGGAAATGAACTTACCGTCGCTGACTAGGTTAAATCGGTAAAGAGTGGTTGCCATGTACAAAGCGGCTTGCGTTGGATTAATATTGACATGCGTTAGTTTTACTGCTGGTGCGCAATCAGCATCAGGATCAGCGCTTGACCAGCTTCGCGCGTTGCCAAAACCGAAGGGCCAAGGCGATCTTGATACGACGCGTCTCGTTTCGGTCGAACGAACGATGGCAGCCTCAGCAGAGGAGCGGACGAGCGGACTTTGGCAATCATGGCGCGTCGCCGCGTGCCAAGGGTGCGGTGTTGGAGACCAGCGGACGGTTGCTGAGATCAATCTGGCGACAGCTGCTTATGTCCGTCTAGGCGACAAGGAGTTGCTACGCCTTCGAGCCCTTGACTCTTCTGAGGTCACTGACCCGCTTCAGAACCAAGATCGAAGCGCGCCCCGCATGCTCGTAAGTGACCTCCTCGCATCACGGCTCAACCCGACCACGTCGAGCCCCTAATTCGGCGTTCCGCATTGTCTGATGCGGCAGGGCCACCCGCTGCCAATCCGCGAAAGCGGAACTCACCGAGTCTCCGCAGCGCTCGGCTGGGGTTTGGAAGTAAGCGCCTGTCGGCCAGCCTCGGTCCGCCGGGTCTGCCAGTAGTGCCCGCCATTGGGTCCCGGCCCGACACTCAGAGCGCAATAGCCGCGTCGCCGTTCACGCATCTCGACGAGCCCCGTTCCACAAGGCGCAGGAACACAGTGCCCGCGTGCCACTCATCAGGCATGTCCACCTAATCGTCAGGTGTATCCCGGAGTAGGTTGCGTTGGAGCGGGGTCAGTGGTGCCATGTCTCAGCCCTCGACCTCCTTGACGTTCGGCAACGGCAGAGGCAGCGGACGAAGGGTCTGCAACCACACAGTTCGCGGTTGGGTGAAACCGCAGTTAATGCCCAGGCGTGACGCGATAGATCGCGGAGGCATGCCATGGCACAGAGACACTTCATCGTCCGGCGCAGCCGCTTGGGCAGGTTCAACTTCACGCTTCTGACGATTGCGGGACGGCTCACAGGATCCGTGACCGTCCCCGTTGAGGGCCGCTCCGCAGGCGAGATCAAGCAACACGCCCTAGATCAAATCCGAGCGCTCGCTGAGGAGTTCGCCCGTGTCCAAGATCGAGAAGGCTCATCGCCCGGTAGGCGACCGGCCGAGCCCATCGAAGGTCGCGCCTAGGTTCCCATACCCGCTTCTTCGGCTTCCAAAGCCTTTGCAGGCAGACGGCTGCAAGCGCATAGCGATTTGTGTTGGAAGATAGACTTCGGTGCAACAGCCAGTAGTTGGCATTGGGCACCCGACGGATTGTCTGATCTCATACTCGCCGCGCCATGTTGGAACGGTTTGCCGGAGCTGATGATTTCAGCGCTGTTTTACAGCTGTGTTGAATGCCAGATGCCGACCGCCACCGAACAGACCACACCAGCGTCACACGCGATTGATGTCGGCCATTCGCCCAAACGTGATCTCGTCACCCCTGTTGCCCTGCTCATCGGCGGGGTTGCAACGGTGATCTGGACGACCTTCTTAGGTTGGGCAGCCTTGCGCCTCGTCATCTATGCGTTTGGAGCCGGGTAGACACGGCTGACAATGCGGTTGGCCTATCCTTTGGGGTGGGAACATGACGAAAAGCCCCACGCCGCATGAATGGACGAGGCTTTCTTATATTGACTAAGATCGAGACGCACTAACTTCAGCCGTGAGCTGAAGCATGCCACTCTGATCCGAAATGAGCCCGTGCCCCCGAGACACGATGCCAGCGTTGCGCACCACGCTCATTGCGCCGCAAACCAATAAATATTGCAACGCAAACTGCTGCTAAGCTACCACCGATCGGTGCAGCAAGTACAGCAACCAGAGCTCCGTAGCTCCACAGCGCTGCCGCTGTGATTGGACCTCCGACAAGACCTGCAAAAAGTATCGGGATCATTTACGATCCTCCGATCGGAACCACGTTTGTTGGTGAGATAAGTGGGGATTGCAGCGGTTGGTTCAACTTACTAGCGTGCGATCTGCTGCCGCGCCCTGGTCAGGAGTTGGATGCGGCCTTCAAGCGCGCGAACCGGTGTAGGACGCGAGAGACCTGCATTGGCGACCACTGACCTCCTCGTGCTGCCGTGATGCCTTCGTCCTTCAGCGCACCTGCGATCGAGGTCAGCGATGTTATACCAGCGCTCTGCAGCGCGCTTATCGTTCCAGCCAGGTCGGCCGCGCGTTGCGCCGCAGAGGCGGATCGTACGGCCCTTGCACGTTCCAAGTCGGCCGACATGCCGGCTCTCCCACTTGAAGCCAAACATAATCCAGCGGGACGAGGCGCGGGAGCGCACAACCCAAACCAACGAGCCGGCTTTGGCTTACACCACCGCTAGGTCTGTGCCCGCGACAGCAGTCTGATTTTCTGTCCACTCCTGAGCTGGATGATCGTCTCCTCGGCACAGAGGTAGACCTCATCAGACAGCACGCCGTAGCTGCGGGGCAGAAGAGGATTGAGCCCCGTGGAGGTTGGCCGGGATACCGTCCAAGCGATGATGCAGGACCCTACTAATCAGGTGACGCTCCTGTCTGCCGCTCTGGTTGTCACGAACGATGCGGGCGAAGTGGTGGGCAAGTTCCCCTTCGCGGATGCCTTCAGGTTATTACCCCGCGTGGCCGATCGCGCGCCTTATCACCACGTCGAGATCCACTCGGTTCGCTCCGTACCGCTCTTGAACTCTATTCCCTGCCCGGATCCCTGATCGGAATAGCCGACAAGCGCATTATCCCGTCAGACTAGGGCTGCCTCGATGATGTCGGGATGCCTTCGAACCATCTGCACAATGGCATCAGGCTGAGGTTGCGCTGCCTGAGCAGCTGCGCACCCGGTTGTACAGCAGCCCTGGCGCCTCAGGACCATCAAGCTGGAGCCAACTGCCGAAACGAGCGTTGCCCGCCCATGCACACGGCGCTTGGTCTTCTCGTGCTCGGATACGCCCTCTGCGAGGCCGGTGGGCTCCTCGTCGGATGGTCGCGGACCGATGTTGTTCGCCGCTCCGGTGCCTTCGCCCAGCTGATTGGTGTGCTGCTGGGGTGTTCAGCTGGCATCATCGCTGTGAGCCGCGCCATCACCTAACCAGGAACCGTCCCGCGCTGTCGTCTTGATCCTAGGTCCTCATCGGATCATGCCGAGGTACGACGCAATCCATTGGGGCGACAGCCGGTCAACCCGGTGGGCAGTCACGACGGCGCCGAACGAAGTCCGCGTCAGCCCAGCACCATACCGGCCGTAACGACAATCAGGCACATGACAATGATGGCGAGCCCAATCATCATTGACGGACGCTCATTGGTGAAGCGGCGCTCCACCCCCTCAACGGCCGGGCAAGCGGGATCGCCGCCGCAGCAATAACCTATGTAAGTTGAGCCGAGAGGTTCCCGAAGAATGAAAAGAATTTCATCTCAGATTTTCATTATTCATTAAACACCTGCTTCGGATATTAGCTCACGAATGGCACATTATTGCAACACTTCGGAGATGCGAGATGTCCGAACGACGCCGTGTACAAAGGCAGCCTTGTGACTTACCTGCACGTATCTTCGTGCCCGGCTCAAGCAAGCCAATCAAATGCAACATCACGGACATCTCAACACGTGGAAGCTTCGTGCGCACGAATGCCCATGACTTCATCCCTCCAACCTTCGATCTCGCCATCGGCTTGAGCAACCTACCGCGTGCTTGCCGCATCGCGCGCTATGAGGCTGATGGTTTGGGCGTCGAGTTCCTTGATCCCGTGCGTCGTGAAGTCGAAGAGATCCTTGTCGAATACGCATTCAAGGAGGAACTGGTGTTTGAGGCGCTCAGCCCCTCTCTGACGGGTGACGCAACGATGACCAGGGTGCGTCTTCATCAAACGGTAGACGCCCTCATGGCGCTGATTGAGCGTCGCCATGCGATGAGTTGGCAGCACGCCGATGCCGCCTGAGCTGGAGAATTGATGGCCTACACCCTTCATCGTCTCGCGGCCGGCAGCTACGACCTCGCCCATGATGACGCTATCATCGGCTCCGTAGTCCGGGAGGTCTCACCGAGCGGGAACGTCAAAGGATGGCATGTCGAGTTGCTGGACGATGTGCCGACGGTGCTGCGGCCTCATCCATTCACGCGGTCAGAGCACCGCTTCGATACGCTTGAAGCTGCGTTAGCCTGGCTCGGTGATGCGGCTGTCGACGAGAGAGACTGAGAACCGCGGTCGGATCAAGATGAGCGGTGCGCACCTCGGCTATGCTGCCGTTCATCGAACCCGCCATGGAACGAGGGTGGCAATGCCGGCGATGATGACGGCCGCAATCATCCAGGCCGCTCCTCCTTCAGCAGCATAGGCAACCGCTGCGATGAAGGCGAAGAGGCCGATCAGAACCAAGGCAGTTTCTATGCCCGTCATCGGCGCTTCGCGCGGGCCAGCAGAGTGGCTGTGCGGATTGAGGCTCTGAGCGCGACTTTGCCTTTCTTTCCGCTCTGGAGGAACTTTGCCGTGAAGGCATGGGCGGCGATGGCGGCAGTGATGTCGACCTCGTGGGCAGGCCCCAGAGGAACAATCCCAGGGTCAGGCGCGGCAAGGTATGCCGTCACAGCCGCCTCAACGTCTGCGTTGCTGATTGTCCCTGCCGATACGAGCTGACTGACTGTCGGATCGCCTTTCATCCCAATCACCGTAGGGTGGGCCTTGCGTGACGGACAAGCGGCCCGCCGCCCGATCTGATCACGGGCTGGCGGGGCGTGTCTCGGACCCCTCTACACATGAGTTAGGGCTGCGATGCCGCTTGAAGCAGATTTAGATCCATGGCCGACAAGGCAAGCAGGGGCGCCGGCATAGCCACACCAGTAAGCTGCGAAGAGTTGCGTGGTGGCTGAGGGGCATCCAGACCTAGATCGACTGGCTCAGACGCTAACGGGCCTCAGTTAGCAGATCGAGTCCGGTGCGGGGCGCAGAGCGAAAAGTTAAGTAAAAACAGTATTTTAGCCAGATTTTTGGCTCCCCGAGCAGGACTCGAACCTGCGACAAAGCGATTAACAGTCGGAGCTATGCTATTGGATTATCTGTATGTTGTTACCGCGTCGCCGAAGCATGAGAGCGGATAATAGAGCTGCATCGTTACCCTCCTCGGCGTGCTCACCCAGGAGTACGCCGAGGTTTTGCGACGGTTAGATGCCTAGCCCATGGTCCATATGCAAGCGCATGATACCGGGCCTCTCGATCAAGCTGCAGCTGATGCATTAGTTGCTCGTGACCAGAGCTCAGGAACTTAGGCAAAATAGAAATCATCTGGGCTGCAACGTCGCCCTTGATGTGTGGGTGATGCTCGCCTGTCGGTCTCACGGCGGTAGGAACACCGGGAGTCCCACCGGGTTCGCTCCCACATGGAAGCCTACGTCGTCGCGCTCGCTGGGTTCGGCACCCTCGTCCTCCTCACGGCCTGGTTGCCCGTGGTGCTGCGGCAGCTGCCGCTCTCCCTGCCGATCTGCTGTGTTGGGATCGGAGCCGGCCTCTCCTTCCTGTCGCCGCTCCAGAACCTTGCGCCCCATCCGCAGGCGCACCTAACGCTCATCGAAAAGCTGAGCGAGCTGGTCGTCATCGTTTCGCTTATGGGAGCGGGACTGAAGATCGACCGCCTGATCGGCTGGGCACGCTGGATCGTCACCTGGCGGCTCCTGGGTATCGCCATGCCGCTGACCATCCTGACGTTGACGGCCCTTGCCTCAACGCTCCTCGGACTCGGTTTGGCCGCGGCCCTGCTCCTGGCATCGGCGCTCGCGCCGACCGATCCGGTGCTGGCCTCGGATGTCCAGGTCGGAGCCCCGACCGAGGGGCAGGAGGACGAGATGCGCTTCGCCCTGACCTCCGAGGCCGGGTTGAACGACGGCCTGTCCTTTCCCTTTGTCCACCTCGCTATCGCGCTCGCCGTCGCGGAAGGGTTTGGGGCCTGGCAGTTTGGCGAGTGGCTGGCGATCTCCGTCCTATGGAAGATTGCAGTGGGCATTGGGCTCGGCTTTGCGATCGGTCGGGGCCTCGGCTGGCTCACCTTCCACCTACCTAACCCCGCCAAGCTCTCGCGCACCGGCGACGGCTTCGTGGCGCTTGGTATCACCTGCCTGACCTACGCGGCAGTCGAGGCTGCGCACGGCTACGGCTTCATCGGAGTCTTCGTCGCGGCACTGGCTCTGCGCGCCACCCACCGGACCCATGAGTACCACAACAAGATGCACGACTATGCTGAGGAGCTCGAGCGGCTCCTCATGATGGTGCTTCTCGTCGGATTCGGTGCGGCCCTGCTGGGCGGTGGTCTACTGCGGGCCCTCACCTGGCCGAGCGTTGCCTTTGCGCTGCTCGCCTTGTTTGTCGTGCGCCCACTGAGCGGCTGGCTCAGCCTGCTGGGATCAAGGCGTCCTATGGACGAGCGAGCCGTAATCAGCTTCTTCGGCATTCGCGGCCTTGGAACGATCTACTATCTTGCCTACGCGCTCAACCACGCCGTCTTCGAGCAGACGGAGTTGCTATGGAGCACCGCAGCCCTGACAATCCTGATCTCGATCGTCCTGCACGGCATCACCGTGACACCCGTGCTGCGCTTTCTCGACCGGAAGAGCGGACGCGACACTGAAAGCGCCCAGCTCGGCCTACCGCTCGCCTCCTGAGGAACGTCGTCGAAAGAGGCACGTAGGGGACGGATCCCAATGGCTGCTTGTTGCACTGTTCAACCGAAGTGCTCAACGGTCCGAACTGGTGAGGCGCTAGGTCGCCACTGTCGACCTCACGTCAGGTCACCGGCCATTGCAGGCTGTTTCGGCGTAGAGGCCAGTCCTTCAGGCGCGCGCGGGAAACGGGTGTGAGGTTGATGGCTCCTCTGTCCTGACGTAGCCGCTGGCGATGTGCGAGAACTCAGGCGTGCGAAGATAGCCGTAGGACTTGTGGTGGTTGGCCTCGCCGTTCGGCCGGCAGTAGTCGTTGACGACACGCTGGTCGATCACCTCTACACCCGAATTGTTGGGGCCGTAATCTGACCCCAACGCGCCCGTGACGGTGACGATATCGTTAGGGTCCGCCAGGTTAGTCCATTGCCTGACATTGTTCGGCACCCGAACCCCACCGCACTCCCCCTCGACCTTCAGCTTCACTTTCGCCAAGCCGAGCGGTGAGCCTGCGGTGACGAGATGATCGACAGTCAGGCCAGGCTCGTCGCGCTCCAACAGACGAAGTGCGTCGTAGGCGATCACCGAGCCCATCGAGTGCGCAAACAGCAGGATGCGGTGCTCATGGAACTGATGCAGGCGCTCGATCAGGCGGGCACGGACCTGCTGCGCGAAGTCCTGTTCGACATGGTAGTGCCAGAGGTCGTCGAAGCGGTGCTCCAGGATGAGGTCGTCCACGAGGGTAATCCCCGTCGCCTCCTCGATGCGGTCGATACCTTCGTAGACAGTGGCGAGCACGTCCTGGCCCGTGAGGGGGGGCGCGTCTTCCCCGCTGGGCAGGGGTCCCTTCCCGCCGTGAGGCAGGTAAGGTTCGATAATGGCGTCGCCTTGCAGCGGCGCCTCGTAGCGAAGGTCAGCCCAGTAGACGAACTCGAAGGCGAACTCGGCGCCAGTCAGGCCCTGGTTGCGAGCGAGGCCCTCGGTGATGGCGGCCTTCCACCAACGTGTCTTCTCATCGACCGGCGGCTTGTTGGCCAAACCATGAATGCCGATGATGACGCCAAGTCGCTCCTTCATGGTCTTCGTTCAGGTCCCAATCTGCGGCGGAACCTTGGTTCTGCCTAGCTCAAATACATTAACTTGCTAACGTCGATGGACCGGATCTGGTGCTGGCTTAGTCGAGCGTCACCTGACCAATGCCTCTAGGGTTCTCGATCAACCGCTTTGCCCGGCATGGCGCGCAGCTGCTCGGTCACGGCATCCACTTGCTGGCGCAGGGACTGGATCGGTGCCTCGACACCGCCCAGCGCACACACCAAGCTCTGGCGCACTCCCGCAACCTGGCCACGCAGGCGCCGTCCGTTCTCCGTCAGCTCAACCCGCAGCTGACGCTCGTCGGCCGGATCGCGGTCACGCCGGACATAGCCGGACGCCTGTAAGCGCTTCAGCAGCGGCGTCAGGGTGCCTGAGTCCAGATGCAGCCGGGCGCCGATCTCCTTCACGCTCACCCCATCCTTCTGCCAGAGCGCGAGCAGGACCAGGTACTGCGGGTAGGTCAGCCCGAAGGGCTCGAGCAGGGGCTTGTAGGCCGCTGTGAAGGCGTGCGCGGCTGAGTAGATGGAGAAGCAGAGATGCTGCTCCGGCGGAGCTGTGTCGTCGGTCTGGCTCATGCAGGCCCCTTACACGACTATTGAGCTAAGCCATAGCGCTTTATGGGATTGCGCTCTAACAGTTTGTGCTCTAACTATTAGAGCGCGGTCGCAAGGACCGGCAGGTCCAAGCGACATCAAGAGCCCCTGCCCTTGATCACGAACCATCATGGGCAGGAGACAGAGCGTTGGCAGCTGGCAGTAAGCAGAACCAGGCGGAGATCCTCGTTGCGGAGGACGACGTCTTAGTCCGCATGATCGCCACCGACATTCTGGAAGAAGCTGGCTTCCGAACAGTCGTGGTGCATGACGCAGTGGAAGCAATGATCGCGCTGGAGGCCCGACCTGAAATCCAGGTGCTGTTTACCGACTGGAACATGCCGGGCGAGATCGACGGGCTTGGCCTTGCTAGGCTGGTCCACAAGCGCTGGCCGACGGTGGGCATCGTTGTCACCTCAGGCAAGCTGCACCCAGAGCCGGGCGAGCTGCCGGCGGGGGCACGGTTCATCAAGAAGCCGTACCGGCCCTCCCTCCTGATCCAGGAAGTCGAGGACCTGCTCGCCGGCCATACAGAGGCAAACGTAGGTGCCCCTGTGATCCCAGAGGGACTGATCTCACACACGCCCTCCAGCCACGCGGCAGGCGCCGACATTGCTGGCCCGCCTTCCGAGGCTGACAAGTCCTGAGATCAAGCCATTGGCCACAAAGCCGCGTGGTGAGTCCGGCGGCATCGTTAGGCCGATCAGATCGGCTCCAAGGCTGCTCCACATAGCGGCTCAGAGACTTGCAGGGGCTATGAAGCACCCATTGGCGTCTGATTCCAAGTTCAGATCGATAGTACGCTATGCGGATCAAACAGGAGGCACAAATCTACTTTCCCACTCGCTACAGCTTGGTGCAGGACGGAAGCGCGCTCCCAAGCAACCACAACAGAGGCATCCAAGGGCGACCCGAAGCTGCACAAGCTTCAGGCGGAAATTTCCTGTACAGGGCAGGCAGGTGCAGACGCGCGGAACAATACTATGAATCGAGGTCATGAACGGCCAGAGTGGCCCTCTGGCGACGGTGAGATGGCCAAGCGTATTCGCGAGTACGATTGGCCAACCACGCAGATCGGACCGGCCGCATCTTGGCCCTTGAGTCTTAGAACTGCAATCGACATCATGTTAACTTTGCAGTCGCCAGCCTCTTTGCTCTGGGGTCCCGACCGCATCCACCTCTATAATGACGCTTACGTTCCCATTGCCGCCGAGCGCCACCCGTTGGCTCTTGGAAGGCCAATCGACGAGGAGGCTGAAAGGGCGTTTGCGATCTCGCCAGGTCCCCGCCTCAACCAATTGTTCGCTGGAGAGACGGTGGCACTTGCCGATTGCGCAATGGCGATGCTTGGCGCGAACGGTGTCGAGGAACGCGTCTTTGCTGGCAGCCTCATACCCATTCGCGACGAGAGGGGCGCTGTCGGCGGCGCGTTCCACCTACTTGTAGAGACCACAGCAAGGGTGTGCCCTGACGCCAAGCTACGTGAGAGCGAGGAGCGCTTTCGCTCGTTTGCGGAGAATTCCGCCGACGTTCTCTGGATTGCTGACGCGGCCGGACGGGGTTTGGAGTATCTCTCGCCCGCCTTCGAGGGGATGTACGGCACCAAGCGCGAGCCGATCATGGCCGACCTCGCCCGCTGGGCCGAGCTCATCCACCCTGACGACCGAGAGGCCGCGCAAGGTTTCTTCCCGCGTGCGGCGGCAGGCGAGACGGCGATCGCCCATTACCGCGTGATCAGGCCTGAGGACGGACGGGTCGTCCACCTGCGGGATACAGGCTTCCCCGTCCGCGACGAGGCGACGGGTCGGATCGAGCGGGTGGGCGGGATCGTGCAGGATGTGTCCGACCTGGCCAGGGCGGGGGGGGCCCTTGAGGCGGAGAAGGAGCGCTTCCGCACGCTGGCGGAGGGTATTCCCCAGCTTGCTTGGCGAGCGGCCGACGGGGGGCACTGGACCTGGGCCTCGCCTCGGTGGCTCGCCTATACGGGCCAGAGCGAGGCTGAGAGCCAGGGCTTGGGCTGGCTCGATGCCGTGCACCCCGACGACCGCGACAGCACTCTTTGCGCTTGGCACGATGCCGAAGCGCGCGCCGGGCTCTCTGTCGAGTACCGAGTGCGGCGTGCCGCGGACGGGACGTGGCGCTGGTTCCAGACTCGCGCGCTGCTCATGCATAAGGCCGCGAGCGAGGTCAGCACTGGTCGGGAGTGGTTGGGCGCGTCCGACGACATTGATGATCTCAAGCGTTTGCATGGTCGGCAACATGTCCTAGTTGAAGAGCTCCAGCACCGGACGCGCAACTTGCTCGCAGTGGTGCGTTCCATCGCGCAGCAAACGATGGCGCGGACCGGGCACGGGGAGGCGTTTAGGCTCCAATTCAATGATCGGCTCGCCGCCCTATCTCGGGTTCAGGGATTGCTGTCGCGTGCCAGCGGGGAGCCGATTACAATTGGCGCACTCGTTCGCATGGAGCTTGATGCGCTGGGAGCTAAAGACGCGGAGGGCCGCATTGTCTTGAGCGGGCCTGACGTGTCTTTGCGGAACACGATGGTGCAAACCCTCGCACTCGCTCTGCACGAGCTCGCGACGAATGCCCGCAAATACGGCGCGCTCGCCACGAACCGTGGTTCGCTGCGCGTGAGTTGGACTGTAAGAGACAACACGCACCGCGACGAGCGTCGCCTGTGGCTAGAATGGATGGAAGAGGGTCTCGATTGCACCCACATCACTCAGAACTCTACCAGGAATGGTTACGGACGAGAGCTAATTGAGCGAGCGCTGCCCTACGCGCTTGGCGCTACGACCGGCTTCGAACTTGGCGAAAACGCTGTGCGTTGTACGATTGACCTGCCACTCAGCAAGCCGAGATGATTTGGAGAGGGCGTACAACAGCGCTCTCCAGGGGGACGACCCTTTGATAATCTTGGGTGGGCGTTAAAAGCTAATTCTTGTTGAAGTATATACATAGATATTATTCATTTTACAGTGTTTTTCTCCGAGATTTCATTCGAAAGATTTTAATCGCTCAATGCCTCGCTCCTGATGAGATCTTGCTCGATCTTCAAAAGCGCATGTAGTCGGCGCAGCCAGATCTGTGCATCTTGTTCACTTGCTTCAGCCGTTTGGGCTCGTTCCTCGGCTTGCTGCGCTCGCTCTTCCGCCAGTCGCAAGCTCGCCTCGATCCGATCGGCCGGCAACGAGGCCTCATACGCCTGGGCTTCGGCCGCCTCGGCACGCCGTTCAGCCCCTTCCGCCTGCAGGACGGTGCGCTGAATGAGCGAACGCGACTGCTGCACAATCTCCCTAGCCCGGTGCCGTTCACGGCGGACCTGCGCGCCCACATCGCGGATCAGCTGGATGGCACCCGGCCAGTCCGGGTCCAGAAGGTCCGGATCAGCGTCAAATGCCTCAAGCTCAGCAAAGAGGGGGGACAACATTCTGCGAGGAGGCTGCGGCCGGCGCGGTCTATATGGCCGGCGGCGAGCTTCCCTCTCCTGCGGAGGGGGTTGTGCTCATCTGAGCCGCACGCTCCTCAGCATCATCGGGGTGATCGGGCACGAAGCGGGGAAGACGCGGCGCGATCAGGCGACTGACTTGTCGCCGGGCTCGACCACGAACTCCTGCGAGATCGTGTCGTAGACCCGCGCCAGCCACTCCTCAGCGACGCGAGCGCGCTCCTCGGCCGCCTTCACGCGCTGGTCGGCAGACTTGAGCAGCTTCTCAGTACGAGCCTCCATCTCAGCGGCGCGCGCATCAGCGGCGCGCACACGCTCAGCGGCGGCCTGAATGTCCTCGCGGGCACGATCCAGGAGGTCCTGAACGCGCAGCTCCTGCTCATGCGCCTGTGCCTCGATCGCGCGGCTATGAGCTGCGGCCTCGCGGATGCGGTCGATCAGCTTGGCCCAATCCTTTGCTGAGGATCGCCGAGCCGGTGGCGCTTCGCTCTCAAGATCATCGAAGGGGCCCACCAAGCGCAGTACTTTGCTCAGACTGCCTTCCTCAACTGCGGCACGGACCTCGATGGAAGGTGTCCCGTCAGACGTAAGGTCCCAGGGTGCTCGCTTGATCGGATCCATGAACATGACACCTCTCACAACGCAGCACACAACAAACCGCTCGCTGAGCTTAGAAGAGGTTTAAGCAGTATATTTCCGACGTCAATGCAGGGGTCTCGGGTTAAGCAAAGGGGAAGGCGCACGCGCTTGGCTGATGCTGTTTTGCCACGTGGCTGAGGGACGGTGGGCCGCACGATGCAAGCTGCCGAGCGGACAGGCGTGATCGTCAGCTTTGACTTGCCCAGATCGCAAGACCGGCAACTGCGACCAGCGTGACACTGCATAGAAGCGCGATCAGCCCAAGCTCAAGGTAGAAGCCGCGCGTGGCGGCACGACGTTCCGCTTCCTCGGCCGTACTTAGCAAGTAGGAGCTTGGATCAGCCACGAGCCTCAGCTCGGCATGGTTGCGAGGATGGGGTGTAGAACCCACCCACTCATGAAGGAGTGGCGGCTCATGGTTCTTCATGCACGCGAGATCCACCTTCAACGAGCTACTTACCCATGTGACCGGACGGGAAGACCTATGAGGCCGCTGCGTTGCTCACAGGAAGGGCGCTCACAGTATGGGCTTGGTCCTGCCTTCTAAGATCTCACTCGCTCCCGAGCGGCGCCCTCAGGCGACCCTTGTCTGCGCCTCGGTGGCGGCAGCCTGCAACGCGGCCATGCTTCCGGGCTTGCCGAGGAGGTAACCCTGGCCGCGATCTGCGCCGAGATGACGGAGGGCGTCCAGCTCTGACGCCGTCTCGATGCCCTCGGCCACGATGCACGAGCCCATCTCGCGGGCATAGAAGACCATCGCACTGGCTAGAGCCCGTCGGGCCGGATCCGTGTCGACGGCGCGTGTCAGGCTCATATCCATCTTGATGATGTCAGGACCGAGCTGCACGATGTGCTGCAGGCCCGAGTACCCAGCGCCCGCGTCATCCACGGCCACCCTCACGCCGAGCCGCTTGAGTGGCCTGAGCTGGGCATGCAGTGCAGTGTAGTTTGACACGGCTGCGTGCTCGGTGACTTCCAAGATGATTCGCTCGGCGTGTTCGACAGAAATGAGGTCTGCCAAGCGTCCGCTGATCACCAGCTCGGGCGAGGCGTTGATCGACAGCGAGATCGAAGCCGGCAGCTCTGGCAGGGTGGCGAGCGTCGTCCTGAGGACGGCCATTTCCAGCTCAAGGCCGAGATCAGCGTCCAGGGCGTCCTGGAACCACTTGTCGGGTGAGCGATACGGGGTCGCCTTGAACCGACATAGCGCCTCGCAACTCGTAACCGTGCTGCTCCGCAGGTCGAAGATTGGCTGGAAGACGATGTCGTAATCCTGAGCCGCGATGACGGCTGCGATGCGGTCATAGGTCCGCTGGGCCTTCTGTCTCTGCTGAAGGCCCGTGTTGACCTGCTTTGTCGCCAGTCCTGCAAAGACGCGCATCGTGGCCAGGTCCCGCTCGTTCAGCGATGGGATCGCCCGAGGGCTGAGGCAGCAGAACATCCCGAAGGGCGTGCCGTCGAGCAGACGGATGGGGATGCTGATATGCGAGCCGATGGGCACGGCTGCCGTGATCGGCATCTCGCGTGCGAGCCGCACCTGTGAGGTGTCGGGGATCAGCTCGGGCAGGCGGCCGGCCAGGATGTGGTTGCAGTAGACATCGTCCAAGGAGTGCGAGTCGCCGACCTTGATCAGGTGCTCAAGGCCCGGCGCATCGACGCGGCGGAAGATGGTTCTGCCCGCGTGAAACTCGGAGAAGTAGGCCACCTCCATGCCGAGGTGGTTCCGGATCGCCACGAGGGCGTCCTGGATCACGTCCTCGCCGGCAGCGGCATGAGTGCCGAGCGGTGCAAGGTCGTCGTGTGACAAAGCCATGAGCAGCTCTCCTAGCGGTGCCCGGGTGATCACAGGTCTCGGTGCTCTAGACAGACGATGTCTCGATGGTGGTGCGTGGGCGCGGACGCAGCAGGTTACGAACCTGCGTGTAGGGGCGCGGTCGATTGATGATCTCATCGAGACGCGACCACAGGGTCTTGGGCGAGAACGGTTTGGCAATAATCTCGTTGACGCCCAACCGGACTGCGCGCTCGACCCGGTCGCGGCGGGGCTGCGACAGCATCAGGATCAAGGGCACAGTCGGCGCCGGCGAGGTGTCGATGTCTCGGACGAGGCGAATGACCTCCTCACCCGTGAGGATCGCCAGATCCCAGTCCAGGATCACAAGATCGGGACGGACCTCGACGAGCGCGCCTAACGCCTCGGCACCATCAGGGGCTTCCTGCACCCGTCGGATGCCGACCCGCTGCAGCATGTCGCGAACGATACGGCGCGTGTAGAGGCTCTCGTCGACGACAAGCACAGCCAGGTCGGGGAAGGTCGGGGCGCCGATCATGATCGTGTTGCTCGTCTCGACACAGAGCCTCAGCGGCCGAACTTGGACGATGCGTGGAGCGCCCCCTGGTGGTTTGTCATGGCGCTGATCAGAGCGTTGATGCCAGCATCCAAGTCTTCGATCTGACGACCGAGCCCACCAAGCGCGCACCACAGCTTCTGGCTTGTATCCAGCGGGCTGACGTCCACAAAAGCGTAGGTTGCTTCGTGGAGCGGAGCTTTGATCTGCTGAAGACGCTGGGAGAGACTTTGGAGCGAGGCGATATCATAGCCGATCTCACGACGCCGCCATTCCGGGAAGTGCTGCGCCGGCTTGGCCGGGAAGAGTTGCACGACCTTTGTATTCGGCGAGGTCATAGTCTTAGCCTGGGGAGAGGATGATGTCAGCCAGTAGGATGAGAGCAGCGCATGTATTGCGCTCGCGCCGTGTCAGCAGGGCGTGACAGTCACCATAGCGCACAAGTACGAATTAAGCGTTAATACACAAAAATGTGATCAAACATACCAAGTAACGCGAAAAGCCGTCATATGTTAGATACAATAAAAGTTACAATTCCGAGCGGGACCAGCGTATTCGCAATACCAACAGCTACTCACCCGCGGCGCTGAAGACCCTCAGCCGCCGCAGCTCCTTTCCTAACAAGTCGTTACTTACCTCCACCGGCTCGAAGCGTGAGGCGCCGTCCCGTGACGGCCGGCCAAGACGCCGTGCGACCTCGCGCTCGAACGAGAGGAAATGCTCGATGCGGCCGTCGGCGTTCCGCAAGGGCCTGCAATCGATCTCGACGACGTACTTGGTGCCGTCGGCTCGATAATTGACCAGAAAGCCGTGGAAGCGCTCACCGGCCGCAAGCGCCTGGGCAAAGTGGTCGAGCACGGGGCGACGTGTCTCGCGGCCTTGCATGAAGCGCGGGCTGATGCCGATGACCTCGGTCGGGTCGCGTCCCGTGAGTTTTCCGAAGGCTCCATTGGCATACAGGATGATTGGACCAGGCGCCTTGACCGTAGCGTCCGTGATGAGAACAGCGACGGGCGACTCATCAACGAAAGCGCGGATCAGCTCAAACAGGGTCATGGACGGTGCTGATGAACCCGAATGATGATTATTCTGGGTCAGGAGGCGTCTTCGTATCCTACCATGCTGCAGCGGGGCCATCGACCGAAACGCAGAGGAAGACTAGGGCTCGTCGACGGCGATGAACGGGCCTCATCAGCTCATGTGGTTGAGTCTACGGGCATCATCACGAGGCGGTCAGAACACGGTCTAGCTTCAACGCGATCTGCGCCATCTGCTCTCCCGTCCCACGCTTCGCCTTCTCCAAGCGGAAGCCGTGGAGGCGTGGCAGCAAGCGACTGCTGCGGCGTGAGTTGATACGGACGCGACCGCATTTGCAACCTCACTTAGATGCCCGTTACAATGCCATGGACAGAATTGCCGGGCCCAGATCAAAGTACTGTGGACTCACAGGGTGTGCTCGCCACCTCTGCCCGCGCTTAAAGCCAAGGAAGTCAGGGGCTGAGACATGGCACCACTGACCCCGCTCCAGCGGAGTCTCTTCTGGGACACCCCCAACAATTGGGTGAGCATGCCTGATGAGTGGCACGCAGGAACTGTGTTCTTGCGCCTCGTTGAACGGGGGTTCGTGGAGATGCATGAACGGCGGCGAAGCTATTCCGCCCTGAGTGTCGGGCCGGGACCCAATGGCGGGCACTACTGGCAGACCCGGCGGACAGAGGCTGGTCGACAAGCGATCGCTTCCCCTCCCCAGCCGGAGTACCCGGACATTCGGTGAGTTCCGTCTCTCGTGAGATCACGAGAAAGAGAGGGTCGGGAGTGACAGGTTCAGGTCGAAGCTGCGCATCGCCCCCTCTTGCGCCAGCCACATCGTAGCTTGCGCAGTAGCTTGGCCAACTAGGTCAAGGTTGCAGCACAGTTTAACATACGACAGTACAAGCAATTTGAGCGCGCGGATTAACGCCCTGTTAAGTGGTTGCAGGTGATCTGAGCCTGTTCTTCAAAGCTATAGAGCACGCTCAGGGTGTCTATAATGCAACAATATGGCTTTAGATCGCTGCTTGTTCTAACAAAGATTGGCTATGACCTTAGAGATCAGTTCGCCGACACCTTCCACGAGCCCGCTGACGAGGTGTTTGGCTCCCTTCTCAATGCTCTGGACAATGCAGAAGGTGTCCTCAGCTTGGCACCTAATGAGTATCAGTGGCTCAGCAACGACCTGTCATTCACGTATGTAGGAGTTGGTAAGTAGCCGGCGTGCTTTCGTCGCTCGCACGTCAAGAACAGCGTCTGCTGGGGGTTTGGCTCTTCAGCGTGGGCGTGATGATAGCAATGAGCGGGTATGAGGGTACCATTGGTCCCGAAGCCCCTCGGCTCTGGATGGCCTATCCTGAGCCGGGTGGGAGCGCCGCCTCCGAACAAGCCTTGGAAAGGTTGACTTCATGCCGTTAAGCCGTCGCCGGTTTTTCGCCTGTGCCTGTTGTGTTCTACCTTCGCACCGGCAAGCGACTGCCCCAGAAGCTCTCCGAGATCGTGGTGCAGTTCCGGGCCTCGCCCTTCTCGATCTTCCCCGCCGAATCCTTCGGGCGCGAGCCGAACCGCCTCGTCATCCGGCTGCAGCCGGAGGAGG
>NZ_BPQP01000150.1 GCF_022179305.1 Methylobacterium iners
ATGTGTCAGGCTGGAAGCGGGCGGGAGACCGTTGGGTCCGTGGTGGCAACACCGTAGTCCGGCCAGGTCCCCGCCCGCCCCTGAAGACCCGCAACCTGAACAGTTGATCGAGGCCGCGCCAACGGACCTCGCAGCACAGGGAGAGGCCCCATGATCATAGCCCCTGGCTTCATCGGAATCGATGTCTCCAAACATCATCTCGACGTGTTCGACGCCACCCTCGGCGTCACCGCGCAGATCGCCAACACGCACGATGCCCTCGCGCCGCTGATCGCACGCTGGCGCGGACAGGCGCTCCTCGTCGTGTTCGAGGCGACCGGCCACTACGACCGCCGGCTGCGCCAGGCGCTCGCGGCGGCCGGGATCGCCTACGCCCGGATCAACCCGGCCCGGGCCCGCGACTTCGCCCGCGCCGCCGGCTTCCTGGCCAAGACCGACCGGATCGATGCGCGCATGCTGGCCGCCCTCGGCCAGTGCCTGCGCCCGCCGCAGCAGACGGAGCCGGAGACCGCGCGCACGGACCTCGCCGAGGCGCACAAGCGGCGCGACCAGCTCGTCCAGATCCGGCAGCAGGAGCGCGCCCGCCGCAGCGAATGCGAGACCACGGCCTTGCCGACATCGAGGCGGTCCTCGCCTGCCTCGATGCGCGCATCGCGTTCTGGGACGCCGAGATCAAGGACCAGATCGCCCGGTCCGAGACGCTGGCTCACGCGGAACAGCGCCTGCGCTCGATCCCCGGCATCGGGCCGGTCGCGGCCACCACCCTGCTCGCCCGCATGCCCGAGCTTGGACAGCGCTCGCCCAAGACCATCGCCGCCCTGGCCGGCCTCGCCCCCTTCACCGTCCAATCCGGCCAGTGGAAGGGCCGCGACCGCATCCAGGGCGGACGCAAGCGCGTGCGCGACGCCCTCTACATGGCCGCCGTCTCCGCTGCCCGCGCCGCACCCCGCTTCAAAGCCTTCTACCAGGCCCTGCGCGACGCCGGAAAACCGCCCAAGCTCGCCCTCGTCGCCATCGCCCGAAAGCTCATCACCATCGCCAACGCCGTCCTGCGCGACGACAAAGCCTTCCAGCCGTGACCGACCTCACAACACAGTTGCCGG
>NZ_BPQP01000151.1 GCF_022179305.1 Methylobacterium iners
CACCAAATGGGGGCTGGTCAATTGAGCGAAGAACCAGTGTTCTCGCCGGGGGAGTAAGACCCCAAAGAATTATGCTCCTTAATTTCTAAGCGAGACGATATAAATAGGCCCGGCAGACAGAGCCGGGCCGAGATACTCATTAGCTGATGAAGTAATACTCAGAAGCGATAGCGCAAGCCAGCGCTCACGGTGTGGTCGTCTCCGCCAGACCGAGCGAAGCTCGTTGAGCCGGTGATGACGCCGCTGAGACCATTCCCGAGGTCTACATCGAGTCCGCCAGCAACACGACCATAGACATCATCGCTGAAGCGGCCAGTCTGAGTACGGATCAGCAGCGACGGTGCGTAGGTCTGAAAAGAGGTAACGGTCCGCACTCCATCAAGGAAGTCGTGCTGCGCGGTGACGTTTAGGAATGGGCTGATCAGCCCCCCGAAGGCTGGCAGCGTTGCTCGAACCTGAACCCCTCCACCAGCTGTGAGGCCTTCGAGGTTCTGCTGTCGTACGCCGATACTCAGCAGGGGATCGCCACTCTCGCGGTAGGCAGCCACGTGCGCATTGGCGTAGGCGACTTCTCCAATCGGACCAGCCTGGAAAGCGCCAAGGTCGAACAGGTAGCCGATGCGGGCCGAAGCCGTGAAGGTGTCGCCGCCTGGTGCTGCGGAGAGACGATCGTTCAATGCGCCAGGCCGGCTCACGGTGTAATTATTGCTGCCGTACGTGAAGGCCGCATCCGCGAAGAAGTTCGGGAACGACAAGGAGGCAAACCCAGCTCCTTGGAAGCTGTCGAGGTCTATTCGGCCATTGCTTGGACCGCGAAGGTCGACGGACGTGTTCAGGTAGTTGAAGGCAGCGCCAAGAACGAGGTTGGGTGTGGCTTGATACATCACGCCCGCAGTGACACCGCCAAAATCGGCACCGTAGGTATTGCCGATGTTACCTGCAGCGCGGTTTTGAACGGTGCGATCAACTGCGGCGTAAGTGCCTAGAGCGAAGAGAGAGAACGGACTGCCGACCTGGATGGGGATTGTCGAGGGCGGAGCAGTTCGTCCCGGTAAATCGGCCGAGTAGGCCACAGGGACCGACATGACCATATTCCGCCGCCGCTCAGCGCTGAGGAAGTCGATCAGGGTTGAGGAGAACGCCAGGCCCACCGATTGACCAAGTTCGCCTTGCGGACCACTCGTCAGAGGAGCGTTCAATTGGTTGGAAACGAAGGCTGCGATGTAGCTATTCGTTCTGCCTGTGAGATGGACGCCATCGACGGAGATATACTGGTTCTCGGCAGCGCCACCGTTGAGATAACCGATAGGCGCGCAGGCTGGATCTGCGCTGCAGCTCCCAAGGGCGGCTTGCGGAATGTAGCCGAATGCGGTCGGGTTTGCTCGCAGACGAGTGAGCAGGCTGTCAACGTCGAAGTAGTGAACGTTGATGCCTCTGTCTGAGTAGGCCTGCAACAGAGCGGGAAACTGCGTGTTGAAGGACGTAGCCAAGTCTCGGTTGTTGCCGCGGAATGTCTGCTGATTGAAGACCAAGAGCTCTCGAGCCCCGAGCCCAACAAGTCGGTCAAGAGCAGAGATATTGTTCGTCAAAATTGACGATAGCCTAGTCGAACGCTGTTCTGGGGTGGCGGCTACTGGAATTTGGCTTATGTCGTTGTACCCAATCCAGAGAAGCGCAAGATCGCGCGGCCCGAAGCGGCCGGTTCGCGCGGTAAATTGATCGATTTGATCTGGAACGCCCCACGGGAAGGCGGGCGATGCAAAAGGATTAGGTGCCTGCCTGGCGGAAGCGGCGCCGCCGATCGCATAATCGTTGCTTGGATTGTATGGAGCGCCAATGCGATCCGGCAACAATTCAAAGTAACCTGGGGCATTGGACCAGCGTCCGCCCTCATAGAGGCGTGTCCCACGTAGGGCGTCTAATGTGCCTGTTGGGCTATACCCATTCACCTCTCGCGGAATTCGGCCATTATCGGTAAGGCTATCACCGAAACCAAATAGGCCGGTGTAGTAGCCCGACTGTGCAAACCCGGTGGCGCTGCCGAGAGCCAGAAAGCTCGTCGTGGCCAGAACTAGAGCTGCATGACGTTTCATCCCGGACCCCTTTTTTCTTGGTTCGGGCAGCGTAGGCGGCGGTAAAATGCGTGTCTTGTCGTTTCGGAAACCCGTGGTGATAGCGCGAACAAGTCGTCCGCCCCCTCAGTTCACGACGGCTCTGCTGTTGCGGAAATGCGACGGAGAGACCTTGAGGAGCTTCCTGAAGGTTGCCGCCATCTGGCTGTGGTCGACGAAGCCAGCAGCCTGCGCGACATGGCTGAGGGGCATGCTTCCCGTCTCGATCATAGCCCGCGCGAACTCCACGCGCCGCTTGAGCATGTACTGGTGGGGCGAGATACCTGTCGTAGCCCGGAACGCACGACAGAAGTACTGAATGCTGACGCCGAGAAGGGTCGCGAATTCGCCAAGGTTCGGTCGGCCAGCCATCTGGCTGTCCATCAGATCAAACACCATTCCCAGTTGTTCGCGAGACAGGCTGCCGTAGCTTGGCTTCTGTAAAGATGTGCTTGCACGCAGAGCATGATGGACCATGGCCGCCACTAGCATCTGCAGGAACAACGGGCCGTTCGCGTTGCCGCTTTTAATCTCAAGGCCAAACGTCGCAAGGAGGCTTTGGGCGATCTGGTCCCGGAGGTCCAGCTCTCGAGTGCGGGCGAAACGGCGGCGACTTACCGCTCCAAGGCCGATGTCTGCGCCGATCGCGGTCGCGACAAATCCGGCCGAGATCAAAATGTGCTGACTGCGTCCGCTGCCCTCCCACGATCCCGCGAGGCAGTCGCCCGGCGCACTGACTGCGGAACTCGGCGGAACCAACAGGAATGGCGAACTCGTCGGACCGATACGTTGTCGAACAGGATCGAGGTGCGACGCAATATGAAGCTTCGTCGAAACAAAATCCCAAGCACCCCCTGGGCCGTACTCCAATTCCCGAAACTCCCAGCCGGGCTCCTCGTGGTACGCGAGAGTTTTGGGAGGGGTGGAATACTGCTTCCAGTGCTCTGCTCGGCGAACGAGGTTCGCCATGATTTTCCACCCCGCTAAGTATCTTTGGCCCTCGGAAAGCCTCTGGCAACTCAGGGTATACGGCCGTTCCGTCTGCCATGATCCGAGCGGCTTACATTGCATGAGTAGGCCGAAGGGCAAAGCCTAGCTGGGCCCTTAAACTCGAATGGTTGGCTAGCACTCCAGACACTTTTTGAAACCTGCAGTTTACATTTTCAACAAGCTATCAGCAGAGAAGCCTCTTCTGGCACATCAACAGTGAGGCGTAAGATTAACATTTGCAATTTACATATAATTAACTTGTCATAGCGCAAATTAGCTCAAACGATGCTTGGAAATTGCGGCCCTACATTCAAAGTAGTCATACAGAGCAGATCAGGGCATCAAGCAGAAAGGCCGAGCAATATATCCGCGAAATATTTTTACAAGCAGCATTACCTATCCCGAAACTAACATATCTCAGTAATTCTATCTCTGAATTCGGATTAATATTGACTTATAATTAATAAAATCATGCTAGATAAAGCTAATCAAGTGCCTGATGCAATTAGTGGTCTTAAGCTATTAGCATAAAATGCATCCTCATTTACTTCTACGAGCGCGGAATTCGCCCGATGCTTCTTAAACCCATTGGCAACGTTGCCCCGCTTCTTCGTGGTCCAGCAAGTGACAGGCTGCTCGTCCAAAGTCAGAGCGATTGTCCGGCAGGCGATGTTGCCCGCCTGAAGGAACTCGCCCTGCAGCTCAAGGCGGCTCAACGGTTGTTCGTGCGTACGGCCGACGACCTGAAGGCGCTCTGCAGCCTGGAACAGCACACGCGCGTTACAGAGGTCACGGACAACTATCTCAAGCAGGTCGATGCGCTCCGCTCTCGCATGAGCACGCTGATCAACTGCAGCGAAACACATCCGTTCTCTGTCTGATTAATAGCCGATCCTTGAACTTTCGACGACATACGCGAGCGCTACCATGTCTCTCTTCAACTCCGACTACACCGCGCTTCTGCAGGCCGTTGATCGCTCGCAAGGTCGCATCGAATTCAGTCCGGACGGCAAGATCCTTCTCGCCAACGAGAACTTCCTCAGGGCGGTGGACTACACGCTGTCCGAGATCCAAGGCCAGCATCACAGCATGTTCATGCCGCCCGACGAGCGCGGCAGTGCTGCCTACGAGGAATTCTGGGTCAAACTTCGTAGAGGCAAATTCGCGACCGGCGAGTTCAAGCGCATCCGCAAGGATGGCAAAGAGGTCTGGATACAGGCCTCCTACAACCCCGTGCTTGATCGACGTGGACGCACCATCAAGGTCGTAAAGATCGCAAGCGACATCACCGATCAGAAGCTGCGCTCCGTTGCAGCGGAAGGCCAGATCGCAGCCATCAACCGCTCTCAGGCCGTCATCCACTTCCTGCCCGACGGTACGATCACGCACGCCAATGCGAACTTCCTGAGCGCGATGGGTTATGGCCTCAATGAGATCTTAGGCCAGCACCACAGCATGTTCGTCACAGCTGCGGATCGCGAGGGCAGCGTCTACGCAGGGTTCTGGAAGGCCCTGGCTGGTGGCGAGTTCAAGTCAGGTGAGTTCAGGCGGGTCGGCAAAGGGGGCCGGGAGGTCTGGATCTACGGCTCCTACAATCCGGTGTTCGACGCCGATGGACGACCTTGCGCGGTCGTCAAGTTTGCCAGCGACATCACCCAGCAGGTGGCTGACCGGGAGCGGCGTCGACAGGCCCAGCAGGTGATCGAGGTCGACCTCGGTTCCATCACACAGGCAATGTCGGGCGTCAGCCAGCAAGCAACGGCCACAGCGGACGCGGCCGCTCAAACTTCTGGAAACGTTCAATCCGTAGCAGCAGGCGCGGAGGAGTTTGCAGCGTCGAGCGAGGAGCTGAGCCGGCACGCGATCGAAGCAAAGAGCGCGGCGGACGATGCGGTGAAGCGGGCCAAGGAGGCGGCGGCCATCGTCTCTGGTCTGACGGCCTCGACCGACCGGATCGGAGAGGTCGTAACGGTCATCCGTTCGATTGCCGATCAGACGAACTTGCTGGCACTCAACGCCACAATCGAGGCGGCACGAGCGGGCGAGGCTGGGCGGGGCTTTGCGGTTGTCGCATCGGAAGTGAAGGCGCTCGCAAACCAGTCCTCTCGCGCAACCGAAGAGATTGGTCTCCAGATCGGGGCCGTTCAGGCTGCCACAGGTCAGGCGGTGCAAGCGATCGAAGCTATCACGATGACGATTGAGAACCTGTGCCAGATCTCGCTAAGCGTTTCCTCGGCCGTGACGGAGCAATCTGCCGTCACCCGCGACATGTCGCTGAACATGCACACGGCTGCCGGCAGCGTGGAGGTCGTGCGGCAGAACATGGATGCGATCGCACGCGCCGCCGGCGACGTGGACAGCGCGGTTCAGAAGGTGACCGCAGCAGCACGCGCCCTCGGCTGAAATCGCAATAGGCATGCCTAGCGGCGCGCCCTACGCTTCAAACGGGCGATAACACTTATACAGGGCTGCAGTTTCAGCTCTCTCAATACATCAGCGCCCTAATCATCCAAGCACGACATGAGATTCGCACATGGTTCTGTCATCCAGTGATCTTGCGCCGCTCGGCGCCCATGCCGCTGCCGGCGAGGACGTGATCCAGGATGCCCTTGTGGCGATCCGGAACCATCTCGGTATGGAGGTCGCCTACTTCTCCGAGTTCAGCGCCGGCCGAACCATCTTCCGCCGTGTCGATGCGCCGGGCCTTGAGCACCTAATCAAGGTCGGCGACTCCCACTCTCTCGACGATGTGTACTGCAACCACATCCTGGCCGGACGCCTGCCCGAGCTGATCCCCGACACGGCACAGGTGCGGCTCGCACGCGAGATGCCGATAACGGCAGCCGTGCCGATCGGCTCGCACATCAGCATACCGATCCGCCTCTTCGACGGCACTCCGTTCGGGATGTTCTGCTGCCTCAGCCCGCGACCGATCCCGTCTCTCAACGAGCGCGACCTCGCCACGATGCGCGTCTTTGCCGGGCTGGCGACCAGGCAGGTCAACACAGGCCTTCAGCAGCGACAGAAGGACCAGCAGACGCATGACAGCATCGCAGGCGTGATCGCGGCTGAGAATTACGACATCGTCTTTCAGCCGATCTTCGACCTGCGGAGCAGCACTGTGATCAGCTGCGAGGCGTTGTGCCGGTTTAAGCCAACCCCGTACCGCTCGCCCGACAAGTGGTTCCAGGACGCTCTCGATGTCGGTCTCGGGCTTGAGCTGGAGCTGGCCGTCCTTAGGACGACGCTCGCCGCCCTCCCACACCTGCCGGCCTCGATTTCGCTCTCGCTCAACGCCTCGCCCGAGCTGGTGATCAGCGGACGCTTGAGAAACCTCATTCCTGTCGAGCATGCCGAGCGCATCATCCTGGAGATCACCGAGCACGCAGCGGTGTCGAACTACACGGCCCTGCATGCCCAGCTCAGGCCGCTGAAGCGTCTCGGCGTTAGGGTCGCGGTGGATGACGCAGGCGCCGGGTATTCGGGCTTGCAGCACATCGTGCAGCTCGGCCCGGACATCATCAAGATGGACATGAGCCTGACGCGTGCCGTTGACACTGACCCCGCGCGGCGGGCTTTGGCCACTGCGATGGTCTTCTACGCGCGCGAGACAGGATCTTGCATTGTGGCTGAGGGCATCGAGACAGCCGCGGAACTCAGCGCACTCCAACTTCTCGGCGCCGACCGTGGTCAGGGCTACCTGCTCGGCAAGCCCGGAAGCCTTGCGACGTTGTGGGCTGCCGCCACCGAGGCGCAAACAAGGGTCGCCTGAGCGCGCCGCTCGGGAGGTGGGTGAAGTCTATAAGCCAGGACCAAGCTCATACCGTGATGGCCCATACCGAGGGCAACGCAGCGGCTTCATCATTCTTCCCGTCTGGCCCATAGGGTGAACAGCTCGATGAAGGCGGATCTCGTGTGCACGAAGAACCATGAGCCGCCATTCCTCCGCGAGCGGGTAGGTTCTGCACTCCATGCTGTCGGCACGTGCGCTCGCAATCATGCCGAACTGAGCCTCATGGCTGATCCAAGCTCCTACCTGCCAAGTACGGACGAGGAGGCAGAGCGACGTGCGGCCACACGCGGCTTCTATCGGGAGCTTGGGCTGATCGCGCTACTATGCAGTGTTACGCTGGCCGCAGTCTGCGGTCTGGCGATCTGGGCAAGTCAAAGCTGACGATCACGCATGTACGCGCGGCATCTTGCATTGTGCGACGCACCATCCCTCAGCCGCGTAGCAAAACAGCATCAGCCAAGCGCATGTGCGCTCCCCTTCGTCTTACCCAGCTTCAGAGCATTGACGTTAAAACTATAGTACGTAAATTTCTTCCAAGCTCAGTTTGCGAATTGTTGCGTGCTGCGTTGTGAGAGGTGTCATGTTCATGGATCCGATCAAGCGAGCACCCTGGGACCTTGGTTCTGACCGGACACCCGCCATCGAGGCACGTGCCGCAGCTGCGGACGGTAGTCTGAGCAACGTCCTGCGCTTGGTGGACACCTATGACGACCTTGAGGCTGCGGCACCACCAACGCGCCGGTCCTCAGCGCGAGATTGAGCCAAGCTGATCGACCGGATCCGTGAGACAGCGGCGCGCACCCGCGAGGTCGAGGCACAAGCGCATGAGCAGGAGCTACGCGTTCAAGACCTGCTGGATCGTGCCCGAGAGGACATTCAGGCAGCAGCTGAGCGTGTGCGTGCCGCCGATGCGCGCACCGCCGAGATGCAGGCCCGCACTGAAAAGCTGCTCAAGACTGCTGACGAGCGCGTGAAGGCAGCCGAGGAGCGT
>NZ_BPQP01000152.1 GCF_022179305.1 Methylobacterium iners
GGGTAGCGCGGATTCCTGGCGGCGAAGTTGGTCTTCGACGCCAGGAATCCGCGCTACCCGGGTCTTGAGGCCTGCGGACCAGGGATGAAGGTCGATTTCGCCGAGCTCATCGCCCAAAAGGACGAGGTGATTCGCGATTACCGCGCCAAGAAGTACGACAGTCTGGTCGGCGGTCTAATCTCGATACGGGAGGGCTCCTCTCGCTTCCTGGACGCGAACACTGTCGAGGTCGGCGCCACGCGGCTGACCGGGGAGCGATTCCTCATCGCCACCGGCTCGCGGCCCGTCATCCCGGATATCCCGGGCCTGGACCGGGTGCCTTTCCTCACGAGCGACCTCCTGACCCACGGCGAGGCGTCGGAGCTCAAGGACCTGCCGGCCTCGCTCCTCATCGTCGGCGGCGGCTACATCGCGCTCGAACTCGGGCAGATGTTCGCCCGGTTCGGGACCGAGGTGACGATCCTTGAGCGCAGCGCCCAGGTGCTGGCGCATGGCTATGAGCCGCAGGTCGGCCAGGCGATCGGGCGGGTCTTCGCCGATGAAGGGATCTCGATCGTGCCGCATGCGTCGGTCGAGACGGTCAGGTCCGACGGCGCGGGCGTGGTCGCCGACGTGCGCGTCGGCGAAGGCCGGCGCACTTTCCACGCGGAGAGGCTGCTAATCGCGACCGGCCGTCGCCCTAACTCCGACGGGATCGGCCTTCAGGCGGCTGGCGTCGCCGTGAATGCTCAGGAAGAGGTGTCCGTCGATCCGCAGTTGCGGACGAGCGTACCGCACATCTACGCGGCCGGTGACGTCATCGGGCGTCTCCACGACAGTCAGATGGCAACGCCGGTGGGCGCGCGTCAGGGTGGGATCGCGGCTTACAACGCGCTCGACGGCAACAACCCGCGCGCCTTCGACGGGCGCGTGATTCCGCGTGCGATCTTCACCGACCCGCCGATCGGCATCGTCGGCATGACGGAAGCCGAGGCCCTGGCGGCCGGCCACCGCTGCTGGTGTGCGACGATACCGATGGAGCTGGTGCCGCGTGCTGGCGCGATCCGCGACACGCGCGGGCTGGTCAAGATGGTGGCCGACACCGACAGCGAGGCGGTGCTCGGCGTCTCCATGGTCGGCGCCGGGTCGCCCGAGGTCATCCACGAGGCGGCCATGGGAATGCGCTTCCGAGCCACGCTGCACGATTTCATCGGCCAGCTGCACGTCTACCCGACGATGGCCGAGGCGCTGAAGATCGCCGCCATCGCCCGCTACAGGGATCCGACGAAGCTCTCGTGCTGCGCCGAGTGAGGAGGGCGGCACAGGGTCTTTTAAAAAAGAAGAACCCCGCCGGCTGAGTGGCGGGGTTCGACTTGGGATCACTCGCATCGTCCCATATCGGAGTCGACGACCGTGCAACGCGGAAGGCCCGACAGGCTTCGGGTTCGCATCGCAAGGCAATCCGCGGTTTCCACGAAGGCAACGCGCGAGCCGCCAGGGGAGGGGGGCCGCCGGACGAACGCGGCTCAGTAGTCGTCGTGATAGTGGTGATGGTGGTAGCCGCGCTCGACGTAGACGGGGCGGTAGCCGTAGTCGTCATGATGATGGTGATGGCGTCGGACCACGTGACCATGGTGGCCGTGGTGACCATGATGCCGTTCGACGTGCCGGCCACCGTGACCACCGTGGTGGCTACCGAAATGCTGGGCGAAGGCGGCCCCTGGCACCAGGATCAAGGTAGCCGTCATCAATGCTGCAAGACGCGCTTTCATCGTTCTGCCTTTCGGATTTCGCTTGAGCTAAGAATGGGAGCTCGTACTTGAACGGAAGCTGAAGACTTCCCCCGTAACGCGAACACGCTTCTTCTTGGCACCATCAATGCTGATTTTGCGCCGGACTTCGGTGCCGCTCCGCACATGAGGCAGGCCATCGCCCACAGCGTTGGAAAGCATCCAGTCATGGGCTTTGGCGGACTGCGCGGCGACGCGGGCGGCCGATGCGTCGCCACCCCATCACCACCCCCGACAGCGCGACCGCGAGTCCGGTGCCCGACAGGAGCCACATCAGGACGTCCCAAGCCGGCTGGTATCTCAGCAGCGGCTGCAGATCGAAGCTGTGAAGGCCGTTGAACGCCCAGCGGTAGGTTCGGGCCGACCGGTCCAGGCGACCCAGGATCTCGCCCGTCGCCGGGTCGATATGGAACCAGGTCCCGGAGGGATCGTCGAACCGCGCGCGCAGGACCGGGACGGCGCGTGGATGATGGTGGCTGTACCAGTAGCCGTCCTCCTCCCGGAGTATCTGGAGCCCGGTCAGGCTCGCGTCCGGGATGAGGCGACGGGCGGCCTCCGAGACCCACGCAAGCGAGGGAGCGGGCGGGTCATCGGCCCCGCAGCACCCCTTCGTTCGCTCATCCCTCGTAATGGTGGCGGCATGTCCTCGCCCGGCCAGCCAGAGGAAGCGCACCTCGACCGCGCCGTCACGCGCTGCAAGGCGGGTCGCCTCCAGGTCGACCTCGATGCCGGGATCGGTGGTGCCGGCATAACGCTCAAGCATCTCCTGGGAGGGGGATCGCGGACCGAACCAGCGGTTGGGGTTCATGGAAAGCCAGCCGCTGGCGATGAAGGTGAACAGCGTCAGGCCGCCGACGATGCCGGCGACGTGATGCAGCGCCGCCCAGCCGCGATAGGGCGTCACGGCTCCGAATCGGTAACGGCGCCTCGGCCGCAGGCGCAGGATGCCGATCCAGAGCCCGCTGAACGCGACCAGGACGGCGGCGCCCGAGACCCAGATCACCACGTTCCGCCACAACTCGGTCTGTGCCCGCAGCGGCGTCAGGTAGATCCAATGGGGGATCGCGCCGAACCAATTCCAGAAGCGCTCGCGCCGGTCCGTGTCGAGAACCACCTCACCGGTCCGGGACGAGACGTAAAGGTGCGTGCCGGCCTCGTCGTCGAGGGCGATCAGGTGAACGGCCGATGGGCATCGTAGCGCGCCGTGACCGACCATTGGTCCCGGTCGACCTCGGCGAGGAAGCGCGGCCGCACCGCGAGGGGGTGTCGGCGAGCGATGTCGAGCGCCACGTTTGATGTCACGTGGTCGATCGACCGTCCATCTGCGGCCGAGACGGTCCGGCGGCCGCCGTCCCAACCGCGGATCCGGTACACCGGTTCGTCCGCCAGCATGCTCAGGCGAAACTCCTGCGGGTAGCGTGACTGGCCTGCAAGGCCGAGGGCACGGGATGGGGCAACCCGAACGAGGTCCCAGGCCAAGGTCGGCATACCGCCGCGGCGCTCGACCTCCGTGAGCGATGGAAAGCCGACGTACATCATCACCAGACCCGACACGAACCAGGTTGCGAACAGCAGGCAGGTGACGATGCCGAGCCAGCGGTGGCCAAGATGCAGCCATCGCTTCAGGCGTTTGACGATCTTGCCGCGCACGGCTCAGAACGCCGTGCTGTAGGCGACCTCGAAGGAACGGGGTCGCCCCAGCAGCCACATCGTGGAACTGCCGGTGATTGGGTAGACCTCGTCGAGCAGGTTGTAGACCCGCACGCTGAAGCGGGAAGTCGGCGTGACTTGGTAGTCAAGCCCGCCGTTGACGAGCGTGTAGCTCGGGCGCTTGGCCGTGTTGGCGAAGTCGCCAAACGTCTCGCCGACGATCTGCACCCCCGCCCGCGCCTCCCAGCGCGGCGCGAACGCCCAGGTCAGCCAGAGATTGGCGACCTTCTCCGGCACGTTCTGGGGCTGGTTGCCGGCGAAGTTGACCGCGACCCCGCCCACCGATTGCTGAAAGTCGTCGTATTGCGCGTGCAACAGGGCGAGGTTGGCCTCCGCGCGCCAGTTCTCCCACAGCCCCAGCGACAGGAAGGCCTCAACACCCTGCGCGGACTGGCTGCCGACCTGCACGGCCACGGTCGGCCGGTTCGGGTCGACGGTGAGGAGGTTGTCCTTCTTGATGCGATAGCCCGCCAGCGTGAACTCGCCGCGTCCCTCCCAGAACGATTGCTTGTAGCCGACCTCGACC
>NZ_BPQP01000153.1 GCF_022179305.1 Methylobacterium iners
TGTCACGGCAGTTGAATTCGGTTTTGGATGGTTTGGACGAGCCTGTGGCGTTGCGGGCTTTGCCGGAGAGCGCGTTGCCGGGCGTGGCCGAGGCGGTGCGCGCGGAGATGATCGAGGCGGTCTCGGTCACGGGCGGGCACCTCGGCTCGGGCTTGGGCGTCGTCGAGCTGACGGTGGCGCTGCACTACGTGTTCGACACCCCCCACGACCGCCTGATCTGGGACGTCGGCCACCAGGCCTACCCCCACAAGATCCTCACCGGACGCCGCGACCGCATCCGGACGCTGCGCCAGGGCGGCGGCCTGTCGGGCTTCACCAAGCGCTCCGAGAGCCCCTACGATCCCTTCGGCGCGGCCCACTCCTCCACCTCGATCTCGGCGGGCCTCGGCATGGCGGTCGCTCGCGACCTCGACGCGGCCCAGGCCAAGGCGCAGGGTAAGGCCGAGGGCGGTGCCCCCGCCCATCGCCGCAATGTCGTGGCGGTGATCGGCGACGGCTCGATGTCGGCGGGCATGGCCTACGAGGCCATGAACAATGCCGGCGCGCAGCACGCGCGCCTCATCGTCATCCTCAACGACAACGACATGTCGATCGCCCCCCCTGTGGGCGCCATGTCGGCCTACCTCGCCAGGCTGGCCTCGGGCGGCACCTACCGCTCGTTGCGCGAGACCGCCAAGCAGCTGGGCCAGCTTCTGCCCAAGGCCCTCTACCAGCGCGCGGCCCAGGCCGAGGAGTTCGCCCGCGGCCTGATCGTGGGCTCGGGCACGATGTTCGAGGAGATGGGCTTCCACTATGTCGGCCCGATCGACGGGCACAACCTCGACCACCTGCTGCCGGTGCTGCGCAACGTGCGGGACTCCGACCAGGGCCCGATCCTGCTGCACGTCGTCACCCAGAAGGGCAAGGGCTACGCACCGGCGGAAGCCAGCGCCGACCGCTACCACGGCGTGGTCAAGTTCGACGTGGTCTCCGGCGTCCAGGCCAAGGCCAAGCCCAACGCCCCGGCCTACACGCGGGTGTTCGGCGAGAGCCTGATCAAGGCGGCGGATGCCGATCCCAAGGTGGTGGCGATCACAGCCGCCATGCCCGGCGGCACCGGCATCGACCTGTTCGGGCGTGCCCACCCGACCCGCACCTTCGACGTCGGCATCGCCGAGCAGCACGCCGTCACGTTTGCGGGCGGGCTCGCCACCGAGGGCTACAAGCCGTTCGTGGCGATCTACTCGACCTTCCTGCAGCGGGCCTATGACCAGGTCGTGCACGATGTCGCGCTGCAGAACCTGCCCGTGCGCTTCTGCCTGGACCGGGCGGGTCTGGTGGGCGCGGACGGCGCCACCCATGCGGGCGCGTTCGATCTCGCCTACCTGTGCTGCCTGCCCAACATGACCGTGATGGCGGCCGCCGACGAGGCCGAGCTCGTGCACATGGTGGCCACCTGCCACGCCCATGACACGGGCCCGATCGCGCTGCGCTATCCCCGCGGCGAGGGGGTGGGGGTGGAGCTGCCCGAGCGCGGCGAGCCCCTGGCGATCGGGCGCGGCCGCATCGTGCGCCGGCCCAAGGAGACGACATCCGGCGCGCGGGTGGCGCTGCTGTCGCTCGGCACGCGGCTTGGCGAGGCCTTGAAGGCGGCCGATCAGTTGGAGGCGGCGGGCGTGGCGGTCACGGTGGCCGATGCGCGCTTTGCCAAGCCGCTGGACGAGGCCTTGATCCTGGACCTGGCGGGCAGCCACGAGGTGCTGCTGACCCTGGAGGAGGGCTCGGCCGGCGGGTTCGGTGCGCATGTGCTGCACCTGCTGTCCGCCAAGGGTGCGCTCGATGCCGGCCGCGTGCGGGTGCGCACGCTCACCCTGCCCGACACCTACCAGGACCACGACACGCCCGAACGCATGTACCAGCAGGCCGGGCTCGATGCCGACACCATCACACAGACCGTCCAAACCACATTGCCCAACGTCTATGCCAATGCCGACGGCTCCGTGAACGCGGAGGTCTCGAGCGAGACGCCCCTGACCGGGGAAGGCGGCCTCAAGGACGGGAACGGCTCGGCGCTGATCAT
>NZ_BPQP01000154.1 GCF_022179305.1 Methylobacterium iners
ATCCCGGGACCGTACACCTAGTTCCGCATTCAGTGCGTCACCCTCAGGTTTCCTTGGAACCTTCAAGCTCGCAGTCGCGCATCAAAAAGTGCAGGCAAACCGCCAATTCATGGAAGCAGCGAGCCGGATCTCGATCAAAGTCGTACTTGTCTACGCAGCTCAACATGACTCATGTGACGGGTCGACACCCGCAACTACCTCGCTGGCCTCGCCCTCGTCGCCGTCGCAGCCGAATGGACCTGATGAGGCCTCTACCCCGGTAGGATGGTAAGGCGGGCGTTGTCGCGCTTGAGCGCCTTCATAAACGCACACCCTGCGGCTCTGAAATAGTTGGCGCATTCTGCGGGCGTGAAGGCTTTGAAGAGGATGTCGATCCTGTCCCAGAGGGCACCTACGGTGCGCTCGGCGGCTTTGCAGAGGAGCGACTTCAGCTTGGCGAAGGCGTTCTCGATTGGGTTGAAGTGGAGGCTGGAGGGCGGCAGGTAGAGGAGGCTGGCGCCGGCCGTTTCGACGGCGCGCTGGTACGCTAGCATCACCCACGCCATGACCTCGCGAACGCGGGCATCGATGGCAAACAGCACCCGCACGACTGCGCCGTTCCCGCAGCGCAGCTCGAGATGGTCTGAGTGCCTCCCGCTATGCCGTTAATGAACACGTGCTCACCTCCGGCTGCCGCTTGCGCGACTGTCCGACGGCGTATGGTCCGCGCACGACGGTCTACAACCGCTTCAATCTCTGGTCTCGCCGCGGCTTCTGGCGGACGATGCTGACCGTGCTAGCCAGGAGCGGATGGGTGGGCGAGGCGGCCGCTATCGACAGCACCTACGCTAAGGCCCACCGCGCCGCGCGTGGCGGCAAAGAGGGACACGTGCGTAACGCATCGGCCCATCACGCCGGGGCCAGTCCGACAACGGCTCCGCCTACATTGCCAAGGATACCCCTCAGACGGACGCCGCGCTCGGCTTGCGATTGGTGTTCACGCCGGTTCGCTCGCCGTAGAGCACCGGCGTGGTGTGTGACCCCGAGTAACCCGATATAGCGCTATTGTAAGGTCCCGAAGCATGTCGGACGAGCGGCGACAGGGCGTAAAGGATATAGACCCGTGTCGGTTGGAGTGGCCGGTCAATATCGCGTTGCGCTCAATCAAGCGTTTTATCAACGTCATCAACCGGCTCCGGTCAAGAGCAACGAACTTAGGCGCGGTGGCTACTTAGCAATCAACCCGAGTCCAAAGTCTCAATTATATTTCGCCAAGGTAACGTGAAATTTTCACGAAATTAGTACAAGCCGAAATTCCTTGCTTAGACAAATCAGCCCCGACGTCGTCTATAGAGACGCTCGTAAGGTGGAGATGGACTACCTGGAATAGTAGTCAGAAAGGTGCTCCACGGCTCTTTATCTGGATCCACATAGACATGCTCGACGCACCGAAAGGCTAGTTGCTCGATGTTCTCCTGACAGTGCGGAGCGAACATTCCTTGTCTAAGCACAGGATTACTTGTCTGGATCACCCGGCGCCTTTGGGTCAGATCAGCCGCATCTGCACTAAACGGAACCAGTAACAGAAGGCACATCGAAACTTTGTGGAAAGTAACCATCGGTGCCACATGCTCGCTCTAAACAGGATTACCTAATGTCTATTGATTTATTCTTGCTACGTCAAGCGCCGCTCCCGTACCGATCTCAAGTATTGACAGGAACTTGCTAAGCTCAAAGCCAGGGGCATCCGAAATATACACTAAATCCCGGTCGCGCATGTAGAATTCAGTTGCTAGAAAATATCCATCGGCCTGTGAAGCATCAAGTTGATATACCACTGGAATCCGGTCTGCTGGATTACCCGATACGTCTACACCTAACCTGCTGAGTATTCCACGCTCTTCTTGCCTGTATATAAACACGGCGCGAGCATCTGCTTGTTCGGTCCGCAACCCTCCAGCTTTTGCGATAGCCTCTGCCAAAGTGAGATTATCGCTTTCGAACACAAAGCGGCGATTATTTTGACCACCCACCGATCCAGGAGGTGGTGTTGCTCCAAGTACAACGAATGATCGAGGCTCCCGCGACAGCACAATCGAATCGCCGGCTTCCAAGAAAATGTTTTGCGACGGATTTCGAATGACAGTAACAAGCGGAACTTGCTCAATGGATCCTCGACGCTGCAGAGTCACAGCGGTTTCGAAGGCTGGAAATTTTGCTCCTCCAGCTCGAGCGATAGCTTCCAACAGGCGCGAGCCACCAACATCAAGAGAAAACTTTTGCGGACTAGCCACCTCGCCTAAAACGCTCACCACTCCCGAGCGCCGATCCACGATGTTAACAGACACTTGCGGTTCAATAGCGCGATTTTTGAGACGCTCCTCTATCTCTTTTCTTACCTCATCCGCTGTACGACCGGACGCTTTAACCTGCCCAGCAAACGGCACAGAGATAAATCCACTTTTATCAACTTGCTGAGAGGGCAAGCTTACGGAGTTACCGCTTCCGCGCCCAGTTGCATCGGCCGGGTTGAATAGCCCCCCACTTGCGGCTTCATATATAGTAAGCGACAGTAAGTCGCCAATTCCTATTGCCGCATTAGCCGCACGCGCACGAAGGGCACTTGTTGAAAAACCTACCTGCTTTGCGGAGCTTTTCGTTAAAGACACGACAAGTGGACTAAGCTTCAGAACAGCATAACCAAGACGCCCGTCGTCTTGAACAGACACGGTTGAGCTACTCCGCACAGCCTCAATCGAGGGCCCGGTGGCCGGCAGAAAACCACATGCTGACAGAAGCACTGTAGCACTCAGGATCGTGCAGCTTCTATTCAAGTTACGCAAGGCATGTTCCCACAGATAAATACATGCGAGGTCAATTATATCCGGTCTCTAGCATACACCTTAATAAATCGCAACGCGGGAGCCACACCCCTCTAGTGTTTGCGTCTGCATGTTGCATTATCGCAACAACAAGCTTTTGAGTTCGCACTAGCTGCTTATGCTAATAACGACTAAAAATTCTGCTATAAATCGGATTATTGAATACGTCGTGACGGAAGGCTCGGGAGAACGATTTTCTCAATGATGATTAATGAACTAGGCCAACATATAAAGTTCTCAATTATTGAACCACGATGAGGTGCGGCTCTCGTGTATACAGTGAGATATACAAGTCGCGGCAACCGGTGCATTTATCCACCAAGTAAGCAGGTTGTTTAGCCACTGAAGCTGAAACTTGCAAGGCACGTTGGGGTCTGAGCGCGTTGTCGTTCGGTTGGAGCTGGAGGGGCTGGTACTCTGTCGGATGCACAATCGCCACTGCTGGAGCTGTGAGTTAAGTTCCGTCGCCCGCGTTCGCAGGTGCCGCTTGTTTAATTGGACCGATGGTGTAGCTCGACAGGGCATAGGCATTGGCTTGTGAATATCGCTATGGCCTTTGACCCGGATGCTCCTTTGCCCCGTGCCGAGGTGATCACCTATATCCAGCGGCAGCGGCGCTGGACCACGGCCGAAAAGGTTCGTCTCGTCCAGGAGACGATGCAGCCAGGCTTCCCGTGTTGTTCGTGGCACGCTGCACCGGCATCTTGGCCCGAGCGTGCTGTTTTGGGATCAGCAGCTTAGAGTCTGTCTCGGAAC
>NZ_BPQP01000155.1 GCF_022179305.1 Methylobacterium iners
CGGCGCACGACCTCGCGCTCGAAGGCGATGAAGGCCAGCGGCTGCCCGTCTCCGCCGCACAAGGCACGCACGTCGATCTCGCAGTGATAGACCTCGCCTCCCTTGCGGTAGTTCTCCAGAACCCCGTGGAAGCGGCCCTGTGTGCGAAGCGTGCGGGTGAGCGAGCGGGCGAGCACCCGGTTGGTGGCCTTGCCCTGCAGCAGGCGCGGCGAGCGCCCAAGCACCTCGGCGCTCGCATACCCGCTCATCCGCACAAAGGCCGGGTTGGCGTACAGGATGGTCGGTCCCGGTCGGTCGAGAGCCGCGTCCGTCACCAGCACGGCGAGATCAAGCGGCTCGGCCAGCAGCCTGACGAGTTCGATAATGGTCATGACCCGACCCTCTGCAGGAGCACACCGAATTCAGGATTGGTTTACCGCCTCTCCCGAAGGGCCGTCGCCCGAAGCCATGTGACGGGGCAGGAATTCACAAATCGTTAGCGGCTCCCACAGCACTCTGCCGGCAGACGAGCTAGGGCAATCACCCGGTACCGCCCGTCCCTCTACCAACGTCACCGCATCTCGCAGGGCACCGCCTCCATGATCCACCAGCTCGTGTACTACAGCCGCAACACGGTGCAGGGCGGCGACCGCGCCATGCTGACCAACCTGCGCGAGATCGTCTCGGCTTCTCAGCGCAACAACAGCCGCGACGGCATCACGGGCTTCCTGATCTTCGACAAGACCTGGTTCGTGCAGATCCTGGAAGGCGACAAGGCGCAGGTGACCGAGACCTACAACCGCATCGCGCGCGACACGAGACACTCGGCGGCGACCATCTTGAACGTGCGCGATATCGAGGCCCGGCTGTTTCCGAACTGGACGATGGGTGGTGCGATGCGCACACCGGAGGTGGAGGAGGTCTACCTGGAGCACGGCATCGGCAGCAGCATGGACCCGTCTCGGCTCAAGAGCGGCCAGATCATCGCGTTGGCTCTCGACCTGCAGGCCTTCGAGCAGGCCAAGCGCCAGGGTCAACGCCTCGCCAGCTA
>NZ_BPQP01000156.1 GCF_022179305.1 Methylobacterium iners
CTTGAGCGCGTTTGTCACGACTTCGTTGACCATCAAGGCGAGGGGAGCCGCCTTGTCAGCCAGCACGGTCGTTGGTTCGAGGTCGAGCCTCACACCGATGTCGCGGCGACCACTGGCGCTGACCAGATCACTCACGATGTCGTGCACGAACTCGGCCACGGAGAAGCGGGTCACGTCGTCCGACTGGTAGAGCCGACGATGAACGGTCGAGAGCGCCTCGATGCGCTGCATCATCGTCCCGAGGGATTGCTGCACGATCGGATCGGTGATGGTCGCTGCCTGCATGGAGATCAAGGCCGTGACCATTTGCAAGTTGTTCTTGACCCGATGATCGACCTCGTGGAGCAGGGCCGTCTTCAGCTGCAGAGCGTCCCGTCGCTCAGTGACGTCGAACTGCGAGGCAAAGAAATACTGCAGCTCGCCCGCGGCCGAACTCACCGGGCTCATGTACAGCGCATTCCAGAACGGCGTGCCGTCCTTGCGGTAGTTCAGTACGTCGACGTTGATGTCGGACCTGGCCGCGATTGCATCTCGGACTTGGCGCACGCTGTCCTGGTCGGTTCCCGGACCTTGCAGGAAGCGACAGTTGCGCCCCATGACCTCGTCGCGGTCATATCCCGTCAGGTTCAGGAAGGCGTCGTTGGCGAAGACGATGGGGTTATCGGGCTGTCTTGGATCAGTGATGATCATGGGCATGCGGGTTGCCCGGATCGCGGCTGCAAAAGGATCGCCTCGACCGAACTCGTGCGTCAGCCGCTCCGTCATCTTCCAGGCGTCAGGCCGCTCCATCATCTCCCCGCAGGTTCTTGGATGCTGACGACAATCGGTGACGAAGATGTCTTCGACGCATGAGGCTCGTCATTGACACTGGTGCAATACCAAGTGTTGGCGCGCGGCAATCGTCCCTGGCTTCTCGTCAACAATGGTCTTTACGTAGCGATAAAAGTAACACACTAGAACGCGGATACCCGACGCGCCGATTGTTTAGGCAAACGGCACGGGTTGTCCCTCTCCTGTCATCGGCAGCAAGTCCAGCATCGCCAGCGGCCGGTAGCGGCCCAGCCCCTCTCGCGACGGGCGACCGCGGCGGCGCACGACCTCGCG
>NZ_BPQP01000157.1 GCF_022179305.1 Methylobacterium iners
TCGGCGCCTAGGTTCGTCACTGCTGCCGCCGTATCCTTCATCATGTCCTCGGTGCGGTCCAAGATGGCGACGCGCGCGCCTTCGGCAGCGAAGGCGATGGCCGCCGCGCGACCGATGCCGCCGGCAGCGCCGGTGATGAAAGCGACCTTGCCGGTGAAGCGATCGGGTCTTGGCATGACGTTGCTCCTTGATGCGGGTGCGTAGCCTGCGCGTCCTCGTGCCAGCGACCTCCCACAGCGTGGCGGAAGCGCTCGGAGGCCGAGCGGCTACCGTCTTCGTCAGGTGAAGGTGGAGGATCGTGGTGAGGGTAGTAAGCCGCCCGGGCGTCAACGCGACGATGAGCCAGCCTCATCATGAAGCGGCCGACGGCTTCTACAGCCCGAGCGGTCGCAGCTCGCGGATCAACTCGATTAAGAGGCGAAGGCCGGTCGGGAGTTGCCGGCGGCTGGGATAGTAGACGTGGAAGCCTGGTCCGGTGGATGACCACTCCTCCAGCACGACGCGCAGCGCGCTCTGATCCACTAGTGGCGTGACAAACGGCTCGGGCAGGTAGGCCAAACCCGCACCGGCGGCTGCCAGCGAGATGACGAACGGCGTGTCGTCGATGGTGATCGCGCCCGGAACGTCGAGCGCCAGCGCTTCGCCGCCGCGCTCGAAGTCCCACCGGTAGATGCGGTCGTCGCCGAGCCGGATGCGGTGGCAGCGATGACCGAGCAGGTCAGTCGGATGCGCGGGGATGCCGTGCCGCTGTAGATAGTCGGGCGAGCCAGCCACCACCCACCGGATGTCGGCCGAGAGCCGCTGAGCGATCATGTCTTCGGGCACCGTGCCGCCGTAGCGGATGCCCGCATCGGCCCCCGCCTGCACCACATCGAGCAAGTGGTTGGAAACCTGCACGTCGATCTCGATCTCCGGATAGCGCTCGACGAAGACGGGAAGCACTGGCGCCAGGAGAAGCGCGCTCGCGTGTTGCAGGACGTTGAGGCGGATGCGCCCCACCGGCTCACCCCTGTAGCGGTTCAGCGCCTCGGCGGCCGATCCGATCGCCTCAAACGGCGCTTCGATCGCCGAGAACAGGGCTTCTCCGGCGGCGGTGAGGGTGACGCTTCGGTTGGTCCGGTTGAGTAGGCGGACGCCGAGCCTTGCTTCGAGCCCTCTCAGTGCGTGGCTGAGGGCTGAGGCGCTGATGCCGATCTCCAATCCGGCGCGGCGAAAGCTGCGGTGCCTCGCGATGGCGAGGAAGTAGCTGAAGGCGGCGAGGTCGGATCGGTTGGTCGGCACGCGCCGAGTGTGGCCGCCTCA
>NZ_BPQP01000158.1 GCF_022179305.1 Methylobacterium iners
GGCGACTTGGCGCGCCGTGGCGAGGACAGGGTGACCAATCCATCAAACCCGTCCGAGCGCGCTCTGTTACGGTTGATCGCCGCCGGTGAGCGCCTCGCCCGGGCCCGCGACCTGGATGCGATCGCGGGCATCCTGCGCGACACCGCACGCGAGGTCCTCGGCGCTGACGGCATCGCCGTCGTGCTCCGCCAAGGCGAACTCTGCCACTACGTCGCCGAGGATGCCGTCGAGCCCCTTTGGCAGGGTTTGCGGTTTCCCCTTGGCTCCTGCGTGTCGGGGTGGTCGATGACGCACGGTCAGACCGTGATCATCCCCGACATCACCACCGATCCGCGCGTGCCCCAGGAGGCGTACCGGCGCACCTTCGTGCGCAGCCTGATCATGGCCCCGATTGGCACGGGCGAGCCCGTGGCAGCGCTCGGTGCCTACTGGGCCGATAAGCGCGAGCACGACCCGTTCACGGTCATGCTCCTGGAGTCGCTTGCCCGGTCTGCAGCGCTGGCCATTGAGCATGCCCAACTCAATGCCACCCTGGAGCACCGCGTCGAGGAGCGGACCCGGGAACTCGAACAAGCGCATGAGGCCCTTCGTCAGTCACAGAAACTTGAGGCCATCGGGCAGCTCACCGGTGGGATTGCGCATGACTTCAACAATCTGCTGACCATCATCCGCTCCTCTGTCGACTTCCTGCGCCGGCCGGAGCTGCCGGAGGAGCGCAAGAGCCGCTACCTCGATGCAGTCTCCGACACGGTTGATCGGGCCGCCAAGCTCACGGGGCAACTCCTTGCCTTCGCGCGGCGGCAAGCCCTCAAGCCCGAGGTCTTCGACGCCGCGTCCAAGGTGCGTGACATCGCGGAGATGCTCGACGTCGTCACCGGAGCGCGGGTCCGCTTGGTCACAAACCTGCCGGACGGACCTTGTTGCGTGCGGGCGGACCTGAGCCAGTTCGAGACTGCGCTCGTCAACTTGGCGGTTAATGGCCGGGACGCCATGGACGGTGAGGGCACGTTGACGCTGCGGGTGACCGGGAACGGTGCCATGCCGCAAATCCGTGGTCACTCCGGCACTCAGGGCACGTTCGTGGTGGTCTCGCTGACCGATACCGGAACCGGCGTTCGGGCGGACCAGATCGATCGTATCTTCGAGCCGTTCTACACGACGAAGGAGGTCGGCAAGGGCACCGGGCTTGGGCTCTCCCAGGTGTTCGGGTTCGTCAAGCAATCGGGCGGAGACGTGGACGTCTTTAGCGAACCGGGCCGGGGCACCACGTTCACGCTCTACCTGCCTGAGGTGGCAGCCGAGGTCCGGCTGGAGCGCAAGGCCGACCGCAACGATGGTCCGGCGCCGATCGGGACGAATCAGCGAGTGCTCGTAGTCGAGGACAACGTCGAGGTCGGTCAGTTCTGTACGCAGATCTTGGAAGACCTCGGCTACCGGACGGCATGGGCTGCGACCGCCGAGGAGGCGCTGGACAGGCTTGGCGACGATGGCAACGGGTTCGAAGTGGTATTCTCCGACGTCATCATGCCGGGGATGGGGGGCATCGCACTGGCGCTGGAGCTTCGACAGCGGCTGCCAAGCCTGCCGGTGATCCTCGCCTCCGGCTACAGCCATGCCCTTGCGCTGGACGGTGCTCAGGGCTTCGAGTTGCTGCACAAGCCCTACTCCGCCGAACAGCTCTCCAAGGTGCTGCGGGAGCGTCGATGCGGAGGCGGTGATCCATCGTCGCCCAGGCCAAACGTGGATGGGATGGCCGTACCCGCTTCAGCCATTCGGGTAGCCCGAGGGCACAATGGCACTGCGGTTCAAGGCGCCTCCAGGTTGCCCGAAACTCGTGGACGGGTGGAAGCTCCTCGCCGAAATGCCGAGCTGACGGACGGCCTCGTATCCTGAGGCTCGTTGCGTGAGTACACGGGCATGCCAGTCCGCAGTCATGCGAACTGAGAACGTCCGCTTCCAAGGACCGTGCAGCCGCGCGTTCGCGGCAAGTTCAGGTCAGAGGCGGAACGTCCGCTTTTGGACG
>NZ_BPQP01000159.1 GCF_022179305.1 Methylobacterium iners
ACCGCCTCCATCTTCTGCGACTGACGCAACGTCTCCTGTGCAGATGCCAGCTCGGCTTCGCGCGCCTTGACGATACTCAGATCACGTCCGACGGCGACGAAGCTGGGGTTGTCGGCCTCCGGCGCTACCGTCCACTCGATGGGCTTCCACATCCCATCCTCGGTAGCGATACGGTTCTCGAAGCGGACTGACTGGGCCGTCTCACCCATGCGGCCAAGAGCGGCAAGCGTTGGCTCCATGTCGTCAGGATGCATGAAGGTTGCGTAGGGCCGCGACAGGAGTTCCGCCTCCGACCAGCCCAGCACGCGCGTCCAGGCAGGACTGACCGCGGACATCATCCCCTCGTAATTGGCTCGCGCCAGCATGTCCTCGGACAAGGTCCAGAGACGATCCCGCTCGGCTGTTCGCTCGGAGACCTGCTGCTCCAAGGTCGCGTTGAGGACTTGGAGCGTCTCCTCCATGTGCTTGCGCTGCGAGATGTCGGTGAAGAAGACCGCGACCCGGCGCGCAGCCGGATCACCCACGCGCATGGCACGCACATCGAACCAGCGCTCGAAGGTCTCCGCCCTGTTCTCGAAATGCGCAGCCTCACCCGTCAGCGCGACGCGACCGTAAGTGTCGAACCAGTGTCGCTCCAAGTTCGGGTCGAACTCACTGGCCCATCGTCCTGTGAGCCTGGCTCCCGTTTGGCGCTCGAAGGCGGGGTTGGCCTCGACGATCCGGTAGTCGATTGCCCGATTTGTCTCGTCGAACTTCATCTCGATGAGAAAGAACCCGACATCGATGCTCTCGAAGAGCGTGCGGTAACGTTCCTCGCTCTCTGCCAACGCTGCCCGCGCGCGGACCTGCTCCGAGATGTCAATGGCGGTGCCGAGCGCCCGCACGCAGCGCCCGGTCTCGTCGAACATGCCCCTGCCCTTGGCGGCAACCCAGCGTACGACGCCATCCTCCTTGCCGATCGTGCGGTACTCCACGTCGTAGGTGGCGCGCCGCATGGGATCGAGGGCCGAGGCGAAGGCCGCGGCGGTTGCGTCGTGATCGTCCGGATGCAGGCCGGCGTAGAATTCGGCAATGCTGACGGGCAGGCCCGGCGAGATGCCGAACATCGCCCGGGTGCGGTCCGACCAGGTCAGCACGTCGGTGAACAGATCGAGGTCCCAGGTGCCGATCTCGGCGGCTTCTGTTGCAAGCCGTAAGGACTCCTCGCTGAAGGCGAGCCGGTTCTCGTTGATGAGCCGCTCAGCTGTCAGCGCTGCGTTCTCGCCTTCGAGGGCGGCCACACGGTCCCGCTCCAGCGTCACGTCGAGCTGGCTGGCGAAGAAGTAGGCCAGCTTGCCGGCGGCGTCGTGGACCGGCGCCATGAGCAGCCGGTTCCAGAACGGTGTACCGTCCTTGCGGTGGTTGCGGATGTCGGTCTCGACGGCGCGCGGCGCGGCGATGGCCTCGCGGAGCTTCTGCACGACGGCCGGATCGGTCTCCGGTCCCTGCAGGAAGCGGCAGTTGCGCCCCACGATCTCGTCGCGATCGTAGCCGGTCAGGCGGCAGAACGAGTCGTTGACGAAGACGATTGGGTTGTCGGGCAGCCGCGGGTTCGTGATGATCATCGGCATGCGCGTGGCGTGCACGGCCGCGACGAAGGGATCGATCCCCCCATCCGTACCCGCTATCTCGGCGCTGATCCTGGCTTCGTCACGCTTGAGCTGTCCCAGTGTCGCGCGCGGGCCGAGCGGCTTAGAGGTCTCGTCCATGAGGCGGACGCTCTAGCAAACAAGCGGCGGCTTTTCACCGCGACTTTGTGCCAACCTACGGTCAGCTCAGCCCAGGCACAGCCGTGGTTGGTTGATCGACCACCCTGATCTCTACCTCGACATTGC
>NZ_BPQP01000160.1 GCF_022179305.1 Methylobacterium iners
CACGCAGACGCGCCATGCGGGAGTACGAGGGTCGGGTCCACATCACTGGAACGTGCTCGAAGCATTGCCCATGAGCCTGGTTCTCCCAACCCCGCCTCACCGACGTTGCGCCATAGCTATCCGTCGACCTCCTCACCCACCCCCGGAGACCTTCCGCTCGGGACGCGACTTCGCCGCCGGGGTCGGGCTAACGCCGATGCAGCGCTCGACAGGCGGCAAGGAGCGGCTGGGCCGAACCTCGCGCATGGGCGAGCGAACACTGCGGCGCCTGCTCATCATCGCGGCCAGTGCGGTCGTACGCTGGGCCAAACGCAAGGGCGTGCCGGCCGAGTCGCGGCTGGGCCGGATGCTGGCGCGTAAGCCGCCGATGCTGGTCATCGTCGCCGTGGCCAACAAGAACGCGCGCATCGCTTGGGCCCTTCTGACGAGGGATGGGATCTACCGAGCTCCGGCCGTAACCGCGTAGGCGGGGCGGACGCGAGGCTGTCGGAGTGGGGCTAGCGCCTCGATGGCAGTGGCGATCAGCGGGCCGATGCCGGGCACGCTCATCAGACGCCGGACCGTCTCGTCGGCCTTGGCCCGGGCGGCGATCTCGGCATCGAGTGCAGCAGTTTGCTCCTGCAGATGGCGGAGCGCGCTGACGAGCACGCTGAGGCAAGATCGAGCGGCTTGCGGGATGTCTGAGGCGGGATCCTCGACCTGCGCAATGAGCCGCTCGACATGGAAGGGACCTTGCGGTGCGATCAGGCCGTACTCGGCGACATGACTGCGGATCGCGTTGATGAGCTGGGTGCGTCGGCCAACCAGCACGTCACGGGTCCGGAAGATCACCGCAGAGGCCTGCTTGGCATCGCTCTTCACGGCCACGAAGCGCATGGTCGGGCGCTGCGCAGCCTCGCAGATCGCCTCGGCGTCAGCCGCATTGTTCTTCTGCCGCTTAACGAAGGGCTTCACGTAGGCTGGAGCGATCAGCCTGACCTCATGGCCGAGCTTGCCGATCTCGCGACCCCAGTGATGCGCACCGGGGCAGGCTTCCATGGCCACGAGACAAGGCGGCTGGGCCGCCAAGAAGGCCAGCACCTGATCGCGCCGCAGCCTCTTGCGAAAGACCGGCACACCAGCAGCATCTGCGCCGTGGGCTTGAAAGACGTTCTTGGCCAGATCCAGGCCGATGGTGCTAACCTCAGTCACGGACGCCGCCCTCTGGTGGCTCTCAACACCACCACTCTGGCACGACAATGCCGTCGGGGGGGGGGGCGTCCACCCCATCGATCAGGCCGCGCAGGAAGGCCTCGTGTGGATCGAGCTTCGAGCAGCGTGCCCGTCCTTGCGGACGAGCGTCCACCGTCGCGTTCGTCGTGAGTGCGGCCATCCAGCGGATTGCCGTGGCAGCGCCGACCTCGAACCGCGCGGCCGCTTGCCGGCACGACGTCGCTGCCGCAGCATCCACGACACGCTCGCGCAGGTCCTGGCTGTAGGGTCCGCCCATGCATCGCTCCTCATCCAAAGCAACCAGTGGATCAGCCCAACAGCGTCGCGTGAACCCCACCCGTTCGATGCAGCGCAGGCCGAAAACGCTCCAGGCGTTGGCAGGGGACATCGCGCGCCGGGCTGGCTGCCGATCATCATCGCGCTCAGACCGGGCGCTCTTTGCCGTGGCTGATCGGCTATTGCACAGTCGAACGGTATTCTCGTCGACTTCGACACGGCCTCAACCAAATGTTCGAGCACTGGGTCAGTGTCGCGCCGCTGTGTGTCAGCATCTCCCGGCGCAATAAGGTCTTTGCGCTCGATGTCACGTTGATCACCTCAGTCCCCGATCGCAGCCACCGGCGCCAGCGAAACGTGCTGGATCGGACTTTGGTTGCTGCTGAGACCGTTCTAGCGGCCTGGGTCGGACGCGTCGTGACGTGACGGCGTGGTACCGAGAGGAGGCTGAATGCCCCTTATGCGCCGTGCGGGTACGGCCAGTTGCATCGGGTTTCCGCCCTCGAGCAACCATCCCTCTACAAAACGACAATGTAGCGACAACTCAGATTGAACTTGCACTGGGTCGCGTGGCGGTGCCAACTAAGGTTCAAGCAGTGCCCACTCAGCGCCGATCAGGTAGATCGCATAGCGCAGACCTGTTCGGTTATGCTGCCGACGGTTACGCCTACACCCTAAGCGTATTGTTCAGCCAACACTAATGGTATAGAAGCTACGCGCGGCAACTAGATGGGATGCCCAAAGACAAGGCATCATCATGACTCAAATTAAGGCGGCTGATAAATGGGCATCATTCTAGTTACCGGCGCTGCCGGGTTCATCGGCTATCACGTTTGCGCTCGTCTACTCGCACGTGGCGAAAAGATAATTGGTATTGACAACTATAACGATTACTATGATCCTGCATTGAAAGAGGCTCGTACCGATAGGCTTCTAACTGATCGCAATTTCAATCTTCACCGGACCGACTTTTCTGAAGCTAATGCCCTGGCGGATCTAGTAAATAAATACGATATTACGCGTATCATACACTTAGGGGCCCAAGCGGGGGTTCGCTACTCGCTGGAAAATCCTTTCGCTTACGAAAGATCAAACATCGCCGGGCATCTTTCGGTTCTCGAGGCGTGTCGAGGCAAAAAAAATTTTGAGCACCTCGTGTATGCGTCATCCAGTTCCGTCTATGGCAACCGGCCTAGCTATGGTGGGGCTTTCAGTGAAGATGATCGCACGGATCACCCAGTTTCGCTGTATGCAGCAACTAAACGATCCTGTGAGCTTATGAGCACCACCTACAGCGGCTTGTTTGGCCTAAAGCAGTCTGGTTTACGCTTCTTCACAGTCTACGGTCCGTGGGGTAGGCCTGATATGGCATATTACTCATTTACAAAAAAAATAATGGCTGGCGAGCCCATTGAAGTCTATGGTGAAGGGCAGCTGCGCCGTGATTTTACCTACATAGATGATATTGTGAATGGTATACTTGGGGTACTGGATTGCCCACCAAATGCTGGCGAAAATCGTATACTTAACATTGGTAACGATAATCCCGAGGACTTGATGGGTTTCATTGTGATACTCGAAAAACTAATAGGACGCCCTGCGATAAAGATCATGCGGCCCATGCAGCCAGGCGATGTGACAGCTACTTGGGCCGATATATCGAAAATCAGACTCCTAACCGGCTACAATCCTCAAGTAAATCTCTCTAAAGGCTTAGACTGTTTTGTTGAATGGTATCGCGCAAACATTTTTACTAATTGAATTGAGTAGCTTAAAGCAGTGGAGATTGAAGGCAAAATGATGAAACATGATGCTGTAAAGGATATAAATACTACGAATTATGCAAAAATATTACCTCTGACGATCGCAGTAGCTGGTCTGCGTGGGATGCCGAACATTATGGGTGGGATAGAGGCTCATTGCGAGCAACTCATGCCTCGGATTAAATCTATTAGACCAGAATATAATCTGCTGATTTTTGCTAGGAGTTCTTACAAAGATTGCGATTGTGTTTTTCAGGGTGTTCGAATTAAGAAGATATTTTCGGTGAATAGCAAGTATTTCGAAGCCCTCTTTCATACTCTTCTATGCGTTGTGTACGCCCGCTACAAAGTGCGTTGTAATTTAATTCATATTCATGGGATCGGACCTGCTCTGCTGACACCGGTTGCTCGGGCGCTAGGTCTGCGCGTTGTTGTCACTCACCACGGCGATGACTTTAATAGGGATAAATGGAATTTTTTTGGTAAAACTGCGTTGCGTTTAGGTGAGTGGTTTGCTCTGAATTTTGCAAATACAATCATTGTTGTATCAGAACGAGTATCCGACAGACTTCGTAAGAGAAATAATAATGCAATTATTAGGCACATACCCAACGGTGCGACCATTTTGGCTCCCACGATTGATGACTCGTGCAGTCCTGATGTAATCGGAAGATTTGGCTTGCAGAAGGGTGAGTACATCCTTTCGGTCGGACGTTTGGTTCCTGAGAAAAATTTGCATGTTTTAATTGATGCCTATGAGGCTTCTGGTAGAGCCTGTCCCCTTGTCATAGTTGGTGCAGCAGACCACGAAGATGCTTACGCGCGGGCGTTGGTTGCTCGCGCGGGACCGCGCATTAAGTTTTTAGGTTTTCAAAAGCAGGCAATCCTTGCGGATCTTTATACCAATGCCGGTTTGTTCGTTTTGCCCTCAGCACATGAGGGGCTGCCTATAGCAGCGCTTGAGGCCGCTGCAGCCGGTTGTCCCATTTTATTGAGTGACATCGAAGCTAATCTTGAAATCGGTCTCAATGCTCGCAACTATGTAACCGTAGGAAGTGCGATGGCGCTCGCAGATCGATTGAGGGAGCACTTTGCAAGTTTTCAGATCGACCAATCTGCTGTTCTTGCAAAATTTAATTGGGAAGAGGCTGCGTTTCGTACCGCATCGATATATGATGCACTTCTTGTAGGTAGCGCCCGTCAATGAGGCCCCGCTTATCAGTTTACTTCGAGGTAAACGGAGGCCATTCGGCTGGAGTGGTCTTGGTCTATTTTGGGTCGTACACTGTGGCATCGAAGAAGCCGGCACGCTCGATAGGTGTGAGAACGTGGAGAACGATGCCGATTTGGTCGTGCAACGCGCCAACGGTTCGCTCGCCTGCCTTGTGGAGAAGCACTTCCAAATTAGGCAAGGCGTTATCGGTTGGATTGAGGTCCGGGCTGCAAAGACCGGCGATAGGGGAGGTTCACCTGGCTTTGGAGGCGCGGCGTACAGCCAACTTCGTGTGTTTGGGTCAACGCCGTCCCCGCCCGTGCCGATGGCGCTTCGGCAAGGGTGTGCAACGGCGTATGGCGACTCGTCGTCGCTCGTCGGAGGGGGCCAATCTATTGATCCCCTGCTCGATCTCGGAGTGGGTCCTGAGGTTCTCAATGGTCTCTTAGGCGAGCGTCGACTGGGTAGCGGCGTGCCATCGAGGAATGTGCGCCGGTGTTCGACGGGCACACTGCTTCCTCATACGTCTGCTCTTGTACATGCCGCAGAACTCCGCATGCCCGTTCATCCGCCGTGCTACTGGTCAGGCCGGCTGGCACACGAGCAACAAGCTCATTAATCTCGTCCAGCATGGCCCCGCCGCCGCTGCCAGCCCGCTCGCCGATACTGAACCCGGTCGAGTACCTCTGGCAGTACATGTGCGAGAACTGGGTCGGCAATCAGATCTCAGCCTCATGAGGGGGCCCTTGCATCGTTGCTGCAATACCTGGACTAGAGCGTTTTCCACGATCC
>NZ_BPQP01000161.1 GCF_022179305.1 Methylobacterium iners
TGGACCTGATGAGGCCTCTACGTAGGCAAGGACCGGGTTCAGCGCATCTGGCGTCGCGAGGGGTTGAAAGTTCCCAGCCGACATAAGCCGCGCAGCCGTCTCTGGTTGAACGACGGCTCATGCGTGCGGCTGCGGCCGCAGCACCGCAATCACGTCTGGAGCTTCGACTTCGTTCAGGGCCAGACCCATGACGGGCGGAGCCTGCGTATCCTAACGCTGATCGACGAGCACAGCCGCGCTTGCCTGGCGCTGAAGGTGGCACGGCGCATCAACAGCATCGGCGTGATCGAGGCGCTGGCCGACGCGATGTGCCTACACGGCATCCCGGAGCACGTCCGGTGCGACAATGGCCCAGAGATGATCTCCAAGGTCCTCCGGAAATGGGTCGCCAGACCGCCCCGCAGATCCAGTACATCGCACCCGGAGCACCATGGGAAAATGGATATTGTGAGAGCTTCAACGGCAAACTCAAGGACGAGTGCCTGAAGCAGGAAATCTTCTACTCGCTGAAGGAGGCGCAGGCCGTGATCCGCCTCTGGCAGAACACCTACAACCGCGTCCGGCAGCACTCGTCTTTAGGCTATCGACCGCCCGCGCCTGTCACGTTCCCGGACCTGGCCTTCCGACTACCCGTGGCCGCCGCCATGCAGTAGCCTCTCAACTGGCTCGGTCCAACATACCGGTCAGGTCACTCTCCCCTCGGGAGTTCCTGCGCCTGAGTGCTTAACTCACCCAGCTACCTGTCCACTCAAACAGGGTGCACTCCAGCGACCTTCAACCGATTCAAAAACTTCTGTCCCATCGCGACCCGCTACGACAAGCTCGCCCGAAACTATCTCCCAGGTGTCGCGCTCGCCGCCGCCACGGCCTTCTGGTGCTGAGTGCGTCCGCAGGAGCGCTAAGATGGGGACTCATTGGGCCCACTCGGTCACGGCGGCGACGAGGGCGACGCCGGCGAGGTAGTTGGCGGCGAGCCTGTCGTAACGGGTTGCGATACGCCGCCAGTTCTTGATGCGGCAGAACAGGCGCTCGATGACGTTGCGCCGGTGGAAGGCCCGGCGATTGTAGGGATGGGGCACTGTACGGGCCTTGCTCGACGGGATCACCGGTGTGATCCGCCGTTCCTTGAGCCAGTCGCGCAGGCTATCAGCATCGTAGGCTCGATCGGCCAGGAGCCGCTTGGGCAGCGCGACCTGCTCCAGTAGCGGCAGCGCCATCCGAATGTCGCTGAAGCTACCCGGCGTCAGCGCGAGGGCGACCGGTCGGCCGCGATCATCGGCCAGGCAGCGGATCTTGCTTGTTTGCGCGCCGCGCGAGGTGCCGATCGCCTGCGCCCACGTCCACCTTTTCCGCCGGCTGCCGAGCGGTGGGCCTTCACGTGGGTGGTGTCGAGGGCGAGTTCGTCGGGTATCTCACCGACAGCAGCAACCTGAGCAAACAAGCGCTGCCAGCGCCCGCGTTGCGCCCAGCGGTGGTAGCGATTGTAGATCGTGGTAGCAGGCCCGTACTCGGCCGGGCACTCGCGCCAGCGGCAGCCGACCTTGAGCACGTGCAAGATGCCGCTGATCACGCGCCGATCGTCCACGCGCGGCTCGGCCTCGAAGGCCGCGCGGCAGGTGCGGTTCGATCGCCGCCCAGGCTTCATCCGACAGCCAGAACAAACGCGCCATCCCAACCTCCCCAGCGCATGACCTCATTCGCTCAAGGGAAAACGCTCGACATCGCAGTTGGTTGTATGGGTTCCGATCCTACCCGCCACCCTGCCGCCTGCAGCAGCGCGGTGACGCGTCGATAGCCGTGAGCCGCCGTACTCAGACGCCAGGGCAATGATGGCACGGGTCAGCGCATCCTCGTCGGCCAGCACGGTGGATACGTAGCGTTGCGTGCCCCGGTGCTGACCAACGATCCGGCAGTCGTGCCGCTCCGAGAGACCGTATTTCTCCTGGATCGCGTCAACTGCCTGCCGGCGTCGCTCGGGGGCTACAAGTTTCCCGAGGCGACGTCCGCCAGCACCTGCTTCTCCAAAGACAGATCCGCCACGAGCCGGCGAAGACGCGTGTTCTCACGCTCCAGGTCCTTCATCCGCCGCGCTTGGTCGACCTTCAAGCCCCCGTATTCCTTGCGCCAGCGGTAATAGCTTTGCTCAGAGACATCTGCTTCCTTACAGGCGACGGCGACGCTCTTGCCTTGGGCGGTCTGTACCTCGATCTGGCGCAGCATCAGCACGACCTGCTCTGCGCTCGGCCTCTGTCCCCGCTTCATCCCTAACTCCTCCGGTCCAAGCCGATCCTGTCAATCAGCCCGGTCCAAAACCAGCCGGTCAGGTCAACCCATTGGGGCATCCGCCGTGCTCGTTCGCTTGCGCCACTTCTGCACCATCGTAGGACTGACGCGATAGCGCCTGGCCAGCGCTCTTACGCTCTCTTCACGTGAGCCTGATCGCACGACGAACAGCCTCCGTCGTGGTCGCGCTTCTATGGAGAACCTGGCCCTGAGCCACATCCCTCGCAGCATGGTGGTCAATCGTATCACCACACCACGGTATCAAACACCCTAGAAACCGCTCTGCAATTTAAAATAAGTACTCAGAGAAAGACCCTTCTCACCAAACCGACTTCAACCTCGCTTTGCGTCTCCGTTTCACGGATATCAAAGAGCGCCAAACGTAACCTAAAATTAGCCCTAAGATCAAGCTCGCAACGCTGACGATAATAAATTCTCGCGGAAACCCAGTCCAAATTTTAACAACGGAACTCCATTCTTCAACGAGCTGATTGACAAACGCTTCCCAATTAAGCACCGAAATCCCCCAACGGCAGAATGGACGCAGGACACACTGATGGCATTTTGTGGAATCCGCAACTACCTCACGCCACCATTGGTGTGATAACCTAAGCGTATCAGTTGCATTCTCTCCCAATGATAGCAGCGTTTCGTTTCACCATTCGAACTTCATATCACGGTGACCTTTTCACTGATAACGCCTCAGCTCAGGGAACTGATTTAGATCAATTATTTCGCGGCGCGTGTAACTTCTGCGAAGTAGCTCTTTAACCACGCACAAAAAATTTTTATGCACGACATTTGCTTATGCATAACATCGCGAACTTGTGAAGAAACACATATTTGAGAAAGTAATGATTCAAAAAAGCCTGTAATAATGTTGAGCCGAAAACAATAATATTTTAAAAAACTCTATAGTTTTTATCAATTTTCTATGATAATATGTTATTAATCGTATAACGTGAGCTATGTGTCGCTGGTAAACTTTTCCTCGAGGTTGTCAAGAACTTGCTTTCGGACTAACGCCTGTTTTTCGCAATACCAGCGAGGAAACTAACGACTACTTTTTTACTCGGCGATTTTGAACGCAGTGCTCAAATGGCCGCCTATTCATCGGTAGCGGCAATGCATTGCATGGAATGGGGTAAAGTGAGATTGTGTTAAGTCATACCGAGTTTTTGCACGTCATCGCTGAGTTTGGAAAGTGTTTATGTTGTTGTTATTAGGCGACACATCGCTACTCAAGCTTCCATTAAAATATGCATACACGTAAGTCCTGCTTTCCACCAGAGGTGATGCCTTGGCTAGCTTAAAAGCTAAATTTGTTTCTAGCAGTCTATGGTCCATCATTGCTGCCGTCATTAATAATTTGTCAACACTGGTTGTATTCATAGCTCTGGCCCGACTACTCACACCATTTGAGTTCGGTATTGTCGCTTTTGCCACGGTTTTCATTGATCTAAGTCGCATTCTCGTCGTGGCGGGAATTCCAGACGCCCTGATACAAAGGCAGACTTGGGACCGAGAGGTAGCCAATACAGCGTTTTGGTTCAATATAATACTTAGCATTTTTATTATTGCTATTTTATCAATTCTAGTTGCTCCACTGATCGGTATTTTTCATGGAAGTGAGTTTTCACGAGTACTAGTGGCGTTATCTTTTCTTATATTTATTGAGGCAATTTCAACTGTGCACGTTGCTAAGCTGCGCCGAGATTTCCGCCATAAAGAACTTGCGCGGAGGGGGATAGCGTCAAATTTCATTAGTGGCGTGGTTGGCGTGATCTTGGCAGTTCTAGGCTGGGGCGTCTGGGCGATGGTCGCAAGCCGCATTGTCGGTGTGGGTGGCACCAGTATTATGCTGTGGATGTCCTCCGGATTTCGTCCAAATTTGAATTTCTCATATCATCATTTGCGTAGTTTGTGGAAATTTTCAGGAAGTTTGCTCGGGAGTCAAATTCTAAACCAGTCTAGCGCTCAGGTACCATCATTACTTGTTGGTGGATACTTAGGGTCTATCGCCATCGCTCAGTATAGAATTGGTTGGCGATCACTCGGACTGTTGACCAGCTTGGTCATCATGCCTATGCAATCTGCGGCAGTATCGGCCTTGTCCCGCTTGTCACACGATCGTACGATGTTGGGCGACGCATATCTGCGACTTACAAGGGTTTGCGCTTTTGTATCATGTCCTGTATTCTTCGGTATTGCAGCAATTGCCCCGGATTTTGTACCACTTGTTTTTGGACCGCAGTGGAAGGACGCAAGCTACGTTCTCGTCTGCTTATCGTTGAACGCTGGTCCACTTACTTTAGGATATTTTGAAGCTCCGGTGATGAACGCTGCCGGACGGAGTGACCTGACTTTTACCAACTCTCTAGTAGGAACATTAGGAAACATTATCGCAGCTGCAGTCGCGTTGCCGTTAGGGCCTCTTGGTGTTGCATTCGCCCTTACTGTGCGTTCACACGTTACCCTACCGTATGCTCTAGGCCTCGTTCAAAAGGCTACAGGTGTACGAAGGTGGCGCGCTGTTCGCAATGTGCTGCCGGCTTATCTATGCGCGGCGGCCATGGCAGCAATAGTAAGCTTGCTCAGGCTTTTCCTACTTGATGAAGTTTCCGCCTTCATCAGGCTACTCATAGCCATAGGTGCAGGACTACTCGTTTACGTAGCCCTACTACTCATTTTTGCTCAGCACTTTATTCGGTTGATGCTGGTCGAATTAATTTCCCTCCTTCCCGAAAAATTCAGCAGATTTGGTGTAGTTAAAACTTACATTGCGTCACTGGAAACATCGTCTAATTCAGACACTGTGGTTAGGATATCGGAAATGGCAGAACTACTCGCGAACAGGGTGCTCAACGAACAGCTAGTGGGTATTAACACTCTAGATTCTGACCTAGCAGTTCTTTTAAGAGCATCAAAGCTACTTCAAGATTATAAGGTGGAGCTTCCTCCAAATTTGACTGAGGTGTTGCGTAGCATTAACAGTCATGCTTAGCATGACGATCATCAGTCATTCAGGTGTCGGCAGCGAAATGTCATCTTAGAAGTCGCATTCCAAAACTATCGGATCAACTGCGGATGGGTGGACAGCCCCGTCTCGT
>NZ_BPQP01000162.1 GCF_022179305.1 Methylobacterium iners
AGTAAATGGAAACTGCTCTAGGATCATCGACCAACTCTGGCGCATCACTCTCATCAGCAGGCGCTCCTGCACATGAGTGCTGATCGATTGGGCTTGTTATAGATAGCAATTTAGTAAATACCACCCAGATTACTATATAAAGTCTTTTACATCTAATCCAAACTTTAAGAACTTTATTGAAATAAATGGCACATTCTTAGTATCATTTATGCATCTATTGGGACAAAGAACACAGTGTGTTGCTAGCGCCACAATTTCCAGGGTGCACCTGCGGCCCACTGCTGCTCGAGAACCTGCTTGTCGCGCAAAGAGTCCATGCTTTGCCAGAAGCCGTCGTGCCGATAGCTCGCGAGTTTGCCGTTCTCGATCAGGCGAGACATGGGTGTATCTTCAAACACGGTGCTATCACCATCAATCAAGTCAAGCAGCTCAGGTTCGCACACGAAGAAACCGCCATTGATGAAGCCTCCGTCACCGGTGCCCTTTTCGCGAAACCCCAGCACAGAATTCTCTCCCTCGGTTAGCCTTAGTGCGCCGTAGCGTCCCGGCTGGGTCACCGCGGTCAGGGTGCACCACGCTTTGGCAGCTTCATGGGTTGCTATAAGTTTAGGAAGATCGACATCGCTTAGCCCATCACCGTAAGTCAAGAGAAAGCGTTCGTCCCGAAGCAGATGCCGGGCTCGCCGCAGACGGCCGCCGGTCATCGTCTCGCCGCCGGTGTCAAGCACCGTCACTCGCCAGTCTTCATGGGGCTCGTTCAGCCACTTAGTATCACCAGATGAAAGATCGATCGTAAAATCCGCGTGATGCCCTCGAAAGTTGAGGAAGTAGTCGCGGATGTATCCGACTTTATAACCACCCAACACAACAAAGTCGCGAAAACCGAAGTGTGCATAATAGCTCATGATGTGCCACATGATAGGCCGACCGCCAATTTCTACCATAGGTTTTGGCCGTACACTGGTCTCCTCGCTGAGGCGAGTACCAAAGCCGCCGGCAAATAAGACCACCTTCATTATGCTACTCCGCACAAATGCCTGCTCACAGCCAGAGCAGGTCTTTAGAGAGACGTCCGGCTTGGATATGATCCTGCAACACTTGCAGTCGTATGAGTTGGGATGATCGAAAATTTGGATCTGCGAATCCCATACTTTGAAGGCCACCAACAATTTCTTGAATTGAGTCAGCCAAATGCTTCAGTGGCTGGTGATCTGGCGCCAGCACCGCAAAGCGGCTAAAGTCTACTTGATAGGAGCGGCTATCGGCCGGTGCGGCTGTGTTAATATTGACCCGCGTTCCGGGCACAGCTGCTGCTACAGCAGCTGCGAGATCACGCACCTGGTAGTTCGCCGAGTTACTTCCGGCGTTTAGGATAAGGAATCTGTCGCTGGTACTTGAGGACCTAGAGGAAGCCCATACTAAGGCGCGCGCCATATCAGATGTATCGATTAGCGGCCGCCACGGTGTCCCGTCGCTGAGCACGCTGATCTCCCCCATCGTTAGCGCGCAGGCGACGAAATCATTCAATACTAAATCGAGGCGCAGCCGACTTGACATACCGCAAGCTGTGGCAAAGCGTAGACATGTGATCGTCATGTCGCTGTCCAAGCTTGAGAGGTGCTGCTCAGTTCCGACCTTAGATGCTGCATAGACAGTGACAGGATTTACAGTATCGTCCTCGCGACGGGGACCTCCCTGGGCTACGCCATAGACGCTGCAGCTTGACGCAAACACGAAGCTGCGCACGCGTGCACTACTCGCGGCCTCTGCCAGAAGCACTGAGGCATCCTGGTTGATCTCTCGAGTTACCTCGGCAAACCGGCTTCCCATGGGATCATTCGAAACCGCTGCGAGATGAATGACTGCATCGTAGCCGCGTAGTAGCTCAGGCTTGATCGTCCGGATATCTCCGTAGCTCTGTTGGTCGAGTAGCCGCTCTGGCAGATCAGGCGCGCCGGTTAGGCAATGCGCGAAGAATGCTCCGTCATATCCATGCAGGTAAGCTTGCGGATGCATGTTCCTTAGCTGACGCATAACAGCTGCGCCCACATAGCCCAAATTTCCTGTGATCAATACCCGCATAGTGTCAGTCTCAACGCCCGCTGTCTTGTCGAGTCCAGAGGCAACCTATCTGCCATACAGACGCGCTTCACTCGATAGGGAAAAGTACGCAATCGCGTTTTACCAACAGACAATTACTGATATTGGGAACCAAGATGCCCCTTTGGTCTCTCCCTGCGAGAAAAGTCGCTTCACTAGGCCGACAGTGTCTCCCGCCAACGTACCGAGGGGCTCGAAACCACTTGGGCAGATTAAGCGTTCCAAAAAATGGTCCATCGCAAATGATGTTTTGCTCTGCTTGGAGTGCGCCACACTTGACCGGACAGGCGGCTAGATGGGTATAGGCACTCTGGTCCAGGAACTCCCGAGGTGAGAGGAACCGCTTTCCTGGGCGCGGGTGAACGGTGTTGTAGTCTTCGATCCAGCCTGGCAGAAGCCGCAGCACGGCTTCGTCGTAGAGCCGTAGTGGGTCCGGCCTGGACGAAGCGCAGTGTCCGGAGCCAGCCTCAACCCGTTCAGGCGCATGATTCGGAGCACTCGCTTGGCGTTGACGATCGGTTTCCCTTGGCTCGTACAGCCCGGTTCACCAGCGCGACAACGCGGCGTAAATGGTAGGTCGAACGCTCATCGACGATCTGGCGGAAGGTGAGCAGCAACGCCGCGTCCTCCGGTTTGCAACATGGGCCACGCGGCCAGGCCGGTCACCCGGCGCGTTGAAGCAACCTTAAACGGGCGACGCTTAAAGTCTCGGCCACGGCTCTCATGGCGAACTGCCCTCGTGAGTGCTCCAGGACGGCAGCAGCAAGGTGGGTTTTCTTGCACGCGGGAGGTCGAGGACCTCGCGGAAGATCTCTGCCTACATGGTCTTGCGCCCGAGCATCCGTTCCAGGTCGCGCACGCGTCGCTCAAGCTCCTAAACCTTGCTGGTGCCGACCACGTCCTTGTCGGCTCCGACCGCTTTGTGCTTGCCTTCCAGCATGCACTGCTGATCCCAAAACAGCACGCTCGGGCCAAGGCACAGGGATGTGGCGTTCAAGGCAAATGGCAGCGCCGAACCGACAGCGGTGACTGGACAACCCTTTATTGTGCCGGATTTGCGGATTTTCGGGCGGCGGGAACCGGCTTGTGGATATAGCGGTAAAAATGCCGATAACCACGGAAGCTCGTATCTGCAAAGGCGTCGAGCCACCTTTCCGGATTTTCCGGGTCGATCAGCCTAAGCTCACGCTCTCAGAACTGCTTCTCGTGCCCGTCGGGTTCCTCTATCGGACGAGGGCTCCGGTGACAATGCATTCAGAAAGTGCATAATCATCGTGTTTCCCTTACTGAGCACTGGAGAGCGAAAGGATATCTCAAGTGAGGACAGTCCTGGGACTGCACATGGCTTTGCTAGGTGGTGTCTTGGCTGCTGGTGCTGCACAAGCAGTCCCTGATCCGTCTCGCAATGTTCTCTGGACAGCTCTGCAAGGCTGTATTCTTGCAAAGCAGACTCTAGGACGAACATTTCCCTGCCTCGCCGTCGACTTGGGCGACAAAGAGCGCCCCGGCACCGCTGTCCTGCGCGCACCCGGGCAACCAACACACACCGTCGTCATTCCGACTGCGCATGTGGCGGGATTGGAGGCACCGGAGCTTCAGGGACCGAACGGTATTGCCTACTGGCGAGCAGCGCTGGCAGCGCGCAGCTACGTCACGGACGCACTCAGGGGTCAACTTTCCCTCCAGGATGTCGGCATGGCGGTGAACTCGGCGGGCGGCCGCAGTCAGGATCAGCTACATATCCACCTCGACTGTGTCGACCTGAGCACGCGTGCTGCCCTTCAACAATTTGGCCGCAACGTGACAGAACAATGGTCACCTCTTCCGGTTGGGCTTCATGGAAGTCGCTTCTTTGCGATGCGAATTCCAGCCGCCAAGGCCGACAGTTTCAACCCGTTCGTAGCACTAATGCACCTGCCAGGGCGTCAAACAATCCTTCGCGCGACAAGCCTTGCGGTGATAAGCACGCCGCAGGAGGAGGTAAACCAGGGCTTCTACGTCCTGGCGTATCGATCTCCAGGCAGCCATGCCGAGAAGCTTCTCGATCATACCTGCGCGGCTGCTACTGGGGCTGCGGTGACCCGCCCCAAAGTAGTGGCTCGGGTTCAAAGTTAGTGGAGGGTTGGTCTCCAGGAACGGTCAGGCTCTCCGCTTATGATCCAACACGTCTCTCTCTGTGGCGCCTTCGACGCTGGGTGATGCCAACGAGCGCATGGTATTTGCCGTTGTATAGAGAAGGTGCGCTTGTAGATCAGCAGATAGTTCGCGGAACTCTTGGACATCGTGCTTCGCTCGTGAAGTAATAACCTGCTTCAGGAATGCTTCTTCCAACTCTCGTGTTAGTTTCACGCGTGTATTGCCATCACTGCTACGCCGTCTTCCTAGCTGCTCCTGTACAGCACGGTTGCGAGCCTCCGAACGCGTGCGGCCGATAAGTTCGCCCAACTCATCATAGGTCAACCAAATCTGAGGCAAGATGTTGCATCCTTGGATAAGGGTTTCTGCTTTCTGGAATATCCACAGTCAGGCTGAGGGTACTTACTCATGGTAAATTTTTCGTTGCCATAGACCCGCCACCGCAATCCGTATTCACATCTAAGATTGGCGCTGCAGCTTCGCATCGCGTGCGCTGGCCAGATCGCTTTCCCAACTCGACGATTTTGCCGGGAAGCCCATCGTTGGCTGTGGTGTTCAATCCTGATCAGCAACGCATGCGGAGGGCTGATCCTGCCGTTCGCCTGACACCTCAATCAACGTTCGAGCCCGGCATCTCGCGGGGAGGATGACGCTCAACTGCGCTCCCTAACGCCTGTCGGTTAACGCGCAGCACTCAGACTTATACGTAGCATTACAATTGTGGTCTGTGTGGAGCTCTGACTCGCTGGCCGACCATGATTCGGCGATCATGGATGGCGAGGATGGCGGGCGGGCCTGTCGAGGCGACATTCGAGCTGTGGGGATCGTCGCTGCGCCAGGTGAAGGGCCGGATCAGGCCGTTGTTTGAGCAGGAGTGGAGACGGCCTCACCAAGCTGCCCCAAATAGCAACTGTAATGCTAGCACTGACCGCCGGCGTGGAGGCTCTCACGCCGGCGACCTTGAGACGGGGAAGTTTTCGATCGCCGCGACTTCGCCGAGTCGGGGCACCCTAACTTATGCCCCTTAATGAACAGATATAAACTCGACAGCAGGTCCTTTTGTGTTAGAAAAAACCCCTGCTGTGAGATTGTGTCCGTAAACACACGCGGTGTCCAGATTTACTCTATATTGACGAACTTCTGGCAGCCCCGACATTTGCGCAGTGTGTCCGTGTACAACATATTTTGTAAAATCGAAATCGACCGTCAGAAAATCTTCTCTAATCCACAAGTGTGTTTCTCTATCTTCCATTTTTACTGCATGATATGGCCTCAGACCAGCATGAACAAAGTACCGATGTTCATCTTCATAAATGGTCGGAAGCTGAGACAACCAATCGATGTCACCTGCTGGTATTTGAGATACTTTTCTTATACCGTAACTCTCCAATACCTTTCCACCGCCATTTTCTATCCAGCGCCAAAAGTAAGCTCTGTCTTGATGAGCCTGCAAGAGCATATCCTCATGATTCCCAGCAAGGCAAACGACGTTTTGTTGATCGATTGATTGTAATTTTCGGAGGTGCGCAATTACCGCGGCAGAGTTAGGCCCCCTATCAATGTAATCACCAAGAAATACAAGACGGTAGGAGCGCCCATCACGATGCTTTTCGATCAATCTAAGCAATTCCAACAGTTGCTCGTAGCATCCATGTATATCTCCTATTGCGTATACGATTCGCATTCTCATAATCCAACCTTTTCAGTCTCACCGCAGAAGATATCTAATTAAAGAAATTCCATCCAGTACTGGCTCAACATAAATTGAATTGACACAACTCCCAAGTGATGGATCTGGGGTAAAATTTGTCGGGTTAAACCTGCATCACTCGAACATCTTGTTCCATCCACGCAGGATAAAATCGCTGCGCACGAGCAGTACATGAGATCGAGCAAACGCGCGTGTTAGACATTTCAAACAGATGCATGTGGGTACAGAGCTGGTCGCTGCGGACGTGATAATAGGTCAACATCGGGGTTCTTGGCATCCGCAAGGGTAGGCATTTGGTCGTGCTGCCCATACGATCTATCCATAAACACGCTAGCGGCAGGCTCAGCCTACCGGTCGGTGAGTGCTTCAGCTTAGCCAAGCCTTGTTAGATGTTAAGGCCGTTACGGATACTACCAAATGTGTCTTGGCAGACTCCTACGTTTTTGTGTTGCGACGCAAACGACTTTCCAACGCTCATCAATATTCTATGGAAACCGCGGGGTACTGCAGGCTTGTCACGTTCCGCCATGGTTCAGCTTTCAAGGGCTGATCCATCACCGTTGCCAGGTGAGACTCAAGCTTATTGCAGAGGTTTGGGTGGACGGATATTTGCACCGCTCACCGAGAAAAACTTCTTCTACCCGGTAGAGCGTAACGTTTCCCTCGTATGGTCCACAGGGTGCTTCGCATAATCTACTTTACCGTCGAGAGAGACAGTATGATCCTACAGTGCGCCGCGCCCACAGCTCACCCGAAGGAAGCTAAGGGAATGCTCGTCTGTCCTCCAAACGCGGCTTGTGCTTGTCTGTCAACGCACAAAGAACGACCGTCCCATCCGTTTCAACCCGTGCGAGTAGGATTCGCAGCATCGCAAGCTTCTTCCCTTAGAGTCTGTCTCGGAACT
>NZ_BPQP01000163.1 GCF_022179305.1 Methylobacterium iners
GCTGGCTGGCCTCGCGCGCGCCGAGATTGACCAGCCATTCGCGCAGCACCGCCTCGTCGACGAGCGCACACCACCAGAACCCCCGCGTGATCCGCGGATGCTTGGCGGTGATCTCGTCAATGGCGCTACGTGGAATATCCACGACCTGGCAGGCCGAGATCGTGCCGATGTTGTGGTCCATCTGGTCGAGGATGAACACGTTCAGATCGCAGAAATCGCCCGGCAGGAGGTAGGCCATGATCTGGCGCTGGCCGTTGGGCAGCATCTTGTAGCGGCAGGCGAAGCCGTCGAGGATGAGGTGGACGTTCTCGGGATTGTCGCCCTCGCTGATGAGGTCGATCCCAGCTCCGACCTGGCGCACCCGCGGCACCAGGGCATTGAGCGCCACAAGGTCCCGATCGCTCAGGGCCTCGAAGCTCTCCAGCTTCTGGATCAATGCGTGCTGCATCAGGCCTCACATCGGCGATGTCCCACCATGCCTATGTCCGAAACCCGACATCCAACCGATCATATGATGGGAATTTGCGAGAAAGCTCGGATCGGCGTAGGGTCCCGCATCGTTTGCACGCATCAGGGCGCAGGCGGCTGAGAGCCTCATGCTCCCGCCCTGACGTGGACGAGCCCTGTGTCCCACCCGAACCAGAGTGCCTGCCGGAACCGCCTGCTGGCGGCCCTGGCGCCCGCCGACTTCGCCCTGCTGCAGCCCCGCCTCGAACTGGTGACGCTGGCGCTCGGCGAGCGGCTGATCGTGCCGGACACGCCGATCGAAGCCGTGCACTTCATCGAGCACGGCATCCTGTCGAGCATCGCTGTGGCATCAGACGGCGAGAAGATCGAATTGGGTGTCGTCGGATACGAAGGCCTCGTCGGCGTTCCTGTCCTGCTGGAAGCTGACCGGACCCCGCACGAGGTCTGCGTGCAGGCGGCGGGCCTCGCCTGGAGGCTGCCGGTCACCGCCTTGCAAGACGCGCTGGAGCGCAGTCCCGACCTTGACGTGCTGCTGCTGCGCTATGCCCAGACCGTGCAGATCCAGGCGGCCTGCACGGCGCTGGCCAACGGCCGCTACAAGATCGACCGGCGCTTGGCGCGCTGGCTGCTGATGTGCCACGACCGCGTCGAGGGCGACGTGCTGCCCACGACGCAGCAGTTCCTATCGCTGATGCTTGGGGTCAACCGAACGAGCGTGGTGGCTGTTGTGGGCGACTTCGTGCGCGACGGTCTGATCGAGACCAAGCGCGGCACCATCACCATCTGCGACCGGGCCGGGCTCGCGGCGCTGGCAGGGTCGGCCTACGGACAGCCCGAGGCCGAGTACGACAGGCTTCT
>NZ_BPQP01000164.1 GCF_022179305.1 Methylobacterium iners
TGATCTCTACCTCGACATTGCCGCGGATTGCTCGCGAGTAGGGGCACACCTCCTCGTGCGTGATGCGGACCATCTCCTCGACCTCTGCCCTGTCGCGATCCGGGACTGACACCTCAAGGGAGATGGTCAGCTGGAAGAAGCCGCTTTGCTCCCGGCCGATGCCAACGTGAGCGGTGACACAGGACTCGCGGATTGGAGCTTTGCGCTCGCGTGCCACTCGTAGGAGGGCGTTCTCGAAGCAAGCGGCGTAGCCAGCTGCAAAGAGCTGCTCCGGGTTCGTCGCAGCGCCGCCCACACCCCCAAGTTCCTTGGGCATGGCAAGGCTGAGATCGAGGACACCATCTACGGACCGGACGCGGCCCTGCCGTCCGCCGGTGGCGGTCGCGGTTGCGGTGTAGAGTACGTCCATACGCTTTCTCCCGGGTTGTCCACCATCGCGATCACGAACAGGCTACCACCGCAAGGGCCGCTTAGCTTCCGCCCGAGCAAAGATACTAGGGACCGAACTAGGAACCAGATCAGTCCCGTACGTACGCCGTTTATCTCGTGGAGCCGCCTTCTCAGCACGGGCGGCCTCGTCCACCTGGGAACGGACCTTCCTAGCTTCCGCTAGGGGTCGATTCCGTTGAAAAACTTGTTGGCGGCCGAGAACGGCGGCGAGCGCGAGGGGTCGTCATGGTGAGGCGGGCGTGCGCCCCGCCGATCAAGCCGGGCTCGGCTGCAGGACTGGGATGAGTTTGGCGAGCTTCCTGAGGTTCTGGGCGGCGGCTGCGAGGTGGAACTCGTCTCTCGCTCCATTTGGGCCTCGTAACCGGAGACGATCTAGCTTCAGGATACGCTTGAGGTGGGCAAACAGCATCTCGACCTTCTTGCGCTCGCGCCGTGAGGTCTTGCCTTCCTCGGGTCGGGCGATGTCGCGGGCCATGTCCCGCGCACCCTCGTAGATCGAGCGTGGGATCTTACGCACCGAGGCCGCAGGACAGCATCGCTGTTTGAGCGGGCATGGCGCACAGTCGACCTTGCTCGCCCGATACAGCAGTGTCGCCCCATCGTTGACCAGGGTGCCCGTCGTAGCCAGCACCTTGCCCGCCGGGCAGCGATAGATGTCGCCGGGCTGATCGTAGGTGAAGTCGGCACGCGAGAAGGTGCCGTCAGTGCGGCCCGACTTGTCGAACACGCTGATGTGCGGCTCGATGCCCTGTTCGTAGACGAGCCAGCCCAGCATCTCCGCCGAGCCATAGCTGCTGTCGCCCGCGAGCCTGGCCGGATAGAGGTCGAAGCATTCGCGCGAGCGCTCGATCATGCGCTTGGCGGCGGTGACCTCGGCCTGCCGCATGGCGGTGGTTGCCTCGACATCGACGATGATCGCGTGGTCGAGGTCGATCAGGTAGTTGGCCGTGTAGGCGAAGAAGGCTTGGCCGCCATGCGCTCCGGTCCAGCGCGCTGCCGGGTCGACGGGCGAGATGAACTTGGGCGGTATCGATGTGGCGGCTCCGAAGGCGGCCTCGTCGAGGACGGCCAAGTACTCCTGAGCGGCGCGGCTCACGGCTTCGGGTCGGAGACCGGCGGAGCCCTCGACACCCTTCTGCCGACTGGTGTCGGCCTTGATCAGGCTGCCATCGACGGCAAAGCCTTCGCCGCCGACGAGCCCTTCGGCGATGCAGCGGGCGAGCACACGCTCGAACAGGCGGCGCAGCAGGTCGCTGTCGCGAAAGCGGCCGTGGCGGTTCTTGGAGAAGGTGGAGTGATCCGGCACCTGGCCTTCCAGGCCGAGCTGGCAGAACCAGCGATAAGCAAGGTTGAGGTGGACCTCGTCGCAGAGCCGGCGCTCGGAGCGGATGCCGAGGCAATAGCCGACGATCAGCATGCGGATCATCAACTCGGGATCGACCGAGGGCCGGCCCATGGTGGCGTAGAAGGGTGCAAGCTCCTGGCGCAGACCAGTCAGGTCGACGAAGCGATCGATGGAACGCAGAAGATGGTCGGCGGGAACGTGGGTGTCGAGCGAGAACTCATAGAACAAGGCACCTTGCTCGACTTGCCGCGCACCCATCATCTGCTTCATCTCCTGCCTATCAACAGGAGTGAATCATCCCAAATCTGCCTGCGCAACAGCCGCGTTTTTCAACAAAATCGGTCGAAAGCGGAACGTCCGCTT
>NZ_BPQP01000165.1 GCF_022179305.1 Methylobacterium iners
TTTGAGTTTTCGCCTATTAGCAACAATTTGGTGTACGTAGCTGGGAAATCTGGGCAAATACGAGTATTCGATATCTTTACTGGCGAAGACAAAGGCATATTTATCGATCTCAGCAGCGAGGTAAATAACTACAACGATCGAGGATTGATGGATATTTCATTACATCCAAATTTCCCTCAACAGCCCTATATATACGTCTTCTACGTTGTCGATCCCTTGGACGCGGCTTCAGAAGGTTTGCTTGACAAACCTGGAAATCGCTATGCGCAATTGGTTCGCTTTACCGCAGATATTGAGGCAGATTTTCTTCGAGTTGTTCCTGAAAGTGGTGTCGTTGTGGTTGGGAGCGCCGGAAGATCACTTTCTGACATAAACGGCAACGGCAGACTAGATTTTGCAAGTCCTGCCTACGCGTCACTACCATCTTCAGAAAGATACTTGGATCCGGCTAGCACTGCTCCAACGTTGGTAGTCGAGGGAATTAAGCAGGACTACATTAAGGTTGACGCGATGTCACATGCGGGCGGATCACTCGCTTTTGGGCCGGATGGGTATCTTTACGTTTCAATTGGCGATGGTTCGTCTCCTACGTATGCTGATCCACATGCAGGTGACGTGCAGAATTTAGACAGCTTATCAGGAAAGATCCTTCGTATAGATCCAATTACTGGTCATGGATTGGCAAGTAACCCGTTTTTTGAGGAGGGTCAGTCCCTTGATTCAAATAGATCAAAGATATACCAATACGGTCTACGGAATCCATTCTCCATGGCATTCGATCAACTTGGGCAGTTATTCATCTCTGATACCGGATGGAACGCTTATGAAGAAATCAACGTTGGCTTCGCTGGCGCAAACTTCGGTTGGCCTTGGTTTGAGGGTAGGGAGGGTGGTAGCCTTAGTCAAACGAGCGGATACAGGTCCTTCCCTGAAGCTATAGAGTTCTACGAAGGAGTGAACAACGGAACCACCCTCGTTATACCACCCTATGCAGCGTTTGGGCATGCTGCTTCAGCGCCAGGTTACCAAAATCAGGCAATAACCGGGGGGTCTTTTGTGTATTCGGGTGGCATATACCCATCCGAATTTCAGGACGATTATTTTTTTACAAATTTCACAAACGGTAATGTATTCACCATCGATACTAAAAATAGACAGAATGTTCAGTATCTTTATACTTCGCAATCTTCATTTGCGCCTGTGCACTTCGAACAGGGCCCGGATGGTTATGTGTATTATATAGATCTAGGAGATTATAATCCAAATTCTTCAAATGGAGTTATTGGAAGGCTAAAGATTCTTTCGAAGGATGGACCAACTGTCACTGCAACCGTTTCACCCGCGGCCTCAGTCGAGGGAGCAGAGTTAGGCCCAACTATAACCTTTACCCTAAGCACGGTGCAATCGGATCCTGTAACAATCACTTACTCGACTACCGGATCAAGCGCCTCGGCAGGTCTCGATTTTATCCCAGTAGTCAAGAAGTCACTTGTAATTTCCCCAGGGCAGATTAGAGTTTCAGATCATATTGAATTGCTATTAGACGCTATTATTGAACCTAGAGAAATATTTACGATTGTAATCGATGAGGCCGTAATTAATGGTCGGCCGATGATTACAGGTGAACCTGTCGCGGTTGCCATTGAGGATAGTAGTGCTACTCGGCTCAAGCCTATCGGTGCGATTGCCAGTACGTATCTGAGCGAGGTGCTGACGGGCACGTCGGGGCGGGACGTGTTCTACTTTGACACCGCGCTGGGTCTTGGGTTGGGCAACGACACCATCCGGGGCTTTGCCGCCGGTGATCGCCTCGTGACCACCACCCGGCTGTATGATGCCAACGAGGATCGGCGTGTCACGGCCAATGGG
>NZ_BPQP01000166.1 GCF_022179305.1 Methylobacterium iners
GGAGAAACGTCCATGTCGAATGCCCAGGAAGGCATAACAACTCTGTCGTCCTATCTGCCCACACCAGCAACGGCACCCGTCGCGAGATCCAATTCGGGGCGATGGCTGCAGCTTATCCTCGGCGTGGTCTGCATGGTCGCTGCGGCCAACATCCAGTATTCCTGGACGCTCTTCGTCCCTGAGATCCAGAAGACCTTCGGCTGGGATCGCGCCGCGATCCAGGTCGCGTTCACGATCTTCGTCATCGTCCAGACCTGGCTGACGCCGATCGAGGGCTACTTCATCGACAAGTACGGCCCGACCCGCGTCGTGATGTTCGGCGGCCTGATGACCGGCCTCGCGTGGGTCATCAACTCCTACGCCACGTCGCTGTCCGGCTTCTATCTGGGCTCGGTCGCCGGCGGCATCGGCGTGGGCTGCGTCTACGCCACTTGCGTCAACAACGCGCTGAAGTGGTTCCCGGACAAGCGCGGCCTCGCCGTCGGCCTCACGGCCGGCGCCTACGGTGCCGGTTCGGCGCTGACCATCATCCCGATCGCCAACATGATCGCGGCTGGAAGCTACACCCAGGCCTTCTTCTACTTCGGCCTGATCCAGGGCGCCGTGATCTTCTTGGCCGCGCTCGGTCTGCGTGGTCCCGGCAAGGGCGAGGTGACCTTCTCGAGCAAGGTGCTCCAGTCCCGCCGCGACTACACCCTCGGCGAGGCCCTGCGCACCCCCGTCTTCTGGGTGATGCTCCTGATGTTCACCTGCACGGTCACCGGCGGCCTCATGGCGGTGGCGCAGCTCGGCGTGATCGCGCAGGACCTCGGCGTGAAGGAGTTCAAGGTCAACCTGTACTTCTTCGCCATGGCGGCCCTGCCCTTCGCCCTGATGCTCGACCGCATCCTCAACGGCGTCTCGCGCCCGCTGTTCGGCTTCATCTCGGACCGGATCGGACGTGAGAAGACGATGTTCATCGCCTTCACGATGGAAGGCATCGGCATCGTGGCGCTCGGCTACTTCGGCTCGAACCCGTGGGCCTTCATCATCCTGTCCGGCATCGTGTTCCTGGCCTGGGGCGAGGTCTACTCCCTCTTCAGCGCCACGGCGGCGGACACCTTCGGCTCGGCCCATATCGGCAAGATCTACGGGGTCCTCTACTGCGCCAAGGGTATCGCCGCGCTGTTCGTGCCGGTCGGCAACCTCCTGATGCAGGCGACGGGAACCTGGTCCACGGTCCTCTACACGGTGGCGGCCATGGATCTTCTGGCGGCGTTCCTCGCCATCGCCGTCCTGCGGCCGATGCTGGTCCGGCACCACGCCGCGAACGGCTCGACCATGGCCAGCGGCGCCGTGGCCCACGCCT
>NZ_BPQP01000167.1 GCF_022179305.1 Methylobacterium iners
CCGTTACCTCATCAAGCCGCACCTGACCCTGGCATGAGTAAGGCAGACCGCGCGGGGCTCATTCCCGCTCGCGGTCACCTTCCGGGGTTGTGGCTTCGCGATCCGTTCGAGCCGAACTTACATACTCAAAGTCTGTCCGGGATGCGCGCAGCGGAGTGTCCGCAAAGCTGCCGAAGAAGGACGTTGCGAGTAGTGCGCGCATACCCCTTTGCCACGGGACGCTGAGCCCGCCCTTCACCATTCAGTTTGTGTCAAGATAACGCACGAAGCGCGGCTGCACCCCGGCGAGGAGTCTTTCAGCGTAAGGCGGAATTTACCCGCTCGACATCTAACAATCTGGTGCGACGAGGACGGCCCCGAAATGACAGACAGGATTGTGAGTGCCGGCAACGAAGCTGCGCGCCTAGAGGCGCTGCGTGCGCTACAGATCATTGGTACGCCGCCTGAGGCGCACTTCGATGCAGTCTGCCGGACTTCGACAATCCTGTTCGATCTGCCCATCGCCCTGGTCTCGCTGATCGAGGAGGATGCGCAATGGTTCAAGGCCAAGTGCGGCTTGGCGGTTGATGGGACCGGACGCGACGTCGCGTTCTGCAGCCACACGGTGCTCTCGGATACCGTCATGGTCGTCGAGGATGCGACGCGGGATGCGCGCTTCTCGCAGAATCCGCTGGTGACCGGCGCACCGGGCATTCGCTTCTATGCCGGTGCGCCACTCATCCTCGGCCCCGGCATTCGGGTCGGCACCTTGTGCGTGATCGATACGCGTCCGCGAACTTTCTCGGAGGCTCAGTGCCGACAGCTTGAGGATCTCGCCACGATCGTCGTGGCCCAGCTGCGGCTTCACGCGGCAAATGCCCAGCATCGTCACGAGATTGCGGCGCGTCAGGAGCATGAAGCGGTCATCGCAAACCAGGCACAGGACCTGGAACAGCACAAGGCGAGCCTTGGGGAAGCCAACCGACTGCTCGTCCTCGCGGAGCAGGTCGCACATGTGGGCCACTGGCACATCGCCTTGCCGTCCCAGACGCTGACCTGGTCCGACGAAGTCTTCCGCATCTACGGCGTGGATCGTACGTCGTTCGAGCCATCGATGGCTGCCGCCATCGATGGCT
>NZ_BPQP01000168.1 GCF_022179305.1 Methylobacterium iners
TCAGAGGTTAGGCAAGCTGCAGATAAACAAGCGTTTTTCTGCAACCCGGGTCTTTGCCGATTGGAGCCGATTAACTTTGCTCGGAGGGCGCTGCGTCGCAAACATCTTCTGCGGTACCGTCGGGGTGAGTGATGGAGCTGTGTGACGCGCGAGGAGCGGTGCGCTCGTGCCTACCTGCGGCCGGGCTAGGTGGTTGCAAGAACGGCAAAAGGTCGGAAGGCGCGCACGAGGTCACCGTTGAGCTTACCGCTCATGCCCTCAAGGATGCTGTAGGCACGCTCCGCACTCAAAGGTGTCTTGTACGGGCGCCGCTCGATCAGCGCGCCGTAGACGTCGCAGACGCTCACCAGCCGCACCAAGTCCGCGATCTCAGCGCCCCGTAACCCATCCGGGTAGCCGGACCCGTCCAGGCACTCATGATGCGAGCGCACGACGGCGAGCATCTCGTCAGAGAAGCCGCTGCCTCGCAGCATCGCATGCCCCAAGCTCGAATGCTGTTGCATGATCCGCCGCTCTTCAGGATCGAGGGCACCGGGCTTGTTGAGGATAGCCTCAGGGATCTTGGCCTTGCCGATGTCATGCAGGAGTGCGGCCTGGGTCAGTCGCTGACAATCCGCCTCGCTCAAGCCCAAGGACTGGGCGAAGCCTGACGCGAGACCTGCAACGAGCAGGCAGTGCTGGTGCGTGACATCGTCAAACCGCCACACGACCTCCAGCCAATCGCGGATGCCGGTCGTCCGTACGGCTTGCGCGACGAACTTGGTTCCGGTGGCCACAAGGTCAGGATCGACCGCACCGCCGCGCGCAGCCTCGAAGATGCGGGAGAGGGCCACATCGGCGGCAGCGATGCTGGGCGGGCATTCGGCTGGCAGCAGCGTTGGCGCGATGGTGCCGATCAGGCCTGACACGGCCTTGAGCAACTCGCTGCAAGGCGCATCAGCGCGCAAAACTTGTCTGGCGCCAAGAGCGTGAGCCTGCGCGAACGTTCGTGGTGTGTCCTCGTGCAGCAGGAAGAGATAGGGCGCGGAGTGTGCCTTCAGACGGTCGAGCTGCGAGCGCAACGCGGCGATGGTTGCGGATCGCACCAGCGACACGTCGCTCAGAACCGCTCGAAACGCTGTGGCTCCGCCGGTCACATCGCGCTGGTCGGGATCGAGGATGTCCAGAACGGCGCAAGATGCCAGAACGCTCAGGTCCCGTGCGAGGCGCTCACCGCGACCAGGTGTGTCTGTGAGGATCAGGATCGTGGGCGTAGCCAACGGACCGTCTGCAGGCGCAAGCAGAACGGTCGATGCGGGTGCCATGAAGTGCTGCCACGATCTTGGGCTTCTTCTCCCCTTAGCTCAGCACTGCTGAAGGCTTCGTCACCGCCAGTTCAGAACATGCACATTTGGAAGCAGCACCCGCTCACAGTGCCGAAGACCCACCTCTGGCTCCCACAGTCACCAGGGTGAGGGATGCGTTCGATGCCTGTGGCCGGTTCAGTTCTGAAGGCGTGAGAACGCGGCTGAAGGCTGTTGAAGAACTGCGGTGTTCGCTTCCATCACCCTGACGGCCGGAAGCGGAAGAACTGTCTCCCCCTATCGTGGTCATACGTTGCCGCTCGATCAGGCTACCCTGAAGCGGACGCTTTGAAGGTCCGACAAGGGTGGTAACCGGACCGTGGCCTTTCGCCCGGAAGCGGACGTTCGGCTTTCGACCCATTGCTGCCGATCCCGCAGGTACGGTGTGATTAAGGCCCAAAGCGAACCGTTGGAACGATCCGGAACATTCCACCTTACTGACCGAAGCAAGCGTTGCAGTGTGCTGGAGTGATGGTGGTACCTTCGACATTCAAGGGGTGCTTCCGAGTACAGCTACGTCGGCTGTTCTATGGTCATCGCTATTGTCCGTGATGCGGCCCGCGCCTCCAGGCGTGCCAATAGCTAGTTTGCGGGCCTCGTCAGCGATCAGTATCAAACTCCTCGAGGCTGCTGCGCAGCTGTGATCCTCGTCCCGAACGAGGGGACGAAGCCGGCCATGATCTAACTCAACACATCCGCTGGCAGTCTCGTCGTGACCGATGCCGCCGTGCCTCTGACTATAAACCGGCCTCGCCGGTCCAAGAGAAAGCCCGCCACAACATGAGCCGGGCGGGCTGAGCCTTGCGGCTGGGAGACTAGCTATTTCGCTGGATCAGCGTCCGCCGCCCCCGCCGTTGGCGCTACCATTCGGTACTGCACGCTCGGGCAGGTTGGCATTGCCGCCAGCTGCCGAACTCGAGGTGATGGTGTCGGCGCCGGTCGCGCCGCGTGAGACAACAATGTCTTCCGTGTTGCCCGTCGTGTTGGAGTGTCGCGTAACAATCGTCCCGGTGGTGTTGGGCTCACGCTCGAAGGGGAAGCCTTGGGCAAGAACTGGGGAGGATAAGGCAAGCGCCAGGGCGCTAGCGAGTACAAAATTGTTCATCGAAACTCCAGTGAATGTGTGACTAACAACGGACCTAGAGCCCGATTGTTTCCGCTGGAAATGACGCACCCTTCAGCATGCACGGCGCCTAGAATGATATTTCTAGTTATTTCTTTATGTTAAAATGAAAATATACCTATAAAACCGATACGAAAACTGCCGGGTGCCACACAAATTTGACGGCTTTATCCTGTGTTGCTGCATCATCGGTACGCTACAGTAAATCAGATCCTGAAGTTACTAGGAGCCCCTTATGAAGCACCACACCGACCGATTCGAACTCGATGCCGCGACCACCTCACTTGTTGTTGGTTTGGCAGCAGAGAGAGCAGACCGCCCGAGCACCGCTGCGCTTATGACGATCGAGCGACTGCGGCGGTTGGAAGAGGAGGTTCGCTGTTCGGGCACGACCCGGCAGACGCTGCAGAAGATCAGCTCGGCCCGACGCATCCTTGGTGACCGTGTCGAGTTCGGACGCTTCACAGGCCCCTTCCTCGCAGGCTGAAAACGAAGTCCGAACGTGCTCGTGCGAATCCTGACCATGAGCCAGGTTGCGTATCGGCACCATCGTGCGATCCACGATGCGCCCCGCCAACCCGTTCTTAGATCGGGCGGCGGGGCTGCTTCGTGTCTTTCGAGGCGCCGCTGCGGCGGGCATGGCACTGGCCTAGCCTAAACTCTATGCCGCCGTCGGCATCCCTTCCGGGTTAGCCGGCGGTGACCCTGTCGTCGGCCTTCTTAGCAATGCGCAGAGGCGCCCTGATCCGCTCCAGGAAAAGTGTCCCAGCCCCTGCCGACCATCGACTTCCACGGGCAACCGCGACACCGCCGTTTCCTCCGTCGACGGCGACCAAGTCATCGCGCAGGCGTGGCCGGACGGTGAACTGCTCGCCTCGATCAGCCAAGGCCTGGACGAAGCGGGATGGCCTTCACGCGAACTGGCAGCTGGTCGGCTCTACGGCCGGAATGGGTGGGAGGCGGACTTTCGCCTTTGGTCCTAGAGCGGACCTTCCGCCTCCGACCCAACCAAGTCGTACAACAGGGCACCTGTCATTCTCAGGAGCGTACATCCGCAGGCTTGGTGGCGGCGCCGGGTTTAACCTATCGCTCAAGGGACCCAAGAAGCCTGTCGTACTCGGCC
>NZ_BPQP01000169.1 GCF_022179305.1 Methylobacterium iners
CGCCCTTCGACACGCTGGAGGCGGCCACGCGGTGGTTCCGGCATCGTATGAGATACGGGCTGACTACAGTCTAGTTTCCGCGAGAGACGCTGATCATCCTAACTCATGATCACAAACATAAAATAAAGATCACTAAGCAATCATACTTTAGTTCGCTCCCACAAAGCGGGTGCGATAGATACTGTGTCCAGATGGTGCTCATCTCGGCATGGCTCTGCTGGCGCTCTGCTCCCGATCAGCGTCGGCAGTACTTCCTCCCAAGACTTGGCCCCGCAGCCTCACGGCTCGCGGGGTCCTTCAGTGTCGCACCTTAGGCTTTCCCGAGCCGTCGCTCGATCCAGCTTTGCGCCTCGTCGAGCGTGGCGAAGCTCGGTTGCGGGATCGCTTCCGCTCGGCCAAAGCCCGCCTCCAGGAACCACATCCCGGCCTCGTCCTCATGCGCCTCCGAGAGCTGGACCAGCACCGCAACGAGGGCGTCGTCGGCAAACACCAGCTGGCTCTCGGCGCCGTTGCTCCCGATCGCCACCCGGACGGGCCGAAGACGAAGGCTCATGCGGCTTCTCGCCTGTCTAGGTGCAAGTAGGTCGGATCGAACTCCGCCAGTCGACTGAGAGCCGGCCAGTCTTCGAACGTCAACATGCCTCCCCGAAGTGTGATCAATCCTTGCCCGCGAAGATCCTGCAGGACGCGGTTGACGTGCACGTTGGAGAGCCCGAGCGCGTCGGCGAGATCGCCCTGGGTGAGCGGCCAGCTGCAGCGGTGATCCTTGGCCAAGCCGACCGCCTCCAGCTTTACGTACATCTCGCAGAAGAGGTGGGCGATCCGGGCGTGGGACGAGCGCCGGCCGACGCCGGTCAGCCATTCCCGGAAGATCGCGGCATCGATCAGGGTGTCGCGCCACATCGCTTCGCTCAGGGAGGGGAAGCGCAGCAGCAGGTCGCGGACATGCTCGTGCGGGATGAAGGCCAGCGTGCAGGCCGTGAGCGTGGCGACGCTGTGGTCCATGACGCGCAGGTGCAGGCTCTGCAGATCGGGCATGTCGCCGGGGACGTGGAACGACACGATCTGGCGCCTGCCTTCGTCGAGCAGCTTGTAGCGATGCACCCAACCCTGAAGGACGAGGCAGCACTGCGAGGGACGATCCTGGTCGCGCACGATGTCCTGACGCGGCTCGAAGCGCCGGATCGACACCGACAGGCTCTCGATGGCGCGACGGTCCAGATCGGAGAGGGGGGTGATGCTCTCCAGCTTGCGGATGAGCCAGCCCATCGCGTGGGGATCGAGCGTCAACGACATTGCTGCTTCGCCTTGCCTTGCGGGCGGAAGCGCACGGCTCTCCCAGTCATCAGCACCCG
>NZ_BPQP01000170.1 GCF_022179305.1 Methylobacterium iners
GTTCTTGCCCAGGCACAGCGCCAGGCTGTGCTTCGTCTCCGAGAACTCGGCCGAGGCCAGGAGCTCGCGGAGGAAGACCGTCTCGCGCTTGGCGTTCGGCAACTCGATGCCGATGGCGTTGCGCCCCTGAACGACGGCGACGCGGGCGGAGACGGCCGACATCGAGCGAGCGATGTCGTCGGCGAGGGAGATGACGCGGCTGGACTTGGTGCCCGGCGCGGGCTCGAGCTCGTAGAGGGTCACCACGGGGCCCGGCCGCACGGCCAGGATATCGCCGCGCACGCCGAAATCGCTGAGCGTCGCCTCCAGGAGCGTCGCGTTCTGCTCGAGCGCGTCGGCGCTGATCTGGCTGCCCGGCGCCGGGGGCTTGGGCGCGGCCAGCAGTTCGAGGGCGGGGTGGGCGTAATCGTCGGGCGCGTAGGCCTCGACCAGCGCGGCCCGCCGCACGGGCGCGGGCGGCGGGGGCGGTGCGGAGACGCGGGAGACGCGGGCCGGCGCCTCGGGCTCAGGGTCCGGCAGCATCCCATCCTCGGGGCCGCCATCGTCGGGTTCGTCGTCGTGGAGCACGGGCGCGGCCCGGCGCTGGACCAGGGGCGGAGCCGCCTCGCGATCGAAGACGGGTTCCCGGCGTCCGTCGAAGGCCGGGGCCGGCCGCGGGGCGCTTGCCCAGGGCGCGTCGTCCTCGGCCGCGAAGGCGCGCCGCGCTGCGAGCGCCGGCGAGTTCCCCGCATAGACGAGGTCGGCGGCCGCCCGCTCGGCGCGCCAGCTCTCGATCCGGCCGGTCAGGCGGTTGCGCCCGGAGATCAGGAGCTGCGCCACCGCGCCGAGGGAGACGAGGCCGAGGCCCGGCCCGTCGGCATCCTCGCGCTCGTCGCGCCTCGCGTCGTGGCGGTGGGCGGGCGCATCGTCCTCGGCATCGTCACCGGCCCCGGCCCGGCAGGCGCCGGTCAGACTCAGGATGGCGATGCCCGCGAAGGCGAAGCCGACGAGGGCGGAGGCCGGCGGGACGATGACCCCGACGAGGGTGCGGGCGGCCTGCATCAAGGCATCGCCCGCGACGCCGCCGAGGCCGGTCGGCAGCGGCCAGCGCGCCGTCGGCGGCAGCGCGCTCGCCACCGCGCTCGCCGCGAAGAAGCCGATGACCCAGAGCGCGATGCGCAGGCCCCCGCGCGGCAATTCCCGCGTGCGGATCAGCTGCACGCCCCAGAAGGCGGGGGGCAGGGCGAAGGCGAGCGCGCCGAGTCCGAGGAGCTGCATCGCGAGGTCGGAGACGATGGCGCCGGGCACGCCCAGCACGTTGTGGGCAGGCTGCAGGGTCGCGTGGTTGAGGCTCGGATCCTCGATCGACCAGGTCGCCAGCGCCACGGTGAGCGCGGTCGCGCCGGCGAACAGCACCAGACCGCCGAGCTCGGTCATGCGCTTGGCGATGAACGGCCGGACGCTGTCCAGGTAGGTGTCGTAGGGCGATGCGGAGCGGCGGAGCGAGCGCATGCGGGACCAGACGCGGGAGACACGATCCGGTAACGCTATCCCCGCCCAGTTAACGGCCGTTTAAGGATGTGGGAGGTCGGCCTCGTGATCTCAGGCCAAGCGGCTCGGTGCACTTTGGGGACGACCAAACCCCCCTGTCATCCCGGGGCTGCGAAG
>NZ_BPQP01000171.1 GCF_022179305.1 Methylobacterium iners
GCCGCTCTAGAGCGCGGCACTAAAGCGCATGCGGGTAAGTTAAACCAACCGTCGCAATCTCCACTTGTTAAATTAGAAGACGTGGGTTCGATCGGAGGATTGTAAATGATCCCGATGGTTTTCGCAGGCCTCGTCGGAGGTCTAGTCACAGCTGCAGCGGTATGGAGCTACGGCGTCTTGGGAGCTGCACTTGCTGTGCCCTTCGGTAGCAGCTTAGCAGCAGTGTGCGTCGCGATTTTTCTGAGCTTGCGGCGCACTGAGCATTTTGCTCCGAGGTGTCATAGGGTCTCGTGGACACGAGTTCATTTTGGATCGGAGTGGCATGCTTAAGCCCATGGCTGAAGCCCGTGTGTCAATCTTGCGAAAACTGGGAAGTCCCAAGCCGTCCACACGCCAAAGTACGGCGGCTCGTCAAACCGAGTGATGCGGCCAGGTACGACCGCGCACGTCACATACCGTTACCACACGGATCTCGTTGTATTCTGGTCTGCCATGCTGTGGCGATAGAAGCTTTTGCAATTGCAATAGCTGCCTTTTTAAAATTTCCTTCGCTGCCTAAGCTTTTCCTAACCGGCACGAGTGGTAGCAACTTCGGAGATTGTCTCGGCGACCTCGGCAGACTTCGCCGTAGGCTTTTCTCCCTTCCGACCAAGGCCTATGCTCTGGGCGAGCGCTGCGCGCGCCGCCGAGTAGGTAGGAGCAGTCATCGGATAATCGGGCGGAAGACCGTACTTGGCTCGGTAGCTATCTGGCGAGAGGCCCCGCCCCGTCAGGTGGCGCTTGAGCGGCTTATAGGCTCTGCCATCCTCTAAGCTAATTAGCCCCTGATCGGTGATCGACTTCTTGATCTGCGCGGCTGTCGCATTCGTAACCGACCCCCCGAAGACGCAGGCGGCTTACCAAGGCTGAGCAACCCTGAGTGAACAGACAGGATAAGGTCAGTAAGGCCGGAGGTCGGGACGGCGTTATAAGACACAAAGGGTGAGACGATCTAGATTGTCAGTTCGACAGCCACTATCTGCTGAGCGGCTTGAGCGTCTAGTACATCTGACATTCCGCACCTCGCATCCTGATTAACGTGCCTCCACATTCATGAGACATCATCTGAGATCAAGCGAATGACAAAAATCCTTAGCTGATAACGCTACAGCTCATTCATAATTCACAAAAATGTGAAGTGTGGAGCCACGAAACGCGATCGAGCTGCGTCAACGAATGGCCGCTCAGGTGTGCTACCCAGCGTTGAAATTGCTGCAGCGGGGTCGTTTCAGCCCCACTCGAAATTAGTTGAGGCGTGCCCAAAACTTTGGCGTTTTTACATTTTGATTTTCGTCGGTTACCAGGCTATGAAGCAACAAGATTCGAGCAATTGTTCTACCTACAATATCATTTGTGTACTCATTTTAGACGAGCGCTCCCAGCACTGATATTAACATGTGTTATACCTCTTTGAGAGCATCCGGTTTGAAATATGATTTTCGCCAATAATTTTCAAAACCTACGGAGATATGTTAAAATATGAATTTAACTCGCTTTATCAACAAGTATGTCGCCAATGACGAGCTCGCAGTTCATGCTTCACACACGGTTTGTCACAGACGATTATTAAACTTACAACGGCAATCGACGTTTTCGGAACGAGTTGCTTATCGCCGCCTCTACCCACAGCGAATTTTTAGCGAATTGTCAGACAAGGTCTCTGCTCGTAGATTTGTATCAGAGAAAGTTGGGTCGAAGCATTTGGTTCCTATCTATGACGTGACTGACGACATTGAAGGCATAAATTTCGACAATTTACCTAACGAATATGTAATGAAAGCCAACCACGGTGCCGGGTGGGTGGAATTAGTTTCTGGGAAACGGAGGAACGACGTCATAGATCTCAGAAACATTGCTGGCGGGTGGCTAAAACAGAATTATTACGGCCGATACAGGGAACGGCACTACTCTAACATCAAGCCGAAGATTATGTTTGAAATGCTCCTTCGTGATGGATCGCGAATTGCAAACGATTTTAAAATTCACTGTTTTCGCAAAGGTGGTCACCTCACACAGTTTTTTCAAATACACAGCAATCGTTTTGGCGACCACAAAGTCAATTTCTTTGATGTTGATTGGAGGCCGATACCTCTGAGCCATGGTTTGAAATCTGCAGATCCTTCTAGTATTGCTAAACCTTATAACGTTGTTGAGATGCTCGAAGTAGCGGATCAGCTATCAAAAAATATAAACTATGTTAGAGTAGACCTGTTTTTAATCGGTAGTAAGATCTACTTTGGCGAGTTGACGTTTACTCCTGGTGCAGGATTAATAAGGTTCACCCCGAAAGAGCTTGATCTTCACTGGGCAAAACTATTTGATAAAGATGAGGTGTTTTTCACCGATCAAAGTCAATTTTGTTCTTGAAGACTTGTATTTCTTAACGTCTCTACGCGGAAGCGATGAGTTAATGGTCACGCGGTTCGTTCAAGACGCGCAAGATGTACTCGACGTGCTCTGCAGGCCCGAGTAGCGCGGCGCCTCGATGACGGTGTCATGACAACAAGACGGCGCTTGACGTGAGTCTTGCGGCGATAGTCGGAAGGTGCGCTGATACGATGACCAACTAAATCGGCGTGCTACTGAAGGTGGTTAGGGTCTGTTAGCACCTGAGCACGTTGTCCTCTGGTTGGAGCCGGAGGATGACGATGCTGTCGAACGCGCAGGGGGCGGTGCTGGGGCCTCTGCTTGAGGCCTGCGGCCCGCATTCCAAGGTGCCGCCCTCGAACCTGAGCCGGACGATCAGCGCGATCCTATGGCGGCACGAGAACGGAGCGAAGTGGCGCTCGCTCCCCGTCGATCTCGGGCCGTGGTGGATGGCGGCGCAGACCTTCATCCGCCGGTCGCGGCTCGGCGTGTGGGAGCGCCTGCTCGCTCTGGTGCAAGAACATGGGATTGCCTCGGCATCGTGTTTCTCGACGGCACGGGCGTGCGCGCTCACCAGAAGGCGGCTGGGGCTGTCCGAAAAGGGGCTCTCAAGCTGTAGCCAAAACGCAGTTGAAGCGCTTGGCCGGTCTCGTGGCGGCTTTGGTACGAAAGCCTGCGTGGTCGCCGACGGCTCAGGCCGGGCGATCGCCTTCCAGATCGCGCCCGGGCAGGCTCATGAACTCCCACACGCGCTGCCTCTGCTCGACCATCTGCCGGGCGTGCCGATGTGGGTCGTGGCGGACCGGGGCTAATTCAGACAGCCCAGGTCAAGAGCATAGCCCGTTACGATCTGCGCCTTCTTGAGCGAGTAAAAGATCTGCTGCCTCAGGCATTCGTCACGAAGTTCGCCGTTGAAGCTCTCTAAATAGCCGTTCTCCCATGGGGAGCCCGGGGAGATGTACTGAATCTGCGGGCCGGTCTTGGCGACCCACCGGCGCAGTGCCTTCGAGATCATCTCTGGCCACACTTCTGGCTTGGACTAATCCCGCCGCAACTCCGCGGGATTAGCGAGTGCCCCGCTGCCGACCGCCAGGGTGTCGGGACGGCGGAGAAGGAACAGGCGTCGTGGACCTATGTCGATGACCATCATCAAGCCGCTAACGTCACGCACGATCATATCCTGTGTTAGCGCATCGCTGCCGCTCGCCAGGCGCGCCCGCAGACGCTTAGCGTCTATGGTCAATGTTGTTGTTCCATCTGTCCAGCGGCCGTCAATGTCTTTTATTATAATTTGCACCACTTCACTTGAATTCAAGTTTGGGATGGTTGGAGGCATGACTTTGATAAAAGTATCTGATGATAGAGGCTTGCTCCCTTCAATCCATTTGCTAGACTGATTGTATAAATCTTCACGTTTTGATGGTGACGGCGCCAGGGGGAAAGTGCTTGTTGGGCGATGTGGTGGCGACCGGGTCAAGAAAAAGATAATCATAACGAAGGTTAAGGCTGAAGCGCCAGCGGCAAGAAATGCCAACCGAGGCCTGAAGGCTCTCGCAATGATACCTAAATGACGGGGAAATTTGGATTTCATGATAGATGGGGCTGAAAAATAACGATGATCGTGCGGCAGAAACTGCCACCTTGGCACCAAGCATTTCTCATTGTTTAGCGACCAACCGAGAATTTGATAACCCATAATGCAACGGACGCTCCTCCGGCAACAGCCACGCGTTGCGAAACGTGTAAGGTCCTGGGTTCCGGTAGGGGCCTCATACAACGAACTGCGCTGATTTGCGTTTTGCTCCTGTGATTGGGTTCGCTCACGCGGGAGGTGGCGATGGCACGTCTGTTTTGGTTGTCCGATGACGCCTGGGCCGTGATCGAGCCGCACCTGCCGCGCGGGCTGCCGGGCAGCCCGCGCGTGGACGACCGGCGGGTGATCTCGGGCATCTGCACGTACTCAAGGTGGGTTGCCGCTGGCGCGACGTGCCGGCCGAGTACCGGCTGGTTGACCAGATCAACCGTGTTGAAGAAGCGCACGCGCGCCTCGCGCTCGCGCACGCAGTTCGCCCCGATGGCGATGGCCAGATGCGTCTTGCCCGAACCTGTGCCGCCAATCAGCACGGCGTTGCGGTTGTCGGTGAGGAAGTTGCCCTGGTGCAGGTCGCGTACGCACCGCACGCAACCGCTTCTTTAAGCCGGTGCTGCGCTTCGAGACGCTGGCCCACCTAATTACTGGCTGGAAGAGCAGTGCCGGCTCTGGGCTCTCACCGCGGCGCATCCGGTGCAACCCGACCGCACCGTCCAGGCGGTCTTCGAGGCCGAGGATCGGCCGGCTCTGATCCCCTACCGTGGCGCGTTCGACGGCTTCCACGAGGTCGAGGTGGTCGCCTCCAAGACCTGCCTCGTGCGCTACGACTACAATCGCTAGTCGGTGGCCGCCCACGCCGCCGGGCGACACGTGCAGCTGCGTGCCTATGCCGACCGCATCTGCGTCTTCCTCAACGGCAACACTGTGGCCGAGCATGTGCGCTGCTTCGGCCGCCATCAGACCGTCTACGATTCCTGGCACTACCTGCCGGTGCTGGCCCGCAAGCCCGGAGCATTGCGCAACGGCGAGCCGTTCCGCGACTGGGATCTGCCCTGCGGGATCGCCCGGATCCGCGAGCGGCTTCGCAACCACGTCGACGGCCACCGGCAGTTCGTCTCGATCCTCTCGGCGGTGCCTGAGGTGAGCCTGGAAGTTGTCGAGGCGGCCGCACTGGCCGCACGCCTGTTCAGCGCCGATGCGGTGCTCAACCTGCTCTCGCGCGGCCGTGAGAGCCTCCCGCCTGCGCCGGTGGCGACGCCGGCAGCCCTGACCCTCGGCGTCGAGCCCGCGGCCAATTGTGCTCGCTACGACGCTCCGCGAGCTCTGGAGATGGTGTGATGGAGCGGCACAGTTAACGCTTTGATGGTAAAGCTCAAGCTGCGCCGCATGCGCGCCGCTTACGACGAGATCATTACGCAGGCCGGCAAGCGCGGGCATGCGCCGGAGCGCGTCGTGGGCGATCTGCTGGCCGCACAGCTGGCCGACGTCGAGAGCCGGGCCACGGCCTACTGCATGGGCAACGCCAAGTTCCCGGTCCTGAAGACGCTGGCCGACCGAGTTCGACCTGAACCCCTCGCCTGTGAACGCCGCGTTGGTGCGCGGTTCGCCCCCGGCTTGCGTTTAAGATTGAGACGGTACCAGCACCGTCGTCCCGAAGCTTCGCTGAGGCTAGGTGTTTGATCCCGCGGT
>NZ_BPQP01000172.1 GCF_022179305.1 Methylobacterium iners
GATGCCACCCTCAAACCCACTAGCCAGCGTAAAGACCGGCGAGGCCGGCGGCGTCGTGTCGGGAGGCGCAGCACTTTGCGCCGACTCGTGCACGACGACGCTGTTTGTGGAGAACGATCCTGTAGGAGCAATCTTGGTCACCACGTCGGTGCTCAGGCCTTTTAGACCCTTCGTCGAGCCGTAGGTGAGCGTGCCGCCATGAGTGATTGTGGTGTCGGCGATCCTTAGCGAGGCTGCGCCATCGAAGTTGAAGACACGGGTCATCGAGCCCGAGTCGACAAACTGGCTACCTGTAACCGTCAGCTCGGCGCCGCTAGCCATCCAGATCTGGGATGCGTAAGAGCCTGCGCGATTATGTGGGTCAACTCCTGTGGAGTCGATCATGACGTTGTCATCGCCCCAGATGCGGAAGTTGCGGCTATTGTCATCCGCAACCGCTCGGATCAGGGTGGTTTGATTGGACTTTAAGTCATAGCCCGCATCGGTGTTGCCCGAGGATACCGTGTCGATGAAGGTAATCCGATAGGTGCCCCCCTCCGTAGCGAAGCCGTCTCCGTTCCAATACGTGCCAAGGAAGTTCTGGTTGTTTTTAATGGTCACGTTTTCGAACGTGATGTCGTGTGCGGTCCCATCGATGTGGGCACCCATGGCAAAGTTGTCGAAGTTCTGTCCGGCACTGTCGGCCACGACGTTCCTGATAAGCACGTCGTGGGAGTCGAACTGAAGGCGGATAAACCCTTTGGAGTAGCCGGTGACATCGACATCGTGGATGTACAAACCGGAGACGGTGGCGGTTACTCCACGCGCGTCATTGGCTTGGCGATCCTCAAAGAAGCGCTGAACATTGCTCGCGCTGACATGGCCAATCTCAATGTTCGCGACGTCACCAGAGGCCCGGAATGCGTTCGAGACATTTTGGATGTTGAGATTGAGAAAGGTGAGGTCGTGGGCGCCGCGGTCCAGGACAAAGGCTTGACCGCCGGTTTGGGTTGCGGCGGTAGCATCCAGCGCCCGATTGCCGACGAATTGCGCGTCCATGTCGCGGCCGGCGCTATCGACGCCTCTGATGGTTACTGGCCTACCTTCAGTGCCGCCATGGCTGATATTGATCGATCGGGTTGAGATGTCGTAGGCGCCCGCGTCCGCCCTCAGCAGAACGGTACCACCCGAGCCAGCTTTTTGGACCATAGCGTCCAACGAACTCAGCGTCGCTGCGTTCTGCCAGCTCGAACCGCTTCTGTCGCCCGACCCGGTTGGGCTGATGTGCATAGTCGCCATGGTGGATCCTTGTCGTGAGCTGCCAGTCAGCGCACCTGCTCGACCTTCGATGGCATGAAGATATCCGCGAAATGTAAACTGGATGTCGCTATAACTGCTTAATGTATCGTAAAAATTTCCCGAACATTTGGCTTTGACTGATAGAACGTCAAGCAAAACCCAATTTGTTTTTCTTCGAACTACATATTGACTATGTAAGTGAAGTTGATTTGGATCTTGGCAGCCCTAGGTAGGGGCCTCATACAACGAACTGCGCTGATTTGCGTTTTGCTCCTGTGATTGGGTTCGCTCACGCGGGAGGTGGCGATGGCACGTCTGTTTTGGTTGTCCGATGACGCCTGGGCCGTGATCGAGCCGCACCTGCCGCGCGGGCTGCCGGGCAGCCCGCGCGTGGACGACCGGCGGGTGATCTCGGGCATCTGCACGTACTCAAGGTGGGTTGCCGCTGGCGCGACGTGCCGGCCGAGTACCGACCCGCCACGACGGCCTACAACCGCTACAACAGGTGGTCGCGACGGGGCTTCTGGCAGGGCTTCTTCGAAAAGGTGGCAGCCACCGGCGCGGTGCCAGCCGAACTGACCCTGGACAGCACGCACGTGCCGGCACACCGCTCAGCCTCGGGCGGAAAAGGGGGAATGGAAACAGGCGGTCGAGCGCTCGTGGGGTGGGCGCACGAGCAAAGTCCACTGCCTGGCCGATTCTTGCGGCCGACCGGTCACATTCGCGCGTCAGCCCGGGCAACACCGCTGACATCGCGATGGCGGTACCGCTGTTGAGCGC
>NZ_BPQP01000173.1 GCF_022179305.1 Methylobacterium iners
TTTTTGTATTTTGCGTTTTGTTACTATTCAGGGGTTAGGTAGCCCTTTGATCTACTTGATTATTTATATGCTTTATTAAAACTATGATGCTTATATATATACATTATGTCAAGCCTCCCGGTTAGCGGCGCATAGTCACACACGTCACCAGTATAAGTACTGCCACAGCGGCGAGTGTTAGCCCGCCGAATCCGCCAGCTACCCGCTGCACCCATGTCATTGCCGTGCCAGACATGTCAGGAAAAACTTGGTTGTTATGGCTCGCCCCATAAGGGACGATGTGATCCTTCGGCGGCTCACACGCTGCCATGCATGTCGTTTTGGCACTGCACACAGATACCTTGAATGCCGGGGATGCTGATGCTGTAGAGAAATGCAGGGTTATCTTGCCATCTGTTTTGATGTCCACAGCTGCCTCCTGTATGGTGGCTACGTTCGAATGAGAATGGACAGCACATTTTCCGGGTTTGTCGGTTTTGAAAGTCAGAGTCGCAATCCCGCCGAAGTCCGATGAGTGCGTGCAGACCGCCACTTGGCACTCCAGGTTTGTGACGGCAGGTGCATCAATCACGCGCGTAAACGCGGAGTCCGGGATGTCCATGGAGACTGGGATGTTGCCAACGGCGCAATTTTCTGCTCTAACTGGGTTGGTCTTGATTACGCATCCAAAGGGAGCCTTGTCATTCAGCGACGTGCCTCTCTCTTTTATCCAGTACTTAAAGCCAGAAGGGGTCTGTGTGTAAGGCACGTGAACAGTACCGGACGAAGGTCTTGACAACTTGAGGGCGGTGTTGGCATACAGGTCCTTGCTCTCTACCGTCCTGCTCTGGATGTCTCCAAACCTTCCTGGTTGTCCTGACCCGTAGGGTGGGAAGTCCAGGTTGTAGACGTCGTTCTTATAGACGACAATCTTGTTGTCGAAAGGCGTCCAGGCAGTGGAGATTGGACCAAAAGTAAACCTGCTGCCTCCGACGGTCACTGTGTGCTCCCCGTTGACGAACGCCGTTGTTGTCTGATTGAGGTTCCCGTAGCTTATTCGGATGGTGGCTTTCATTGCCGCAGTATGCGCCTTGTAGGCCGCGGCATGGTCGTGCTTGCATACGTCCGATCTGTCAACGTATGCTTCACTCAGCTGGGTGTTCTCAGTGTCGCAGAAGCAGTATGCGCCGCCCCACATAAATGGGTACACTCCTGTGTAGACCTGGCATTGATAGTCGGGGCGCTCCATGGATCTGCATTCTGATGTCCCGCAGCACTTGATATAAGGTGACGGCACGACTGTCTTGTATTCACAGGTTATGTACTCTAAGTTTAGTGTGGGTTCCAAGCTGGTTCCAAGTACCTCAAGCTGTAGGGTCATCGGGGAGAAGCCGTTCCTCTCAATGTGAGCCTTATACGGGAATCCCACCACATTCGGGATCGTTGCGGTGTGTTCGTAAGATTTTACGACGGGAGTTCCCAGGCTCACCAACACTAAAAAAGATAGCGGTTTGCAGCAGCAAAGCAGGTTCTTCAGGCAGCATACAAGTATGATTATGGCAGCGAGCGGCGTTGCAAGCTCCAGCCAAAACAGGGTTTGATTCTCATCCCATAGATACGCCATAGATTCCGCAAACGACGCGGCATGCGCTCGTGGTGCGCAGCATAGTACTCCTAGTGTTACCGGGACGACGGCTCCGGGGGTCAGGGCGTATGGGGTCAGGCACTTGCGGCGTGCAGTGGCGAACATGTAACATGACGCCAGCAGCGATAGTACGACTGCGAGACACGCGGCTGAGACAGCGACGATGGTGGCTGCTGGGTATAGCCCATAGTAATAGAGTATGATCTCGTGCGGCCACCCATGGGGTTTGCCTTCAGTTGTCAGCTGGGCCCACAAGCGCACGGGTGGGTTGTTTCCCCATCTGTACTCTATCCCATCTTCGGTCACCGGTATGGTCCGTTCGACGTATCGGTCTATCCACTCCTCATACGGACGCGGATCTGCTCCTAGACTCCGGTACGTCAACAGCGTGGGATGATCTGGATGCAGTTTCACTGTCAGTTCTCTCTTTCCGTATGTGACACCTGGTGCACGTGCAAGGGGCACCCTGCATGTGGAGTTGGTCAGAGGGAAGGGTACGTGCACTTTACCTTTGCGAGACAACTGGTCGGCTCTAGGGACAAACGAGGAGGTGTACTGCCACTTATCGTGGTTAGTCACCGCAGCGTGGCACTGTGCTATTTTGCACGAATTGATAGTCTTGTCGCTACTGGTGGTGCCCACGTTGCCACTACCACACGTGCAGTTGTATCTGATGGTTTTTCCTCCTGCTGTGATCTTTACGTTACCTGACCGCTGCGACAGCAACGTTATGTCTGGGATATCCGGTGGGGTATGCATGTAGATCTCTTCCTCCGTCGGTGCGGTAGTCAGCTGGTACGTTGTGCATGGCACTTCGATACCGAAGTGGGGCCTGACGGTGAATTTTTCTCTGCCTACTGGGGCCGGAGCGTGTTTGTACTGCACTTTGCAGGCCTGTGTGTGCGATTCTGCATCTTGGAACTGGACCTTTAGTTCGCCCCCTGGAGGGCAGTAGGCCACGATGAAGTGGCCCATCGTGCCTCGAATAGCGCACACACCGGAAGTATGCACTTGTAAAGAATCCCGGTTTGCCTCTTTCATGTCATGCCCGGCGATGTACCTGATTTTGCTGTGTTCGTGTGTTCCTCCTTTGTTGATGCCAATTTGCGCTGCGACCTGGATCTTTATCATGCCATCGGAAGCCTCATCCCTAATTTTTTCTATAGCCACCGGGCTGTAACAGAACTGCCCGTCTCCGCAGTCCGCGCAATACGCTAGGTACGGTTTCGTGGCCTTGTAGACATTGAAGTGGTCCGTCACACTGCGACGGTGGCGTGCACTGTTGTTACACGTCATCGTGGCCTCGAGCAGGTCGTAGTAGCCCGGGCGGTCCACGTTGTCCTCCAACATCCTCAGTGTCTGTTCTGGTTGTTTTTCATAGCAACAGGGTGCACATGCGGGCTCTGAGCATGGGAATGTAACGTTGGCTAAGACGCACATCATCAAGGCGGCGGACCATTCTTCTGTTCCTTCTGGGGTGTACCGTGTGACCATGTCTTTGGTCCAGGTCACGACAGATAGGGCAGTCCTGGCTCCTTCGTTGGCCCCTCCCAGGACAATGGCCACCACACGTCCTTTGTTGTCGAAGATCGGCCGGCCGCTGTCTCCTGGTTTACCTGCGCCTGTCGGGATTGTGAACCTGCCACCGCTGTACTGCACTGCACCGTGATGCCAATTGTAGTGCCCT
>NZ_BPQP01000174.1 GCF_022179305.1 Methylobacterium iners
AGAATCCGGCTAAGGTGGTGGTTTCTTGTTCTCGTTTTTCTTTTGCTGTTCGTTTTTCTTAGCCTTCGCTTTTTGCGGCTTTTTCTTCGGCTTCTTCGGTGCTTTGCCATTTTGCTTAGTCGTCAGGGCAGAAACTGCACTGATTAGCTGCTGCATCTGTTGGGCCTGGACGATCGGAGTTTGCAGCTCTGGAATCATGGGTGGGGCCGGCTGCATCGGCACCCGCCATGGACGGAACGCCGGGCGTGGTCGCCAACGGCGTCCGTAAAAGGTTTGAGTTGGGATGTAATTCATGGTGTCTGTAATACGTGGTCTTTAGATGTAGTGTAATCCTGCATCTATTTAGGACCGCCGTACAGATGTATAATGGGACCTCTTATTTTCCTAAAAGACTTCAAATTCTTAGACAGCGTGGACATCGCTCTAGTGATGTTCCCGACGCCACTGACTTGGTATCTTGAGCTCAGTGCCACGTCTAATTCTTCTCTCAATCCTATGCGGGACCACTTAACTGTTTCGTCTTTTAGTGCCCTTCTTCTGTCTTCATCCTGGTTGTCGTCCGCTGGGAGCGGTTTCCCGAGTTTGAACAGCCTCTTTAACGGGTCTGCAACCCTACACGCTGTACCGGCGACACTGTCGTACAGGATGAATCCTCCACAAAAGTACGGTGGTTTCTCACACATTGTGGCATCGATGATCTTTACTTCCATGTTGACCCAACTCGCACACCTTTCTGCCATTAGCGGGTCTGACCTCACGCCGTGCACTATGTTGTCATCACCTATGAAGGCGGCGCACGCCGAGGACGATAATTTGTCGCGTAAGACGCGGCACGCTATGACAATGTTCAGCAGCGTGTTGATGAAGAGTGTAAGAAACATTCCTGACTTCATCATAGCACCGAATTTAAATCTTGTACCGGTAGGTAGATGCACACTCGTGATCTCACCAAACGCAGCTTCGATAAGGTCCAGCAGTTCTTGGTCGACCCCGAGGTCTTCCAGAAGCATTAGCGCCGTTAGCGCTAAGGAGTCGTCTTGGCTCTTATCGAAGGATGCGATATCTGTCTCCAGTACAGCATCTCCCGGTTGAAAATGTGCCGCTATGATGGCATCAAAGTCCTCCGCCGACATGTCAAACAGAGTGTGAATGTTCGGGGTCAGAACGGCTTTTAGCCGCCTGACTAACTCTCTGTGGATTCCGCATAAATATGCCGTGGCCAATGGTTCCGCCGCTTGAATCACTTGCACTTTAGGCCTTTCTTCGGTATGCTTGGTGCCTGGTGTAACTTTCACATCTCTCTTCATATCCATCACGAAGCGGTCCATTGGCACCTCCTGGAGCGGCACCAGGTTATGCGTCTTGGCAAAAAGGGCAGCAGCCTTTGGACCCTTGAGTTTAGCCACGTACGTCGTTATGTTTTCGGTGGTGATCCGTATAGGATTGTCTTTAAATTCTTGCCAATATTCGCCGGTACAGGCGTATTTTTTGAAGCTTTCTACGTTAAACACCGCAGAGTCCATGGTTGGTAATTCTCTCATTTGGGTGACATTACAATTTCTTTTAGTGGCCGCGGCTAGCACGTTTTGTAACGTGTTTTGGAAAGGGGAAGGTACTGCGCTCCTGATTTGTGGTTGGTGGTATGCGTGGTGCTTAGGGTAACATCTTAGTTTGGCCGGGCAGAACGTAGCTCTGTCGAGGCAGCTTTCAGAGCCGTCGACCAAGTCCAGATAAGCATCATACTCATCGGTTATCTGGTAGTTCGCCACGGTCGGATAATTCTCCTCTAAGAAAGAGTTACAGGCGGCCACAGCCACTTCCGGATCGCTCAGGCTGTCATCCACCGATGGTGAGTACACAGGTCTAGGGTACTTGCTGGTGTACGTGGGTACTTTGTCGGTTTGCTCATGGAGGTACATCTTTGCTCCTTCGCGTAGTCTTTCTACAATTAATGCCTTCATGTTCTCTACTTTCCTCGACTGGTACCTGCTCTTATTCGCTTCTGTCGGGGCCATCTGCATCTTTGCCTGGAGTACCTTCTCTTTCTCTCCGTCAAATGCCGGCGGGTATATGCGTTCGTCTTCATGGGCATACAGAGTCTCGCATGGCAATTCATGTTGCCTTACGGACTTCTGCTGTAGGTGACCCGGGCCAGTGTCAGACGAAAAGATATACGCGCCAGCCCTGCCTAGTCAGGACTGGTTAAAGTCGATGTCACCGAACTGTATTCCTGTGCTGACATCTCGGTCCCTGGTGTTCCGGCGGCGTGGCTCCAAGTCACCGAATTGGATGTCTAGGTCTTCCGGCTCCCACGGTAACTCAACCGGTACCCTGGGAACGAAATCCTCGGGGTTATGCGGAGGTGTGGTGCCAGTGGTTCTTCTCTTTCTTGGTGCCGGGATAGGAGCTTCCGGTTCTAATGGAGGTTCGGTAGCGACCTTACGAACACTGGGGGCTGGGACTGGCATTGTAATGGCCCGCCGTGCCGGGACTGGGATAGCGCGTATGTCTGTCGTCGCGACCCTCTCCATGACCATGATCTCTGCTTGCTGTATCACGTACGGCTCGATCTCCTCGGTGACTTCCAGATCCTGTCTAAGTTGGGCGACGGCTGCTCTACGTCGGCGAGGCGGAGGGATCGGAGGTTCGGTGTGTACCTCGGCTACGACTTCCAGGGTTTCGTAGGTCGTTTCCGATGGAAATGACCATGCGGATCCCGTCGACGTCGTAGAAGTCAGGCTCACATTATCCAGCTGTTCCGGCGGCTGCTGTATGTACTTTCTGGGACTTACTAGTGACGGGACGGTCTGGTCAAAAATTAGCACTCGGTCACACTTCACCTTCTGCACGCCTTCTATCCTGTACTTCGGCAATGGAAAGGAGGAGCACACGATGATGTTTTTGGTGTTATTCATCCTAAGTCTGGCAACCCGCTCCGCGGTCATCGCGTACCGACATAGACACGGTACCGTTTTCGGCGGCGTAGACGAATCGGCGTCCTCTACTGGGCATTTAGTGCGTATGCTGTCCATCGTCTCCCCTAGGGCGTACAGGCAGATCTGCTCGTTAGCATCTTGGAGTCTTGGCCATAAAGTTGATATTTCAGCCATGTCGACCGCCGTCTGGTGGAACCTCGTGCCCTCAAGGTAAGAGTACAGTTTACCGTCAGTTGCACTGTAACCATTTCTGCCGACTAAGCAACTGTCCGGGTGTACCCTAACCAGATCGGTTTCCAAGGTCACGTCTTCGGATACGAGCTCTATTGCCGTCCGCCTGTCGATGGCTTCCTGAATCTTCTTTTCCCAGTTTTTATCTCTGCAGTAGATAACCACGTCTGCATCGGTGGCATCCAATGCCGTGAATAAGTGGTTCAAGGACTGCATCACTCTGTCCTTACCGCCGGAAAAGGTGCCTGTGGATAGCAGCGGTACTGCGACGCTCTTTATGTTGTTGGTACTAATTATGCTAGCCACAGCTCGGTACGCGGCCGCTAGCTCTCTGTCCCCTTCGGCTTCTGTTACGGTGGAGAAGTTCGGTCCCACTGCGTGGATTACGGTCATGCCATCTGCGCGGATCATCTTGGCTGTGCCGACTGGAGTTGCAGCCCCTTTGAAAGATGATGGCCACTTCTTAGCGACCGCCCTGCACACTCCATCGCTCACGGTACCCTTGGCATTGGCAGCATTTACGACTGCTTCCTCACCGTGTCCTGATATATCTGCGCGGCGGACCCTGTATGACGGTGCACAGCCAGCAGTGTGCAGTCCGTTGCAGGCATACATTGAGCTAAGTTTCTGGTTAGCTTGGTGCAAGGTTACCGCTCTTCTGCCGTTATCAAAGTTAGAAAACAGCAGGAACACTTCTGTGTTGCTCGTCACACACGCCGGTCTCAGGACACGGAACGCCGAGAATTTCCTAGCCAGGGCTGTCACCACCATCTCGCTGACTCTGTCTGCGTAACCATATGCTCTCATCAGCAGCGAGCCTCCTGGTCTAAGCAGGTGTAGTGAATCCCCTCCCAGCATCTGCAGACGCATTGAATGGTCGACGCATTGTTGGTAGTGGTGTTGCCGGTACTCAGTATGGATGTTGACGAATACCAGATCGTAACGGCCTGCATCCATAGGTAACCCTAGGTCCATGTCGTACGTGCGGTCCGCGCCTGACACCCGCGGAGGTGCAATCCAGAAGACTCTTTTGTGAGGTATCACCAGGTTGTACTCACTTACAAGTAACAT
>NZ_BPQP01000175.1 GCF_022179305.1 Methylobacterium iners
TTTCGAGACAAGCTCTTAGCAACCGCCTTATGATTCTGCATCGAGGTTGAGATCCTTTGGCTCTGCCGCGATGGTATCGATTATGCATAAGCTTGTTCCTTAGAGTGATCCGGCCCTGCTGAGCTAGTTGGCTCCGGGGCCTAGGTCTGCCTAGAAACAGTTGACGGAAGAGGTCCAGAAAAGAAGTCAAAATCTTCTATGTAGCGCCGAAGATTGAGCGGCGACCTATATGAGGCAACTTTCCGCTGATCTTTGCAGGACGCCCAGTCCGGGCTATGTGTTGCATGCGCAGCGTTTTTTGCGAGGGAGTTTGAACGACAAGTACAAAATCAGCGAATTTTCAGTTTCATCACGGTGCGAGAGTGACATGATGCTCAATATACACAATAATAGTTTACCCTTCTGAAAAACAACGGGGAATATTCTCGAATAATTTTAATTTATATCGATCTAGTTACGATTAGATTATCGCGCAATTTCAGATTAAGATACCATCGTTATCTGTATTATATTAATCGCGAGCAAAGTACATGAGTTTGCCGTGCTGGTCGTCATTCTCGATCAATATGTGAATTGATCGTCAGACCTATTTTCAATCAATTCTATTTTGGAACTTTCAAACCCGTCTTTTGTGGTGTAGGACCCCCTGGTGTCTAAGGTGCAACATCGATATGGAGGGTTTAAATGCGCGTTGTTATGGTAGGAGCGGGCTACGTAGGTTTGGTATCTGGGGCGTGCTTCGCCGACTTCGGCCATTCTGTTATTTGTGTCGACAACGATCCAGCGAAAATCGAACGTCTCCTAAATGGCATCATGCCAATTTACGAGCCCGGTCTCGAAGAGTTGGTTTTGACGAACGTAAAGGCCGGTCGCCTTTCTTTTGATACAAAGTTAGATGAAGCGCTTTCTCAAGCCGAGTGTGTCTTCATCGCTGTTGGTACGCCGTCGCGCCGGGGCGATGGCCATGCTGATCTTTCTTATGTCTACAGCGCTGCACGCGAAATTGCTAAGTCGCTAAGAAATTTTGCAGTGATTGTGACTAAGTCAACTGTACCAGTGGGTACCGGTGACGAGGTGGAGAGGATCATTCGTGAAACTAGACCAGACGCAGATTTTGTGGTTGCTTCGAATCCAGAATTTTTACGGGAAGGTGCAGCAATTACAGATTTCAAACGGCCTGATCGCATAGTGATTGGTGTCGAAGACGAGCGCGGCGCTAAAGTATTGACTGAACTTTATCGGCCACTTTACCTCAACTCTGCTCCAATACTGATTACCAGCCGTCGCACAGCTGAGCTAACGAAATATGCCGGCAATGCATTTCTAGCAACGAAAATTACGTTCATCAATGAGATCGCGGATTTGTGCGAAGAGGTAGGGGCAAACGTTCAGGAGGTGGCAAAAGGTATCGGTCTGGATCACCGCATAGGATCAAAATTTCTGCATGCCGGGCCCGGATACGGCGGTTCTTGTTTCCCGAAAGACACTTTAGCGTTGATGAAGACGGCCCAGGATTATGGAACTCCTGTCCGCATAGTCGAGACCGTTGTGGCGGTCAACGAACAGCGAAAGCGTGCAATGGGACGGAAAGTGATTGCCGCCTGTGGGGGCTCAGTTCGGGGCAAGTCCATCGGAATATTGGGGTTGACCTTTAAACCAAATACCGATGACATGCGCGATGCACCGTCGATTGCGATCATTGCGAGCCTACAAGATGGCGGTGGCAGAGTACGTGCTTTCGATCCCGAAGGTACTGAACAAGCAAAAGGGTTGTTGAGTGACGTCGAGTACGTGGAGGATGCCTACGCTTGTGCAGAGGGAATGGACGCCTTGGTTCTTGTAACCGAGTGGGATGTCTTTCGCGCTCTTGATCTTGGTCGACTTAAAAAATTAATGGTTGGCGATGTTCTAGTCGACCTCCGTAATGTATACCCACCCACTGAAGTGCTTCGGCATGGTTTTCGGTATACGAGCGTCGGTCGCTTATAGCTTGCTCGCTTGAAACTTCTTACGGAAATCTTTACTGGACTGAAATTCTGCTTCGCGGCTGACATTAATTAAATAGCCGCGGAGACTTGGGTGAAATAAATACTTCTACTGTAGCTTATGGTTGAGCGAATCTTCTCATCAATGACACGCAAAATCAAACTGACATTTGTTATCAATTCGCTCGTCGGCGGCGGCGCAGAACGAGTTTTCACAACTCTTTTGTCTGCAACAGCTGAACTGACTCGCAATTACGATATGACCCTTATCCTCCTCGATGATGAGACAGAGGTATATAAAGTTCCGGAATGGGTTCGTATAATCCGTCTAGACTGTAGCCGATCATTTCTGAAAAGCATTCTCAAGTTATCCGCTGTGCTTATACGTGAGCAACCTGATATTACTTTGAGTTTTTTAGCACGCTCGAACGTGGCGACCATTATAGCTGGATTATTTGCTCGACACCAAGTTGTCATCAGCGAACGCGTGAACACGTCTGCTCACTACGGAATAGGGGCCAAGGCTACTGCCTTAAAGGCCTGCATCCGCCTGATTTATCGCTTCGCTTCGAAAGTGATCACTCCATCATCTGGAGTTGCGGAAGATCTTGTACAACACTTCAACGTCCCTCGTCATAAAATAGTAGTGATTAACAATCCAGTGGATATTTGTATGATCCGTCAGCGGGGTCAGGAAATTGTGCAAATTCCAATAGAGAAGCCGTTCAACATCGCCGTGGGTCGTTTAACGAAGGTTAAAAATTTTAGGCTCTTGATCGAAGCTTACGCAAAGTGCCCTGATGCTCCCCCGCTTATTATCCTTGGACAAGGTCCAGAGGAGGAGTCCCTGCGGGCTCATGTCGCGAACTTAGGTTTGCAGCACCGCGTTATATTAGCTGGATTTCAAGACAACCCGTTCGCGATTATGCGACATGCCGATGCTTATGTCAGCGCATCGAATGGAGAAGGATTTCCTAACGGCCTTGTCGAGGCAATGGCATTAGGTTTGCCAGTTATTTCAACGAATTGTCCTTCTGGTCCATCTGAAATCCTGGCGGGGTTACCTCAGCATTCTATTGATGGCTTGACTCATGCTCCGTACGGCTTACTTGTTCCCGTTCGGAACGTTAAAGCAATGGCTGCGGCGCTCCAATTGTATAACGACTTTGACCTTCGTGCACGTTATGCCGAAGCAGCAGCAGCACGAGTGAAGATTTATAGTGTAGAATTTGCACTCAAGAGGTATTGGAGCGTAATTCAATCGTTAAAGCCGATGGTAAAAGGCGTTCATTGATTGCCAGTTGCGCGGCGCAGGCTAGGCTTGTCTGAAGAACGATTACTGCTAAGAGCTTGTCTCGAAA